>NZ_FPJI01000002.1:1817-188080 GCF_900119355.1 Pseudomonas sp. NFPP02
ACCGTGGTGGTGTCGATCGAATCGGTAATGGTGGTGACCGCTGGCGTGGTATTCGGTACCAGGTTCTCGAAGTTACCGCCCGTTGCGCCCGTGATCGTGGTGCTGACCGTCGAACCGTTGTTGTAGACGTCGTTAGCTGGCGTATCTACGACAACGCTGCCCGTCGATTCACCGGCCTTGATCGTGATCACCGAGCCATTGCTCAAGGTGACATTCACCGGCGTCTGCGCCGGGTTGGTCAAGGTGGCGGTGTAGGTGATTTGACCGCCTTCGGTCACGGTCGAACCAGCCGTTAGAGTGACCGTGGTGGTGTCGATGGTGTCGGTGATCTGCGTCACGGCCGGGTTAGGGTCGATGGTCAATACCAGGTTGCCGCCACCGGTGGTGCCCGTAACGCCCACGCTGATCTGGCTCGGGTCGTTGTACGGGGTGTCGTTGGGCGCCAGGGGTACGTTGACCGTACCGGTCAGTTGGCCTGACGGGATAGTAATCACCGCGCCATTGGACAAGGTGACGGTAAGGTCGCTGCTGGATGGTCGCGTCACGGTCGCGGTGTAGGTCAGCACACCACCGGCTTCGGTGATGGTGGGGGTTGCGCTCAGGGACAGGGTCGAAGGCTGCAGCACCAGGTTGCCCGCGTCAGCGGAGCCTGGGGCACCGGTCAGCGCGTTGAGAGCCGAAGTGCCCTGACCAAGCGTACCGGTGGGGAAGCCGATGGTCGGATCAACACGGCCGGCGGTCGCATCCAGCACCACGAAGCTGTGGCCACCCCCGGCTGCGCCGTTACCGGCAGCGTTTGCGCCGGCGGCGGTGGCTTCCAGGTCGGTGGTCGGGTCGGCGCCAGCGGCGATGGCTTGTTGCAGCTCGGCAACCGATGGCGCGGCTTGCTCGCTGGCAGCGGCGAGGTCGAGGCTGGAGTCCGGCAGGTCGGCGCTCCACTGGGTGTCACGGCCCAGGTCCAGAATGCGACCGTCGGCCAGCTCCAGGCTCACGGCGCCCGACATACCGGTGTCGATCTGGTCGCCCGCGAACAAGCGATCACCTTCAACGAGTACGCGCCGAGCACCTTCCGGAGAAATAACGAAAACTTGACCAACAATGCTTTTGACGATGGCAACAACACTGCTCATTAAAATTTTCTCCGGCGATCCGTTTCGACAAATTCCATTTCGCAGCACGCTATTAGGGCTGCCAATTGGGAGGGCGTAGTCTATATATGCATTGACGTCAAATAATTGGCTAGATTTTTTAGCTATCTAGTTAGTGCCAAACTATTGACCTTAGGGCCGCCATCCTAAACAATCGGCCCCGTAATGTCACATTGATATTTATGCGGCGAACCGTCCTACATGTGTGTGAAGCAGTTCCGCTTTTTGAACTTTCCGACGTACGGTCATTACGGTAGCCATTATCCGACGCAGCGGTGCCAATCGCTGTGATTTGAGACAAGAAGTCCTAGGGAATTTTAAATGCGTCTGCACCTGTTCAAGGCAATACCGTTCGTTCTCGCCGCCAGTTTCGTACAAGCCCAGACACTGCCCCAAGCCATGCAACAGGCATTGGATGTACACCCGGAAATCCAGGCAGGTGTTAACAGCCGCATCGCTGCCGATTACCAATTGCGCGCCGCACAAGGCGGCTACCTGCCGCGTGTCGACCTGAACGCCGGTTACGGCCGCCAAGGAACCGACAACGCCACCACCCGCGCCAACAATCCTGGCGGCAATCACTGGGACACGCTCAACCGCGGTGAATCCAGCCTGCGCCTGCAGCAAATGATTTTTGACGGTTTCGCCACCTCCAGCGAAGTCGGGCGTCAACAAGCCAACGTTAATTCCCGCGCTTACTCTTTGCTCGGGACTTCCGAGCGCACCGCGCTGACCGTTGCCCAGGTTTACCTGGAAGTATTGACCCGTCGTGAGTTCGTACGCCTGGCCGAAGATAACCTGCGCAACCACGAACGCATCTACGACCAGATCAAGTTGCGCACCGAGCGCGGCGTCGGCAACGGTGCCGACCAGGACCAGGCCGAAGCGCGCCTGGCCCAGGCCCGTAACAACTTGATCACCGAGCAGACCAACCTGGCCGATGCGCAGGTCAACTACCTCAGCGCCGTCGGCCAGATGCCCGACGAACTCGAGCGTCCGGCCCCATTCATGGCCATGCTGCCGGCAGACCTGAATGAAGCGCGTCGCCAGATGCTCGACAACAGCCCGATCCTGCGTTCGGCCGAGTCGGATATCTCTGCCGCCGAGAAGCAGTACGACGCCGCCAAGTCCAACTTCTATCCGCGTTTTGACGCTGAATTGGGTACCAACGCCGACAACAACGTCTCCGGTGATCCCAACCACAGCAATGGTTGGGAAGCCATGGTGCGCATGCGCTTCAACCTGTTCGCCGGTGGCAGCAACAAGGCCGACCTGCAATCGAAGTCCTACCAGGCCAACCAGGCGCTGGACATCCGTAACAATGCCTTGCGCCAACTCAATGAAGAACTAGGCTTGGCCTGGAACGCCCTGAACAACGCCAATGCGCAATTGCCGGTCGCCCAGCAGTACGTGGATCACAGCACCCGCGTACGCACGTCCTACCAGCAACAGTTCAGCCTTGGTCAACGTACGCTGTTGGATTTGCTCGACAGCGAAAATGAATTGTTCACCGCTTCCCGCCGCCTGGAAGAAATCAAGAACATTCAGTTATTTACTCAGTACCGAATCAAGGCGACCATGGGCGAATTGCTCAAGAGCCAGGGAGTGGTTGCACCAATGGCCTCCGTCGTGCAGAACGACGTGAAACCTAAAGTCCAACTGCCTGGGATGAATTGAGCCACCCCAATAGCCCCATCTGTTAGTCGAGAGTGCCCCGCGTGGAACCTGAAGTCAGTCGAGTTCATCTCAGTCATGATCCACGCGCACTGCACGACGACCCGTTACTCGACGGGTTGTTGGCGCTCTGCGCCCTGCATCAAAAACCGGCCAGTGCGGCCATGCTCACCACCGGCCTGCCGCTGCCTTCGCAACGCTTGAGTGCCGAACTGCTGCCGCGTGCCGCTGCGCGGGCCGGGTTGCAAGGCCGGCTGCTGCAACGCAAGTTGGAACAGATCCCGACCATTGCACTGCCGGCGCTGCTGTTGCTCAAGGACGGTCGCAGTACCGTGCTGGTGGGCTGGGAGGGCGAAGATGAAGCGCGGATCCTGCTCAGCGAAAGCGACGGCGGTGAAGTGCTGATCAAGCGCGAAGCACTGGTCGACGACTACATCGGCAAAGTCTTCTTTGCACAGCCGCAGCACAAGTTCGACGTCAACCACGGCAGCCTGATTCCGCGGGCGCGCTCGTGGTTCCGTGACACCCTCATGCGTTCACGCTGGCTCTACACCGACGCCATCGCCGCCAGCTTCCTGATCAACATCATCGCCATGGCCGCGCCGCTGTTCGTGATGAACGTGTACGACCGCGTTGTGCCGAACCAGGCCACCGCCACCCTGTGGGTGCTGGCCGTGGGCATCTGCGGTGCCTACCTGTTCGACCTGATCCTCAAAAGCCTGCGCAGCCTGTGCCTGGACCTGGCCGGTAAAAAGACCGACCTGATCATCTCGGCCACGCTGTTCGAGCGCATCGTCGGCATGTCCATGAAATACCGCCCGGCGCGGGTCGGCAGCTTCGCGCAGAACATCCATGAGTTTCAAAGCCTGCGCGACTTCCTCGCGTCGCTGACCCTCACCAGCCTGATCGACTTGCCGTTTACGCTGCTGATCTTCCTGGTCATCGCCATTCTCGGCGGGCACCTGGTGTGGATCCCGGTGCTGGCGTTCCCACTGGCCCTGGGCATCGGCTACGCCTTGCAAAAGCCCTTGGTCGCGACCATGGAACGCACCATGGCGCTGGCCGCCGAGCGCCAGTCGAGCCTGATCGAAACCCTCGCCGGGCTTGATGCGGTCAAGGTCAACAATGCCGAGAGCGAGCGTCAGTACGGCTGGGAACAGACCATCGGTACCCTGAGCCGGCTTGAGCTGCGGGTGAAGTTGCTGTCGGGCCTGTCGATGAACATGACCCTGCTGATCCAGCAACTGGCCGGCGTGATCATGATCGTGTTCGGCGTGTACCAGATCATCGACGGCAACCTCAGCATGGGCGGCCTGATTGCCTGCTACATGCTCAGTGGTCGTGCCTTGAGCCCGTTGGCCTCGCTGTCGGGCCTGCTGACGCGCTATCAGCAAGCCAAGGTCACCATGACCTCGGTGGACCAGATGATGGAGCTGCCCCAGGAGCGCAACTTCGAAGAGCGCCCCATGAGCCGTCGCACCCTGCAAGGCGCCATCGAGTGCCGGGGCCTGAACTTCACTTACCCGAACCAGCAGAACCTGGCGCTGAAAAACATCAACCTGGTGATCAAGCCAGGGGAAAAAATCGGCATCATCGGCCGCAGCGGCTCGGGCAAAAGCTCCCTGGCCAAGCTGATCGTCGGCCTTTACCAACCCGACTCCGGCTCCTTGCTGGTGGACGGCGTGGACGTGCGCCAGATCGACGTGAGCGAACTGCGCCACAACATCGGCTATGTCGCCCAAGACATTCAATTGCTGGCCGGCACCCTGCGCGACAACCTGGTCAGCGGTGCGCGCTACGTCGAGGATGAAATGGTCCTGCAAGCCGCCGAACTGGCTGGCGTGCACGAATTTGCCCGTCTGCATCCCCAAGGCTACGAACTGCAAGTCGGCGAGCGTGGGCAGAACCTGTCCGGCGGCCAGCGCCAGAACGTTGCCCTGGCCCGTGCGCTGCTGCTCAACCCGCCCATGCTGCTGCTGGACGAACCCACCAGCGCTATGGACAACACCGGCGAAGAACGCTTGAAGCAACGCCTGCAAGCCGTGGTGCAAAACAAAACCGTGGTGCTGGTCACGCACCGAGCCTCACTGCTCTCCCTGGTTGATCGTCTGCTGGTGGTCGACCGTGGGCAGATTCTCGCGGACGGCCCGAAAGCCGTGGTCATGGAAGCGTTGAAGAAGGGGCAGATCAGTGTTGCTTAATTCCATCAAGAGTGCGGTCGGCCGCTACTTCAAAGGCTCCGATTCGCTGCAGGGCCAGCCGCTGCCCGAGGTCAACAAGGCGCTGATCGAAGATGCGCCACGGGTCATCCGCCTGACCATTTGGGCAATCATCGCGTTCTTTGTATTTCTGGTGGTGTGGGCCGGTTTCTCCCAGATCGACGAAGTGACCCGTGGCGACGGCAAGGCGATTCCGTCGTCCAAGCTGCAGAAAATCCAGAACCTTGAAGGCGGCATCGTCGCCGAGCTGTACGTCAAGGAAGGCCAGATCGTAGAGGCCGGCGCGCCGTTGATTCGTCTCGACGACACGCGGTTTGTCTCCAACGCCGGGGAAACCGAAGCCCTGCGCCTGGCCATGCAACTGCGTGTCGAGCGTTTGAGCGCCCAGGTGGATGACCGCCCGCTGAACATCCCTGACGAGGTGCTCAAGGCCGCGCCGAGCCAGGCCGCCAACGAGCGCTCCTTGTATGAAAGCCGCCGCCAGCAGTTGAAAGACGAAGTCGGCGGCTTGCAGGAGCAACTCGTGCAACGCCAACAGGAGCTGCGCGAGTTCACCTCCAAGCAGGGCCAATACCGCAGCCAGTTGTCCCTGCAACGCCAGGAAATCAACATGTCCGAGCCGCTGGTGGCCCAGGGCGCGGTGTCGCCGGTAGAAGTGCTGCGCCTCAAGCGCGCCGAAATGGAAACCCGCGGGCAGTTGGACGCCACCACCCTGGCGATCCCGCGTGCTGAATCGGCGATCAAGGAAGTGCAACGCAAGATCGATGAAACCCGCGGCAAATTCCGCAGCGAAGCCCTGACCCAACTCAACGAAGCCCGTACTGAACTGAACAAGGCCGAGTCCACCGGCCGCGCGCTGGAAGACCGGGTCAGCCGCACCCTGGTCACCTCGCCAGTGCGCGGGATCGTCAAGCAGTTGCTGGTCAACACCGTTGGGGGTGTGATCCAGCCGGGCAGCGACATGGTCGAAATCGTGCCGCTGGACGACACCCTGCTGGTAGAAGCCAAGATCCGCCCGCAAGACATCGCCTTCCTGCACCCAGGGCAGGAAGCGGTGGTCAAGTTCACCGCTTACGACTACACGGTCTACGGTGGCCTGAAGGCCAAGCTCGAACGCATCGGTGCCGACACCATCACGGATGAAGACAAGAAGACCACCTACTACATGATCACTTTGCGCACTGACCGCAGCCACTTGGGTACGGATGAGAAACCGCTGCTGATCATCCCTGGCATGGTTGCTTCGGTGGATATCATCACCGGCAAGAAAAGCATCCTCAGCTACCTGCTCAAGCCGATCATCAAGGCGCGGGCCGAGGCGTTGCACGAGCGTTGATCTTCAGCGCCTGTCCGACCTTATCGCAGGCAAGCCAGCTCCCACATTTGAATGTGTTCACCAATCAGAATGTGGGAGGGGGCTTGCCCCCGGTGAGCCGTCAGCATCACGCTACAGCTCAAACCAAACGCCATATCCATATGCGCTAACGGTATTTAAGCTTCCATCCTTATGCCTATAAATTCACTCCCCTGTCCGCCGGGAATGAATCAAATGTCTGCCACCACCGCCCTCCAAACCTTCGACATCCACCCCTTCCCCGGCAGTGTCGGCGCCGAGATCATCGGCCTGGACTTATCCCGCCCAGTCAACGAGCAGGACTTCGCCCGCATCCATCGCGCACACTTGGACTACCACGTCATCGTGTTCCGCGACCAACGCATCACCCCCGAACAACAGATCGCCTTCAGCCGCCGTTTCGGCGTGTTGCAGATCCATGTGCTCAAGCAGTTCCTGTTGGCCAACCACCCCGAGATCCTGATCGTTTCCAACATCATCGAGAACGGCCAATCCATCGGCCTGGGGGATGCAGGCAAGTTCTGGCATTCGGACCTGTCATACAAAGAACTGCCCAGCCTGGGTTCGATGCTGCATGCCCAGGAACTGCCATCTGAAGGCGGCGACACTCTGTTCGCCGATATGCACAAAGCCTGGGAGCACTTGCCAGGTCACCTGCGCAACGCGGTCGAAGGCCGCAGCGCCGCGCATTCCTACACGGCGCGCTACAGCGAGACCAAATTCGAAGGCAACTGGCGCCCAACCCTTACCCCCGAACAGCTCGCCCAGGTTGCCGAAGTGGTGCACCCCGTTGTGCGCACCCACCCGGAAAACGGCCGTAAGGCGCTGTTCGTCAGCGAGGGCTTCACCACCCGTATCGTCGGCTTGCCCGATGACGAAAGCCGTGACCTGCTGGCCCAGCTCTATGCCTACAGCGTGCTGCCGGAAAATATCTACCGTCATCAGTGGCAGCCCCACGACCTGGTGTTCTGGGACAACCGCTCGCTGATCCACCTGGCCGCCGGGTGCCCAAGCCATCTGCGCCGCAAGTTGTACCGCACCACGATTCAGGGTGACGCGCCGTTCTAACCCGATAAAGCCTGCTAGGATTGCGCCCAGTTCACTCCCAACGGACCACGAGTGCTTGGCATGCAACTACCAGACATGAACCTGCTGGTCGCCCTCGACGCGTTGCTCGACGAGGGCAGTGTGGTGGGCGCCGCGCGGCGGATGAACCTTAGCCCGGCCGCCATGAGCCGCACCCTCACGCGTATCCGTGAAGCGGTCGGTGACCCGATCCTGGTGCGTGCCGGCCGTGGCCTGGTGCCGACGCCCAAGGCGCTCGAGTTGCAAGGCCAGGTGCGCAATGTGGTGGAGCAGGCTGCGTTGCTGTTCCGTTCGGCGGACCAAGTCGATCTGAGCACCTTGCGCCGCCGCTTCAGCGTGCGCGCCAATGACTTTTTCATCGGCGTGTATGGCGGGCGACTGTTCGACACCATGGAGCGCATGGCGCCGCTGTGCGAGCTGCGCTTCGTGCCCGAAGGCGACACGGACGATGAAGCCTTGCGCGAAGGGCGGTTGGACTTGCGGGTGAGCAACACCATGCCTGCCAGCCCGGAAGTGAAGGTGCAGAACCTGTTCTCCACCACCTTTGTCGGCCTGGCACGACAAGACCACCCGCTGTTCGACGAAGAAATCACGGCGGCACGCTTTGCCAGCTACTCCCACATCAGCATCTCCCGGCGCGGCATCGCCCGTGGGCCCATCGATACCGCGTTGAATGCCCAAGGCCTGGAGCGCCGTGTGGCCATGATCGCCCCAGGCTTTCACGGTGCGATGTTCATGCTGCCCGATTCCGACCTGCTGTTGCCGGTACCCAAGGAAGCCCTCCTGAGCGCCAAGCGTCTGAACCTGCCACTGCGCGCATTTGCCTTGCCGATTCCACTGCAAACCCTGGTCCTGGCGCAATCCTGGCACCCACGCTTCGACAAAGACCCGGCGCACAAATGGCTGCGTGAAACCATGCGCGAAAGCTGTCATGCCACCTGGCTAGAAGCCCAGCCGGTATAAAGCGAACGCGGATGAATGTGGGAGCTGGCTTGCCTGCGAAGGCGGCGTGTCAGTCACTGAATCTCTTACTGAACTGGCGCTATCGCAGGCAAGCCAGCTCCCACAGGGTTCAGTGTTGATGTTCAAAGTTGCGCCTGGCGCACTTATAACCTGCCAACAAGTAACTTTTTGTCATGAGAGTGCCTGATTAAACTGCTCGGGTATTTCTCATTCCGAGTTACCTGTTCATGACGTCCCTCGCTGCCCCCGTCCTCCAGGCCGCAGCCAAACCTACGGCCCCGAGCCCACCCGTGTTCGGCCCGCGCATCATCATCGGCTTGCTCGGCGTGTTGCTGGCGGTGCTGGTCTCCGGTCTCAACGAGATGGTCACCAAGGTCGCTCTCGCCGATATTCGTGGTGCGCTGTACATCGGCTTTGATGAAGGCACGTGGTTGGTCGCTGCCTACACCGCCACCTCCGTGGCAGCCATGGCCTTCGCGCCGTGGTGTTCGGTGACGTTTTCCCTGCGTCGCTTCACCCTGTGCGCTATCGGTTTGTTCACCGTGCTGGGCATCCTCTGCCCGTTCGCGCCGAACTACGAAAGCCTGTTGCTGCTGCGTACCGTGCAAGGCCTGGCCGGTGGCGCGCTGCCGCCGATGCTGATGACCGTGGCGCTGCGTTTTTTGCCGGCCAACGTCAAGTTGTACGGGTTGGCCGGTTACGCACTGACCGCCACCTTCGGGCCCAGCCTGGGCACGCCGCTGGCGGCGTTGTGGACCGAATACGTCGGCTGGCAGTGGGCGTTCTGGCAGATCGTCGCGCCGTGCCTGCTGGCCATGGCGGCCGTGGCCTACGGTTTGCCACAAGACCCGCTGCGCCTGGAGCGCTTCAAGCAGTTCAACTGGCGTGGCTTGCTGTTGGGCTTTCCGGCGATTTGCATGCTGGTGATCGGCTTGTTGCAGGGCAATCGCCTGGACTGGTTCGAATCGGGCCTGATTACCTTCCTGCTGTGTGGCGGCACATTGTTGCTGGTGCTGTTCATGCTCAACGAATGGTCGCAGCCGCTGCCCTTCTTCAACCTGCAGATGCTCGGCCTGCGCAACCTGGCCTTCGCCCTGATCGTGCTGGCCGGCGTGCTGATGGTGCTGACCTCGGTGATCATCATTCCGTCGAGTTTCCTCGCCCAGGTCCAGGGCTACCGGCCGCTGCAAACTGCGCCGGTGATGCTGCTGATGGCGCTGCCACAGTTGATTGCGCTGCCGCTGGTGGCGGCGCTGTGCAACCTGCGCTGGGTCGATTGCCGCTGGGTGCTGGGCATTGGCCTGAGCATGTTGGTGCTGTGCTGCATCGGCAGTTCTCACCTGACTTCGGCGTGGATTCGTGACGACTTTTACGGCTGGTACCTGCTGCAGATTTTCGGTCAGCCGATGGCCGTGTTGCCTCTGCTGATGCTGTCCACCGGCAGTATCCAGCCCATCGAAGGGCCGTTTGCCTCGGCCTGGTTCAATACCGTCAAAGGCCTGGCTGCTGTGATCGCCACTGCGGTGCTGGATACATTGACCACCCAGCGCGGGCATTTCCATTCAACCATGTTGGTGGACCGCCTGGGCAATTCGCCCCTGGCCGACGCTGACGCGCCGGGCCTCGCCCACCGCTTGCACGAGCAGACCGTGGTGCTGACCTCTTCGGATCTTTACGTCGTCATGGCCGGTGTCGCGGTGGCGTTGATCCTGCTGATTTTCTGGATGCCCACGCGGATCTATCCGCCTCGCGCTCTGGCCTGACCTCAAGGACTTTCCATGAAACGCAAAGACAAAATTGCCGTCTCCGTTATTGCTGTATTTGCCGTCGGCGTGTTGGTTTACCTGGTTGCGCCGGGCGTACTGGGCAGCAAGCACCAGACCACCAACGACGCCTTTGTCGCCGCCGACTTCACTCTGGTGGCGCCGCGGGTGGCAGGCTTCATCAAGGAAGTGCTGGTAGAAGACAACCAGCGCGTCAAGGCTGGCCAACTGTTGGCGTTGATCGACGACCGCGATTTTCGCGCCGCCGCCCAGGCCGCCGATGCCGACACCCTGGTCGCCCAGGCCCAGCTGAAAAACGCCAGCGCGACCCTGGAGCGCCAGAGCTCGGTGATCGCCCAGGCCCAGGCCACCGTGGCAGCAGATCGCGCAGAAGTGGCGTTTGCCGAGCATGAACTGAATCGCTACAACCACCTCGCTGGCGTCGGTGCGGGCACCGTGCAGAACGCCCAGCAAGCCAAGACCCGCATCGACCAGGCTACCGCGCGCCTGGCCAAATCCACCGCCGTGCTGGCCGCCGAACGCAAGCAGGTGGAAATCCTCACCGCCCAGCGTGACGCCGCCGAAGGTGGGCTTAAACGCGCCCAGGCCGCGCTGGAAATGGCCAGTTATCAGCTGTCTTACACGCGCATTGTCGCACCGGTGGATGGCATGGTCGGTGAGCGTGCGGTGCGGGTCGGCGCCTATGTGACACCGGGCAGCAAGATCCTCGCGGTGGTGCCACTGGCCGAAGCCTACGTGGTGGCCAATTTCCAAGAGACCCAACTGTCGCATATGCACGCGGGGCAAGCGGTGCAAGTCAGCGTCGACAGCCTTGACGGCGAACTGCTCAAAGGCCATCTGGAAAGCCTGGCGCCTGCCACCGGGGTGACCTTCGCCTCGGTCAAGCCCGACAACGCCACCGGCAACTTCACCAAGGTGGTGCAGCGTATTCCGGTGAAGATCGTCCTCGAACCGAACCAGCCACTGACCGAGCGTTTGCGCGTCGGCATGTCGGTGGAAGCCAGCGTCGACACCCGGCCGGTCGCGCAACAGCGTGAGGTGGCCCAGCAATGAAACACCTCGCCTGGCTCACCTTGAGCCTGATCAGCCTGAGTGCCTGCACGGTCGGTCCCGACTTCCAGCGGCCCGAGAGCCCGCAGATCAATCAATGGAGCGAACCTCAGGGCCGACAAGCTGCCAGCCGTGCCGTCAGCGATCCCTTGCAGGAGCGCTGGTGGGACGTGTTCCACGACGCGCAGCTCTCAGCCCTGACACGCCGCGCCCTCAGCGATAACCTAGACCTGAAGTTGGCCAGCAGCCGCCTGCAACAGAGCCGCGCGGTACGTGAGGTAACCACCGCCGAGCGCTACCCGAATGTCGATGCGGGCGGCGGTTACCAGCGCAAGCGCAACAGCGGCAAAGGTTTGAACGACCCTTCCGGCGAGAATGGCCGCGCAGCCTTCAACCAATGGGACATGGGCTTCTCCGCTTCTTGGGAACTGGACTTCTGGGGCCGGGTCAAGCGCGAAACCGAAGCCGCCGACGGCACCCTGGAAGTCGCCGAAAACGACCGTCGCGCCGTGTTGTTGTCGGTACTGGCCGAGACCGCCCAGGACTACATCCAACTGCGCGGCGTCCAAAACACCCGCGCCGTGACCGAGCAAAACCTCGACGTTGCGCGCCACAGCCTCAAGCTCTCGCAATTGCGGTTGGCCGACGGCGTGGCGACCGACTTGGACGTGGCCGAAGCCGCCGCCCAGGTCGCGGCTATCGAAGCGCGCCTGCCGGATCTGCAGCAGCGTCAGGACCAGTTGATCAACGCCCTGAGCCTGCTGATGGGCGAGCCACCCCAGGCGCTGTACGCGCAGCTGTCCAAAGACGCCCCTGTGCCGCAAACACAGCGCCAGGTCGCGATCGGCCTGCCATCGGAACTCGCCGAGCGCCGCCCAGACATCCGTCAGGCAGAGGCTCGCTTGCACGCCGCCACTGCCAGCATCGGCGTGGCCAAGGGCGACTTTTACCCACGTATCACCCTGTCTGGCAGCCTGGGCTCCCAAGCCATGCAACTCTCGGATTTCGGCTCCTGGGGTTCCCGTGCCTTTGCCTTCGGCCCGCAATTGAGCCTACCGCTGTTCAACGGCGGGCGCCTGCAAGGCATGGTCGATTTGCGTGAAGCCCAGCA
The DNA here is from genome assembly GCF_900119355.1 of Pseudomonas sp. NFPP02. Classification (NCBI taxonomy): domain Bacteria; kingdom Pseudomonadati; phylum Pseudomonadota; class Gammaproteobacteria; order Pseudomonadales; family Pseudomonadaceae; genus Pseudomonas; species Pseudomonas sp. NFPP02. The sequence continues at coordinate 14,207 of NZ_FPJI01000002.1, forward strand.
ACAGGAAGCGGCGCTGGCCTACCAGCAAACCGTGCTACGCGCCTGGCATGAAATCGATGATCAACTGTCCCGCTACAACGCCAGCCAACTGCGTCGCGACAGCCTGGCCGAAGCGGTGCGCCAGAACCAGATCGCACTGACCACTGCGCAACATCAGTACGTCGAAGGCGTGGCGGATTTCGTCAACGTACTCACCGTGCAAAGCGCATTGCTGGCGACGCAGGAGCAGTGGGTGGAAAGCTCCACCGGCGTGTCGTTGGCCATGGTCGGGCTGTACAAAGCGCTGGGAGGAGGGTGGGAGTCGGTGTACCCGTTGCAGACCGCTGTGCGCTGAGCGAGAAAGAGTTTTTGTCAGTCGCCAAATAAGATGTAATGATAATTGCTCTCAATAACACTTCTGAGCTTTTCATGGGCATCGCGACTGACGGCCAGCAACAGCTTCACATCCTGTACCGCGACCATCATGGCTGGCTGCAAGGCTGGTTGCGCAAGCGTCTGGGCGACCGGGAACAGGCCGCCGATGTGGCTCAGGACACCTTCCTGCGCCTGCTGGTGGCCGGGCGCTTCCCGGGTGACAAAGAAAGCCGCAGCTACTTGGCGCAGATCGCCCGCAACCTGGTGATCGACCAATGGCGCCGCCTGCGCATCGAGCGTGCGTACCTGGAAAGCATCGCGCACCTGCCCGAGCCCGAGTCGCCTTCCCTGGAAACCCGCGCGCTGATCCTCGAAACCCTGATGCAGATCGACGCCATGCTCGACCGCATGCCCGACAATGTACGCCGTGCGTTTTTACTTTCGCAGTTCGAAGGCTTGAGCTATGCGCAAATCGCCGTACGCCTGGGCGTCACCGTCAGCTCGGTGCAGAAGTACATGACCCGCGCCATTGTCGCCTGCTACCAGGTGGTGTACGAAGAATGAAACACGACGCGCCTATCGCCCCCGCGATTGTCGAGCAAGCCAGCGAGTGGTTGATGCTGCAATGGGGCGACGAGCTCAAGGGCGAGCAGCGCCAGGCGTTTGCCCGCTGGCAGGCCGCTGACCCGGAACACCGCCGCGCCTGGCAGCGCTTGCAGCAGCTGCAACACACCCTGGGCGGCGTACCTGCCGACAGCGCTCGCGCAGTATTGCGCGACACCCCGGATACCCAACGCCGGGCCGCGCTCAAACTGCTCGGCCTGCTGTTGGTGGCCGGTGGCAGCGGCTACCTGGTGCAACGCAGTGAAACCTGGCAAGCGGCCTTTGCAGAGCTGCGTACCGCCACGGGCGAAATTCGCCATATGACCTTGAGCGACGGCACGCAACTGGACCTTAACAGTGACAGCGCCGTAGACCTGCGTTTCAGTGCTACCGAGCGGCGTATTCGGCTGATCCGAGGCGAGGTCCTGCTGACCAGCGGCCACGACGCCTCGCGCCCGTTGATCGTCGAAACGCCAGCCGGTGATGTGCAGGCGTTGGGCACGCGCTTTGCGGTGCGTGAACTGCCCGACGGCAGCCGCGTGGATTTGTACGAAGGTCGCCTGCGGGTCACGCCGTTGCAGGGTACGCCGGTGCATATGCAGGCAGGGGACAGCCTGTGGTTCAACGCGCGTCAAAGCACCGCGTTGCCGGCAGTGAGCGCCAATGCCGGCAGTTGGACCGAGCACCGTCTGGTTGCCGAGCGCCAGCCGTTGGGTGAGTTCGTGGCGCAACTGAGCCGCTACCGCCCGGGCCTGTTGCGCTGTGATCAGGCGGTGTCGAAGCTGCTGTTGACCGGCGTCTTCCCGCTGAACGACACCGACGCGATCCTGGCGGCCTTGGAGCGTTCATTGCCCGTGCACGTGCAGGCGGTGACCCGTTACTGGGTAACGATCAAGGCGCGGGTCTGAAAATACTTTGTACAGGGCTTGTCGGTTTCTGCGGCCCGTTCGGGATACCTCTTGAAAGCCAATCAAGAAGCGTTCTCACGGGGAGTCCTGCCATGTCGCACCACCCAATCCAACCTTTGGCCCGCGCGCTGCGTCGTGGCCTGTTTGCCGGCCTGCTGGCAACGGCGCCTGTACTGCCGAGCATGGTTCAAGCCGAAGAAAGCACCGAAGCGCTGCGCAGCTATGACATTCCCGCGGGCAGCCTCGACCAGGCGTTGAACCGTTTCGCCAGTGCCTCAGGCATCTTGCTGTCGGTTGACGCATCGCTCACCGACGGCAAGCGCAGCGCCGGCTTGAAAGGGCGTTACGGCGTAGGTTCGGGGTTGCAGCGCTTGCTGGCGGGCAGCGGTTTGGCGGCGGTGCAATCCCAGGGCGGTTGGTCGTTGCAGGCCCTTTCCGGCGACGGAGCCTTGCAGTTGGGCGCGACCCAGATAAGTGGCCGGCAGGAGCAGGAAAGCGCCTGGGGCCCGGTGGACGGTATTGTCGCCAAGCGCAGCGCCTCGGGCAGCAAGACCGACTCGGCGCTGGTAGAAATCCCCCAGACCATCAACGTGATCACCGCCGCCGAGATCAAGGCACGTGGCGCCCAGAGTGTCACCCAGGCGTTGCTCTACACCCCAGGTATGAGCGCTGGTGGTTTTGCCGACCGAGTCAAATTGTTCGATGAGCCGACGTCACGCGGCTTCTCGCCCACGCCGCTGTACCTGGACGGGCTGCACCTGCCTTATGGCGGCGGCAGCACCGGGGGCGCGTTGCAGATCGAGCCGTATTCCCTGGAGCGCATCGAGGTGCTGAAGGGCCCGGCGTCCGTACTTTACGGCCAGAACCAGCCGGGCGGTATCGTCAATATGGTCAGCAAGCGCCCCAGCGAAACGCCGATACACCAAGTGGTACTGGAAGCCGGCACCTACGAACACAAAAGCGCGGCCATCGACCTGGGCGGCCCGCTGGACGAGGAGGGGCAGTTTCTCTACCGCCTGACCGGCCTGGCGAATGATGCGCAAGACGAAATCAACTACGTCGAAAACAAGCGCCAGTTCATCGCCCCCAGCCTCACCTGGCGCCCCAACGACGACACCAGCCTGACCCTGTTCGCCCAGTACCAGAAAGATAAAGGCGTGCCCGAAGCCCAAGGCCTGCCGGCGTCCGGCACGCTGTGGGACAACCCCAACGGCAAGATCAAGCGCGATGTGTTTATCGGCGAGCCGGGCGTCAACCAGTACAACCGCGAGCAATACGTGCTGGGTTACGAAGTTTCCCATCGCCTCAACGACATCTGGACCCTTAAGCAAAACGCCCGTTACGCCGAGGTCGACGACCGCTACACCGCGCCGCTGCACGGCTACCGCTTCGTCGCCAACCCCAACACCGGCGTGCAGGACCAACGCTACCTGCAACGCTTCGGCGTGGACTGGTCGCAGACCAACAAAGTGTTCGGCGTGGACAGCATCGCCCAGGCTGAATTCGACACGGGCGCACTGTCCCACACCTTCATCGTTGGCCTGGACTACTACCATTCCAACTCGCAGTTCCATGGCCTGTATGACCGCAACCCGCCGATCATCGACCTGTTCAAACCGGTGTACGGCCAGCCCTTGAACTTCGGCCAACCGTACCGCTGGGACCGCACCATTACCCAGACCGGCCTGTATCTGCAGGACCAGATCAAGCTGGATAAATGGGTGCTGGTACTCGGTGGCCGCTATGACTGGGCGAATGTGGTGAACAAGGAGCCGATACAGGACACCCGCTTTGCCAGCAAAGACCAGGCATTCACCGGCCGTGCGGGCCTGGTGTACCTGTTCGATAACGGCGTGTCGCCCTTCGTCAGCTATTCGGAATCCTTCCTGCCGCTGGCCGGCACTGATGCGAACCGAAAACCCTTCGAACCCTCCACCGGCAAACAGTACGAAGTCGGCGTGAAGTTCCAGCCGCCGGGCCAGAAGAGCTTCATCCAGGCCTCTGTTTATCAACTGGATCAGGAAAACGTGCTGACCACCAACCCGGTGGACACCACCTTCAGCACCCAAAGCGGCGCCCTGCGCTCGCGAGGTGTTGAACTGGAAGCCAAGGCCGTCTTGAGTGATGCCTGGGACGTGGTCGCCTCGGCTGCGCGCAATGACGTCAAATACACCAAGGACAACGATGGCCGCCAAGGTCGCCACCCGGCCGGCATCTCCCCACTCACCGCCTCGATGTGGGTCAACTACACCGTGCTCGGCGACACGCCCTTGGCGGGGCTGGGTGCAGGGCTTGGCGTGCGTTACGCCCGTCAAAGCCTGGGCGACTACTACGAAGGCGCCTTCAACGTGCCGTCCTACAGTGTCTACGATGCAAGCCTAAGCTACGACCTGGGCGCCTCGCCGCTCAAGCTCAAGGGCGTGAAGCTGGCGATGAACGTGCAGAACCTCAGCAACAAGACCTACGTCTCGCAGTGCACCAGTGATCTGGATTGCTACTACGGGGAAGGACGCACGGTGGTGTCGAGCCTGACCTACGATTGGTAACTTAGCGTTTAGGTGATATTTGCTGCGGCGCGCACCCTTCAAGGGTGCGCTCTGTTGCCGCCCTACACCAGGTCCGCTGCAAATCGTGTACACACATTGGAAAGCATGCGCACCTCGGCACCGCTGCAGCCTGCTGCTTCGAAAAAACCGGAGGCTTCTCGCACGACGGCATACATATCCGTGACGATGGACCTTGCTTCATCGGCCCCCAACCCAAAGCGTTCAGGCGTACTCAGCAAATTACTGACAGACGATAACCGGCCTTCATTGCCGATGATGAGCGCCTGCAAGCCTAGTTGGGTAGGGTGGGGCAACACGTCAAATACTGGCGCAAGGGAATAGCCCGAGGCGCTGGTCAGCAGCAGCCCGGTTTGTTTCAGGTGGTCGTCGCTATTGCCGATGAGCACATTGAAGGCCATGCGCTTGTAAAGCTCACGCATATCAAACGTTGCATCGTCGCTGACCTTCTTCAAAACGTCTGCGATCCTGTAATAGGAAACGGCACTTTCAACCGCGTCGACGCGGGTCAATCGCAAATGCGTCGGGCCGCGCGAGCCAACTGTTGGCGTAGCGAAAAACGAATCCATTCCCATGCATGGCCACTTCGCCAACAGGGACCGGGTCACCGACTAAGTGAGCTGAAAAAACAAAGGCATTACCAATCGGCTTCCAGGACATCGTGTTCTCCTTCAGTGCGAATGCGCTTAGGCTCACGGGCGAGGCTCATGGTAATCCCAACCTGGTCAAGTTCTGGTGACGCAATGCTCGCCATACCTTCTTCCAAGTCCATCGCGCTAAGCACATTCATCAGCACGCCGAGGGATACGCCGGCCTCGCCCTGCCTCAGCCGCTGATACGTCTGCCGCGTAATGCCCGCGCGGCTGCATATGGTGGAAATTTTCAACCGGCGACGAATGCGGGCTATTTCGATACCGTTCCCGATACCTCTCATCAGCTCAGCGCTTCTCTCAGAGATGTACCCTTTGTGCGGGTAGGGCTTCGCTGTTTCTTGCATGATATATCATCCTTTAAATCAATAAAGGTAACTTATATCATCCAAGCCTCTAAGGCCACCTGCAAAAAACCGGCTCGAGGCCGGCTTTTTGCAGGGTTGGAAGAATCAAAGGTTTTGCAAAAACACCACATACCCCCGAAACCACTCATCGGCCCCCAGATACCCCGGCTCTTGCCACTCCCCGCCCTGAATCAAGCCAATCTTGAACGGCACGCCCAGCCGATTCATCCGCGGCAAATACGCGGCATAGTCAGGGATGCTGTGACGCCCTTGATACGTCTGCACCACCACTTCATCCACCACGCCCTTGAGTTGGGCGATAGCGGCCGGGTCGGCGTTGCTGCTCCAGTCCATCAGGCCGGTGATGCTCAACCGCAGGTCGGCAGGCAGGCGCTGGCGCAGGTCGCGCAGAAAATCGGCGTATTCGTGCAGATATTGGGTGCGGGCGTCGAAGTCGATCTGGATGCCGATCACCGGGTTGCCGGCGTCACGCCAGCGTTGCACCTGGCCCAGCACCTGGGTGTAGACCCGTTCCGGCCAGCGCAAGGTGTGGGCGCGGTACACCACCCAGACGTGGCCTTGAGTAATACGCGGCACGCTCATGCCCTGGGCGATCAATTGCACGCCGCGCTGGGGCGCGCGACGAGTGGAGTTGATCTGGCCTTGCAGGATGTACAGGGTTTTTGCCTGCTTGATGACCGGCTGGGGCGTGACGCCACTCCACAGCCAGAAGGCGTCGTAGTCGCCTGCGTCAACGGCGCCAAAAGCCGGGCTTGCCAGCAACAGCAAGCCTAGCCACAGCGATTTCACCAGTAGTACTGCAGCGATTTGCCCCACTGGGTATCGGCAAAACTGCTCTTGAGTTGGCGGAACCAGGCTTTGCGCACTGCCGGCGCAACGTCTTCGCCGCCGCAACTGTTATAGCCGGCTGGCGCGTAGCAGTTGATGGCGCGAAACAGCGCATACGCCTTGTCGGTTTTCGGCGCCTTGGCGTTGGCGATGACCTGCTTGTAGCCGTCCAGACGCGAGAAGGTTTCCCCCTTGAACTGCGAGGCGGTGCTGCCCAGGCTGCCGGCGGCGCGGGGTTGTTCCAACGGCATGCCGTCCAGGCCGTTGCGCAGGATGAATTCACCGAAGCAGTTCAACGCGTGCGGGTTTTTGGCCTCGTTCTGCAGGGTCGCCGCGGTTTGCGCGATGCTTGGGCACGCGTACCCAGATTCGGCCTTGTCGCCGTTCCATTGGAACAGCTTCAAGGTCTGGCCGCTGGTATAGGTGTAGCCCAGGCTGGTGCCGAGTTTGTCGTCAGAGAGCGAGGCCTGCTTGAGGTCATCGGCGAAGTTGGCGTACTGGCCGCGCAGCAGGTCTTTGTAGAGGAGCACGAATTGCGCGCTCTGACGCTCGATCGGGTCGCTGGCGTTGGCGATCTGCTGGCGTAGCAGGTCGGGGCCGGCGACGTTGCGCAGCAGGATGTAGCGCACTTGCTTGGCGCTGATCGGTGAGTCGGCGGCGAACACCTTGGCCAGTTGGCCGCTGCGCTCGTAGTTCATGGCCAATGCCAGCTCCAGCTGGTCACGTTGCAGCGGTTGCTTGGCCAGCGGCAGCAGTTGCAGCCACAGGGCTTCGGCGCCTTTCCAGTCCTGCTTGGCCTCCAGGGCGAGGGCGCGCAGGGTCTGTTGGCTGAAGGCGAAGTAATCCAGGCTCGATGGCACATCCGCAGGCAGGTGCTTCAAGGCCGTGTCGGGTTGGTGCTCGACGTACAGGGCATAGCTGGCTTGCAGGAAGTCAAACAGCGCGGGCTCAGTGGCGAAGGTGCTCTTTTGCTTATCCAGGTCTTCGCGGCTCAACAGCGGCGGGGTGTGGGCCCGCATCGCCATCAGGTCGCTGACCACTTGCAGCATCGGGCTGTTCGCGGCTTTGTTGCCGACCATCAGTAACTTGAGGTCGGCCTCTTCCACCAGTTCGTCCACGCTCACATTGCGCTGGGCGTCGGTGGCCTCGGTGAATTGCCAGGTGAAGTCTTCGGCAAGCTTGGCATCGTCGTTCGCCAGCCAGTGCACACGGCGCAAGAGCCCACGGGCGGAGGCGACGTAATCGCCCTGTGGGTAAGTTTTCAGGTAACCGAGAAAGCCTTGCTCGGCATCGCTCAGGGCCGACTTATCCACATGCTCGCGTTGCGGCATGCCGTATTCGTCGAAGGCTTCGGCCTGGGCCTGATTCAGCGACGTACGCGCAGTCATGTACAGCGCCGTTTCCTTCAGCCATGGCACATCGCTGGTGGCGGCGGCGGCGAACCCGCGCTCGGCGTAATCGAAGCGCCCGCTGTAGAAATCGCCGGCGGCCTGCAAGTAGGTGCGAAACAACTGGGCGTTGGCCGAGGGGGTCAACTGCGCGTCCACGACCTGGCGGCTCCAGTCACAGGTGCTCAGTAATTGCAGGCGTGCTTTGACCAACACATCGCGCTCGGCGGGCGGCATCTGGGCCTTGATCACCTGGCTGATAAACGCCGTGGCGCTGTCATCGTCATTGCTGCGGCAACGGCTGCCTTCGCCATTCAGGAAGGCCTGGCCTGCGGTCTTGTACTCCTCGCGCTTGATACCCAGGGGCTGGAGCAAAGTGTCGAGTTCGGCTGTGCGTGAATCGTCAGCCTTGTTGTCAGGCTCCTCATTCGTGGCCGGAGCCGGCACCAGGCGGTACACCGGAAACGGCACCGGGCCGAACCCTTGCGCCAAATCGTCTTCGCCCAAGGCATTGGGGGCCAGGGGCGCTGCTTTCTTGTCGGCCAGCAACAGGCGCAGGTTCACTCGGCTGTCGTTGCCCGGGCTGAGAAAGGGCTGGTTGCTGCAAGGCTCGTAGCTGTCACGCGATACCCGCCAGTCGGGGTAGCACGAGTCGTCAGAACTGGCCTGGGCCGGTAGGGAAAAACCGGCCAGCAGGGCCAGGGCCAGAGGTGACAACAAACCGATGCGCATAACGTTTCCTTGATCCTGAGTCCTTGGAGAAGGGGCAATAATAGCCTGATCCGGCGAGTGCTTCGGTGAAGGCCTACACAAATTGCTGATTTGTCCGATTCCAGCAGCGAGGCCAGGGCTTTTGGCCTAGAGTGGCGGTGTTTGCGCATGCGCAGTGTTTGTCCTGTAAGAGGGCAGTAGTAGCGGAGTCGATATGCGTCGGTCTGTGGTAGAGCAACACGAAAAAGTCGAGGCATTGCCTGCCTTTCATCGCTTGAGCTGGGAGGGCGCCGGCTGGCTCAGCCGTTTATGGTGGGTACCGATCCTGGCGCTGGCCATGGCCCTGCGGTTTTACCACCTCACCTCGGCGGCGATCTGGGGCGACGAAGGCTCCAGCCTGTTGCTCAGCGAATACGCCCTGGCCGACCTGTGGTTTCACGCGGCCCATGATGTGCACCCGCCGCTGTACTTCTTGCTGCTGCGCGGTTGGATCGAGGTGTTCGGCGACAGCATCGGCTCAATTCGCAGCCTGAGTGCGATCCCCGGCGTGGCCGTCGTGGGCCTGGGCATCTGGCTGACACGGCAACTGTCCACCCGACGCGCAGCCGTGCTGGCGGGGATCCTGCTGGTTCTACTGCCCACTGCGGTGCGCTACAGCCAGGAAGTGCGTATGTATTCGCTGCTCGGCGTGTGGCTACTGGGCGCCACGCTGGCGCTGGTGTACTGGGTGAGGCAGCCCGAACGCGCGCGCTATTTGGCTGTGTATGTGCTGCTGATGAGCGCCGGCTTCTATACCCACTACTTCACTGCGCTGTGCGTGCTGGTGCATTGGGCGTACCTGGGGTTGCAGGCGCCGGGTCAGCGCTTGATCACGCGACCTGCCTGGTGGGTCGCCAACGTGGCGATAGTGTTGCTGTATCTACCCTGGCTGCCCAACCTGCTGGACCTGGTGCAGCACGTCGAACAGCTCAAAGTCGGCGGCGACATTGGTTGGGAAGAGCCGGTCAATCTGCTGTCGCTACCGTCGATGGTCTGGCAGTTCCTGTTGCAGGATGACGGTCTCGGCCTGTGGCCGCCGCTGTTCTGGCTGTTACCCCTGCTGCTGGCCGTGGTGGTTGTATCGACGGCCTGGCGCAATAACGCGGCGCGCCTACCGGCACTGTTTTGCCTACTACCGCTGCTGCTGGTCTATGGCGTGTCCTTTATCTCGCCCGTGTTTATCGAGCGCTACCTCACGGTGTATGCGTTAGGCCTGCCGATAGTCCTGGCGCTTGCCATCGACCGTTTGCCGTCCCGTTTGTCCTGGCTGGGCGTGGCGTTGTTCGCACTGTTTGTTGGCGTAGAACTGCTGGGGTTAAAAAACAACTTCGAGGTGGATGAACACGACCAGTTCAACGTGCCGGTGGAGTTCGTCAATCGCAACTACCAGGAAGGCGACCGCATCGTCCTCAGCGACATGATGTGGTACCTCAGCTACGTGTATTACGACCAGACCGACGCGCAACTTCAGCTCTACACCCCCCCCAAACCCGACGGGACTGCCACTCGCCCGAACGCCTATGGTTTCGGCACACTGGTGGACCAGGACGGTGGCCGCATCTATCTGGACCGCCTCTCAGCACTGCCTGCTCAAACGCGACGGGTATGGTTGATCAGCAGCAACGAAGCCCCGGATGAATTCGCGCCGCTGCCCACCAGTTGGCACGAACTCAGTCGCCAGGACGGCGGTGGCGCCAGGGCGCGGTTGTTCGTGCTATGCAACGCACCGGCGCCGCAACCTGAAGGCTGCCGCTAGACTCACTTCAACCTACTTATGAGGAACCCTCCATGGAATCGCCAGTGCACAGCCTACCGGCTTTGTTCAAACAGCTTGGCTTGCCGCACGACCCGGTCAGTATCGAGCAATTTGTCGCCTCTCATTCGCCGCTCAAGCCGGAGTTGCAACTGGCGGATGCGTTTTTTTGGAGCGACGCCCAGAAGGCATTTTTGCGTGAAGAGATTCTGGATGATGCGGATTGGGCGGTGGTGGTGGATGAGTTGAATCTGATGTTGCGGGGTGGACGAGGGGTGTAAAAAAATATCCAAATAAGGGCGAGTATGTAAAAAAAAATGGTGAGCGGTAAAAAAAACTGGGCTTTAATCGCCTAAGTGAATTTTTTCTGGAAAGCATCGCCATGCCAACAGTCGGATACGCTCATCTGTGTGAGGCGCTGGATCTAAAGGTTATCGCACCCTTGAGGACTGCGATGATCAAGCCGGTGACCAGGATTACCTTGATCGGCGACTGCCTGGCAGTTCCCCATTCGGTGGCGCCCGCCCAACATGCGCTGTTTGAGCATGTGTTATTTGCGCTTAAGCATGAAGGCGTAAACCTGGCGATACTTGCCCAGGTGTTTGAACAGCTCGGCCCAGAACCGTTTTTGGACGCGCTGGCCGACTCGCCTAACGGTGCGTTTATCCGAAAAGCCTGTTTTCTGTGGGAAGGCTTTACCGGGAAAATGCTGGATCACACCCTTCCTGTTCGTGGTCGCGTTGTTCCCTTGTTCGATCCCCAGCGCTATGTAACCGGCCCGAGCATTCGCAACAGTCGTTGGCGAGTGGATTTCAACGGTTTGGGCTCTTTGCATTATTGCGCCACCGTAGAGCGAACGCCTGAGCTGGAAGCGTTGTTGGCGCTTGATGTATTGGCTCGTGCCAAATCCTTCATGGCCACCCTCCCTCCGGAAATGATGGACCGCGCCATCCAGTGGGCATACCTGCACGAAACCCGCGACTCATTTGCCATCGAAAAAGAACAACCCAGCGAAGAAAAATCCCGCCGCTTCGTCCAACTCCTGCGCCAGGCCCACGAAGGCCGGTTGCTCACCGAGGACTACTTGGTCGAGCTGCAAAACAGCACCATCTCCAATCCGTTTGACAAAGCCGTCGCGTTTCGCCACGAACAGAACCATCTGCACAACGGGCTACGCGGCGCAGCCGGTGTGAGCTACGTGCCGCCAGCTCCCGCGCTTTGCCAGGAATTGATGGAAGAGCTGATGGCCTTCGCCAACCAGCCCGTGCGAGACGTCGATCCTTTAGTGGCGGCCGCGGTCACCGCTTTTGGTTTCGTCTTCCTGCACCCGTTCATGGACGGGAATGGGCGCCTGTCTCGCTTCCTGATTCACCAGACGCTCTGCCACTACGGCGCACTGGAAAATGGCTTGCTGCTACCGGTCTCTGTCGCCATGAAGCACGAGGAACAAGCCTATCTGGAGGCACTCAAGACCTTCTCCCAGCCGACTCGGGAATTCTGGAACGTCACCTGGCTGGACGCCGACCACATGGCGTTCGACTTCATCGGCCACCCCTCGATCTATCGCTACTGGGATGCGACCCGCTGCGTCGAATTCACCCTGCAAATGGCCCGCCGCGCACTGGAAGTGGAACTGCGCGAAGAAACCGAATTCCTCGACCGTTATGACCAAGTGATCAAAGCGGTGAACCAACGCTACGACGTGCGCGGCAGCGATCTGTCGAAGCTGGTGATGATGTGCCTGGATAACGGTGGGAAGCTTTCCAAGCATCGGCGTAAGCAGTTTCAGTACAGTGTGGCGGAAGAGGTGTTTGGGTTTATTGAGGAGGAGAGCTTGAGGTTGATGGGCGAGTAAGAGGTCATCCAGTCACGCCAGATGAGGCGTCTGAAAAAAAGGAATTCCGTATCTGAGTGATGTGATAAGCGCCTCAGATGTTTTGCGAGAGCACAGTGATGTGCAAATTGTCATGTTTATGGGGGCGTTGGTTGGTTTTACAGGCCTCAATTTTCGCATCCTGTGCCATGTTTTTTCTTCAGAAAAAATCAGTCAGGTGGCTTGTCTTTTTTCAAACCCCCTTACGACTTGTGCACATTATTCCGTCCGTTTCGCTCCTGTTGATTGGCGCTCGAGTTTTCCCGCATTACAACGTACTGGCAATGGCTGGATTGATCGCTGCGTCGGAGATTTTAAAAGTCTGGAGCGTGTGGCGATGGAGCAAAAAATGCTGACGCTGACCTAATGTGGGAGCGGGCTTGCCCGCGAAGGCGGCGTGTCAGTCACTGAATATTCAACTGAACCACCGCTTTCGCAGGCAAGCCAGCTCCCACATTTTGTTTGTCGTATGGCGAATATCAGCGATTTGCTGATGCCTACCCTAAAACCCGCTTTACTCAAGCCACATCCCACCACTCATCTGCGAAATTGTTTCAAAACTTGACGATGCTCCATGCATCGACCATATTGATAGTTAGCAAACTAACTGTATGCGAACTATCCAGTGCCTCAATCCCTCGAACAACTCCAGATGAGCCTCAGCAGCAGCATGGTGGTGGGCGCCCGTAATTGGCGCAAAATCTGCCAGACCACGCTGGTGAGCTATGGCATCTCCGAAGCCTGCGCCGTGCCGTTGTTGATGATCGGTCGCTTGGGCGACGGGGTACACCAGGTCAAAGTAGCCCAGGCTTCCGGTATGGAAAGCCCATCACTGGTGCGCCTGCTCGACCGGCTGTGCGGTGACGGTTACGTCTGCCGCACCGAAGACATCCACGACCGCCGCGCCAAGGCCCTGAGCCTTACCGAGCGTGGCCGTGAGCTGGTGCAGGCGGTGGAGGCGCAACTGGTGCGCCTTCGCAAGGACGTGTTGGCGGATATCGCCCCCGACGATCTGCAAGCGGCACTGCGTGTATTGCGCGCCTTCGAAGCGGCCGAGGCTGTGTCGCCTTGAACGGATTTTTTACCGGCTTCCCGCCTGCCCGCGATTGGTTCTACGGGGTGCGTACTTTCGCCGCGTCGATGATCGCGCTGTATATCGCCATGCTCATGCAGATGCCGCGTCCGTACTGGGCGATGGCCACGGTGTATATCGTATCCAGCCCGTTTGTCGGCCCTACCAGTTCCAAAGCCCTGTACCGCGCCATCGGCACCTTGATGGGCGCGGCGGCGGCGGTGCTGTTTGTGCCGATGTTCGTGCAGTCACCCTACATTCTGGTGGTGGTGATTGCGTTGTGGACCGGCACCTTGCTGTTTCTGTCCATGCACCTGCGCACCGCCAATAACTACGCCCTGATGCTGGCCGGCTACACCTTGCCGCTGATTGCCTTGCCGGTGGTGGATAACCCCTTGGCGGTCTGGGATGTGGCGGAGGCGCGTACCGAAGAAATCTTCCTCGGCATCGCGGTCGCAGCGGTGGTGGGCGCGATGTTCTGGCCTCGGCGCCTGATGCCGGTGTTCGATGGCTCGGTGGCCAAGTGGTTCAGCGACGCCCAGGTCTATAGCCAGCGCTTCCTCACCCGTCAGGTAGACCCAGAAGAAGTCAGTAACCTGCGCGGCGGCATGGTCGCCACCTTCAACACCCTTGAGTTGATGATCGGCCAGTTGCCTCACGAAGGCGCGCGGCCACAAACGGTGCGCAACACCAAGGAACTGCGCGGGCGCATGATCCATCTGCTGCCGGTAATCGATGCACTGGATGATGCGGTGTACGCCATCGAGCATCGCGCACCGGAGTTTCTCGACCGGCTCAAACCGTTGCTGGAAGAGGCCAACGCCTGGCTGCAAAGCACCACCGAACAAGCACCCCTGGAACGCTGGCGCGTGCTGCGTGACCAGATCGACGCCGCCCAACCCCAGGGCGAAGCGCTGGATGACCGCCACACGTTGCTGTTCTCCAACGCCCTGTACCGCCTGGGCGAATGGGTCGACCTGTGGCAAGACTGTCGTAGCCTGCAAGCCGCCATCCAGTGTGAAAGCCAGGACACCTGGCGCGCCGTCTACCGCCACTGGCGCCTGGGACGGCTCACGCCGTTCCTCGACCGTGGGCTGATGTTCTACTCGGCGTTCTCCACCGTGACCGCGATCATCGTCGCCTCGGTGCTGTGGATTCTGCTGGGCTGGACCGACGGCGGCAGCGCCGTGATCCTTGCCGCCGTCGCCTGCAGCTTTTTCGCCTCGATGGACGATCCGGCACCGCAGATCTACCGGTTCTTTTTCTGGACCGCCATGTCGGTGCTGTTCGCCAGCTTGTATCTGTTTCTGGTGCTGCCCAACCTGCATGACTTCCCCATGCTGGTGCTGGCCTTCGCCGTGCCGTTTATCTGCATCGGCACCCTTACGGTTCAGCCACGCTTCTACCTGGGCATGTTGCTGACGCTGGTGAACACCTCGTCGTTCATCAGCATCCAGGGCGCCTATGACGCGGACTTTCTCAACTTCGCCAACGTCAACCTGGCCGGGCCCGTTGGCCTGCTGTTCGCGTTCGTGTGGACGTTGATCGCCCGACCCTTCGGCGCTGAATTGGCGGCCAAGCGCCTCACCCGTTTCAGCTGGCGCGACATCGTCAGCCTCACCGAGCCCGCCACCCTGGCCGAGCACCGGCACATGGCCGTACAAATGCTCGACCGCCTGATGCAACACCTGCCGCGCCTGGCCCTCACCGGCCAGGACACTGGCATCGCTCTGCGCGACCTGCGCGTGGCGCTGAACCTGCTCGACCTGCTGGCCTACTCGCCACGCATCCTCGGTGTGCCACGGGTGTTGCTCAACCAGGTGGTGGAAGGCGTGGGCGGTTACTTCAAGGCCTGCCTCAAGGCGGGTGAACGCTTGCCCGCGCCCAGCGGTCTGCTGATGACCCTGGACCGCACGCGTCGCGCCCTCAATGGCCAGGGCCTGCAAGACGAAGACGACACGCGCCTGCATCTGCTGCACGCCTTGGCCGGCCTGCGTCTGGCGCTGTTGCCCGGTGTGGAGTTCATTGGCGGTACAGAGATGCAAGCGCCGTTACCTGATGGAGCGCCTTTATGATCGGTGACCTGGATATCAGCGGGGTGTTCCTGCCCACGCTGCTGGTACTGATGGGCATTACTTATGTGTTGTTTCTGGTGGTGCACGGGCTGTTGACGCGCATGCACTTCTATCGCCTGGTCTGGCACCGGGCATTGTTCAATGTGGGGCTCTACGCGCTGTTGCTGGGCGCGGTGGACTCACTCAGTCGATATTTGATGACATGAAAAAACCTTTTTTGACTATCGGCCGTGTCGTCCTGACGTTGTTGATCGTGAGTTTCGCGGTCGTCGTTGTGTGGCGCATGGTCATGTACTACATGTTTGCGCCCTGGACCCGTGACGGCCACATCCGTGCCGACATCGTGCAGATCGCCCCGGACGTTTCCGGGCTGATCCAGCGCGTTGACGTGCGCGACAACCAGTTGGTGACCAAGGGCCAGGTGCTCTTCGCCGTCGACCAGGACCGCTTCAAGCTGGCCCTGCGCCAAGCCCAGGCCGCCGTGGCCGACCGCCAGGAAACCCTGGCCCAGGCCCAGCGCGAGTACAAGCGTAACCGTGGCCTGGGCAACCTGGTGCCCAGCGAGCAACTGGAAGAGAGCCAGTCCCGCGTCGCCCGCGCCCAATCGGCACTGGCCGAAGCGCAAGTGACGGTGGACTCCGCCCAACTCAACCTCGACCGCTCGGTGATCCGCAGCCCTGTGGACGGCTACGTCAACGACCGCGCACCGCGTACCCAGGAGTTCGTCACCGCCGGGCGCCCGGTGCTGTCGGTGGTAGACAGCAACTCCTTCCACATCGACGGCTATTTCGAAGAGACCAAACTCGACGGTATCCACGTCGGTATGGGCGTGGATATCCGTGTGATCGGCGACAACGCGCGCCTGCATGGCCACGTGCAGAGCATCGTCGCCGGTATCGAAGACCGCGACCGCAGCAGCGGCTCCAACCTGTTGCCCAACGTCAACCCTGCTTTCAGCTGGGTGCGCCTGGCCCAGCGGATCCCGGTGCGCATTGCCTTCGATGACGTGCCGGCGGACTTTCGCATGATCGCCGGGCGCACGGCGACGGTGTCGATCATTGACGACAAAGTTAAAGACGGGGACAAACCATGAAGCGGCTTCTGGCAACCGCTTCCCTGGGGTTGTTGCTGTCGGCCTGCCAAGTGGTGGGGCCCGATTACAAACTGCCGGAACAGGCCGCCGTCAACCGTGGCGACCTGCAAGGGCCGATCATGGGCGAGGACAGCAACGTCGTCTCGGCACCGGTGCCGGCCGATTGGTGGAAGCTGTACAAAGACCCGCGCCTGGACGAACTGGTGCGCCAGGCCATGGCCTCCAACACCGACCTGCGCGTGGCCGCCGCCAACTTGCAGCGCTCGCGTTATCAGGTGCAGCAGGCCGAATCCGCTGGCGGCTGGAGTGCCGGCGTCAAGGCCGAGGCCCAGCGTTTGCAGGAATCTGGCGAGGCCTTCTTGCTGCCGGACAAAGTCCCGGTAGGCAATATCGGTAGCGTCGGGATTACCACGTCCTATCAATTCGACCTCTTCGGCACCTTGCAGCGCGGCATCGAAAGCGCCCAGGCCAGCGCCGATGCCACCCAGGCCGCGGCGGATATCGCCCGCATCACCCTGGTGGCCGATGTGGTGCGCTCCTATACCCAGGTGTGCGCGGCCAACGAAGAACTGGCGATTGCCAACGAGTCCCTCGACCTGCAAGCCCAGAGCACCAAACTGACCCAGCGCTTGCGAGATGCCGGGCGTGGCGATGAGACCCAGGTGACACGTTCGCAAACCCAATACAAATCCCTGCGTGCCGACATACCGCGTTATGAAGCCTCGCGTCAGGCGGCGCTGTTCCGGCTGTCGATGTTGCTGGCCAAACCTGTCGACCAACTGCCAGCCGGCACGGGCACCTGTGCCGAGCTGCCACATATTGCTCAACTGCTGCCGGTAGGCGATGGCGCCACGCTGCTCAAGCGTCGCCCTGATGTGCGCCAGGCCGAACGCCAGCTGGCCGCCGCCACGGCGCGTATTGGCGTGGCGACCGGCGCGTTGTACCCGGATATCAGCATCGGCGCCACGGTCGGCACCGTCGGCCTGCTGGAAAACCTCGGCACGCCTGCCACCAACCGCTGGGGCTTTGGCCCGATGATCAGCTGGACTGTACCGACCAACGGCGCTCGCGCCCGCGTGCATGAAGCTGAAGCCGCGACCCAGGGCGCCCTGGCCCACTTCGACGGCGTGGTGCTCAACGCCATCCGCGAAACCCAGACCGGCCTGGCCCAATACACCGCCGTGTTGCAACGCCGCGACGCCCTGACCGACGCCGAACAGTCGGCGCGAGAAGCCGCCGGCCAGACCCATCGCTTCTTCCAGGCCGGCCGCGAATCCTTCCTGGCCGACCTGCAAGCCACGCGCACCTACACCGATATGCGTGCGCAACTGGCGGCGGCCAACACCCAGGTTGCCATGAGCCAGATCGACCTGTTCCTGGCCCTGGGCGGCGGTTGGGAAAGCGGACGAACGCAAGGGGAAAAACCCGGCAAACCGTGAGGTGATTGCTATGCTTTCTTGGGTGAGGCCCGCTGGCGCCTCACCCGACAAAGCTCGCGTTTGCTCATGGGGATTCCAAGAATGAAAAACCCTTATGCTCCCGCTTTCTGGTGCGTGCTCTTCGCACTGGTTTTGTTATCGGCCGCGTATTTTTACGGCGTCATGCTCGCCCATCAACTCGACAAGGCCATGGTGTTCCTCGACAGCGCCTGCCTGGTGATCGGCACCTTGTCCATCGGCGTAGTGGCCTGGGCGTCGTATCAAAACCAGCGCGTGAAGAAAAAACTCCTCGAACAGGGCAAGACCCGCGTGGCGATCTGGGACACCAAGGTCGCCCTGCGCCGTGTCGAAACCGTGTTCGATCGCTATTTCTGGGGCAGTTACTGGCAGCCGGGGCGCACGTTCCAGGAAGTCATGGGCGACCTCACCGGCACGCCGCTGGAAAAAAGCCTCGAAGTCCTGAAAAAACAATGCGTGCTGCTGGACCGACAGGTTGCCGACGGTAGGCACTGGCTGGATAACGCGCGGGAATTGTCCGACGTGGCCACGCAAATGGCCCGCGAGCGCTACCAGCTGGACTTTTGCGACCCCAAGGCCGACACCCCCGGCAATGCCGTGATACATCGCGAGTTCGAGGTGCTGGTGTACACCTGGACCGCACGCTTGAAGAGTTTTGATCACCAACTGGATGAAGTCGAACAGGAGTACTCCTGAACTCCTGCTGAACTGATCCCTCTGAAAGGTTGGGCCGTTTACGCCCGCCAGTGCTAATCTTCCTCCGTTTTCGGCGGGCTTGAGCCAATCCCCTCAGGGGTTCAAGGAAGACAGCCCACTTCTCACAGGATTTGATCAGGTCACTTCATGAATAAGCCAGCCGTTGTTTTCTTGGGTTTTGTTGTCGCCGTCGGCGCCGTCAGTGCGGGCGGTGCCTGGTACACCGGTAAACAACTGGAGCCGGTCCTGCAAACCGCTATCCAGAGCGCCAATAAAGAACTGCAGACCTCCATGGCCGGCGTCGATGGCAGCGTGACCCTGGAGCTGGTGTCCCTGGACCGTGGCGTGTTCAGCAGCACCGCGCATTATCGCCTCAAGGGCCAAGGCAGCGTGTTCGGCGAAGACAACCCGAACCCCGAATTGCTGTTCGTCGACCACATCGAACACGGCCCGCTGCCGTTCTCGCGCCTGGTGACCCTCAAGTGGCTGCCGGTCATGGCCACCAGTCACTACGAACTGGAAAAGAACCCCACCACCGAAAAATGGTTCGCCGCCAGCAAAGACGTGTCGCCGCTCAAAGGCGTGGCGAATATCGGCTATAGCCGTTCGGTCAGCGGCAACATCGAATTGCTGCCCCTGGAGTTCAAGGACGCCACTTCCTCGGTGAGCTTCTCCGGCGCCAACCTCAACTTCGACAGCAGCGCTGAAGGCCAGAAGGTCAAGGCCGAAGGCTTCATGAACAGCCTCAAGGTTGCCGCAGTGGACGCCGAAGGCGCACCGTTCGAAGCGGAGCTGGCCGGCCTGACCGTCGCCAGCAACCTGGAAAAAACCACCTTCGGTTTCTACACCGGCCAGAACACCGTGGAGCTGACCGACACCAAGGTCACCTTCGGCCCGCAGAAAGCCGTGCTGACCCTCAAGGGTTTCGAGCAGAAAGACTCCAGCGAAACCAAGGACAACAACCTGGCTGGCCGCGTCGACTACAAGATCGACGAGATCGGCTACCAGGGCAAAGCAGTCGGTTCGGCCGCCATGGCCGTGAGCATGAAGAACGTCGACATTCCGGCGATGCTGGTGCTGACCAAGCTCTACCAGGACAAGATGCAACCGGTGCAAGCTGCCGCTGCTGCCGGTCAACCGGTGCCGGAGCTGCAAATGACCGAAGCCGAGCAAGCCCTTGCGGAAGCCAACGTCAACCAGGTGCTGGCCGCCAAGCCGCAACTGGCCGTGGAAAACCTGTCGCTCAAAACCACCCGTGGCGAAAGCAAGTTCAACCTGGTGGTGGACCTGGCCAAGCCAACGTCCATGGAGCTGCCGCCGGTTGAACTGGGCAAGCAAATGGTCTCGCTGCTGGATGCCAACCTGACCCTGTCCAAGCCGATGATCAGCGACGTGGCGGCCCTGCAAGCCCAGGTGGGCGGCGTGACCGACCCGCAAGCCATCGAACAGCAATCGCAGATGGCGGCTGAGATGGTCAGCAGCATGGCGGTCGGTACTCAACTGGCGACCCTGGTGGGCACCGACGTGGTTTCCAAGCTGCACTACGCCAACAACGAGGTGACCTTCAACGGCCAGAAGATGACCGTTGAGCAGTTCCTCAGCTTTGTGATGTCCAAAGCCGGTGCGGTCAGCGGCGCCCAATAAACCTGAAATGCGATAAAAAAATGTGGGAGCTGGCTTGTGTGGGAGCTGGCTTGCCTGCGATAGCATCGCCCCGGTCTGGCTGGACGACCGAGGTGCCTGCATCGCGGGCAAGCCCGGCTCCCACACAAACCCGGCTCCCACTTTTGTTTTGTGTGAGGGCAAAAAATCGCGGTCGTACAATTCTGAACAATTGTTCTGAATTGTGCTTCCCCCTACTTCCCTAAGGGATAGTTCCTACAGGAAAGCTAGGTCGGGTCCCGAGACGCCGACACCCTGAAGCGTTTCGCTCAGGACCATCTATCGTTAGAGCTTTCCGTGTGTAAGGAAGCTCACGACATGCTGCGAAACCACCCCTACAGTGCCTCAGGCCGGTTGCGTCTGCTTATCGGAGCCGCACTGTGCAGCCAATTGCTGGTCCCAGGCCTTGCATTTGCCGACCCTGCCTACGACGCTCTGATCATCCAGGCCCGCAACGGTCACTTCACGCCGGCGCTGACCCAACTTCGCCAACTCTCCGCCGAACGCCAGACCCCAGGCCAGGTCAGCGACCACCTGGTGATCGCCGGCTGGGCCGGGCAAGATGCTGAAGTGCTCAAGGTTTACGAGGCGCAAGGCAAGCATCGCAACCTCACCACCCAGGCACTCGCCACGGTGGCGCGCACTTATCGCAATCAAAAGCAGTGGGCTCAGGCCGAAGCGGTCTATCGCCAGGCGCTGCTGCGTGAACCCAATAACGTCGACCTGCAACTGGGCCAGGCCCTCACCCAGGCCGATGGCGGCAAAGCCAACGAAGCGGTACAACGCCTGCGCACGCTGGTGGCGGCGCAACCCAATGACCCCAATCGCCGCATGGCCCTGGGATATGCGCTGACACGTGCCGGCCTGAACTACGACGCGCTGTTCGAATTCGACCAAGCCTTTATCCGGGCGGGCGATAAACCCGAAGTGGCGCGTGAATACATCGTTGCCCTGCAAAAGGCGCGGCTGCCGGAGCCGGCACTGCGCCTCTCGGCCAAGCGCCCGGGGCTGGTGGACGCAGTCACCCAGCGCCGCCTCGAAGGTGACCTTGCCGCCGAGCGTGTGCGCATGGCTGAGTTCGCCACACGCAGCGAGAAGGAACGCTACGTCATCGCAGACCGTGCCCTGCAGGACTACGACAAACTGATCAGTCGCTGGGCGCCGGACGCCACAGCCAAGGACGACGTCATCCGCTGGCGCATTGACCGCCTGGGCGCGCTCAAAGCGCGAGCACGGCATGCCGAGGTGATCCGCGATTACCAGACCCTCACTGGCGAAGGCGTGCAACTACCTACCTACGCGTTGCGTTGGGTTGCCGGCTCTTACCTGGAACAGCGCCAGCCGGAAAAGGCCGAGCCGTTGTACCGCCAGGTACTCACCGCCCCCGACACCGATGCCAGCTATCGGGTCGATGACAGCACGGCGCTGTTCTACGCCTTGTTGGAAAGCGACAAGGTCGAAGAGGCTCGCCAGGTCGCTAACAACCTGGCCAAGGAGCAAAACCCCCGCGTTGAGCTCAAGGGCTTGCCCATTGGTAACCCCAATGACAACTGGATGGACGCCCAACAATTATCCGCCCAGGCCGGTACCTATGGCGGTGACCTGCCCGGCAGCGAAGCCAGCCTGGAAGCCCTGGTGGCCAAGGCACCGGGCAATGTGGGCCTGCGTCTGGCCCAGGCCGACATGTACCGCGCCCGCGACTGGCCGCGTCGCGCCGAAGGCACGCTCAAGGAAACCGAAACCCAGGCTCCCCGCGATATCGGCCTGGAAGTCTCCCAGGCCTATACCGCCATGGACTTGCAAGAATGGCGGCAGATGGACGCGCTCACCGACGACGTGCTCGCCCGTAACCCGGACAACCGTCAGGTGCAGCGCCTGAGCCGCCTGCGCGATGTGCACGACATGGCCGAGTTGCGTGTCGAGGCCTACACCGGCAAGAGCTACGGTGGTGGCAATAACAACGACGCTGGTGCCGTCTCCGGCAGCCGAGACTGGGGCATTGAAAGCGTGATCTACACGCCTCCCATCGACGAAGATTGGCGCCTGTTCGCCGGTGCCGGCTATGCCACCGCCGACTTCCAGGAGGGCACTGGCCAACATCGCTGGCAGCGCGTGGGCGTGGAGCGTCGCACCCGTGACATGACCATCGAAGCCGAAGTGTCCAACCACTCCTATGGCGACGGTTCCAAGCAAGGCGCCAGCGTGTCGATTGCCCGCGACATCAACGACCACTGGCAATACGGCGGCAGCCTTGGTTATTTGCTCAGCACCACGCCGTTGCGGGCCCTGAATGACGGTGTCACAGCCAACGGCGGCAGCGGTTTTATCCGCTGGCGCGCCAACGAAAGCCGCGAGTGGAAACTGACCCTCAGCCCGTCCCATTTCAGCGACGGCAACGACCGCTTCGAAGCCTTGCTCACCGGCCGCGAGGGCCTCTACAGCTCGCCCCATGTGCAAGTGGACCTGGGCCTGGAAGTGGGCGCCAGCCGCAACAGCAAGGAAGACTCCGTGTACTTCAACCCGAAGTCGGACTTCACGGTGTTGCCCATGATCAACGTCAATCACGTGCTCTATCACCGCTACGAAACCCAGTGGAGTCAGCAGTTCCAAATCGGCGCGGGTACCTACAGCCAGCGTGACTACTCCACCGGCGGTATTGGCCTGATTGGCTACGGCCAACGCTATCGCTGGAATGACGTACTGGAAATGGGCGCCAACCTCAGCCTGATCAGCCGACCTTATGACGGTGATCGCGAACGCGATCTGCGCCTGCTCGTCGACCTCACTTACCGTTTCTAAAAGAGCCTGACCATGACCGTCCTCAGCCGTTGCTTGTTGGTCCTGGGTGTAATGCTGGCCGCCGCCTGCGCCCAACAACCCGCGCCCTACACCCCACCCGCCGAACGGCCGATAGCGCCCAACGAAGCGCCGTGGCCGAAGAACCACTTTTTGGGCATTGCCTATCACGACGTAGAAGATCGCGACCCCGATCAAGCCGTGGTGGCGGTGCGCACCGAGCGTTTGATCGAGCAACTGGCGTGGCTGCGGGAGAATGGCTACCAGGCGGTCAGCGTCGACCAGATTCTGGCGGCCAGGCGTGGCGGCCCGGCATTGCCGCCCAAGGCGGTGATGCTCAGCTTCGATGACGGTTATTCCAGCTTCTACACCCGCGTGATGCCGATTCTGCGTGCCTACCACTGGCCTGCATTGTTGGCGCCGGTGGGGTCCTGGATCGACACGCCGTTGAACCAACCGGTGGATTTTGCCGGTACGCCACGACCACGGGGAGAGTTCCTGACGTGGCAGCAGATTCGCGAGGTGTCGCAGTCTGGCCTGGTGGAAATCGCCGCCCACACCGATGCCAATCACAAAGGCATCCTGGCCAACCCCCAGGGCAACCTGGAACCGGCCGCCACCACGCGAAGCTTTGACCCCAAAACCAACGGCTACGAAAGCGAAGCGCAGTTCCAGGCGCGTATGCGGGCTGACGTCGCCGCGATTTCGAACAAAATCCGAACCGTCACCGGCAAGGCGCCACGTGTATGGGTGTGGCCATACGGGGCCGCCGATGGCACCTCGTTGGCGGTGGTCGGCGAGCACGGCTACGAGATGGCGCTGACCCTGGAAGACGGGCTCGACGACCTCGGCAACCTGATGAACAGCCCACGCTTTCTGGTGGCCTCAGACCCGGACGGCGAGCATTTCGCCAACAGCATGGTCGCCGTGCAGACCAAAGCGCCGATGCGCGTGCTGCACGTAGACCTGGACAACGTGTACGACCCCGACCCGGCCCAACAGGCGCGCAACCTCGACGTGCTGGTTCAGCGCGTGGTGGACATGGGCGCTGGCACCGTCTTCCTGCAAGCCTTTGCCGACCCCAAGGGCGACGGCCTGGTGCATTCGCTGTACTTCCCCAACCGGCACCTGCCGATGCGTGCCGACCTGTTCAACCGGGTTGCCTGGCAATTGCATACCCGTGCCCATGCCAGTGTGTACGCTTGGATGCCGGTGCTGAGTTTTGCCCTGGACCCCAAGCTGCCGCGTGTCACCCGCTGGGACCCGAAAACCGGCCAGGTCGGCCCCGACCCGGATCAATACAAACGCCTGTCGCCGTTTGATCCCAAGGTGCGGCAGGTCATCGGTGAGATCTACCAAGACCTGGCGCGTGTAGGGCCGATTGACGGCATCCTTTATCACGATGATGCGGTGTTCAACGACTTCGAAGACGCCAGCCCCGCAGCGCTCAAGGCCTACGCCGCCCAAGGCCTGCCGGACACCATCGCCGCCCTGCGTGCCGACCCGGCCGTGATGCAGCGCTGGACCCGTTTCAAAAGCCGCTACCTGATCGACTTCACCCATGAGCTCACCGCCAAGGTCCGCGCTATCCGTGGGCCGCAGGTACTCACCGCGCGCAATATCTTCGCCGAGCCGATGCTCAACCCTGGCAGCGAAACCTGGTTCGCGCAGAACCTTGATGACTTCCTCCAGGCCTACGACTGGACCGCGCCGATGGCGATGCCGTTGATGGAAGGCCAGGAAGTGAAGACCTCCAACGCCTGGCTGGAAAAACTCATCGCCACGGTCAAGGCGCGCCCCGGCGCCATGGAAAAAACCATCTTCGAATTGCAAGCCAAAGACTGGCGCACCCAGGCCGCACCGGATATCAGCGCTGAGCGATTGGCAGAGTGGATGGGTGTACTCAAACGCCAGGGCGTCACCAGTTTCGGCTACTACCCGGACAACTTCCTGGAAAACTCCCCGGACTTGAAAACTATTCGTCCGGCCCTCTCCAACCAATGGAACCCTTGATCATGGTTGACAGAATCCTGGCTCTATTCGTGTTGGCACTGGTACTGGGCTTGCCCCTGGGCCTGATCTTCCTGGTGACCGGGCAGTTCCTGATGGACTTCGTGTTCTTCTACCCGTTGTTCATGTCGGCACTATGGATAGCCGGTGGCCTGTATTTCTGGCTGCACTGGGAACGCCACTGGCCGTGGAAAGAAGACACGCCGGCGCCGACCCTGGCCGGCGAGCCGCTGATCTCGATCATCATCCCTTGCTACAACGAGGGCGATAACGTCGCTGACACCATTGGCGCGGCCCTCGGCCAGTTGTACCCGAACATCGAAGTGATCGCGGTCAACGACGGCTCCAGCGACAACACCGCCGCAGTTCTCGATGCCCTGGCGTTGCAACACCCGCGCTTGCGCGTGCTGCACCTGGCGCAGAACCAGGGCAAAGCCGTGGCCCTGCGCATGGGCGCCGTGGCCGCCCGCAGCGAATACCTGGTGTGCATCGACGGCGATGCCTTGCTCGACAAAAACGCGGCCGCCTACATGGTCGCGCCGATGCTCGACAACCCGCGCCTGGGGGCCGTCACCGGCAACCCGCGCATTCGTACCCGCTCCACCCTGATTGGCCGGGTGCAGGTGGGCGAGTTCTCCTCGATCATCGGTTTGATCAAGCGTACCCAGCGGGTATTCGGTCGGATCTTCACGGTCTCCGGTGTGGTGGTGGCGTTTCGCAAGAAGGCCCTGGACCGCATCGACTACTGGAGCACCGACATGATCACCGAGGACATCGATGTCAGTTGGAAGCTGCAACTCGATCACTGGGCGATCTTCTACGAGCCGCGCGCGCTGTGCTGGATCCTCATGCCCGAAACCGTCGGCGGCCTGTGGAAACAACGCCTGCGTTGGGCCCAGGGCGGCGCTGAAGTGCTGTTCAAGAACATCCGTGGCATCTGGCAATGGCGCCACCGCTACCTGTGGCCGCTGCTGTTCGAGTACTGCCTGTCTACCGGTTGGGCCTTCACCTTCCTGCTGTCGGTGATCTTCTGGGCCGTGGGTAAATTCGTCACGCTGCCGGCGGCGATCACCGTGAGCTCGTTGGTGCCGCCCGCGTTCACCGGCCTGGTGCTGGCGATGGTGTGCCTGCTGCAGTTTGCGGTGAGCATCCTGATCGACCGGCGCTACGAAAAAGACCTGTGGAAAACCCTGTTCTGGACCGTGTGGTACCCGATGGTGTTCTGGCTGGTCAGCCTGCTCACCACCCTGGTCAGCTTTCCCAAGGTGTTGTTCAACCAGCATCAGAAACGCGCACGCTGGGTCAGCCCGGACCGCGGTATCAAACCTGCACAAGAGGAGGCGTGATCATGAAACTGGTCAGAACTCGCCAAAACACACTGATGTGGATCGTCGATGTGCTGCTGACCCTGCTGGCCTGGGGTGGGTTGATCTGGCTGCTGGCGCGAGGCATCAGCGCCATGCTTGAAACCCACGGCGGCCCACGCATCGAGGCGCCTATCTTTGCTGCGCTCAACACCTTGCAGGTTTACCTGTGGATCGCGCTGTTCAATGCGGTGATCCTGATCAGCTGGGCACGTTATCAGCAGCATCGCGGGCGCAAATTCGCCCAGCGCCGCGCCGAGGCCAATGCGCTGAGCGACCAGCACCTGAGTGAAAGTTTCAACTTGGGCGACGGCGACCTCGAACAACTGCGCCGCCCCGGCGTGCTGGTGATTCACAACGATGAAGAGGGCGGCGTCGAAGAAGTGAAGTCCCACGTCTCCCGCGACGTCGAACGCCCCGGCCTGACCCTGGTACCCGACAAAGACAAGGGCATTATGTAGGAGCGAGCTTGCTCGCGAAAAACGCCAGCGATAACGCGTGCTTTCTGAATAAACGCGGCGCCTGTGAGTTTTTCGCGAGCGAGCTCGCTCCTACAAAATGGCGCGAGTGCTCCCCACCTGATTCAACGCACGTGTCGCAATTCCGATAAATGGGATCCAATTCACAAAACCCCCGCGAACTTTTCCCCCTTCTCCGGTACTAACCTAACTCGGCGAACATCTGATGGCTAAGTAATGGCAGTCGGAAAGTCATTCGTCGAATCGCCATCAAAACAGTTGCCACTTGTCGGAATAATCACTGCAAGTGCCCGACTTAAACTCTTTTGATGAAAAATTATTATTAATAATCAAAAGGTTAGAAAACTAATCAGTCGAACGGCCCCACGTCGCCCGTTTCTAGGCGGGCTGGAAGTTCGATGTTAGTTTCGCGGCCCTTGATTTTCGATGGATCGAACATGTCTTCGTTATTGCCACGGACCCGGTTACTGCTCTGCACCCTCCTGCTCACCTGCATGGGCCTGAACAGTGCATCCGCCGCCCCCACGCCTGGCGATCAAGACTTGATCCGCGACCGGCAGAACCGCTTGCTTGAAGAGCAACAGCGGCGCCTCCAGGAGCTGCAGGACCTGCCCGGCAAAGCGGACAAGCCCCAAGCCCCGGCAACCCCGGCCGACACCCGTTGCTTCCCGATCAAAACCATCGAACTCAAAGGCGCCGACAGCCTGCCGGCGCCCGACCGCGAGCGCCTGCTCAAGCCCTACATCGGCCAGTGCCTGGGCGTGTCCCAGCTGAACGACCTGCTCAAAACCATCACCGACTACTACCTCGGCAAAGGCCGCGTCACCAGCCGTGCCTACCTGCCGCAGCAAGACCTCTCCACCGGCCATCTGCAAGTGCTGGTGGTGGAAGGCAAACTCGAAGCGTTGCGCAGCGCCGAAGGCAGCACGGTGACCGACCGCGAACTGGCCATGGCCTTTCCCGGCAAAGTCGGCGAAGCACTTAACCTGCGTGAAATCGAGCAACTGGTGGACCAGCTCAACCGCCTGCCGTCCAAACAGGCGCAGATGGAACTCACCCCCGGCAAGCAAATCGGCGGCAGCGACGTGGTGGTCAAGAACACCGCGCAAAAGCCCTGGCGCGCCAGCCTGTCGCGCAACAACGATGGGCAGAAAAGCACCGGCGAACAGCAATGGGGCGCTGGCCTTGAGTGGGACAGCCCACTGGGCCTGGGTGACCAACTGATGCTGCGCGGCGGCCACGACGCCATCAGCGACCACCAGAAAACCTCGAAAAACACCATGCTCTACTACAACCTGCCCTGGGGCTGGTGGAACTTCAGCTACACCTACAGCGAGAGCGACTACCGCACCTACGGCGTGACCGACGGCTTCAAATTCAAGCAGGACGGCGACAACCAGAACCACCAACTGCGCGCCGAGCGGGTGATCCATCGCGACGACGTGAGCAAGACCTCGGTCAACGTCGGCCTGGCGCACCTGCGTACCAACAACTACATCCTCGACACACGCACCGAGGCCAGCAGCAACCGCCTCAGCGAACTGCAACTGGGCGTCAACCACGGTCGGCGCATCGGCAGTGCCTTCGTCAACCTGGACCTGGGCATGCAAAGCGGCATCGGCCTGCTCGACGCCCAGTCTCAAGACGAGCGTGACCCGCTCGGTCGGCGTCAGCCCAATTCGCGCTACCGCAAATACACCGCCACCGTCAGCTACCTGCAACCGTTCAGCCTGTGGGGCGAGTCGTTCAGCTTCAGCAGTTTGGCCACCGGCCAACGCAGCGAAGACATTCTGTTTTCGCCCCAGCGCATGAGCCTCGGCGGCTCGGCGTCGGTGCGCGGTTTCAAGGACCAGTTGCTGACCGGCGACAGCGGCGGCTACTGGCGCAACGAAGTGCGCTGGGCACGCCCGGTGACCCTCGACTGGATGCGCCCGGCCTTCGCCGAATACGGCGCCAGCGTCGGTTATGACCAAGGCGTGATCCGCAACGACCGCTACAACGACAACGTTCATGGCCGGGTGTCCAGCAACTCCCTGGAGCTGTTCGCCCGTGGCAAACACGTCAGCACCAGCGTGACCTTTGCTCATTCGTTAGAAAGACCCGGTGTGGTGACCGAGCGCGAAGCGCCGATCTACTTCCGCATGGATTTTTTCCTGTAATTCAACGCCCCGCTGCATGAGAGCCTGACAATGGATGTTCGCCAATTCGCCTTCCTGGCCCGCCAACCTTCTGCCGCCCTGAAGCGCCGGGACGCGTTCTTCGGCCTGCCCAAGCGCGGGCTGGCGTTGATCCTTGCCAACGCACTGTTCTGGCAGCCGCTGCTGGCCCAGGCCGAGGGCATTGTGGTCAGTGCGCCGGGCACCACCGTGGGCGCGGCGGGCAATGGCGTGCCGGTGGTAAACATCGCTACCCCCAATGGCGCGGGCTTGTCCCATAACCAGTTCAAGGACTACAACGTCGGCCCCAACGGCGTGATCCTCAACAACGGCAACACCGCCATGGTCAACACCCAACTGGGCGGGATCATTGTCGGCAACCCCAACCTCAAGGGCGGCGCGGCGAACGTCATCCTCAACGAAGTCAACGGCGGCAGCCCCAGCCAGTTGCGCGGCTACACCGAAGTGGCGGGGCAGTCGGCCAAGGTCATTGTCGCCAACCCGTACGGCGTGACGTGCAGCGGTTGCGGCTTTATCAACACCCCCAACGTCACCCTCACCACCGGCAAACCGGTGCTCGACGCCAGCGGCCAATTGCAGCGCTATGAAGTGGATGGCGGCGCCGTGACCATCGACGGCGAAGGCTTGAACGCCAGCAACGTCGAACGTTTCGACATCATCACCCGCTCGGCCAAGATCAACGCACAAATCAACGCCCGCGAACTCAACGTGATCGCCGGGCGCAACGACGTCGATGCGCAAAGCCTGAAAACCACCGCCCGCGCCGATGACGGCAGCGCCAAGCCGGAGCTGGCGATCGACTCGTCGGCCCTGGGCGGCATGTATGCCGGCGCGATCAAACTGGTGGGCACCGAGGCAGGTGTGGGCGTGAAGCTCGACGGCACCCTGGCCGCCAGTGGCGGCGATATTCAGCTCGACGCCAACGGGCGCCTGAGCATGGCGCAGGCGGCGGCCACCGGTAACGTCAAGGTCACCGCGCAAAACGTCGACCTCACCGACAAGGTCTACGCCAACGGCAACGTGCAGGTCACCAGCGCCCAGGCCCTGGTCAACCGCAAAAGCATCGCCGCCGGCCAGCGCATCGACATCAACGCGGCCAGCGTGAACAACCCCGGCATCATCGAAGCCGGCGTCGCCGCCGATAACAGCCGCAACACCACCGGCGATCTGGTGGTAAACGCGCAAACCGTCACCACCAGCGGCAACCTGTTGGCCAGCCGCGCACTGGCGATTACCGCCGCGCAAGCGCTGACCAACCAGGGCGCGATCATCCAGGCCAAGACCGTCGAGGTCAGCAGCGCCAAACTCACCAACCAGGGCGCCAGCGCACGTCTGTTTGGCGAACAAACCCTGGCGATCAACTCGCCGGCCATCGTCAACCTCGGCGGCCTGATCCGCTTCGGCGAAGGCCAGGCCGCCACGCTCAACAGCGCCTCCCTGGACAACCGCCAGGGCCGTATCGAAATGGCCGGCGGCAGCCTGGTGCTCACCAGCGCCGACCTGAACAACAGCGGTGGGCAAGTCATCGCCAACGACCTGACCGTCAACGCCGGCAGCCTGAACAACCAGAACGGCGTGCTGGTGGCCAAGACCGCGACCGTCACTGCCAGCAACCTCGACAACAGCCTCAAGGGCCTGATCCAGGCCGACGGCGGCGCGCTCAACCTCGCCGTGTCCAACACCTTCAACAACAACCAGGGTTTCGCCCAGGCCAGCACCGATCTGAACGTTACGGCCGGCACCCTCAGCAGCAACGCAGGCGGCGTACTGAGCGCCGACACCGGCAAGCTCACCCTCACCGCCGCGCAACAGCTCAACAACGCCCAGGGCCGCTTGCAGGCCGGGCAGGGCGATATCGAACTGCACGCCGCCAACCTGGATAACCAGGGCGGCACCATCGTCGGCAAGCAACTGCTGCTCGACGTGGCCGGCGGCGATATCGACAACCGCGCCGGGCGCGTGTTGGGTGACCACCTCGACGTGCGCGCCTCGGGCCTCGACAACCGCAACGCCGGCCTGCTGGCCGGTGGCGCCCAGGGCGTAAGCCTGCTGCTCAAAGGCCCGGGCCAGTTGCTCAACGCCCAGGGCCGCATCCAGAGCGAGGGCCTGCTGCAACTGCAAGGCGAGCGCTTCGACAACAGCGCCGGCATCCTGCTGGGCCAGACCGTCGACGTCACCGCGCAGACCTTCACCAACAGCAACAAAGGCGCGCTGGTCAGCGATGGCGGTGATGTGGTGCTCAAGGTCAGCGACCTGCTCACCAACGTCGGCGGCCAGATCGACGCAGGCGAACGCAGCGTGCTGGTCAAGCAGCTCACCACCCTCAACAACGACGGCGGCACCCTGCGCGGCAAGCGCCTGGACATCGCCGCCCAGCACCTGAACAACGACAACGGCCAACTGCTGGCCGGCGCCGAAGGCCTGAGCTACAGCGGCCAGGATGTAAGCAACCGCAAAGGCCTGATCCTCAGCGGCGGCGCCCTCACCGAACTGAACACCACCCGCCTGGATAACCAGGGCGGCACCGTGCAGGGCGACAGCCTGAGCGTCACCGCCAACAGCGTCGACAACGCCAGCGGCGGCCTGATGGCAAGCCTGGTCGGCAACCTGCAACTGACCGTAGAAGCCCTGGCCAACCGTGGCGGCAAACTGTTCGGCAAAGAACAAGTGACCGTCAGCGGCGCCAGCCTCGACAACAGCGCGGGCGGCCAGATCAGCGGCAACCAGATCAACCTGACCTCACGTGGCACCCTCAGCAACCAGGGCGGCCTGATCGAAGCCAACCAGGGCCTGACCCTCACCGGCGGCAACCTGGACAACAGCGCCAGCGGGCAACTGCGTGCCCTGGGCGGCGCCAGCAGCAAACTCAACCTCAGCGGTGCGTTGAACAACCAGAACGGCACCCTCGAATTCGGCAGCCAGGCCTTCAGCCTCGACGCGGCCAGCTTCAACAACCAGAACGGGATGCTGCAACACGCCGGCACCGGCCTGTTCCACCTCAACACCGCCAGCCTCGCAGGCAGCCAGGGCAATATCCAGGGCATGGGCAGCGCCGACTGGGCATTCGGCAACGTCGATGGCCTGGGCCGCGTGCAACTCAACGACGTGCTCACCTACAAGAGCGACCAAGGGCTGGCCCTCAAGGCCGGTGACCGCATGGCCAGCGCCAAGGGCTTGATCCTCAACGTGGCCAGCCTGGACAACGGCGGCGAACTGCTCAGCGACGGTGACATCAGCATCACCACCGGCGATATCACCAACAGCGGCCGCGTCTCGGCCCTGCAAACACTTACCGTCGCCGCCAACAACCTCAGCCAGAACGGCGGCCGCCTGGCCGCAACCAATACGCGCCTGACCCTGGGCGGCACCCTGGACAACCTCGGGTTCCTCACCGCCCGCCAGCAACTGGACATCGCCGCCGCGCAAATCAACAACCGTGGCACCCTCGGTGCCCAGGGCGCAGTGAACCTCACCGCAGTCAACGGCATCACCAATGCCGCCGACACGCTGCTGTTCAGCGGCGGCGACATGACCTTGCGCAGCAATGGCTTCAGCAACAGCTATGGCGATGTCTACAGCAAAGGCAACCTGAGCTTCGCCGCCCGCGATGGCGGGCGTGCCGTGCTGTTCAGCAACCGCTCCGGCACCGTGGAAAGCGAAGGCTCGATCGCCATCAATGCGGGCTTTATCGAAAACGCCAAAGATGAATTCGAACTCGGGCAAACGCTGACCACCGGCAGCTTGAGTTGGATCTGTGGCCAGCACTGCGGCGAGAGCGACAACTGGGAACGCGGCGAGATCACCATCTACGAAACGTACCTCGAGGCGGCGACCAAGGACTCGGTAGCGGCGCGCCTGGTGGCGGGCAAAAACATGCTGCTGCAAGGCGACAACGTGCAGAACCGCTACAGCCTGATGGCCGCCAATGGCGACCTGAGCATCACTGCCGGTGACCTGCTCAACCAGGGCGCCGCCACGCGCACGGGCCAGCGCAAGCTTGTCATCGGCACGCCAGGTCACGTCTCCGACGATTTGTTTGAACGCATGCAATACGTCGACGTGCCCGCGTTCAATGCGGCCACGGCGGCCGGGAATTTTGATAAGGCGCGCTTCGAAGAACTCAAAAGCCGCTCACCCAACAGCCTGCCGTTCGCCTACGCAAGTGACGTCACCACCTGGACCAACAACAGCGGCCCCGGCTACGACGCCACCCTGCAAGCGGGCGGCACGGTCAACCTCAACGTCGCCCGCACCCTGCAAAACGGCACGCTGCACAACAACACCCTGGCCCAGTTGACCGGCACCCTCGGCGACGACCAGACCGGCATCCCCGTCGGCGGCATCAACATCAACCTGAGCAAACACGCCAACGACCCGAGCGCCCAGGCGCCCGGCAGCGTATTGCCCGTGGTAGGCGTGGCCCCTGGTGGCGGCTTCGTGCCCGTGGACTACACCGGCACCGCGTTTGCCCCGGTCGACCCCACCACCTCGCCCACCTTCCAACTTCCCAAGGGCGAGTACGGCCTGTTCGTCAAAAACGCCGACCCCGCCAGCCACTACCTGATCGAAACCAACCCCGAGTTCACTTCCGTATCGGGCTTCCTCAGCTCCGACTACCTGCTCGGCAAGCTCGGCTTCAACGCCGACAACGCCTGGCGCCGCCTCGGAGACGGTCAGTACGAAACCCGCCTGATCCGCGACGCCGTGCTCGCGCAAACCGGCCAGCGCTTCCTCGCCGGCGGCCTGTACAGCGACGCCGACCAGTTCCGCTACCTGATGGACAACGGCCTCGCCAGCAAAGACGCCCTGCGCCTGAGCCTGGGCGTGGCCCTCACCGACCAGCAAGTCGGCGCCCTGACCCACGACATCGTGTGGATGGAAAACCGCGTCATCGACGGCCAGACCGTGCTCGTACCGGTGCTGTACCTGGCCCAGGCCGACTCGCGCAACGTGCGCGGCAACAGCCTGATCCAGGGCCGCGACCTCAACCTGGTCACCGGCGGCGACCTGATCAACGTCGGCACCCTGCGCGCCAGCAACAACCTCTCCGCCATCAGCAGCGGCAGCATCTACACCGGCGGCCTGGTCGAAGCCGGCAACAACCTCAACCTGCTCGCCCAAGACAGCATCCGCAACGCCATGGCCGGCGAAATCCGCGGCAAACAAGTCAGCCTCACGGCGCTCAAAGGCGACATCACCAACGAGACCACCGCCATCCAGGTACGTGACGGCGCCGGCATGCGCACCCTCACCGACACCAGCGCCGGCACCATCGTCGCCCGCGAAAACCTCGCCATCGACGCCGGCCGCGACCTCACCAACCGAGGCGCTCTCACCGCTGGCAACGACGCCAACCTCACCGCCGGCCGCGACCTCAACCTCATCGCCGCCAGCGACACCCGCGTCAAACACGAAACCCGCGACGGCGGCGAGAAATCCAGCATCACCACCGACGTCAAAAACCTCGCCGCCAGCGTCACGGCGGGCGGCAACCTCAACATGCAGGCCGGGCAAGACGTCAACATCATTGGCAGCACCGCCACCGCCGGCAAAGACCTCAACATCGCCGCCGGCCGCGACCTCAACGTCGCCTCGGTCAGCGACATGCACAACGTCGAGGGCAAGGAAAAGGACGGCAAAAAACGCATCAAGACTTCGGACGACCAGACTACTCAAGTGGCAAGCGTGCTGACTGCGGGTGGGGATTTCGTCAGCCAGGCGGGGCGTGATACCACGATTGTGGCGAGCAGGATCAGTGCGGGGAATGAGGCTTATCTGTATAGCGGGGATAAGTTGAACCTGCTGGCGGCGCAGAACAGCACCTACAGCCTTTACGACATGAAGGAGAAGGGGGGCTGGGGCGCGAAGAAGACCAAGCGTGATGAGGTGACCCACGTCACGAATGTGGGGACTGAGATCAAGACTGGTGGTGATCTGTCGCTGGTCAGTGGCGGTGATCAGTTGTATCAGCGGGCCAAGCTTGAGAGCGGTAAGGACCTGGCCATCACCAGTGGCGGCGCGGTGACCTTCGAGGCGGTCAAAGACCTGCACCAGGAGAGCCACGAGAAGAGCAAGAGTGACCTGGCGTGGACCAGCGCGAAGGGCAAGGGGAATACCGACGAGACGTTGCGCCAAAGTGAGTTGAAGGCACAGGGTGAGTTGGCGATCAAGGCGGTTAACGGGCTGAAGATCGACATTAAACAGATTGATCAGAACACGGTTAGCCAGACGATTGATGTGATGGTCAAAGCAGACCCACAGTTGGCTTGGTTGAAAGAAGCCGAGAAGCGTGGGGATGTGGATTGGCGGCAAGTGCAGGAACTGCATGATTCGTTCAAGTACAGCCATTCCAGCTTAGGCCAAGGAGCCATGCTGGCGATCATCATCGTAGTGACAGTTTTGACGGCTGGGGCCGCAAGTAGCGTCGCGGGCGCTGCTGCGGGTGCCAGTGCCGGGTCTGGTACGGCAATGGCTGCGGCAGGCAGTTCGGCTATGGTCTCAGCTGGTACGGCGGTTGGGACCGCAGCAGCCGGTTGGGGCAACGTTATGGCAACTGCTGCGTTAACTTCAGTTGCCAGTGGAAGCACCGTCAGCTTCATCAATAACGGCGGAAACATCGGTGCAACTTTTCAAGACATTACGTCAAGCAAAGCCTTGAAGGGGTATGCAACTGGGGCGTTAGCTGCAGGTTTTACCGCTGGCGTGCTTGATCCTGCGTTTGGTGTAACTGGCGACAACGTCAATCACATTACAAAAGGGTTTGACCTCAGTTCCGCGTCTGACATCGGTAGGTTTGCCGTCTATTCGGGGGCACAAGGAGTTGCCCAAGCAAGTTTAAACACTGCTATTCAAGGCGGTAGTTTTGGAGACAATCTCGGTAGTTCCCTACGGTCGCAGTTGCAGAGCACGTTGCAAGCGGTCGCCTTTAACGCTGTAGGCGATTACTCGAAAGGCCAAAAATGGTCAGAATCAGGGCCTCAAAAAATCGCTCTGCATGCTTTGGTTGGCGGGCTTTTGAGTGAAGCTGGCGGCGGCAGTTTTGCTACGGGCGCTCTCGCTGCTGGAGCTAACGAAGCACTGGTAACCTCACTGGCGAAAGTGGTAGATGGCGATCCAGCGTTGTTGCTAGCCGCTTCGCAATTGGTCGGAATTGCGGCCGCTGGTGCGACTGACGGTGACGTGCAGAAAGGTGCTGAAATCGCGAAAAATGCCACGGCCTATAACTACCTAAATCACCATGAAGTTGATGATTTAGTTAAGGATTTGAAAGGGTGCCGTGGGGCAGCCAGCCCTTCATCCTGCCGTAGCGATGTGGCTACTAAGTACGCAGGAATCAGCGATAAGAAAACTGGCATTACGCTGCTGAAGTGTGATGATCCTACGAGTTGTAATGCGCAGCGCCTAGACGTGGAGGCGGGTAATGCAGCGCTGGATAAATATGATCAGAGCGGCGGGCTCAACAAAGCAGAACAGTCTATCGTTCGGGGCTTCCAAGATAAGAATCAGGACGACACGCGCCTCGCGGTGCAGCAAACTATGAAGGGTGATCATGCCGAAATGGTTGGCATGATGTTCGGCGGTGGGTTAGGAGGGGCAGGTAAGGTTGCTGGGCGAGTCGTTGAAGGAGCAGAGTTAGGAGCAGCCAAAGGCGCTGCGTCTAAGAATGCAAACGCAACAAGCATGTTTACGGATTCCGAAACCGCTGCACTGGCCGAGAGGAATGTTATAGAAGGGGCGGCTAAGGGCGCGGCTCCGAAAGTAGCCGCAGAGGGAAAGGTAGGTGGACAAACCTTCCAAGACGTCAATCAGACCTCTCGTCCGCTCAACGAGGCAGACCCGAAAATACCTTCGTTGATCACGGATAGGATTGCAGATAAAGCTGCTACGAATCCTGGCAAGCTTTATCCAAACGGAAATATGAAAGATGCCCACGCAGAAATAGGTGTGATTCAGCAAGCATATAGCTCTGGTAAAACTGCGGGGGCGGACATGTCCATGACGGTCGCAGGAAAAGATGTATGCGGTTTCTGCAAAGGTGACATTGCTGCTGCCGCAGAAAAAGCTGAGTTGAAATCGCTCACCGTGAAAGCTATAGATGATAAAACGGGACTTCCGAAAAACTATTACTGGGAGTCAGGCATGAAGTCCATTAAGGAGAAAAATAGATGATAATTGGAGGGTATACACTTAATCCTGAACACGGTAGATTGCAAATCCCTCTTGTTCGCCAACCGTCCCTGGAAGATGTGAAGTCCATTATAAGCAAGTATAGAAAATTTGACGGTGTCGCTTCGTTGTCTATTTCACCGACGCCTGAATATGGACCGTATGAAATCAATCTTTACGCTGATTCTGGAAATTATCTTTTGATGCTAAATCAATACCTTGAAGATGGTGAGCACGTCGTGCGTACTCTTAATAATACGTCGATGGGGACAAGTTCAGTTGAGATTTTGGGCGACTATTACCCGGCGAGTTTCATAACTAGAGATATAGGTGTCGTTACTTCTTGTTTTCAAGAGTTTTTGAATTTTGGTGATGTGAGTTCGTTCGTCTTGAGTGCATAGAAATAATAAAAATGTAATAAAAGAGTAAAAGGGGACAGTAAAAGGGGACAGATTTATTTTAATTCGAGATGGCGGTAAAGCCCTATTAAATAAATCTGTCCCCTTTTGTTCGTGCCGCCTGCTCTGCTTGTAAATTATGGAGCACTGTACGATAAGTACCGCCCAGCAATTGAGTCGGAGAAAAAGCGTGAAAATTAATAAATGGCTTTTAGTAGTATTATTGTCGGCCTTGGCTGGCTGCGCACCTTCCCATTCCAATTGGGAAAATGGAATGAATCTATGGGTAGGTACTCATTTCGATTCCCACCTTTACAAAGACTGCACTCGAGGATGTGGCGACTCATATTGGTCGCCTGTAAATAAAAATAAGACCTTTGATAAGGTTGTTGATGAAAACGGAGGCAGGCGGTATTACATAACTTGGATTAGGGATTGCCGATATTCGGTTTTTGTCGCTGCGGATCGGCTAATAAAGTCATGGAGATACGAAACTTCTAACGTAAAAGGATGTTATGTCGTTTAACTGCTGTTTTAAGGGTAAAGA
The DNA here is from genome assembly GCF_900119355.1 of Pseudomonas sp. NFPP02. Classification (NCBI taxonomy): domain Bacteria; kingdom Pseudomonadati; phylum Pseudomonadota; class Gammaproteobacteria; order Pseudomonadales; family Pseudomonadaceae; genus Pseudomonas; species Pseudomonas sp. NFPP02. The sequence goes on from NZ_FPJI01000002.1 coordinate 52,238, forward strand.
AAAGAGAGAAAAGGGGGCGGATTTATTTAAATTAGAGTTTAAAGGTGCATTAAATAAATCAGTCCCCTTTTGTTGAGAAGAACGAATTAGTATGGTTTCCAATTTCGGTGAGCTGCAGAAAACCGTGAGTTTGATAGGCGCTAAGTTGGGAGCGCCTAAGTCTATGCTGTTGGTTAGAGAGAGCTCCCCCGAAGATGGTACTCCTCACGTGGAGTTTAAAAGTGAGGGTTTTGAATATGTCTCCTCAGAAAGAGGTTATGAGAAAGGGGACAGATTTATTTAAATTAGAGTTGAAAAGCATATTAAATAAATCTGTCCCCTTTTGTTATGTTCAGGGTTCGCCACTTACTGTGCCACTGCCTGATACACGGCATTTGGATGCGCATATGCCAGGAGGGTTTAGATATAATCCAGGCGGTCCAGGGTCGGCTCTCCCGGCATACCCTCCAAAAAAAGGAGCTGAATAATGCATTCCGTACCGCTAGAACATGAGAAGCAAAAGTTGATTTTCTACGTGGCTCAAGACTTAGATCAGTCTATTAGATCTAATGTGCAGCAGCTCGTGAATGAGCTCGCTGCGTCAAGAATATGGAGCATTGCCCCGCCAACCTTTATTGACGCGATAGACGAAGGGGGCGCGGAAGTGGTGGGTGGAATGTTGGAGATTTATTCAGCACTGCAACCGAATATACTGTCTGTTGATATGGATTCAAAAAATCTAGATGAAGTGGAAGAAATAGTCTGTGCCGTAAAAAAGTTATCGGAAAAGGAAGATATTTCCTTTGAGTTTCAGTTGGATACAACTTTTGTCGGCGCCATTGATGATGGTGTTGTTGATCGAGTCTTGTTGGAGGGACTGCTCGTGCCGTGGCGAAATCATATAAATGGAAAAAGTTGAGTCGGTGCCAGAGCGGAGATGAATAAAAAAGTGAGAAAAGGGAAAGGCTTATTTAGAATTAGAGTTGAAAAACGTATTAAATAAATATGTCCCATTTTTCACATTTTCACGGAGAGAAAACGTGAAAAAAATTAGCGTAATAATGGTAGTTGTATTTCTGATTGTGGGTTGCGCGCCGTCACGGTCTGCGTGGGTATCCAGTAAAGATGGATGGGTAGGTACCACCTTTTAATCTCACGAGAAAAGGGGACAGATTTATTTAATATTAGAGTTTAAAGGCGCATTAAATAAATCTGTCCCCTTTTGCAGTGATCCTCATGGTAAGCAGTACTTTAGCCCCGCGACTACTTTTGAAAAGAATTTTTCAGGTTATGTTGTTGTTCCAAAGGATGCTCTGAAATGAAATTAAGCATTAAGTTTCCCGAGAATTTGTTAACCCACAGCCTGCTCGAGCAAAGGCTGATTCCTTGCATTTGCAAAATTGCAACGGAGTTTGAAATTGAATTTTTGGACCCTTTGCCAGAAGCTGCAGGAACCGTTCTGGAGTGGGATCGTGCAGAACTTGAAAAAAGAGCGATAGGTGGGGTAGGTGGGCAATACTCTCACTATGCACACGGTCGGGTGTCGTTAAAAAAAGTTGATATTGATATCTACCAAATATTGGATCTTGAAATGTTTTATAGGCTTTTTGGATGGTGCAGCATCTTGGAAGATGGTAACTATGCGCCGCCGGGGCAGTTATGGGATGATGAATAAGTTGAAGAAAAGGGGACTGAAGAAAAGGGACAAGAAAAGAGGGCAGATTTATCTAGACTAGAGTTTAAAGGCTGTCTAGTCCTGAAGCAGGTGTAAACCTATTTCAGGACTAGACAGTCCCCTTTTTTCGTTGATTCGTGACAAAAATATTGGAAGGGATTAAGTCAGAAGCAGTAATCGTGGGTAGTGAAGTTAATAAATGGCTTACGAGGGACTGAAATGAGATATTACTTAATGCGACAAGATGTAACTGTCTGCGATAGGTGGGTGCTCGGAGATGTACATCATGTAGATAACTGGCATTTCAGTGATCCTCCAGTTAATTTTATGGAGCCAGGCACATATACCCTCGATGTAAGGTTCGACGGTAAAGAAGTTGATTATTCCCTCGCTGGATACGCCAGTATTCCTGTTTTAAGCGAGAGGGCAAAAAATTCGCTCGCCGGTTTGCCAGAGACAGACGAACTTTATCAGCATGTCGTTTTTGAGCCGGTGAAGATAAACAATAAAGTGGTTTGCCAGAGCTATTTTTTGATGATTATTGAAACGCAAATTGATTGCGTGGATGAAAAGCGCTCTCGCTATAAAAAGTTTGAGGTAGATGATCCTGTTAGGCCAGATATGGCCGGCAACTATCGTGCTTTCTACAATTTAGTAGTTGACCCGGGCAGGGTCGGATCAAGTCATATATTTAGACTTAAAAAATATTTGGGTGCGGTCATAGTAAGTGAAGAAGTGAAACGGCGATTTATGGCGGCTGGTGTTGTCGGCGTACTGTTTGATTCTGTTAATGGCGATCAAGAAACCGTTGCCTAGTTAGTCAGGTAGTTGTGAGGGCGGCGAATTTACTTAATTCGTGGTGGTAGTACAAAGGCTATTGAGTAAATCTGTCCCCTTTTGTTGAATTAAGGTGGTGGGCTAATGGCTGGGTTTAGAGAAAGTATATATTTGTCTTATTCGCAATTTTGCGTGTTTTTAAGCTCGCTTGATCAGCCGTATAATGATTGGAGTGATCGTAGTTATGCGCAAGGATTTGCGTGGAGGTTAGGAAGTGCCTCTTTTAGAGCTTTGATCGACGAAGGGGATCATATAATTAGCGTTTTCATTAACGAGCAAGTGCCCGCTATTAGCGCAGACGTGGTTCGGGCTCTTAAAGTTCCCTTCACGGTGAAAGATAGAAATGTTGAGCTTGGTAGTATTTCGAGTACGGTTCCTCTAGAACTGCCTGAAGGAGATTATTCTCTTCAGGTCGAATTTATAAGACCCTCCTCAAGTGGAGCGTATGAAATAAATGTCCATTTGAATTTAGGGGGCTGCGATTTTGAGGTGTTGAGAGCAGACGCCGAAATTGACGAGCAAGGTGAGTTTGATATCGATGCGGTTCCAGCAGGATAAAAATTCGGAGAAATGGGTAGAAAAGGGACAGATTTATTTAAATTAGAATTGAGAGCCTATTAAGTAATTCTGTCCCCTTTTGTTGTATTTAATTACATAGGGGGCGATTTGTGTCGGACAAACAAGTATATGAGCTAACGATTGATGATCTTGATAGCTATAGCGTTTGGTTTTTTCCGATGGACGAAACAGTGGAGGATGAGTCAACTGTACGCCCCCTCGCCGAACAGGAAACGTGCTCAGATTTTCAGATTATCGTTCTAACTGATTTTCTTGGTGAAAGTGGCGCTGTGTATCGCGGTTATTTATATTGGGACTCCAATGCCGCAATTGAATACGTAAAGCCTGTTATATTGTCTGATAAGGGAGACGCAGTAAGTTTTTGGAGCGGTATAGTCACTCCAACGTGGGAAAGTTCGGAGTTTGCCTGTTCGATTAGAACCGAGCTGCCTATTTCTTATGCCTCAGAATCGGTTTTCGGTCTTCCTTCCATTTGCGGAAAGCTGGAGGGACTTTATTATCTTTCGGATGATCAGGTTTGCTGCGTGAAATGACGAAAAAAGTGGACTGGTTTATTAAGTTGAATTGCTCACGCATAAAGGGGGCGACACTAAGGCCGCCCGATTTTCACTCAGGACGGATCGGCATTCAGCCTGCGACTGATGACATCCAGCAAGTCACACCCATCGCGCAGCGGAATGGCCAGCAAATGGGCGAAGTCTGAAAGCACGACGGCATCGCTGCTGAGTTGTTCGCGGAAGGCCAGGTTTTCCAGCAGTTGGGTGACGGCCCGAATGCGGTGCACGGCGGCGTCGTGAAGGACGTCGAGAGGTGCCTGGGTGTCGATGATCAGGGCTGGGACGGTGCAGTCGTGGCCGGTTAGGGGAATGTATCGATTCATCATTAAGCTCTCTGGATTATTGAGGGCTCGTTCTTCGGGTCGCCAAACCCGGTCGCTTTTTGAGCGACGGCCGGACTATAAGCCGCACCACCAAGCCCGCGCAAGGCATCAAAATGCCGCTGCTTCGGAGCGTGTACGCAGCTACTAACGTCTTGCCACCCATTGCCGACATACTGCTCACGAACAAACGCACTACGACTATGCAAATCTGAAAGCCTCACCCCAAACATTAAAGGACCAATGTGAAAAACCTCCTCCTCATTCTCCTCACCACCCTCATCCTCGGCGGCTGCGTCAGCCACCCCCTCACTCCCGAAAACCGCGCGCAGATCAAGACCGTCAAAGTCCTGCCCGTGAAGTGGGAAAAGAACATGGTGTACTTCGGCCGCGAACAGGCCTGGGGCGCGGCCCTGGGTGCCGGGGTTGGCGCGGGTGTTGGCATGGCCAGCGGGGCGTCCAAGGTGGGTACTGCGGCGTTGAGTGGTGCCGGGTTTGCCGGCGGCATGAAGCTTGGGCAGTTGGCCGAGATGCCGACGCCGGTGGCTATTCTGACGGTGATGGAGGCGGAAAAACTCGATGTTGGCGTGTTGCTCAAGCAGGGCTTTGTCGATGAGTTGGGTAAGACGTCGACGCTCAAGGTGGTCGGCGACGATGAGCCGGCTGATGCGCAGATTCAGCTGACCGTGTCCGAGTGGGGCTTTCGCCTGACCCAGGGTTTCAGCAGTGTGATTTATCCGACCCTTAACGTGTTAGCGCAGATGGATCGCGGCGATGAGATGATCTGGCGCACCTTTGAAGCGGTCACGCCGTTTAATGGTCAGAACGTTTATGGCTATACGCCGTTAACCTACCGCACGGACCCGGAAGCTTTGCGCCGGGCGTTGACCGGGATTACGCAGATTTCTGCGCAGTACCTGGTGAAGGAGCTCAAGTAGGGCTGTGCGAAGGCAGGCTGCTGTTGGTGGGCGGGCTTGGACTAATACCAGTCAGGGTTAAACGCAGTTCCCCTGTGGGAGCGGGCTTGCCCGCGAAGGCGGTGTGTCAGTCGCTGCATCTGTTGCTGCACTATCGCTTTCGCAGGCAAGCCAGCTCCCACATTTGATCTTTGTTGCTTTGAGTATTGCGGTCGGCAGTAGGGTAAGCCACCCACCTATGGCCGAAACAACTTGAGAACCGCTCTCAACCCCGTAAAATGCCGCAGCCGTTGTATCACCGTCTTTCAGGGAAGAATCCAGGCCAGTGCGTTTTCAGGCTGCCTTTCTCCTTGGAAAACCCAGCAACGCTGATTTCCTCACCCAAGGAGCACCCTGTGAAGACACTGTCCAAAATCCTGCTGTCGGGCCTCACCGCCGCGGCGCTGTTGACCGTGGCCGGTTGTGCCACCGAGAGCAACCGCGCGATGCCGGTGGAGCAAGTCGCCAGCGCCCACCTGGCCTATTCCGGCGTGCGTGTGCCGATTGCCGTGGGTAAGTTCGATAACCGCTCCAGCTACATGCGCGGCATCTTCTCCGATGGCGTTGACCGTCTCGGCGGCCAGGCCAAGACCATCCTTATCACCCACTTGCAGCAGACCAACCGCTTCAGCGTGCTGGACCGCGACAACATGGGCGAGATCTCCCAGGAAGCCAAAATCAAAGGCACCGTGCAGAAGCTCAAGGGCGCTGACTATGTGGTGACTGGCGATGTGACCGAGTTCGGCCGCAAAGAGACCGGCGACCGCCAGCTGTTCGGCATCCTCGGCCGTGGCAAGACCCAAGTGGCCTACGCCAAAGTTGCGTTGAATATCGTCAACATCAATACCTCCGAAGTGGTGTATTCCACCCAGGGCGCCGGTGAGTACGCGCTGTCCAACCGTGAAGTGATCGGCTTCGGCGGCACCGCCAGCTATGACTCCACCCTCAATGGCAAGGTGCTGGACCTGGCCATGCGCGAAGCGATCAACCGCCTGGTCGACGGCATCAACGCTGGCGCCTGGAACCCGCGTAACTGATCAGCCACACCACAAGGAGCAGTACACGGATGAGCAAGGCAGTGAAGTTAGCGCTGACGCTGGCAGCAATCGCGACGGTAGCCGGGTGCCAAACGGCGCCCCAGCCCCTGTATCAATGGGAAAGCTACCAGCCGCAGGTTTACGAGTACTTCAAGGGCGAGCCCAAGGAAGCGCAGGTGGAAGCACTGGAGCGCGATCTGCAGAAGATCAACGCCAGTGGCCGCAAGGCGCCGCCAGGTTACCACGCGCACCTGGGCATGCTGTACATGAACATGGGCAAGGATGACCAGATGGTGCAGGAGTTTCGCACCGAGAAGGCGCTGTTCCCTGAGTCTGCTGCGTACATGGACTTTCTGTTGAAAAACGCCAAAGCCGGAGTCGCCACCAAATGAGCCTGTTAAAACTCACCGGCGCCTTGCTGGCCCTGGCGTTGCTCGGCGGTTGCGCCGCGCCCAAGACGGTTGATTATTCGGCGTACAAACAGGCGCGGCCCAAGTCGATCCTGGTATTGCCGCCGATCAACGAATCGCCGGAAGTGCAGGCGTCCTACAGCCTGGTGTCGCAAGTCACCTACCCGCTGGCCGAAGCCGGCTACTACGTGTTGCCGATTGCCCTGGTGGACGAAACCTTCCGCCAGAACGGCCTGACCACCGCCAACGATATCCAGGCCGTACAACCGGCCAAGCTGCATGACATCTTTGGCGCGGACGCGGCGCTTTACATCACCATCAGCGAGTACGGCACCCAGTACATGCTGATCTCCAGCGACACCTCGGTGACGGCCTCGGCCAAACTGGTGGACCTGCGCACCGGCACCACCCTGTGGACCGGTTCGGCGCGGGCGTCGAGCGAAGAAGGCAACAACAACGGTGGCGGCCTGGTGGGCATGTTGATCACGGCTGCGGTCAAGCAGGTGATCAACAGCTCTACCGATGCGGCGCATCCGATTGCCGGTATCACCAGCGCACGGTTGCTGTCGGCGGGGCAGCGCACCGGGATTTTGTACGGCCCGCGTAACCCGAAATACGGCACGGACTAAGAGAACACCGCCATACAACTGTGGGAGCTGGCTTGCCTGCGATAGCGGTGGGCCAGTGCTGGAAAGGCTGCCTGACACACCGCTATCGCAGGCAAGCCAGCTCACACATTGATCGAGGTGAATTTCGAGGGTTTAACCCGAACCCAACCTACCTCGCGTCTGACCTTGTGAACGGCTCATTCATTCACGAGGTTCAGCCCCATGTCCCGCCCTCTGCTTTACCTGCGTCCCGCTGCCCAAGGCTTCACCGTTACCCTGCTGGTGGCGCTGGCTGGGTGTGGGCTGTCATCGTCCCCCGAAGTCTCCAAACCGGTTGAACCGGCGCCTCTCGCCGAGCTGCACAGCGCGCCGATCCAGAATGCAGTGGTCAAACGCATGGCCATGCCGGCACCGATGGCGGTGCGTGAAATGGCGATGATGAATGACCGCAGCGAATCCCGAGAGCAATACGCCAACCTGCCCGACAACCCTGTGCACCGCGTTACCGAAACCCCCGTCTCCACCTTCAGCGTGGATGTCGACACCGGCAGCTACGCCAACGTAAGGCGCTTCCTCAACCAAGGCCGCCTGCCGCCCGAAGGCGCGGTTCGGTTGGAGGAAATGGTCAATTACTTTCCCTATGACTACGCACTGCCCACCGACGGCTCACCCTTTGGCGTCACCACCGAAGTGGCCGCCACATCGTGGAACCCGCGCACAAAACTGCTGCGCATTGGCATCAAGGCCTCCGATAAAACCGTGGCCGAACTGGCGCCCGCCAATCTGGTTTTCCTGGTGGACGTGTCCGGCTCCATGGACCGCCGCGAAGGCTTGCCGTTGGTCAAAAGCACGCTGAAGTTACTGGTGGATCAACTGCGTGATCAGGACCGTGTGTCACTGGTGGTCTATGCCGGTGAATCCCGCGTGGTGCTCAAGCCCACCTCGGGCAGTGAAAAAGCCAAGATCCGCAACGCCATCGACCAACTCACCGCCGGCGGCTCCACCGCAGGCGCGTCGGGCATCGAGTTGGCCTACCAGATGGCCCGCGAAGGCTTTATCGACCAGGGCATCAACCGCATCCTGCTGGCCACCGACGGCGACTTCAACGTGGGCATCAGCGACTTCGACAGCCTCAAGCAGATGGCCGTGGCCCAGCGCAAAAGCGGCGTATCGCTGACCACCCTCGGCTTTGGCGTGGACAACTACAACGAACACCTGATGGAACAACTGGCCGACGCGGGCGACGGTAACTACGCCTACATCGACAACCTGCGCGAAGCACGCAAGGTGCTGGTAGAGCAACTCAGTTCCACCCTGGCCGTGGTGGCGCGGGATGTGAAACTGCAGGTGGAATTCAACCCGGCCCAGGTCAGCGAGTACCGCCTGCTGGGCTATGAAAACCGCGCCCTGAAGCGTGAGGATTTCAACAACGACAAGGTTGATGCCGGTGAGATTGGCGCAGGGCACACAGTGACGGCGTTGTATGAAATCGTGCCCAAGGGCGAGAAGGGCTGGTTGGACCCTTTGCGCTATGCCGCTGCGCATGCGACCGAAGGCCAATCCGCAGAGCTTGCGATGCTACGGGTGCGCTACAAACCCGCTGCGGGCGGCAACAGCCAATTGATCGAACGCCCCATCGCCAACCAAACCACCCCGGCCAGCGACGACCTGCGCTTCTCGTCTGCCGTGGCCGCCTTCGCCCAACAGCTCAAGGGCGATGGCCGCTACACTGGCAGCATGAGCTTGCAAGACACCGCCAGATTGGCACGCTCGGCCCGCGGCGATGACCCGTTCGGGCTGCGCAACGAGTTCGTGCAACTGGTGGAGTTGGCCCAAAGCCTCAAACCCTGACCTCGCTCACAACCGAGATCAAATGTGGGAGGTGGCTTGCTGCTAAAGCTTTTTGTAGGAGCGAGCTTGCTCGCGAAAAACTCACAGGCACCGCGTTTATCCAGGAAGCACCCGTTATCGTTGACGTTCTTCGCGAGCAAGCTCGCTCCTACAGTAACCCTGCTTCGGCTGACCAAAAGGAGTTCGCCCATTACATGGCCGTTCCAGACGACTCACCCAGCGACGAATCGCTGCTGGCCCGCTACCGAACCGGTGACGCGGGCGCCTTCGAAACCTTGTACACGCGCCACCGCCAGGGCCTGTACCGCTTCCTCGTGTCCCTGTGCAACAAAGCCGAACTGGCCGAAGAAATCTACCAGGACACCTGGCTCAGCCTGATCCGCAGCACCACCCAGCCACAAGGCCGGGCGAGTTTTCGCACCTGGTTGTTCCAGATCGCCCGCAACCGCCTGATCGACCACTGGCGCAAGCACGGCATCCACAACCCCCTGCACGACAGCTACGATGAACAGCTCCACGCCCAGGCCGGTGACAGCGACGGCCCCGAGCAACAACTGACCCTCAGCCGCGACCAGGCGCGCCTCGACGCGGCCCTGCAAGCGTTGCCCGAAGACCAGCGCGAAGTGTTTCTGCTGCGCCTGCACGGCGAGCTCGAAGTACCGCAAATCGCCACCCTCACCGGCGCCCCGCTGGAAACCGTAAAAAGCCGCTTGCGCTACGCCCTGCAAAAATTGCGGCGCCTGCTGGCCGAGGAGGTACCCGTATGACTGACTCCCGACACACCCCGGACGACGCGCTGCTTCAGCACTACCGTCAACACAGCACGGGCGAACCGCCCGCGTCCCTCGACGCCTTCATCCTCAACGCCGCCCGCCGCGAAGCCCCGCAGCCGCAACCCAGCCTGTGGCAACGCTGGCTGCAAGCCTGCCAACGCCCGCGCTGGCAAATGGCATTTGCCACCGTCGCCGGGTTGGCACTGATGATCGGCGTGGTCATGCGCTCCCCCGTGCCGCCACCCGAAATCTCCACCGCGACATTCTCTGCGCCGCACCACGAAGAAGCCGCCCAGCCAGCGCCGCAAGCCTTCTCCGCCCCCGCGCCAATGGCCCGGATGGCGATGGCGCCACGCGTTGAAAGTGCTCCGGCTCAAGCCGAAAGCGCATTGGCGGATCAGCCAGCGCTGAAACTCAGCAAACGGGCGCTGCCTACGTTGGAAGCAGGTCTGCAGGAAATTGTGAACCTGCGCCGAGCGGGTGAAGCCAGGGCCGCGGATGAAAAACTGCTGGCGCTGTACCAACGCTTTCCCGAGGAGGACTTGCCGGCGCGGCTAGAGGCGTTGCAACAGCATTGAACCTGTCGCCACGAACCAGCCCCAGGCCTGTCGACCTGGGGCTTTTTATTACAACCCGCCGTAGGCCCGGGACCAGGCCACCGTGTCCGTGAGGGTCTGCTCCAGCACGCGAAAGCTCAACCCCAGTTCTTCTTCACTTTTACGGTGGTCAAAGCGGGTACGGTGCTCCTCGCGTATCAACAGCCGCAACGTCGCCATGCTCAGCAAGATGGGCTTGCCGGTCAGGTAGGCGTAGGCCTCTTGCACCGCTGCCAACAGGTACAGCGCGGGCAGCGGCAGTTGGCGCGAGGGTACCTTGACCCCGGCAATACGCCCCAGCACCGGCATCAGCTGGCGCATGGTCAAGTTGCGACCGGCCGCGAGATAACGCTCGCCCCGTCGCCCGCTTTGGGCGGCAGCAATGTGCGCCCAGGCCACATCGCGGGCATCGACCAGAGAAAAGGTGCCCGGAATCAGCCCCGGCAGCTTGCCGTTGATAACGTCCCGGACCAACTGCCCCGAAGACGTCGGCCCACGGTCACCCGGCCCCCACATCCAACCGGGCAAGACCATGCAAGCGTGCATCTGCGGATGGCTTTCAAGAAACCTCAACACCTCCCGCTCAGCCAGGATCTTGCTGCGGTAGTAGTCATCCGCATCGGCTTCGACCCGCAGGCACGTCTCGTCGATCGGCGTACCGGGGGCACCGTCGAGCACGGCAATCGACGAGGTGTGCACAAACCGTCGCACACCGGCGTCATAGGCCTGTTGCAGCAGGGCTCGGGTACCGACGACATTGATCTTCTCCAGTTCCTCCCAATGGCTGCCGCCCTTGTAGTTATCCCGAAAAAACGCCGCGCAGTGAAACACCGTATCGCAGCCTTGCAACGCCGCCGCGAAGGCATCCACATCCGCCATGTCCCCCACCACCTGCTCCACGCCCGGCACATCGCCGAACTGCTGCGCGCCCTTGGCCGCCGAGCGCACCAGCGCCTTCACCGCATAACCCCGTGCGACCAGCTCCCGTACCAGGTTATTGCCCAGCAAGCCGGTGGCACCGGTCACAAAGGTGCTGCGCAAGCGATTGGGGTTCGTGTTCATACAGGCCATTCCATTTGTTGAGAAGGCCAGTAGATATACCGGTCAGCCCGCGCCGTAAAAACAGCGCCTACGGCATAATGGCTTTGCACATCTGCACACCAGGGAAGCGCGGAGATATGGCATTGCAGGCAAATTGGGACGATCTTCGACTGCTGCTGGCAGTCTCACGGCGCGGCAGCTTTTTACAGGCAGGCCAGTTACTTGGCATTGCGGCGTCTACCGTCTCCCGCCGCCTCACCCAACTGGAAACCGCCCTGGGCGAACCACTGGTGGAACGCGGCGTGGAAGGCTGCCGGCTCACCTCCCGAGGCCAAGCCCTGGTAGACGTCGCCCTGGCAGCCGAATCCGGCCTGCGACGCCAGGCCCCCGCCGACGGCACGCCAGCAACCCTCAGCGGCACCGTGCTGGTGAGCGCCGGCGAAGGCTTTTCCGCCAGCGTGCTTGAGGCCGCCAGCCGCTTCACCTCCCAGCACCCAGGCTGTTCCGTAGAACTACAGGTCACCACCGACTTTCACAAAATCGTACGAGGCGTGGCCGACATCGCCATACGCACCGCACACCTGGGCGAACCTTCCCTGATCTACCGAGGGCTCGGCAAACTCGCTTACGGCGTATTCGCAACTGCTGAATACCTGCAACGGTTTCCTGCGCTAACGCCAGCTACCGCCGCCAGTATCGCCTTGCTGCCGCCGCTGGATCTGCTGCCGCAAATGCGCGCTGCGAAAGCTGCGGGGGTGGACCGTGCGCCGATCAGGGTGAGTTCGTTTGCGGTGCAGCTTGAATCGGTGAAGCGGGGGATGGGGGTGGCGGTGTTGCCGCGTATTTTGGCGACGGGGTTGAGTGAGGTTTTTCAGGAGATAGAACTGCCGGCAATGGAGGTTTATTTGGTTACGCGGCCGCAGGCGTTGAAGCAGGGGCATATTCAGGGGTTTTTTGGGGTGTTGGAGGGGGTGTTGCGCGGTGAAATTTCAAGCCTGGAAAAGCAGCATTCCGGGAATTCATCAAGGCCTTCGTAATACTCAACCCATCGGGATGTAGGCGCTTAGCCACTCGTAGCAACATCGAGTTGCGCGTGCAAGTGGCTCACAAAAAAGCCCCGGGTCTAAAGACCTCGGGTGTTTCATTCATATCTGGCTCCACACTTCTGCGGCGATGGTGCTGGCGTCCTTTGACATTTCCAACACACCAATGCGTTCTTGCCATTCCTCGAATTTGACAGGTAGAAAGGACGCATTTGTAATGCGCAGCGCAGCTTCGGTGATATACCTCTAAGGCATTAACTGCATCTCCGACAAACCGTATTCCCCCAACGAATACAGCAACGTCCCATACCCCAGCTGGACGTAGCCAACCCTGTCAGCACCATAATCCCCGCCACCACCTTCCACTTGGACGTTATTTGCCATGGCCTGCACATTCGGTGCGCTGAGGCCCTTTCGCACGGCGTAGTGGTTGTAGAGCAGTTCCCATATCGGACGGGTTTCGCCGCGATGATCGGCCGAGATGACGGTCTGTTTGAAGCTGCTGTTGGGGATGGGGGTAAACGGCACCTCCTGGCCAAGGTTGTACTTGGCCACATACTCGGCGCCCTGCAGCACGCGGTTGTTCTGGTAGCCGAACAGGTCGTTGCCCTGGCTCCAGGCCATTTGGCAGAAACTGCCGAGCAGGGCTATGTCGAGCATTGCGTGTGACTGATCACGTCCGCTTTCCTGGACTTGACCAAGGCCATCGCCGTAGAGCTTCCACACCGCGTGGGCGATGGCGCCGTTACCGGTGCCGTGCTTGAAGTAGTCGACGGCCTCGTTGTAGAGATCGCGGCGGTCGGTCAGTACGCCGATGGCCAGCATCGAGTTCATGTTGGCTAGGTCCCAGCTGGCCCCATGATGATCAGGCCGGGCGCCGTCGTGGTTCACCAGGAAGTCATGATTGATGGGGTAGAACACAGTGAGCATCATGCCTTGAAAACGCTGGAAATCTTCCGCCCGCCACTTTGGGTAGCTGCGCAGCAGTTCGGCCGCGTTGGCCAGTTGGTAGCCGTACAAGCCTGCCACCAAAGCTCTGCCGGGCTTGTCTTTGATCGCGGTGAGGGTCAAGGCCCACTGGTTCAAAATACTCACGGCCTTGTCGGCATACGCCGGGTTGTTGGAGATCTGCCAGCGCAGGGCCAGTGCATACGCGGCGGCTGCGTCGTTGAACAGAACACTGTCGTTATTCGGGCCGCCTGAAGTGGGGTACACCACCGGCATCGGGTTGGGCTGCCAGGCTAATGAGGCATGGGGGTTGGCGATCAGCTTCTGCCAGCCGGCCAGCCACGGCTGGTTATAGTTGGCCAGCTTCTCGCGTATCCGCGTGAAGTCCTCCCGGGTCTGGAGCAGGCCAGGATGCACGAACGCTTCGGTATGCAGGGTGGGGGAGGCTTGACTGCCGATACTCATCAATAGCGCATAGAGCAGCACGGCTCTTTTGGACAGGTACTTCAAACGGATCATCGTGTGTACGCCCTGATGGGGAGAACCTTGCGCGGTCTGAAAAGCCATTCGCACAGGACTGGAATCTGCCCCAGGGATAGTTCAGATGAAGCCTGCATACCCGGGGCTTGTTGTCAGAACGTGTAGTTGATTGCAAACAGGCCCAAGCCTGCGGTTTCGCGCCTTACCAGCGGGCTGTCGCTGGCCTGGTCAGCGTATTGAGTCAGCGTCAGGCTGGCCAGCGTTGACCAGTGCGCGTCGAAGGTGTGCTGCCAGTTCAAGGCAGCGGAGTAGGCATAGATCCCGGCGTCGGCGGTGTACTTGCTGTAGATCGAGCGTTGGCTCTGAGCCTGGGTGACGCCGAAGAACGTCTGGTTGTAGCGGCTATCGCCGGCATGGGCGTCGATGGCCAGGCTCAGGGTGTCGCGGTCTGTGTGCAACAAGATGCCTTCCAGGCCAAAGCGGTAACGGTTGCCTCGGTGCTCGCCGGCCATGCGCAGTTCGGCTTCGCCGTTGACCGACAGCCAGTCAAGCAGTTGTTGGCTGAGGGTAAAGTCGGCGACGGTTGCGCCGTTGATATCGCCCATACCTCTGAGCTCGTCGCCGCCCGGGCTGGTGATGCTGTCCTTCTCTTTGCGGCCCAGGTCGTAATTGATCGCTGCGCTGGCGCTAAAACCACTGTCGGATTGAAATTGCAGGCCCACGCCGCGAGTGGTGTCGGCGAACAACGCTCCGTGCTGGATGCTGAGCATCGGCAGTACGAGCGGACGGTAGCGGTCAGCACCCATGTAGCGAGGCGTGACACCCATGCCAAGGCCCAGGGTAACGGTGGTTTCTTCGGCTGTCGGGCTGGCGTCGGTCGCCTGAGCCTGGGGCGCGAGCGCGCAGCACAGCAGCGTGACGGCGCCCAACAGAACGTTGTGGGTAGGGGAGGTGGTGAAGTTCATGGTCAAGCCCTATGTGCAAAAGAAGACAGCAGTGCGCCCGCCGACGCGCGACACAACGCCTCCCTCTGATCGAGCTGTTCAGGCCCGTTGATAGGCTTGGACAGCGATGCAGTGGTCGGCATAGGATCGGCTCGCGAAAGCGGGCGTAGGGCAATACTGGCAGCGCACTTTCAATAAACCGTTCGTAAATTATCAAGGTTTCATCAAGAGGCTTCTTTGTGTCAGGAAAACGTATCCTCATCGTCGAAGACGACGCCGACAGCGCCAACATTCTCGAAGCCTACTTGCTCCGGGATGGCTATGAGGTGGCCCTGGCCGAAGACGGCCAGCGCGGTCTGGACCTGTACAAAAGCTGGCAGCCCGACCTGATCCTGCTCGACGTGATGCTTCCGCGCTTGAGCGGCACCGAGGTGTTATCCGCCGTGCGCCGTAGCAGTGACACGCCGGTCATCATGGTCACGGCCATGGGCGACGAACCGGAAAAACTCGGTGCCTTGCGTTATGGCGCGGACGACTATGTGGTCAAGCCTTACAGCCCGCGCGAAGTGGTGGCGCGGGTGCACGCGGTGTTGCGGCGCACCACCGGCAACCAACCGGTCGAACACCTGCTGCGCCATGAAAACCTGCGGGTGGATCTTGTTGCGTTTACCGCGGCCATTGAGCAGGGCGAAGCACCACCGCAATGGCTGGACCTGACCCCAACGGAATTTAAGCTGCTGGTGACGTTGCTCAAGACGCCGTCCAAGGCCTTCACTCGTGATGAGTTGCTGGAAATCTGCCTGCCGGAAAGCGAAGCTCTGGCCCGCGTCGTCGACACCCACGTGCACAACCTGCGCCGCAAGCTGGAAAACCACGGCATCACCGGCGTTCTGGTCACGGTGCGCTCCATTGGCTATCGATTCAGGTAACGCACATGCTTGAGCAACCGCGGGTCAACGACAAACCCATGTGGCGCTGGATCGGCCTGCGCATGAGCCTGCTGGCGATCGGCGCGGTGGTGGTGATCTCGGTGTGCATGTGGATCAACGTCACACTGTCGGACTGGTATTTTGTGCAGCATCTGCCGCCGGGGCCGCGTGAGGAGCTGCTGGCGTTGCGCGCCGAGCCAGAGCTCAATGAGGCACGCTTGCGTCAAGTGGTTGCCCAGTACTATCCGCTGGACTATTTCCAGCCGGCTATCGCCAATCGCGACTGGCTGATACTGATCGGCCTGGTGCTGGCCGCGATCCCTATCATCATTGGCTTCGGCCTGTGGTTTTCGCGGCCCTTGTCCAGCCAGTTCTCGGCAATTGCCCAGGGCGCCCGGCGAGTCGCCGGCGGTGATTTCCTGACTCGCCTGCCGGTGCACCGCGACGCGCCCGACGAGCTGCAACGGCTGGTCAGCGACTTCAACAGCATGACCACGCAACTGGAGCGCTATGAGCGCGATGTGCGTGAATCCAGCGCGGTCATTGCCCACGAACTGCGCACACCCTTGAACGCCGCCATGGGGCGCGTGCAGGGTATGCTCGATGAGGTATTCCCCAGCGATGCCATGCAGTTGGGCATGGTCAAGCGTCAGCTCGATCAACTCAGAAAGCTGGTGGATGATTTGCACCTGTTGTCGATGGCTCGTGCTGGCCGGCTGGTGCTGGAGCGCAGCGAGTTTTCTCTGGCAGCTCTGGTGGCGGAGCGGTTGGCGTGGTTCCAGCCGCAGTTGGATGAGGCTTGCGTGCTGACGCAGGTCAGTATTGCTGATGGGCTTCGTATGCATGCCGATCGTGATCGCCTGGGCCAGGTGATCAACATTCTGGTCGATAACTTGCTGCGTTATGCGGCCGGGGGAGGCGAGTTGAATGTAACGGCGCGCCGGGTTCACGGTTCGGTGGTGATTGAAGTCGGTGACCGAGGGCCAGGTATCGAAGCCCAGCATCTGGACAGCGTGTTCGACCGCTTCTGGCGTGCAGAGCGCTCCAGGGCACGTTACTCGGGGGGGAGCGGGCTAGGCTTGTCCATCGCCCGTGCGATCTGCCACGCCCATGGCGGTACCATTACTGCCCGCAATCTGGCCGAAGGCGGTACGCTGATCAGGGCGGAGGTTCCTGTGTAGGCGTTTTCTTCTTTGCTTGAGACCGGCGCTCAAGGCGGTGAAATCGTAATGATCGTAGAGCTGGAAAACTGCTTGGGAAAAAGGGAGGGGAAAAGGGGATTTATTTTCACCTCTACTATCCCGACGCGACTCAACACTCTCTCACCACCCACCAAACGCACAAAAAAGCCCCAGATCTCCCGACCTGAGGCTTTTTCATTTCATATCTGGTGCACCCGGCGGGATTCGAACCCACGACCCCTGCCTTCGGAGGGCAGTACTCTATCCAGCTGAGCTACGGATGCTTGTGCGGGCGACATCATACCCATGTCGACCTGATGCGTCCATTCCGGCATTTGCCCCGCCCCCTGTCGTCCATTTCCGACAAAAAATGGCTAATCGCCACCCTCATTCACAACTCCCCGCGCCGCACGTCCCTTTGTTTGCTTTGCTCTTGTGGCTTTACACCGCTTCCACGCCGCAATTCCTCAGGTGAACGCATGCATTCCAAAGGAACCGTGATGCTCGATCTCCCGCTCAGACAAACCCTGCTGGCTCGCTCCGATTTGTTTCGAGGTATGCCGGAGCATCTCTTGCGCTACGTTGCCACCCATATGGTGGAGCGCACGCTGGATGATCGTGAGCTGTTGTATTTCAAGGACGACACCCTCGAATTCATTGCGTTGGTGGTGGAGGGGCGGATTTATTCGGTGGTGCATGGGCCGGATGGGCGCGAGCAGATTATCGGCAGTACCGGGGCCGGGCAGGTGGTGGGGGAGACGGCGTTGATCAAGGATCATGGGCGCGAGTCTTCTACCTTTGCCAGCGGGCCCACGCGTTTGTTGCAGTTGGGTAGCCGGCATTTTGCTGTGTTGTTTGAGGAGCCGGTGTTTCTGCGGCGCCTGTTGATGCTGATGATGCTGAGGTTACTGCACGCCATCGAGTTGCTGGAGTTGGTGTGCCTGCATCGGCTGGAGTCGCGGTTGGCGCGGTTTCTGTTGGCCAATCTGGGTGAGATCGACCTGGCGTTGGCCTTGCCCAGTGTGTCGTTGCCCGCAAGCCAAGGGGTGTTGGCGTCGATGCTGAATACCAGCCGGCCCAAGCTGAATGTACAGCTGCAAGTGTGGCGGCGCAGTGGGGTGATCAGCGGCGATCTGGAGCGCATGGTGATCAACGATGTTGAGCAGTTACGGCGCAAGGCTTTTGCGCTGAATTAGTTGTGGCGGTGTTCCCCAGGTAACAGCGTACCCCCGTCGAGCCCTCGCAGACTGGCCCTTCATCAAGGATGCACAGGAGTGCTGGCGATGGGGATGACTGTTCAGTTCAAGGATCAATGGGCCGCCGATGACCGTTTGTTCGAAGCGAGTTGGCGCGCTGTGCACGGCGAGCTCAGGCGCCGGGCGTTGCGGCGGGCCAAGGGCAATCTGGATCAGGGCCAGGAGTGGTTGTCGGCCACGGCGATCAAGGCCCTGCTGTTTTTTCGGCGTTCGCCGGAGCGCATTCGCGACCCTCAGGGGTTTCTGTTTCTGGTGCTCGATCATGTGTTTCTCGACAGCCTGCGGCGCAGCAAGCGCGAGGGGCGGCTGTTCGATGATTCGGTGGACCTTGAGCACGATCACCTGGCCGCGCTCGCCGCGCCCTGCGCTTCGGTGCTGGAGCGGGTGGAATGTTATGAGCGCCTGGAGCAGATCGAGGCGCATGTTGCACGGTTACCGCTGTTGCAGCAGCGCTTGTTCGAGATGCGTTTTGTCGACGACCTGCCTTACCCGCAAATTGCCGCCGAGCTGCACGTGAAGCTGCCGCTGGTGCGCAAGCGTGTGCAACTGCTGCGCAGTGCCTTGCGCTGAAGGTGATTCACACATGTTGGCGTGGGGCGTTCTAGTGGTATGAGCGCAGCACGCCGCCGCTATCCACACCCAAACCTGGGTGAATGCCATCAAGGAGAGATGTATGACAGAGGTCAACAGCCAGATCACCGACGCGGTCACTCAAACCAACGTCAAGGTGGTGGCCGAGGCGCCAGCCCAGGCCATCGCGTCCCTGTACCAGGTGGCCAGCAGCGCGGCGGGCCTGTCGTTGCAGAACGCGGTCAACAGCCAGCAGGCGATGAATCAGATTTCCAACGCGGTGATCTCCAAGGCCGTGGCGCTGATCATGCAGATTGGCGAGAAGGGCTGAGCCCTCGGGAGATTGATTATGTCGTGGTTCAGCAGAAAGAAACCCGCCGCCTCCCAAGCAACGCCCGCCGCCGACCCACCTGCGTCGGCGCCCGCCGCACCGGCCTCGCGCTCGATCATGGCGCGCATGAACGAGCACCTGCTCAACCAGGTGAGCACGCCGTCATCCGACAGCACGGCGGCGCTCAATAGCCAGATCGTGCAGGCGGTGCAGTTCACCAACGCGCAGAACTTTGCCTATGCGCCGGCGCAGATCGCGGTGCCGGCCGACATGATGATCAGCCAGGCGGCCGGGCTGGTGGCGCAAGCGGCGGCGGGGTACTTCGATGGGGTCAGCAAGATCGCCCTGGCGGCCCAGGCCGTGCTGCTCCAGCAAATGACCGAGAACATCGTCAAGGACAACCTGCCGGCCGCTGCCGAAGACGCCTTGGGCGCCTTGGCCACCGACCTGCTGGTAGGCGCCGCTGCCGCCGTGGCTGCCGCTGCCGGTGCGATGGAAGCCGAAGCCGCCAGCGTGGCCATCGACAAGATCGACCAGAGCATCGCCAAGTACGCCGACACCTTGGCCAACCGGGCCGCGCCAGCGGCCTGAACCGAGCACAGCGCTTCGGCGTTCTGCTGGGGCGGTGCAACAGCAACTTGAAAGCAACTTTTCTTGAGTGAGGAGCGACATCATGGACGTTGGAGATCTTATTTTTTCGGTGAAGCAAGAAGATGACAGTACGACGCGGGCTTTCATCAAAGCCGGTCAGTTGGTCAAAGCCAAGGTGTTCTCACAGGACACGACGTATCTGAATGTGGTCCACCCGGCAATTGCGGTGAGCAAGACCATGGTGATCGAAAGCGTCGGCACTGGCCTGGCGTTGACTGACGTGAGCCTGGAAAAACCCCCTCGCACCGCCATGGTGTTTTCCTGCCGTGACACTGAGCTGGGGTTTGCGGCGGCGCTGGCGGCCAAGCAGTTTTATTTCGACAAGCTCGGCGATGAAATCGACGGCAGTTATAGCGCGTGGAACGCGATGCTTTCTGCATTCAAGAACTGGAAGGCCAACGACACCCTGCAGGCTCGGATCAATGAGTCGATAGCGATAGGCAGCGGTTCCTTTTGCTCACAATTCGCGGCCAACGCTTATGAGGTCGGCAACCTCTACAACGCGGCCAATCTGGTTCCGCCACCGCCGGCCATCTTCAATCGGCAACCCTCAGCGATGACACCGGCAGAGCTCGCGACGTTCTGTGCTGCGTCGCCGCGTTTTTTCTTTGCCGGTTTCTGGGAAGACGGCAGAGAGGTGCGGCTTTAGCGGCCCTTTTGCAGGCGACGTAAAACCCAAGGAGATCGACATGGCACCCCCTTCCACACCCTCGGTCCTGTCTGCCGATGACCGCCAGCGGCTCGAAGCGATGCTGCGCAACCCGCAGATCTTCGCCGGAACGCCCCAGGCCACCGTCGACGAAACCCTCAAGCGCGCTACCGAAGTGCTTGCGCAATCGAAGGCCAACGAACAAGCGCTCAAGACCGCTGCCCTGCAACGTGAAGCGGCGCTGCGCCAGGTGTTGGACGGCGCAGCTCCCGACCAGGATGCGCAACGCAAGGAAGTGCAGGCACTGATCCAGGGGTTGATCGCCCAGATTGAAGCGGCGCTGGGCCCCACTGCAAAACCTTGACCCTGCGTTTCACAGCGCCTGTTCCGCAACGTTCATTGATGAACACGGAATGCACCGTGTACTAAATAAGGAAATTGATCATGCCATTAGTCAACGAGCAAATTACCGACGCGGTCACCCAGACCAACGTCAAAGTGGTGGCCGAATCGCCTGCGATGGCGATGAGCACTATCTATCAATCCATGGCGCAGGCCACGGCGATTCTGTTCCAGAACGCGGTGTCGGCCCAGCAGCAGCAAAACACCCTGGCCCAGGCGGCCACCAACCAGGGCGTGATGCAGATCTACAGCGTCGATACCACCGCAGGTGCGGCGGCCACCGAGAAAGTCGCCCAGGGCGGCGTGTCGGATAACCTCACCAGCCTGTTGACCGTGCTCAAGTCTTTCCAGCCTTAAGCACTGAGCAATAACGGATGTTGTTCTTTCTCAACCCAGGAGTTTCAACCATGAGTACAGTCAGCCCGCAAATCACCGATGCCGTCACCCAGACCAACGTCAAGGTCGTTGCCGAATCACCCGCGATGGCCATGAGCACCATCTATCAATCCATGGGCCAGGCCACGGCGATCCTGTTCCAGAACTCGGTCTCGGCCCAACAGCAACAAAACACCCTGGCCCAGGCGGCCACCAACCAGGGCGTGATGCAGATCTACAGCGTCGACACCACCGCTGGCGCCGCCGCCACCGAAAAAGTCGCCCAGGGCGGCGTGGCCGACAACTTGACCAGCCTGTTGGCCGTGCTCAAGTCGTTCCAACCTTAAGCTGCAGAGCCCCCAGCAGCCCCGGCGCCCACCAGGCTCCGGGGCTGTTGTCGTGTGTGCGTTTGATCCGAAAGATGAACCGGATGCGCCATATTCGTTCTTTTTTTCGAACATCCTATTGCCCTGTACCCCCATTGATCCTAGGATTCGTTTGAGATTTCAAACGCTCTGTCTCCCGTGCGCTCTTTCATTTCTTCTGCGCGCTGGGGCTGATTTCCCTGACGGCAGCCCACAAGGCGCCTTTCAACAACTCTAATTCGCTCCGCGTGCGCGCGGTGCTGTTAAGGAAAGCCGACATGCAGCTTAAAGACACCCAGTTGTTCCGCCAGCAAGCCTTTATCGATGGCGCTTGGGTCGATGCGGACAATGGTCAAACCATCAAGGTCAACAACCCGGCCACGGGCGAGATTCTCGGCACCGTGCCGAAGATGGGCGCCGCGGAAACCCGCCGCGCCATCGAAGCAGCCGACAAGGCCCTGCCAGCCTGGCGTGCGCTCACCGCCAAGGAGCGCGCCAACAAGCTGCGCCGCTGGTTCGAACTGCTTATCGAAAACCAGGACGACCTCGGCCGCCTGATGACCCTCGAACAAGGCAAGCCGCTGGCCGAGGCCAAGGGCGAAATCGTCTACGCCGCTTCTTTTATCGAGTGGTTCGCTGAAGAAGCCAAGCGCATCTATGGCGACGTGATCCCCGGCCACCAGCCCGACAAGCGCCTGATCGTGATCAAGCAGCCCATCGGCGTGACCGCAGCCATCACCCCGTGGAACTTCCCGGCGGCGATGATCACCCGCAAAGCCGGCCCGGCCCTGGCTGCCGGTTGCACCATGGTGATCAAGCCGGCCTCGCAAACCCCGTTCTCGGCCCTCGCCCTGGTTGAGCTGGCGCACCGCGCCGGTATCCCCAAAGGCGTGCTCAGCGTAGTCACCGGCAGTGCTGGCGACATCGGCGGCGAGCTGACCAGCAACCCCATTGTGCGTAAATTGTCCTTCACCGGCTCGACCGAAATTGGTCGCCAGCTGATGGCCGAATGCGCCAAGGACATCAAGAAAGTCTCCCTGGAGCTGGGCGGTAACGCACCGTTCATCGTGTTCGACGACGCTGACCTGGATAAGGCCGTCGAAGGCGCGATCATCTCCAAGTACCGCAACAACGGCCAGACCTGCGTCTGCGCCAACCGCCTGTACATCCAGGATTCGGTGTACGAAGCCTTCGCTGAAAAGCTCAAGGTGGCGGTGACCAAATTGAAGATCGGTAACGGTCTGGAAGACGGCACCACCACCGGCCCGCTGATCGACGAAAAAGCCGTGGCCAAGGTGCAGGAACATATCGCTGATGCCCTGAGCAAAGGCGCCAAGTTGTTGGCCGGTGGCAAGGTGATGGAAGGCAACTTTTTCGAACCGACCATCCTGGTCGACGTGCCGAAAAACGCCGCCGTGGCCAAGGAAGAAACCTTCGGCCCGCTGGCGCCACTGTTCCGCTTCAAAGACGAAGCCGAAGTGATCGCCATGTCCAACGACACCGAGTTCGGCCTGGCCTCCTACTTCTATGCCCGCGACCTGGGCCGAGTGTTCCGCGTGGCTGAAGCCCTGGAATACGGCATGGTCGGCGTCAACACCGGGTTGATCTCCAACGAAGTGGCGCCGTTCGGCGGCATCAAGGCCTCGGGCCTGGGCCGTGAAGGCTCCAAGTACGGGATCGAGGACTACCTGGAAATCAAATACCTCTGCCTGGGTATCTAAGGCACGGGATTGCAGTAAACGCAGAGGGCACGAGAGCGCTGCCCCTTTGCGTGTTTCACATGGTTATTCGCAGTGGCCGGGAAAGCTGTGGCAGTCGATCATCGCATGCTGCCGTAGTTGCCTCCCCGCCACCTATCCTTGAGCCACGCCGCCCGATGAGCGGCGAATGAGGACTTTATGAGCAAGACCAACGCATCCCTGATGAAACGCCGCGAAGCCGCTGTACCGCGCGGTGTTGGCCAGATTCACCCGATCTTCGCCGACTCCGCGAAGAACGCCACCGTGACCGACGTTGAAGGTCGCGAGTTCATCGACTTCGCCGGCGGTATCGCCGTGCTGAACACCGGCCACGTGCACCCGAAAATCATCGCGGCCGTGACCGAGCAACTCAACAAGCTGACCCACACCTGCTTCCAGGTATTGGCCTACGAGCCCTACGTAGAAGTGTGCGAAAAAGTCGCCGCCAAGGTGCCGGGTGATTTCGCCAAGAAAACCCTGCTGGTCACCACCGGTTCCGAAGCGGTGGAGAACGCCGTGAAGATCGCCCGCGCCGCCACGGGCCGTGCCGGTGTGATCGCCTTCACCGGCGCCTACCACGGCCGCACCATGATGACCCTGGGCCTCACCGGTAAGGTCGTGCCTTACTCGGCCGGCATGGGCTTGATGCCGGGCGGCGTGTTCCGTGCGCTGTACCCGAACGAACTGCACGGTGTGAGCGTCGACGACTCCATCGCCAGCATCGAGCGCATCTTCAAGAACGACGCCGAGCCGCGTGATATCGCCGCCATCATCATCGAGCCGGTGCAGGGCGAGGGCGGTTTCTACGTCGCGCCAAAAGCCTTCATGAAGCGCCTGCGCGAACTGTGCGACAAGCACGGCATCCTGTTGATCGCCGACGAAGTGCAAACCGGTGCCGGCCGTACCGGTACCTTCTTCGCCATGGAACAGATGGGCGTTGCCGCCGACCTGACCACCTTCGCCAAATCCATCGCAGGCGGCTTCCCGCTGGCCGGTGTGTGCGGCAAGGCCGAGTACATGGACGCCATCGCCCCAGGCGGCCTGGGTGGCACCTATGCCGGTAGCCCGATTGCCTGCGCAGCAGCCCTGGCCGTGATGGAAGTGTTCGAAGAAGAGCACCTGCTGGACCGCTGCAAGGCCGTGGGCGAGCGCCTGGTGACTGGCCTCAAGGCCATCCAGGCCAAGTACCCGGTGATCGGCGAAGTGCGTGCCCTGGGCGCGATGATCGCGGTCGAGCTGTTTGAAGACGGCGACACCCACAAGCCAAACGCTGCCGCCGTTGCCTCCGTGGTAGCCAAGGCACGTGACAAGGGCCTGATCCTGCTGTCCTGCGGTACCTACGGCAACGTATTGCGCGTACTGGTGCCCCTGACCTCGCCGGACGAGCAGTTGGACAAAGGCCTGGCGATCATCGAAGAGTGTTTCTCCGAACTCTGACCAACCTTAGTCACTGTGGCGAGGGAGCTTGCTCCCGCTGGGGCGCGAAGCGGCCCCGCTCTTTGATTTGGGACTGCTGCGCAGTCCAGCGGGAGCAAGCTCCCTCGCCACAGGTTACAGCCCGTACAAAAAAACCGCTTCGGCGGTTTTTTTGTGCCTGCTTCATTGTACGCACGCGCCTGCATTGTCTAAGGTGCAAGCATTGCCGATGGAGCGTGCTGGATGACTGCTGTTGATTTACCCGCTGTACCTCGAGTGTTAATCGCCGAAGCAGACCCTTGGTCGCGGGACCTGCTCAAGCAAGTGCTGTTGAATGTGCGCTGTGACGCACGGCTGGATGTGTGCGCCGATGGGCAGCACGCCGCCACGCTGTTGGGCGAAAAAACCTATGACCTGATCCTGGCGGATTGGGAGTTGCCGGGCGTGGATGGCCTGAGCCTGCTGCGCAGCGTGCGCCAGAAGCGCCGTTCGCTGCCGTTTATCTTGCTGAGCAGTCGCAACGACAGCGCCAGCGTGCGCGAAGCCTTGCCCCTGGCGCCCACCGCCTACCTGACCCGCCCACTGAACATGGAAAGCCTGACCCAGCGCTTGCAAGACCTGCTGCTCAATGAAGGCGAAAGCGTGTACTGCGAAATTCCACCCCTGGCGCCAGGCATGACTTTGCCAGCTTTCCTGGAGCGGCGCCGGGAGGTCTGCGATGGGGCGCCGTTGCGTGTGGATGTGAAAACCGCCGTGCAACGCAGCCTGGGGCCCGAAGGCCTGGACCTCAAGCAGTTGGAAGACCAGGTGCACAGCGACCCGCAAATCACCGCCGTATTGATCGCCGCCGCCAACAGCGCCGGCTACCACGGCACGCCAGTGCAGACCCTGTCAGAGGCCCTGCATAAGTTGGTGCCCGGCCAGAGCATGAACCTCATCCTGGGCCTGGCGCTCAAGCACAACGTGGTGTTGGGCGACCCTGGGCTGGTGGCCTACGCCGAGCGGCACTGGCAATTGTCCCAGGACAGCGCCGACTACGCCCGGCGCCTGGCGCGCATGCTGGAGCTCGACCACCAGCGCTGCTACAGCGCCTGCATCCTGCATCGCTTGGGCGACCTGGCCTTGTTGCGCTGCCTGGAAGACTGGCGCCAGGGCGGCGGCGCCCTGGATGATGAAGCCATCGGCGAATCCCTCGACGCCTTTGGCGCCGCCTACGGTTCGGCGTTGCGCACGCGTTGGCGCTTGCCGCTGGAGTTGCGGCAGTTGATCGCAGGGATCTATTCACTGGAAGGCGGGGTGTATTCGCGCGAAGCCCTGGTGGTGAACCTGGCGGTGCAAATGGCGCGGCTGACCGAGCACGAAGGGCTTGAAGAACTAGCCGCCAGCAAGACCGCGCGGCTGCTCAAGGTCGGCTTGTCGGAACTGACCCGAGTGCGCAAAACCTGAAACACACACCGAACGCATGTAGGAGCGAGCTTGCTCGCGAAAAACGTCAACGATGACGCGGGCTTCCTGGATAAACGCGGCGCCTGTGAGTTTTTCGCGAGCAAGCTCGCTCCTACAAAAAGGCATAAATGCCAAGCGGTGTTACCCGGCGATAACACGGTTCTTGCCTTGGCGTTTTGCCTCGTACATTGCCGCATCCGCCCGAGCAAACAGGCTGTCGAGGGTGGAGTCGTCTTCGCGCAGGCCGGCCAGGCCCTGGCTGACGGTCACATTGAATTCATGCCCATCGTAGCTGAACACCAACGCCTGGATTTCCTTGCCCAACCGCTCGGCCACCTGCAGGGCCATCTCCGGTGGGCAACCCGGCAGGACGGCGGCGAATTCTTCGCCGCCAATGCGCCCGAACAGGTCGCCACGGCGCAATACCCCGCGACCGCTCTCAGCGATGCGCCGCAGCACCTGGTCGCCCTCCAGGTGGCCGTAGGTGTCGTTGATGTCTTTGAAATCATCGATGTCCAGCAACAGGAACGCCAGCGGGGTGCCCTGCACGCAGGCGTTGTCGAAGGCCTGGTTGGCGAGTTCGAAGAAGTGTCGGCGGTTGCTGCTTTGGGTCAGTACGTCGGTGGTGGCGAGGCGATGGAGTTCCAGCTCAAGTTGCTTCTTTTCGGTGATGTCTTCGGCGATGCCCACCACGATCAGCGCTTCACCGGGCACAACCTGCTGGTTGATGTAGCACTTGTCACTCAACCAGCGGATCTGACCGTCAGCGGTGATGATGCGGTACTCGCGGTCCTCCACGGCGCCCTGTTCCAGCACACGGGCCAGGCTGTGTTCGGCGTAGTCGAGGTCTTCGGGGTGGACGCTGTTGCGCCATTCACGGTGGTCGGCCAGCAGCAGGCCGGCGGAGCGGCCAAACAGGCGCTCGTACGCCGGGCTCACATACAGCACACGGCGTGTTTCCCAATCGATGGCCCACAGCACGGCGTTCACGCTGACCAGCAGGGAACTGAGCAGTTGCTCACGCTCACTCAGCCGCTCGACTTCACCTTGAGCATGCATAAGCGCCAACAGGGTCGCCGCCGCGGCCGGGCGCGGCGGCTCTGCGGTGGGCACATCGGGCAGGCTGGGCTTTTCGTGAACCATCGGTACAACTCTCTCTGGGCGCGCCGCAGGGTGCAAAAGCGGTCACTACAAGGGGTCACCATGATGGCGAAGTGTTCTTTGAGAGAGGGGAATTGCGGTGAAGTTCCGTGATCAGCATGCATTGTCGGTGCCCGGAAAATGGCGCCAAAAAGCCAGTGCGTGGGAGGGCGAACCCTCCCACGGCGCCCTCACGCCGCTGTAGGACGCAACGAGTAAGTCTTCAACTGGTGGGCAAAATCGCGCAGGGATTGGATGCCACTGGCCTCGGCTTCATGCACCCATTCCTTGATCGCAGCCAGCATGTCGTGGCCGTTGGAACTGGTCTTGAGCCAGATCTGCTGCAGCGCCAGGCGCTTCTCGTAGATCACCGTGAGGGCATGGCTGTGTTCCAGCATGCTCTGGATGCGCAAGTGGTGGCGGTCTTCCAGCAAGCTGGTTTCCCGCGACAGCAGGCGCTTGGCGCGGTGGAACTGGTGGCGCACCGAATGATCGACCTTCTCCAGCTCCTGCTTGACCAGCGGGCCAATCACCAACTTGCGGTATTGGGCCATGATCTGGAAGCGGTTGTTGAGGATCGCCATGGCGGTGTCCATGTCCAGGCTGCCCTTGCCTTCGACGCGGTGGGCGATGGGGGCCACGCGCTGCACCTTGGCCAGGCGCAGGAAGCTGAACACTTTTATCCAGGCCCAACCCAGGTCGAACTCCCACTTCTTCACCGACAGCTTGGCGGAGTTGGGGTAAGTGTGGTGGTTGTTGTGCAGCTCTTCGCCGCCGACGATGATGCCCCACGGCACCAGGTTGGTGGCGGCGTCACGGCATTCGAAGTTGCGATAGCCCACGGCATGCCCCAGGCCATTGATCACGCCTGCGGCCCAGAACGGAATCCACATCATCTGGATCGCCCAGATGGTGATACCGATGGTGCCGAACAGCAGCAGGTCGATTACGCCCATGAGCGCCACGCCCAGCAGCGGGTAGCGCGTGTAAAGCTTGCGTTCGATCCAGTCGTCCGGGCAGTTTTTGCCGTAGATACGCAGGGTCTCGGGGTTTTCCGCCTCGGCGCGGTACAGCTCGGCACCTTTGCGCAGCACGGTGGACAAGCCCTTGATCACCGGGCTGTGCGGGTCATCGACGGTTTCGCACTTGGCGTGGTGCTTGCGGTGGATGGCGGTCCATTCGCGGGTGTTCTGCGCCGTGGTCAGCCACAGCCAGAAGCGGAAGAAGTGTTTAAGGCCGGCATTGAGCTCGAGCGAGCGATGGGCCGAATAACGGTGCAGATAGACAGTGACCCCAATAATGGTCACGTGGGTCATCAACAGCGTGACTGCCACCAGTTGCCAGGCGGACAGATCAAGAAAACCGTTGTACCACATAGGCTGTATGGCCCTCAGATAAAGAAAAAAACAGCACCCGCATTATCACTTCCTTTGCAGATAAAACCAGTCACCGTTTCAGATAAGACTTACAAAGTGTTTCCTACTCTATAATCCTGATCCTTTGTAGGGCGATTCTGGTTATTTAGTAAGGATTACTAAGCATATGCTGTTTTCATACCGAGGTGCCCTACGTGCGGGGTTGGTGTACCTGCTGGTTTCCATCCTTTGGCTCCAGCTCAGCCATTACCTATTAATCAACTTTATCGATGAACCCCTGGAGCTGGGACGTTGGCTGCAAGCGCGCGGTTATGTGTGGGTCAGCCTCAGCGCCTTGGTCATCTACTGGATAGGCCGGCGTTTTGCCCGTGCCCATGCGTTGCAACAACCCCTGAAAGAGAACCGCGAGCGCCTGCGCCAGGCCGCTGCGGTGTTCGATTGCACCCGCGAAGGGGTGCTGGTCACCGATACCCAAGGGCTGATCGTGCACGTTAACCGCGCTTTCATGGAGATCACCGGCTACCAGTGCGAAGACGTCATGGGCCAACGGCCAAGCCTGTTCAAGTCCGGACGCCACTCGGCGCATTTCTACCAGCAAATGTTCCAGGCCCTGGAAAGCACCGGCGAATGGAGCGGCGAAATCTGGAACCGCCGTAAAAGCGGCGAGGTTTACCCCCAGTGGCAAACCATACGGGTGATTCACGATGACCAGGGCCAGGTCAGCCACTACGTGGCGGTGTTTTCGGACATCAGCGCCATGAAGAACTCTGAGCACGAATTGGCGCACCTGGCCCATCACGACCCGCTCACCGACCTGCCCAACCGCCTGCTGTTCACCGATCGCGCCGAGCAGGCCCTGGCTTCCGCGCAGGTGCATAAGCGTGGCTGCGCTCTGCTGTTGATGGACCTGGACCACTTCAAGATCATCAACGACAGCCTCGGCCATAACGTTGGCGATCAGTTGCTCAAACTGGTGGCCGAACGCCTGAGCGGCCTGTTTGGGCCGGGGGTTACCCTGGCGCGCCTGGGGGGCGACGAATTTGCCGTGCTGGCAGAAAGCTGCCCGCAGGTGGTGCAAGCGGCGGCCTTGGCGCAGCGCATGCTCAACGCCATGAAGGATCCGTTCATTTTTGACGGCAACCAGCTGTTTATCAGCGCCAGTATCGGTATCAGCCTGTTCCCCAGTGACGCCCTGAGCGCCGAGCAACTGCTGCGCAACGCCGATTCCGCGTTGTTCAAGGCCAAGAGCGCCGGGCGCGAAGGCTACGCGTTGTACACCGAAGAACTGACCGCCCACGCCCAGCATCGGGTGGAAATCGCTGGCGAGCTGCGTCGCGCCCTCGACCAACATGAGCTGCGCGTCTATTACCAGCCGGTGCACGACCTGCATGATAGCCGTTTGGTCGGCGTTGAAGCACTGGTGCGCTGGCAGCACCCGGAGCGCGGCCTGGTACCCCCGGGCGAGTTCATCCCCATCGCCGAACGCACCGGGCTGATTGCCGAGATCGATGCGTGGGTGATGGACCAGGCCTGCCGCCAAATGTGCCAGTGGCTGGCCGACGGCGTGCCGCTGAGCTTTATCGCAATCAATGTCTCCAGCCGCCTGTTTGCCCGGCGCGAGCTGTATGAGCAAGTGGCCCAAGTGCTGCACACCACTGGGCTGGATCCGGCCTTCCTGGAGCTGGAGGTCACCGAGAGCGCAGTGATGGACGACCCGGAAGTCGCACTGGAGCAACTGCACCGCCTGCGCGAACTGGGCCTGCGCCTGGCGATCGACGACTTTGGCACCGGCTATTCCTCGTTGTTGCGCCTCAAACGCCTGCCGGTGCAGAAGCTCAAGATCGACCAGGGCTTTGTGGCGGGCTTGCCGTGGGACGAAGACGACGCCGCGATTGTGCGCGTGGTGATCGCCCTGGCCAAAAGCATGGGCATGCAGGTGCACGCCGAAGGGATCGAGCAGGTGGAACAGGCGCGGTTCCTGCTGGATCAGGAATGCGACATGGGCCAGGGGTACTGGTTTGGACGGCCCATGCCGGCCCAGGAGATTGATTGGACGCGGGCACCTCTGATCCGCCAGGACTGACTCGGTAAATGTGGGAGCCGGGCCTGCCCGCGAAGGCGGTGTGTCAGTCACTGCATGTGTTACTGCACCACCGCTTTCGCAGGCAAGCCAGCTCCCACAGGGGGCTGCGGCGCCTGTGCGTGGGAGTTTTTTCTGTGGAAACCCTCGCAACCCCATGCCCTATCAGAAAATTCTTTCTGGTTATATAAACATTCTTAAATAGTATTTTTAAGAATATCCGCGCTTATCTACTATCGCCCTCACGCCGCAAGCAGTGCCGCCACTGCCAGGCACTACTCATTTTCAGGAGCGAGACCATGAGCGCATCTCTACGTAGCGTTGACGGCCAGGACGAAGCAGCCATTTTGCGTGAAATCCAGAGCGCCCTGCGCGACCTGCGGTTTGGCGCGGTGGAAATCACCGTACACAACGCCCAAGTGGTACAGATCGAACGCAAGGAAAAATTCCGTCTGCAGAACCCCGGTAACAAACCGAGCTGAGCAAGAACGGCGATAGACCCGCAATTACAAGAAAAGCCAACACTCAAGAATTTCAGGAGCTTCTATGACGTCGATTCGCCGTTATGCCTTGGCCGCATTGGCCAGTGCCGTGTTTGCCGGTTCCGCCGTTGCCAAGGACTACGAGTTGCTCAACGTCTCGTACGACCCCACCCGTGAGCTGTACCAGGATTACAACGCTGAATTCACCAGCTTCTGGAAACAGTCCCACCCCGGCGACAACGTCAAGATCCAGCAGTCCCACGGTGGCTCAGGCAAGCAAGGCCGGGCGGTGATCGATGGGCTGCGTGCCGACGTCGTCACCCTGGCCCTGGCCGGTGACATCGACGAAATCGCCAAGCTGGGCAAGACCCTGCCGGAGAACTGGCAGACCCGCCTGCCGGACGCCAGCACGCCCTACACCTCCACCATTGTGTTCCTGGTGCGCAAGGGCAATCCCAAGGGCATCAAGGACTGGGGCGACCTGATCAAAAAAGACGTGTCGGTGATCACGCCCAACCCGAAAACCTCCGGCGGTGCACGCTGGAACTTCCTTGCCGCCTGGGCCTACGGCCTCAAGGCCGGCGGCAGCGAAGCCAAGGCCCAGGAATACGTCAAGGAGCTGTTCAAGCACGTCCCGATACTGGACACCGGCGCACGCGGTTCTACCATTACCTTCGTCAACAACGGCCAGGGTGACGTGCTGCTGGCGTGGGAAAACGAGGCGTTCCTGGCCTTGAAGGAAGACGGCGGCGCCGACAAGTTCGACATCGTCGTGCCGTCCCTGTCGATCCTGGCAGAACCGCCTGTGGCCGTGGTCGACAAGAACGCCGAGAAAAAGGGCAACACCGAGATCGCCACGGCGTACCTCAACCACCTGTACAGCCCGGCGGGCCAGGAGATTGCGGCGAAGAACTTCTACCGTCCACGGGATGAAAAAGTCGCCGCCAAATACGCCCAGCAGTTCCCGAAACTGGACCTGGTGACTATCGACAAAGACTTCGGCGGCTGGAAAACTGCCCAACCGAAATTCTTCAATGATGGTGGTGTGTTCGACCAGATCTACACGGCGCAATAATCAACACCGACTATTGCGCGGGGCTTGTTGTGGCGAGGGAGCTTGCTCCCGCTGGAGTGCGAAGCACTCCCAAAACCGGTACTCACGGTACATCGTGGTTGCCTGGTTCTGGGGCCGCTTCGCAGCCCAGCGGGAGCAAGCTCCCTCGCCACAGTGGGCCGCACGCATATCCGTTCCGCTAACCAAGGACTCTTATGTCGCGTCGTATCTCCCCCGTCATACCCGGCTTCGGGCTGACGCTGGGCTACACCGTCGTGTACCTCAGCCTGATCGTACTCATCCCGCTGGCGGCGATGTTTGTACACGCCGCTCAACTCACCTGGGATCAGTTCTGGAACATCATTTCCGCACCTCGTGTACTGGCGGCCTTGAAGCTGAGCTTCAGCACCGCGCTGTACGCCGCACTCATCAACGGTGTGATTGGCACTTTGCTGGCCTGGGTGCTGGTGCGCTACACCTTCCCCGGGCGCAAGGTCATCGACGCGATGATCGACCTGCCGTTCGCCCTGCCCACTGCCGTCGCCGGTATTGCGCTGACCGCGCTGTACGCACCCAACGGCCTGGTTGGCCAGTTTGCCACCGACCTGGGGTTCAAAATCGCCTACACCCCCCTGGGTATCACCCTGGCGCTGACCTTCGTCACGTTGCCCTTCGTGGTGCGCACGGTGCAGCCGGTACTGGCCGATATCCCCCGGGAAATCGAAGAGGCCGCCGCCTGCCTCGGCGCCAAGCCGTTGCAAGTGTTCCGCTACATCCTAGTGCCGGCATTGCTGCCCGCCTGGCTGACCGGCTTCGCCCTGGCCTTTGCCCGAGGCGTGGGTGAGTACGGTTCGGTGATCTTCATCGCCGGCAATATGCCGATGAAAACCGAAATCCTGCCATTGCTGATCATGGTCAAGCTCGACCAATACGACTACCGCGGCGCCACCTCCATTGGTGTGCTGATGCTGGTGGTGTCCTTCGTCTTGCTGCTGCTGATCAACCTGTTGCAGCGGCGCATCGAACGTCCATAAGGAGGCGCGGAACATGTCCCAATCGTCTATTTCTGCCGCGTCCTCGGCCAACGCCGCCCGCCGTGGCAGCGCGACCTCGCGACGTATCCTGATCGGCCTTGGCTGGCTGGTATTCGCGCTGTTCCTGCTGCTGCCGTTGCTGGTGGTGGTGTCCCAGGGCTTGAAAAACGGCCTCGGCACGTTCTTCAGCGCAATCCTTGAACCCGACGCGCTGTCGGCGCTGAAACTCACGGTGATCGCCGTGGTGATTTCGGTGCCGCTCAACCTGGTGTTCGGCGTCAGCGCCGCCTGGTGCGTGAGCAAGTACTCGTTCCGTGGCAAGAGCATCCTGGTCACGCTGATCGACCTGCCGTTCTCGGTGTCGCCGGTGATCGCAGGCCTGGTGTACGTGTTGATGTTCGGCGCCCAGGGCTTCTTCGGGCCGTGGCTGCAAGACCACGACATCCAGATCGTGTTCGCCCTGCCGGGCATCGTGCTGGCGACCATCTTCGTCACCGTGCCGTTCGTGGCCCGTGAGCTGATCCCGCTGATGCAGGAGCAGGGCACCCAGGAAGAAGAAGCCGCACGCCTGCTGGGCGCCAATGGCTGGCAGATGTTCTGGCATGTCACCGTGCCGAACATCAAGTGGGGTCTGATCTACGGCGTGGTGCTGTGTACGGCGCGAGCCATGGGTGAGTTCGGCGCAGTGTCGGTGGTGTCCGGCCACATTCGCGGCGTCACCAACACGCTGCCGCTGCATGTCGAGATTCTCTACAACGAATACAACCACGTTGCCGCGTTTGCGGTGGCCAGCCTGTTGCTGATCCTGGCGCTCTTCATCCTGCTGCTCAAGCAGTGGAGCGAGAACCGAATCAACCGCCTGCGCAACAGCGCGGGTGAGGAATAAGTCATGTCGATCGAAGTCCGTAATGTCAGCAAGAACTTCAACGCCTTCAAGGCCCTGGACAGCATCAACCTGGATATCCAGAGTGGCGAGCTGGTGGCGTTGCTGGGCCCGTCCGGCTGCGGCAAGACCACGCTGCTGCGCATCATTGCCGGCCTGGAAACCCCGGATACCGGCAGTATTGTGTTCCACGGCGAAGACGTCTCCGGCCACGATGTGCGTGATCGCAACGTGGGCTTTGTGTTCCAGCACTACGCGCTGTTCCGCCACATGACCGTGTTCGACAACGTCGCTTTCGGCCTGCGCATGAAGCCGAAAAACCAACGCCCCACCGAAAGCCAGATCGCCAGCAAGGTTCACGAGCTGCTGAACATGGTGCAGCTTGATTGGTTGTCGGACCGTTACCCGGAACAACTCTCCGGTGGCCAGCGCCAGCGTATCGCCCTGGCCCGCGCCCTGGCGGTGGAGCCCAAGGTGTTGCTGCTCGACGAACCCTTCGGCGCCCTCGACGCCAAGGTGCGTAAAGAACTGCGCCGCTGGCTGGCGCGCCTGCACGAAGACATCAACCTGACCTCGGTCTTCGTGACCCACGACCAGGAGGAGGCCATGGAAGTCGCCGACCGTATCGTGGTGATGAACAAGGGCGTGATCGAGCAGATCGGTTCACCGGGCGACGTCTACGAAAACCCGGCCAGCGATTTTGTGTACCACTTCCTGGGGGACTCCAACCGCCTGCATTTGGGCGAAGACAAGCACCTGCTGTTCCGCCCCCACGAAGTGTCGCTGTCACGCCATGAACTGGAAGATCACCATGCGGCGCAAGTGCGGGATATTCGGCCGTTGGGCGCGACCACTCGCGTGACCTTGAAGGTTGAAGGCCAGAGTGAATTGATCGAGGCCGAAGTGGTGAAAGACCATGACAGCCTCACCGGCCTGGCGCGGGGCGAGACCCTGTTCTTCAAACCCAAAACCTGAGCCTCACGTGATCGTTCCCACGCTCTGCGTGGGAACGCCTCTGGTGACGCTCTGCGTCACGCTTTTGGACGCGGAGCGTCCTGGCCTGCATTCCCACGCAGAGCATGGGAACGATCAAGACCGCGGCGCGCCACCGGCCCAGAGCGCTCTTCAATCTGGCGCTTGAGGTCCTGCCGCAACCCCAGCAAAAACGCCAACTCCGCCACCACAAACAACGGCCCCACGATCAGCCCGGACACATCGTCCACAAACGCAGGCTTCCTGCCTTCGTAGTAATGCCCGATGAACTGAATCACCCAGCCCACCACAAACATCCCCACGCCGCTGCTCAGCCACACCGCCGTGCTTTGCGCCGCCAGCACATGCCCGGCCCACACCGACAAGCCCATCAGCATAGTCATCAACACGCCCAGGGCCAGTTCCAGGCGCAGATAAAACCACGCCGAAAACAGCGCCAACAGCACCGCAGGTGATAGCCACAGCCCGCCCACCGACCATTCGGGGCGCGACAGCAGCACGGCTACGGCCACCACAATCAACGGAATACCGATGAAGTGGCTGGCGATGTTGCGTGGGTCGCGGTGGTACGCGGCGTATTGACTGAGGTGGTCGACGAGGCTTTTCATTGTTGTTCCTCCTGTAGGATGTTTGATCATGCCCTGTCAGTCGGTGCCTAACTGTCAACTGGGCGACAATCTTCGGAGTTCGCATGGACACAGGGACATGGCACGCGCAATTGGCTCGCGGTCATTGGTTCAGCCATTTGCCGCCTGACTTGCAGCGTAGCCTGCTGGAGGCGGCGCGGTTGCGTGTGCTGACGGCGGGGCAGTACCTGTTCAAGCGCGGTGACCCGCCGTGCGGCGTGTATGCGGTGCTGGAAGGCACGGTGCGCATCAGTGCGGTCAGTGCTCAGGGCAAGGAAGCGGTGTTGAGCCTGGTGGAAACGCCCTACTGGTTCGGCGAGATCTGCCTGTTCGACAACCTGCCGCGCACCCACGATGCCATGGCCACGGGTGCTTGCAGGCTGCTGCAGGTGCCGCAGGCGGCGATGCTCGGCATTCTCGAGCAGCATCCGCTGTTCTGGCGGGAGATGGCGCTGTTGATGAGCCATAAACTACGGCTGTCGTTGATCAATATCGAACAGACAAGCCTGATGCCCGCCTCAGAGCGGCTGGCCCATCGGTTGCTGATGATTGCCCAAGGCTACGGCGAAGTGGATCATGCGCGCCGCGTGCTGCAACTGCCCCAGGAGGATCTGGCGGCGATGCTGGGCCTGTCGCGCCAGACCATCAACAGTCTGCTCAAGGCGCTGGAGCAACAGGGCATTATCGGCTTGAGTTACGGTGCCATCGAGATACGCGACCTCAATGGGCTGCGGCTGGCCGCGGGCCTATGAACCGCGATAGGTAGAGAAACCGTAAGGGCTGAGCAACAGCGGGATGTGGTAGTGCTGGTCGGCCTGCTTGACCTGGAATATCACCGGTACCTCAGGGAAAAACGTCTCGCGGTTAGCCTTCTTGTAGTAATCGCCGGTCTTGAACACCACGCGGTACTCGCCCGGCTGCATGCTGCGGTTGGCCGGGAACAGCTCGGCGATGCGGCCTTGCTGGTTGGTCACACCTTCAGACAGCGACTGCCATTTATCGCCCACGTGCTGTTCCAGGGTCACGTTGACACCGGCGCTTGGCAGGCCGTTTTCCAGGTTGAGTACGTGCACGCTCAGGGGGTTGCCGTCGGCCAGGGCCAGGTTGCACAGGCCACTCAGGCTCAGTGCGGCAAGGGTCATGCTCAAGGTTTTCATCGCGAAGTCCTTTGAAGGAAGTGGAATCAAGGGGTGATTTTCAAGCCCAGTTGCTCGGCGGCCTGCACGGCGCAGGCTTCATCCTGCGCGGCGCCACCGGCACCGGCGATGCCGAGGGCACCGACCAGTTCTGCGTCGGCAAACAGCGGCACGCCACCGCCGAGCAACAGCAGCTCGGGCAAGCTGTTGAGGTTGGCGGCCTCGGGGTTATTACGCGCCCGTTCGGCAAACAGCCGGGTCGGGGTTTTTGTCGACAGCGCCGTGTACGCCTTGCGTTGGCTGGCGAGGCTGTTGTGCGGGCCGACACCGTCAGCGCGCAGGCCCAGCAACAGGTTGCCACCGCGGTCGAGTACGGTCAGCGCAGCGGTGCAGTGGGCCAGGCTGGCGTCGGCCAGTTGGCGAGCGGTGTGCAGATCCAGCTCGGCATGGCGTGGTAATTGTGGCGCCGCCTGGGCGACGGTGGCCACGGCGAGGCTCAGGAACAAGGCAGTGCGGTACATAGTGAGGGCTCCAGAAAGCAGGCCGTCACGGTAACCAGCGGACGCGGACAAAAGCCGCACAATTGGATGACAGGTTTGTAATCAAACTCAGGGATTTGTGGTGTTTGTACTGGCCTCATCGCAGGCAAGCCAGCTCCCACATGATGTGAACCCCATTCCCCTGTGGGAGCTGGTTTGCCTGCGATGAGGCTCTTACTACTGCAATCCGTCGCGAAACTGCCCCGGCGTCATCCCCGTCCAGCGCTTGAACGCACGATTGAAACTGCTGGTATCGGCAAACCCCAGCAAATGGCTGATCTCGGCCAATGAGCACTGCGGGTCGCGCAGGTGCAATAACGCCAGGTTTTGCCGACACTCATTGAGCAAGGCGTCAAACCGACACCCTTCATCGGCCAGATGCCGCTGCAAGCTGCGCAGGCTCAAATGCAGCGCTTGAGCAATGTGTTCGGCGCTTGGCTCGCCGTCTGGCAATTGCGCCTCGATGGCGGCGCGCACCTTGCGTTCCCAGGTCAGCGGTTGCAGTTGGGCGAGGGTGCGCTTGAGCACGGTTTCGTTGTGTTCGGCCAGCTCCGGGTTGGCGTCGTCCAGATGGCTGTCGAAGTCGCTGGCGGCGAATTCCAGGCGGTCTTCGTCGGCGGCAAACCGTACCGGCGCGCGAAATACCCTGTGCCACGGCTCGGGGTCGGCGGGTTCCGGGCGCCGCAGGTAAACGGCCAACGGCGCATAGTCGCGACCCAGGCGGTTGCGACACGTGCGCACGTAGATCGCCGCAAAGGCATCAATCGCTTCCGGCGCGGGCGCAGGGCTGCCTGGGGGTTGGAGCAGGCGAAAACGGTAGACGTCGCCGTGGCGGCTCAGCTCCAGGTCCAAGGCATCACTGACCACCTGGTGATAGCGCACGATGCGCTCGAACACCTCGCGCAAGCTGCCGCTGGCCACCAATGCGTAACCCAGCGCATGAAAGGTGGTGGGGCTGACAAACCGCGACACCCGCAGCCCAATCGCCGGGTCGCCACTGGCCTGTACCGCCAGCGCCCATAGGCGCGTGGTGGCCGACAACCGGTAGCGGGCGTTGGGGTCGTCCATCTGCTGCGGGTCGAGCCCGGCCTCGGCGCACAGCGCGGCGCTGTCGAGGCCCAGGGCGTCGAGCTGCTTGCGCAGGGCACGGGTCCAGCTGGCGAGGGAAGTGGGTTCGGTCATGGCAATTGGCGCTTGTGGTCAACAGATTGGCGTGCGCGGCTAGCGCCCTGCGCTAGGGTTAGGTGCAGGATGCAGGCATCACTTCACCAAGAGAATGGAAGCATGGACGGTACTTCTGCAAGCCCCCAGCCGTTGAACGCACAACAGCGTTCGGCGCATATCCGCGAGGTGGTGATGGCCGAAGGCGTGCGCTTGCGCCAGCGGCACCCCTGGTTGTTGCATCAGGACGCGCTGGGCGCAGGCATCCTGGCCTTTGCCCTGCTGGGCATGTTCGGCTCGGCAGCGCTCTATATCAGCGGTCATATGGCCTGGTGGGTGTGTCTGCTGCTCAATGCCTTCTTCGCCTCGCTCACCCACGAGCTGGAACACGACCTGATCCACAGCATGTACTTTCGCAAGCAACGCGTGCCCCACAACCTGATGATGGGCCTGGTATGGCTGGCGCGGCCAAGCACCATCAACCCATGGATACGCCGGCACCTGCACCTCAACCATCACAAGGTCTCGGGCACCGAAGCCGACATGGAAGAGCGCGCGATCACCAATGGCGAACCCTGGGGCATCGCACGGTTGCTGATGGTGGGGGACAACATGATGTCGGCCTTGATCCGCCTGTTGCGCGCCAAGACCTGGCCGCACAGGTTCAGCATCCTCAAGCGCGTGCTGCTGGTGTACGCACCGCTGGCCTTGCTGCATTGGGGCGCGTGGTACGTCTTCCTGGGCTTTCATGCCGCCAATGGGATTGCCAGTTTGATGGGCGCGCCCATTCAGTGGTCAGCCGGTACCTTGCAGGTGATGCAGGTGATCGATATCGCTGCGGTGGTGATCATCGGCCCGAACGTGTTGCGCACCTTCTGCCTGCACTTTGTCAGCTCCAACATGCATTACTACGGCGATGTGGAACTGGGCAATGTGATGCAGCAAACCCAAGTGCTGAACCCTTGGTGGCTGTGGCCGTTGCAGGCGTTCTGCTTCAACTTCGGCAGCACCCACGGCATCCATCACTTTGTGGTGAAAGAACCGTTCTACATCCGCCAGATGACCGCCAAGGTGGCGCACAAGGTCATGGCCGAGATGGGGGTGCGCTTCAATGATTTG
This sequence comes from Pseudomonas sp. NFPP02, assembly GCF_900119355.1. Classification (NCBI taxonomy): domain Bacteria; kingdom Pseudomonadati; phylum Pseudomonadota; class Gammaproteobacteria; order Pseudomonadales; family Pseudomonadaceae; genus Pseudomonas; species Pseudomonas sp. NFPP02. The sequence continues at coordinate 91,805 of NZ_FPJI01000002.1, forward strand.
GGCACGTTTGCGCGAGCCAATCGCCTGGAGCCCCAGGAACACCCGCGCACTGAGCTCTCTTTCAGCAAGCAATGAACGCCAATGGCAGGTCGCGGATCTGTTCGCGCACCGGCGGTTGGTAATGGTCGTCGCTGGTTAATTCGTGCAACAGCTCTTCGCGTAGCTGGTGGAATTCAAAACTGCTGCGCTGGCGCGGATGAGGCAGGGTGATCTCGACGACCTGCTTGATTCGCCCCGGACGCGGCTCCATCACCACCACGCGATCGGCGAGGAAAATCGCCTCTTCCACATCGTGGGTCACCAGTACCGTGGTGATCCTGGCGCGGGCACGAATCGCCAGCAGTTCGTCCTGCATCTGCTGGCGCGTCAGTGCATCCAGGGCGCCGAAGGGTTCGTCCAGCAACAGGATGCGCGGGCTGGCCACCAGGCCGCGGGCAATCGCCACCCGTTGCGCCATGCCGCCGGAGAGTTGGTGGGGGTAGGCGCGAGTGAAATCGGTGAGGCCCACCAGTTCGATAAAGTCGCTGATGCGCCGGTTGCGCTCGGCCTCGTTCAGGGGCTCGTTGACCAGGCCCAGGCCGATGTTTTGCGCCACGGTCAGCCACGGGAACAGGCGGTGCTCCTGGAACACAATGCCGCGTTCGCCGCCGATCCCGCTGACGGCTTTGCCATCGACCTGGATCTCGCCGCGAAACTGCGTATCCAAGCCCACCAGCAAGCGCAGCAGTGTGGATTTCCCGCATCCACTGGAGCCGACAATCGCAACAAATTCCCCTTCGGCCACCTCCAGGTTGAATTCACGGATGGCTTCCAGTTCGAAGCCATCGACGTCGAAGGACTTACCCACGTGGTTGAAGCTGACAATCGGTGCGTTCATGCGTGTCTCCAGCGGGTGGCACGGGTTTCGATGCGTTGGCCGATCAGGTTCAGAGCGGCGCCGGTGAGGCCGACCAGCAGCATGCCGCTCATGATCAAATCCATGCGCAGCAACTGTTGGGCGCCGATCATCAGGCTGCCGATGCCGCCATCTGAGGGCATGAAATATTCGGCGCCGAGGGTGCCCATCCAGGCGTAGATCAGGCTCAGGCGCAGGCCGGCGAAAATCCCCGACGCGGCGCCCGGCAGTACCAGGCGGCGCATGCGTTGCCAGAGGTTCAGGCGCAGCACCTGCGCGGCTTCGCGCAGCTGGGGCGACAAGTTGAGCACGCTGCGCTGGGTGGCAATAAACAACGGGAAGAAGGCGGCGAGGGCGATAAACACCCACTTGGCCAGTTCACCCAGGCCGAACCAGGCGGTGAGCAGCGGCACCCAGGCGAAAATCGCGATCTGGCGCAGCGCGGACAAAGTGGGGCCAAGTAGCCGCTCACTGCGCCGCGACAGCCCCAGCCACAGGCCCATGGCAAAGCCCAGGCTACCGCCCAGCAGCAACCCGGCCAGGGCCCGGCCAAGGCTTTTGCCCAGCGCCGTAGTCAGGCTGCCATCCAGCACGCCCGCCACGCTGGTTTGCAGCACCGCCCAGGGGCTGATCAGAATGTTTGGATCGACCCAATCCTGCTGAGTCGCTACTTGCCATAACGCCAATAGCAGCAGCGGCAACAGCCAGGGTTGCAAGCGCTGCCAGCCTTCGTAGCGTGGCCCGCGTCGAATCTGCGCAGTGGCCGGATGGGGCCAGTGCACCCACTTGCGGTCCAGCCAGCCGATGCCGCGGTCCATCACCACACCCAGCACGCCAATGACCACGATGCACACGAAGACGATATCGAGCATGAACAACTGGCGCGCCCACACCATCAGGTAACCGATGCCTTCGCTGGAGGCCAGCAGCTCCACGGCCAGCAGGGAGGTCCAGCCCGCCGCCAGGGCCAGGCGTACACCGGCCATGAACGCAGGCAGTGCGGCGGGCAGGACCAGACGGCGGATCAGCAAGTGGCCAGGCAGGCGCAGTACACGGGCGGCTTCGCGCAGGTTGGGCTGGGCGTCGCGAACGCCTACCAGGGTATGCAGGGTCACGGGCACCACGATGGCCTTGACCAGCACCACCAGCTTGAGGGTTTCGCCAATCCCGAAAAACACCATGAACAGCGGGATCCAGGCGAGGGTCGGCACTTGCGCCAGCGCGCTGAACGTCGGGAACACCAAGCGCTCGGCGCGCGCACTGAAACCCAGGAACGCGCCCAGTATCGCGCCGCCACTGACACCGGCCAGCAGGCCCCAGAACAAGCGCTGCAAGCTGATGGCCAGATGGCTCCATAACTCGCCGCCGGCCAACTCCACCGCGCTGCTCCACACCAGGGCGGGAGTGGGCAGAATCTGCTCGCTCATCCAATGATTGCGGCTGGCCAGCCACCATAAGGCAAACAGCGTGAGCGGCAGCAGCCACGGCAATAAACGCTGGCCCAGCTGCGGCAAGCGCGGCGCGATGCCTTTGGGCGGGGCCGCCAGCGGCAGGCTCAGAAGTGAAATCCGGGCCATGGAAGACCTCCGAATGCGTTATGTGATTTCGATCTTACAAAAGCGTGATCAAGATGATTGTGAGATAAGAAAAGTCATTTAAAGCCTCACGCCGCCACGCATCCAATGCATTCGAAGAATATTTTCGATGCTGTTTATGCATAGGCCTCTGGAGGCTGCGGGTTAGCTTGCATATTTCTAAAAGCTATTAAATTGTGAATTTATAGTATTTAAAGTTTTGTTCAGTCTGTGACTACTTTTTGCTCCCCAGGCGACCGTCGCCCACCAGGAGCTGCGCTTATGAAACTGCCCTTTAAACGTCTGATCAGCCTGTTCGCCGGCACCGCCCTGGCCGGGTTGGTGCATGCCGCCGACCTCAAGGAAATCCGCATCGCGGTGCCCGACCTCAGTGCCGGCAGCCAGCACAGCGGCGGTGGCATCACCGACGTGTTGCGTGAACAGCAGATCTTTGAAAAAGCCTTTGCCGACCAAGGCATCAAGATCCAATGGAATTACTTCAAGGGCGCCGGCCCGGTGATCAATGAAGCGTTCGCCAACGGCCAGGTGGACCTGGCCTATCTGGGCGACCTGGCAGCGATCATCGGCCGCTCCAATGGCCTGGACACGCGGCTGCTCAGCGCCTCTGCACGGGGAGTGAAACACTACCTCGGCGTGGTGCCGGGCTCCGGCATCAAGACCCTGCAAGACCTCAAGGGCAAGCGCGTGGCGGTGTTCCGTGGCACGGCCAGCCAGTTGTCGTTCGACAGCGCTTTGGCCAGCCAGGGCTTGAGCGAGAAGGACCTTAAGGTGATCAACCTGGACTTCAACGCGGCCGCTGCCGCCCTGGCGGCCAAGCAGATTGACGCCACCTGGGGCGGGTCCACCCTGACGGCGTTGCAGGCCAAAGGTTTGGCAGAAATACCGCTGACCACCAAAGACCTGGGCGATGCCGGCAGCATCCAGGCCGTGCTGGTGGGCAGCGCCAAGTTTGTCGATGAACATCCCGATGCGGTGGCCAAGCTGCTCAAGGCCCAGCAGCAAGCGGTGCAGTGGTTGACCGATGACAACAACAAACAGGCGTACATAGCGCTGGTATCAGGGCTGGCCAGTTACCCCCCGGTGATCCTCACCAATGATTTGAAAGACCAGAAACTCAGCGAAGTTTTCCCCTCGACCCTAGACCCGGTGTTCCTGGGCAAATTGCAGGATGCGGTGGACCTGGCGTCCAGGGAGAAGTTGATTCGCAAGTCGTTTCAGGTGAGTGATTGGGTGGCGCCTGGGTTGGTGGCGGCGGGGCTCTGAGCTTGTCGGTGCCTGGGCTATCGCTATCGCAGGCAAGCCAGCTCCCACACTTGAACGTGTTCACCGCTCAATGTGGGAGCTGGCTTGCCTGCGATGAGGCCCTTCAAACCGCCACACTGACCTGCTGGCTATCCACCTCCACCAATGTCTCGATCATCGCCTTCGCCGCCGGCGACAACCGCGACCCCGTGCGGCTGACGATCCCGCAGCGTGCGCTCAGGGTATCCATGTGCTGCGGCAAGTTGCGCCAGTGCAGCAGCACCAGCGCCCCCCTGGCAATGTCCTCGGCAAAGGCTTCTTCAGTGCCGACGCCGATGGCATTGGTTTGCAGCACGATGCTCACCAGTGCCGGGAAGTGCTCGGTCTGGATACTCGGGGAGAAATCCATACGCCCACTCAGGTTCGCCAGCAGTTTGCGAATGCCTTGGGAGATCAGCGGCGCCGCCAGCGGGTAGTCGAACATATCGTTGGTGGACAGGCTGTCCTTGGCGAGCAAGGGGTGGCCGGGGCGGCAGAAAAACACCCCGCGTTTGGGGGTGAGTGCGCGGGTCTGGAAATTCGGGTCGGCTTCGAACTGGCGGATGTCGGCGATAAAGAATTCGATCTCTTCACGGCTCAGGCGGCGGCTGAGGGTTTCCCAGTTATCCACCTGAAACGTGGTGCGGATTTTCGGGTGGGCGTTGATAAACCGCGCCACCGCATCCGGCACCAGTTTCACGGCTGGCGCCGGGCCGCAGCCGAAGCGCAGGTCGCCGGCGTCGAGCTTGGTCATGCGCGTCACTTCACTGCTCAGCAGCGCTGCGCCATGCACCAGGCTCAGGGCGTGCTGCAACACCACCTGGCCTTCCGGCGTGGGGCGCAAGTCCTTGTGGCCACGGTCTACCAACACGCAACCGAACTCCTGTTCCAGCCCCTGGATGCTGCGGCTGAACGCTGGTTGGGTGATGCCCATGGCGTCCGCGGCGCGCACGAAACTGCGGTGTTCGTTGAGCGCGATGAAGTAGCGCAGTTGGCGAAGATCCATATGCTTTCCCGGCATTTTAAAAATAGGTCGAAGGCATTTGCGACCGAGCAAGCTGAGGTTTTAAATGCAAGCTCTTATTCCGTCAACGAAGCATTCATTCATTTGCTAGACCTAAATTGCATATGGATAGAGCGTTGCTGGAAGCGTCCCCCCACCGTTTCGCAGGCACATGAGGGTCATCACAATGAGCAACGCCGCATTAGCCGTTCAACCCATCGCCCAACCACTTGATATTCACCCGGTAGCCGGGCGGATCGGCGCCGAAATCCGTGGCATCAAACTGTCCGGTGAGCTGGATGCCGCCACCGTCGAGGCCATCCAGCAGGCGCTGGTGCAGTACAAGGTGATCTTCTTCCGCGAACAAACCCATCTCGATGACCAGAGCCAGGAAGCCTTTGCTCACCTGCTCGGCGAGCCGATCGCCCACCCCACCGTACCGGTACGAGACGGCACGCGGTTCCTGATGGAGTTGGATGGCACCCGTGGTCAGCGCGCCAATTCCTGGCACACCGACGTGACGTTCGTCGATGCCTACCCTAAGGCCTCGATCCTGCGTTCGGTGCTGGCGCCTGTGTCCGGCGGCGACACCGTATGGGCCAACACAGCCGCTGCCTACAACGACCTCAGCGTGGAACTGCGCGCACTGGCTGATCACCTGTGGGCGGTGCACAGCAACGAATACGACTACGCCGCACGCAAGCCGGATGTGGCGGTGGAGAAGCTGGAGGAATACCGCAAAGTATTCACTTCCACGGTGTATGAAACCGAACACCCGGTGGTGCGCGTGCATCCGGTCAGCGGTGAGAAAACCCTGCTGTTGGGGCACTTCGTCAAACGCCTGAAAGGCTACTCCCAGGCAGAGTCGGCGCAGTTGTTCAACCTGCTGCAAGGCCATGTCACCCGCCTGGAAAACACCGTGCGCTGGCGCTGGAACACCGGTGACGTGGCGATCTGGGATAACCGCGCCACCCAGCATTACGCGGTGGACGACTACGGCACCCAGGAGCGCATCGTGCGCCGGGTTACGCTCAAGGGGGATGTGCCGGTGGGGGTGCAGGGGCAATCAAGCAAAACCACTAAAGGTCTTTAAGCCGGGTGAGGATAAAAATATGGGAGCGGGCTTGCTCGCGAATGCAGTGGGTCAGTTGATGAATACGTCGACTGACGCTGCGCATTCGCGAGCAAGCCCGCTCCCACATTTGGATTTGTGGTGTTTACCAGACCCCGATCTTCACCACTTTCTCTGCCTCTGGCTCACCATAACGAAACCATTGCCCGCGCACCTCAACCTCCGTGTGGCTGATGGTGGTGCGCCGTTTCAACCCGCGCAACCAGTCGAACAGATAACCCAAGTGCGTCTCGCGCACCTCGGCATAGGCAGGATCGCTGCCCAAGTCGTGCAGTTCTTGCGGGTCGTTTTCCAAGTCGAACAGTTGCGGGCGAAAGCCGTCGTACGCCAGGTACTTCCAGCGCTCGCTGCGCACCATGGTCATGCGGCAACGGTCGATGGGTTGCTCCAGGCGCTCGCGAGCGGGGGCCTGGAAGGCGTAGTCGTATTCGGCAATGGCGTAGCGGCGCCAGGCGGGTTGCGCGCCGTGCAGCAATGGAATCAGTGAGCGACCTTCCAGGCGATGGTCGGCGGCGGGCAAGCCCAAGGCGTCGAGGAAGGTGGGCAAGGCGTCGATGGTTTCCACCAGACGCTCATCCACGGTGCCGCGGCTGACATCGGCGCTGGCACGTGGGTCGCGCACGATCAGCGGTACACCCACCGCAGGCTCCAGCAAGAATTCTTTTTCACCGAGGAAATGATCGCCCAGGAAGTCGCCGTGGTCGCTGGTAAACACGATCAGCGTGTCGTCCCAGCGGCCAGCGCTTTGCAGAAAGTCGAACAGCCGCCCGAGTTGATCGTCAATCTGTTTGATCAGGCCCATGTAGGTCGGAATCACCGTGAGGCGCACCTCGTCACGGGAGAAATTCTGGCTCTCCTGGTGTTGGCGAAATGCCTGGTACACCGGGTGATCGCTGGTGTGGTCAGGTTGAATCGGCGCTTGCACATGCTCGGTTCCGTACAGCGCGTGATACGGCGCCGGCGCGATGTAGGGCCAGTGCGGCTTGATATACGACAGGTGCAGGCACCAGGGCTGTTCACCTTGTTCGTCGATAAAGTCGATGGCGCGGTCGGTGGTGTAGACGGTCTCCGAATGTTCTTCGGCCACCCGTGCGGGTTTGCCGGCGTTGCGCATATGCCAGCCGCTGAGCACTTCGCCGTTCTCACCTTCGGCGGCGTTGGCCCATTCGTGCCAAGGGTTGCTGCCGTGGTAGCCGTGATCACGCAAGTATTGGGTGTAGGGCGCGGACTCGCGCTTATCCTCGAACAGCGGGCTGTCGGGGTAGATGCCGTCGTGACGCAGATACGCGTCGAAGCCGACCTCATTGAGTGGCTCGGCCTGGGCACTGTCGGGGTCTATCTGCAGGCGCTGCAAGGCCTCAATATTCGGCGTGGCGTGGGTCTTGCCCACCAGGGCGGTGCGGATGCCGTGGGGGCGCAGGTAGTCGCCGATCGTCAGCTCTTCGAGCGGCAGCGGCACTGCATTCCACGCCACCTGATGGCTGCTGACATAGCGCCCGGTGTAGGCCGACATGCGCGACGGGCCGCAGATGGTGCCTTGTGTATAGGCCCGACTGAAACGCACGCCAGCGGCGGCCAGGCGGTCGATATTCGGCGTGTGCAGATGGGCATGGCCGTAGCAGGACAGGTAGTCGCGGCGCAGTTGGTCGCACATGATGTAGAGCACGTTGCGCAGGGGTTTGGGGTCAGACATAGGAATTTACCGAACGGAGGACAGGTGGGTTTTTTCGCCGTTCGAGGGGCGCTCTGGCAAGTGCATTTGGGGACTGGGTTCTATGCATTGAGTGCATGGGTGTGGCTGCTGGCGTCATCGCAGGCAAGCCAGCTCCCACAGTTGAAATGCATTTCCCTGTGGGAGCTGGCTTGCCTGCGATGACGGCCTGACAGCAGATACATATCTACCTGCCACCCCGCGATCAAATGGTGGGAGCAGGCTTACCCGGCGAAGGACCTGATGTGAGCGGCCAATCCTGCCAGCGCTTTATCATCTGCCCTGGCAGCGTCATGGGAGGAGACATAGCCTTCATAACGCTCAAAATATTTGTCCTGGGACGAACTGATTTTTTTGAAGGCGCTATCTTCCCCGGTCCCGTGCATCGGGAATAATTTGGCGTGCAGATGATCGACGCCATAACCCTCCAGAATCATGCCCGTTCTAGCCACACCTTTTAGCGCTTTGTCCAAAAGCTTCGCCGTCTTCTTGGCTGCGATGACCAAGTCACATAGCACGGTGTCCGGTTCGGCAAACGCATAGCTGCCGTGATGGGTTTTGGGGATAACCACACTGAACCCCGGCGTATTGGGAAATATGGAGAGAAAGGCCATGTGGGTCTGGTCTTCCCACAGGAGGTGGGAGGGTGCAGTACCGCGGGCAATGCTGCAAAAGATACAGTCCATCAAATGCGCTTCCTCGTGCGGGTCAAAAGGTTATAGACCCTCTTGTAGGTGATCTTTGTTATCTAATGATGACTTCACTGACGTTGCGGGCCGCTGTTCACCGCTTGGTCAGACCGCAATATTTTCCAACGCATAAGCATCCTCGTCTCTCTCATCAATCTCCTTGATTTGCTCAATCATCGCCTGCGCCAGCGGCGACAACCGATACCCTGCACGGCTGACGATCCCGTAGCGGGTGTAGCGCTCCTCCAGGTTTTCGTCCAATCCCTCAATCTGCAAACACACCAGTTCGCCGCGGGCCATGTGCAGCACGTCGCTGTTGGCGCTGACGATGCCGATGGCGTCCGAGCGCAGCACCACGCCCATCAAGCTATAGCCGTTTTCGCATTCCACATTGGGCTGGTAATCCGGCCGGCCGCTGAGGTCGACGATGACTTTGCGCAGGTTCGGCGGGCGGATGGTCACTGCCAGGGGGTAGCTCATCAGCTCGGCGGCGCTGACGCTGTTGCGCACGGTCAGGGGGTGCCCGGCGCGGCAGCAGAAGTGCCAACGGCGCGGGCGCAGGCGGTGGGTGTGGTAGTCGGGGTTGGCTTCGAAGTGGCGGGTGTCGGCGACGAAGAATTCGAACTCTTCGCTGAGCAGACGCTTGCCCAGGCTTTGCCAGTCATCCACCTGGAACTGCACGCGGGCCTTGGGGTAGCGCCCGATAAAACTGCCAATGGCACGTGGTACTAACCCAGCTGCCGGCGCGGGGCCGCAACCGAAGCGCAGTTCACCGGCTTCCAGGCCGTTGAACTGGCTGATTTCGTTGGCCAGTTGTTGTGCGCCACTGACCAGGCGGCGTGCATGTTCGAGCAGCACCAGGCCTTGTTTGGTGGGGGCCAGGTCTTTGCGTCCACGGTCCACCAGTTGGCAACCGACACTGTGTTCCAGGGCCTGGATGCTGCGGCTGAACGCCGACTGCGACAGGTTCACCGCTGCGGCTGCCGCGACGAAACTGCGCTGTTCGGCGAGGGCGATGAAGTGGCGAAGCTGGCGCAGATCGATATGCATTTTTCACATCAAAAATATCCGGGAAATGCATTGGCTATGCATTACGTCGACTCCTTATAAAGGCTATCTCTTATGCAGTAAATGTTCGTAAAAACATAAATAAATAACCTTTAGGAATATAAGGCGACGAGTATTCCGGGGTTTTGGAGCCGCTTATGAGTTTGTTCAAGTCCTTGCCCCTGGCTGTTCTAGTGGCCGGTAGCAGCAGTTGGTCGCCGGCCCGGGCCGCTGAAACACCCGCGCCTGCCGGCAAGGGCGAAAGCGCCAGTGGCCAACTGGAAACTGTCACGGTCACTGCCCGGCGGCGTACCGAAAGTGCCCAGGCCGTGCCGACGCCCATGAGCGTGGTCGGTGGCCAGGCCCTGGAAACCCAGCGGGTGTACCGCATCCAGGATTTGCAGCAACTGGTGCCCAGCGTCAACGTCGCCTATATGCATGCGCGCCAGTCCAGCGTGTCGATCCGCGGCCTGGGCAACAACCCGGCCAGCGATGGCCTGGAAGGCAGCGTGGGGCTGTATATCGACAACGTCTACCTCGGGCGCCCGGGCATGGCGGTGTTCGACCTGATGGACATTGAGCAGCTTGAAGTTTTGCGCGGCCCCCAGGGCACGTTGTTCGGCAAGAACACCACTGCCGGGGTCATCAACATCAGCACCCGCGCACCGAGCTTTACCCCGGAGCGCAGCATCGAAACCTCCTTGGGCGAGGACGGTTATTTCCAGACCAAGGGCACGATTTCCGGCCCCCTGACCGATGACCTGGCAGGGCGTTTCTCGGCCTATCGCACCCGCAGCGACGGCGACATCAAGAATGAACACGATGGCCATGATCTGAACGGCGGTTCACGCCAGGGCTTTCGCGGGCAACTGCTGTACAAGCCCAACGAAGCGTTCAACCTGCGCTGGATCGGCGACTACAACGAAGAAGACTCCAGCGCCGGCACCCGCGTGCTGTACAGCACCGGGCCGACCATCAATGGCACCAACCTGTATCAATCCCGGGCCAACGCGGCAGGCGCCACCCTGGTGGACGGCACCCATCGCAAGGTCAACCTGGACAACGACCAGCACGTCACGGTGTTCCAGGGCGGTACCTCGCTGGAAGCCAATTGGACGCTGCCCAGCGACTTCACCCTGACCTCGGTGAGTGCTTACCGCTGGTGGAATTTCACCCCGCGCAACGATGATGGCCTCAACGTACCGGCGTCGTATAACGCTGGGGTTTCGGTGGAAGATAAGCAGTGGTCCCAGGAATTCCGCTTGGCGTCGCCCAGCGGTGGTTTCTTCGATTACGTGCTCGGCGCCTACTACTTCGGCTCCGACCTGGATAACAAATCCTTTGCCTACTACGGGCCCAAGGCCGATATCTGGAACGGCACGCCCGCCGGTGCGTTGAGCAATGTGAGCAGTGTGGGCAACGGGCATATCCGCACCGACAGTTTCGCGCTGTTCGCCCAAGGCACCTGGCACCTGACTGAGCGCCTGGATTTCACCGCCGGTGTACGCGGCACCTACGAAGAAAAAAGCGCCTGGGTCACGCGCAATGCGCCCGTCGGTGGCGCGGCGGTCAGCGGGGCCGCCGCCATGGCGCGGCGTGGGCGTACCGGGGCCTATGACTCGGGCGACCTGTCGCAATACAGCGCTACGCCGTCGGGGCTGCTCAACCTCAGTTATCACTTCAATGAAAACCTGCTGGGCTACGCGACGCTGTCTCATGGCGAGAAGTCCGGCGGTGTGAACCTGGCGGTGGGGTCTGCGCCGACGGCCGGAGCCGACTCGTTGCTGATCGGCACCGAGCGCGCCAACAACGCCGAGCTAGGCTTCAAGAGCACGTTGTGGGACCGCCGCCTGCAGCTCAATGCCAACCTGTTCTGGACCCAGGTCAACGGCTACCAAACCAACGCCTACGACCAGGACAACCGCGTTCAGTACCTGACCAACGCCGGCTCGGTACGCTCGCGGGGGGTGGAGGTGGAAAGCACCCTGGTGCCGATCAAGGGCCTGACCCTGAACATCAACGGTTCCTTCAATGACGTGACGTACCTGTCTTACAAGGATGCGCCATGCCCGCCGGAAACCAGCCTGCGTCCCGGTGCGCCGGCGTCCTGCGACTTGAGCGGCCACCAGGTGGTGGGCGCGTCCAAGTGGATCGCCAACGCCAACGGCGAGTACAAGTGGAACCTGGCGAACGGCTTCGAACCCTACGTCACCGCCAGCTACGCGTTTCGTTCCAAGGCGGTGGGCACGGTGGAGGATTCCGACTACGGGCAGATCCCGGCGTATGCGGTGGTCAACCTGTCTACCGGTTTGCGCGGCGACTATGACCAGGGGCAGTGGGATGTGTCGCTGTGGCTGAAAAACGCTTTCGACAAAACCTACTACACCACCCTGTGGACCGGTGGTAACGGCGGTTACGAGGGCCTGCTGGGCACGCCGCGCACCCTAGGCGTGACTGGGCGCTACGACTTCTAGGTCGGTGCGATAGGTGGCCGGGCTGAACACCCGCGTCACCAGCAGCATCGCCACCACCGTCACCGTCAGCACCACCCATGCACTGACAAAGTTGCCGGTAAGCTCGCGCAGCCAGCCGGTCAGCCACGGCGAAATCGCATTGATCAAAAAGCCTACGCCTTGCACGAACGCCGCCAGTTGCCCCGCTTGGCGTGGGTCGCGATGGTGGTCGAGGGTCAGCAGCAGGCTCAGGGCAAAGCACGCCCCTAACCCGAAGCCGCACAAGGCCACCCACAGGTGGGGATATTCCTGCGGCGCAATGATCAGGCCCAGATAACCGATGGTTTGCGCCAGCAGGCTGATGCTGAGCAATGGGCGGCGGTCGATACCGCGTTGCGCCAGCACCGGCATCAGCAGGGCGGCCGCCACCTGAAAGATCGTCATGAATGCCAGCAACGACCCGCTGGGCAGCACGGCCCAGCCCAGTTGCTGATAGTAGGCCGGCAGCCACGCGACCATGCTCATGTAGCCGCAATTGACCAGGCCGAAATACAGCGCCAGCAGCCAGGCGCGACGGTTGCGCAACCCTTTGAACGCAGGCGCCTGCAGTGGATTGCGCGCGGCGCCCAGCGGTAGCCAGGCCCACAGCAGCAATGCCCCCAGCGCCGGCAAGAGCCACACACCCAGGCCTGCCTGCCATTGCTCGAAATGCGTGGCTACCACCGGACTGAGCAGCGCCGCCAGGCCGCCACCGGCCATCAGCGAGGCCGAATACACGCCCATCGCCACCGGCACACGGTGATGGAATTCACGCTTGATCATCGCCGGCACCAGCGCCTGGATCAGCGCAACACCCGCACCGCCAAGCAGCGCGGTAACCAGCAGTGCCGAGGCTTCGCCTATCAACCAGCGCGCCAGGCACGCCAGCAGAATCATCAACAAGCCCAGGGCGATGCCGCGACGCTCGCCCAAGCGAGCCTCCACGCGCACGCCCACCAGTGCCACCAACCCCATGCAGATCACCGGCAGGCTGGTGAGCAGGGCACTGCTCTGAAAGCTCAGGCCGGTGGCCTGGCGAATCTCGCCGAGCAGTGGGCTGATGGAACTGAGGATCGGGCGCAGGTTCAGGCCGAGCACCACCAGCAGGCCCCAGCCGGCGAGGGATTTATTCAGGGTCATGCAGGGTTTTCCACTGGTGATACAGCGCAGTCATTGCGGCATCGGGCAGGTGCTGAATGGGCAGGCGTTGCGCGTCGATGGGCAAGCCAACCTGTTGGCTGATGGCTGCGGTCGACAGGCCGTAAGGCTCGGCCATTTCGTTGCTGGCGGCAAACACTACGCGTTCTACACCGCACAGGTACATGGCGCTCAAGCACATCGGGCAAGGCTGTCCGCTGGCATAGATCACACACCCTTCCAGGCGCGCACCCAGTTGTCGGCTCGCTGCGCGGATCGCCAGCAGCTCGGCGTGGGCGGTGGGGTCCTGGGTCAGGTGGATCTCATTCACGGCTTCCACCAGCACCTCATCGTCGCGCGTGAGCACCGCGCCGAAGGGGCGGCCACCTTGGGCGACGTTGGCGCGGGCCAACGCAATAGCGCGTTGCAGGTGTGGTTGATCGTTGGTCATACAAGGCCCCGGGGTGCGATGAAAGGTGAAGTATGGTCAGCCAGCAAGGTATGCTGAAATTAAATATAAACATGCCAATCAGTGGCAAACGCAATGGTGATGACGTTGTTCGATCCCGTGTTGTTGCGCAGCTTTGTCGCCGTGGTGGACTGCGGCAATTTCACCCGGGCGGCCGAGCGCCTGCATTTGACTCAATCCACCGTCAGCCAGCAGATCCGCCGTCTGGAAGACGCAGTGGCCTGTCAGTTATTGGACCGCGATCAGCGCCGGGTAGTGGCCACCGCCGAGGGTGAGCGTCTGCTCGCGTATGCGCGCCGTATTCTCGCGTTGCACGAAGAAGCCGCCGACGTGCTGATCAACCAGCAAAGCGACGGTGTGTTGCGCCTCGGCGTGCCGGAGGATTTCGCCGCCGAGCGCCTGATGCCGCTGCTATCGGCGTTTGTGGTGGCCTATCCACGGGTGCGTCTGGAGGTCACCAGCGGTCTGGGCCCTGAATTGCAGCGCCAGTACCGGGGCGGTGAGTTCGATGTGTTGCTGGTCAAGCAGATGGGCGACAGCGACGACTGCGTGGCGTCGTGGCCCGAGCCCTTGTATTGGGTCGACAGCCTGAGCACCCCGGCCCTGGGCCGCGACCCGCTGCCGCTGGTGGCTTTCCCCGTGGGCGGCCTGTATCGCAACGACATGCTGCACCATCTGGAACGGGCCGGCTGGCGTTGGCGCATCGGTTATTCCAGCGCCAGCCTGGCCAGTGTGTGCTCGGCGGTGGCGGCAGGCTTGGGCATCAGTTTATTGCCAGAACGGGTGTTGCAACCGGGCCATCGCATACTCGGCCCAGAGAGTGGCTTGCCACCTGTTCATGGCGTGCGGTTGGCCCTGTATGGCCGCAGTGGTTTGGGCGCAGCGGGCCAGAGTTTGCTGGGTGAATTGCTGGCCTTGTGCAGTGGAAACCCGCACTGAGCTCATACCTTTGCCGAATATTTTGTATGCCTTTAAGGCATTGAAAAACAACGGCTTGAAGCCAGGCCACGGACCCCGTGGCTTTGGTGTGATCGGCTGTTTTGTTTATGCGTTTTTGTTCTATCTATAACTTTAAAGATTACTTTAAGAGATAAGTGTCTGGCACCGATGATTCAGCCCTCGACGGGCCTTCACGCTGGCCCGTCGGTTTTTCAAAACCGCAGGGAGTGAATCAATGGGCAATGTCCAGACCGCCGCCAGTGCACCTGAGGCGCAGTGGCGTCAGGCACCGAGTGGTGAGTTGGTCGACCTTGGCCGGCCGCATCGCGCGCCGTTGGGTCAATTGCGCCTGCAGAAAACCCCGAAGCGTTTTTCCAGCCGCCGCGAAGGGGTTTTGCTCGGGTTGCTGGTGTTGGCGCTGCACGGTGCAGTGATCTATTGGGTGAGCCAGAAACCCACGCCGGTGCTGCCGATTGTGCCGCCGGAAATTCCACCGATGACCATCGAATTTTCCCAGCCGGCGCCGCCGGTGGTTGAGCCGCCACCGCCTGTACCGCCACCACCGCCTCCGCCTGTGGTCGAGCCCCCGCCGCCGCTGGTGGATGAGTTGGCGGCCAAGCCGGCGGCGCCCAAACCCATTGTGAAACCCAAGCCCAAGCCGGTGCCTAAACCTGAGCCCAAGCCGGCCCCCAAGGCCGTCGAGCAGCCACCTGCACCACCGACGCCAGCGCCACCTGCACCGCCCGCACCTGCGGCGCCAGCGCCGGTGACGCCTGCTTCGGCCAACGCCGCGTACCTGAAAAACCCGGCGCCGGAATACCCGTCACTGGCTCAGCGTCGCGGTTGGGAAGGCACGGTGTTGCTGCGGGTGCAGGTGCTGGCCAGCGGTAAACCGGGTGAGATCCAGGTGCAAAAAAGCAGTGGTCGCCAGCAGTTGGATGACGCGGCATTGGCGGCGGTGAAGCGCTGGAGTTTCGTGCCTGCCAAGCAGGGCGATGTGGCCCAGAACGGCTGGGTGAGCGTGCCCATCGATTTCAAGATTCATTAATTATTCAGCGGCGCAGAGGGAAAACATCATGGCATTGGCATCTCCACTTGAATCCATCGAAAGCACGGTGATCTGGCTGCTGGTGGCCTTTTCGGTCGCCACTTGGGGCCTGGCCTTGCTCAAGGGCGTGCAGTTCGGTCGCCTCAAGGCCCAGGATCGCAAGTTTCACAAACAGTTCTGGGCGGCATCGAGCCTCGACTCGGCCGCCGAACTCGCCGAAACCCAGCCTGGCGCCGCCGCCCGTGTAGCCCAGGCCGGTTATGCCGCGATCCAGGTGGGCGATACCACCCACGCTGCGGATTTGAGCCAGGCGATCAATCACCAGGACCGCCTCGAACGCGCTCTGCGCCAGCAAATTGTGCGTGAGCGCCGCTCCCTGGAAACCGGTCTGGCTGTAGTCGCCAGTATCGGCAGCACCTCGCCGTTTATCGGCCTGTTTGGCACCGTGTGGGGGATCATGGAAGCGCTGAAGGGGATCAGTGCTGCCGGGTCCGCCAGCCTGGAAACCGTGGCCGGGCCCATCGGCGCGGCACTGGTGGCGACCGGCGTGGGGATCGCCGTCGCGGTGCCTGCGGTGCTGGTCTACAACTACTTTTTGCGCCGCCTGAAGCTGACGGCGGCAGACCTGGATGACTTTGCCCACGACTTCTACAGCCTGGCGCAGAAAAACGCGTTCCGCGTGCTGCTGCACCCGGCGCTGACCAAGGCCGGCGCCGGCAGCCCGCAGAAAGTGAAGGAGGCGTCCTGACATGGCCTTCTCCACGCAAGACAGTGATGAGGTGCTGAGCGAGATCAACGTCACGCCGTTGGTGGACGTGATGCTGGTGCTGCTGGTGGTGTTTATCGTCACCGCGCCGCTGTTGACCAACTCCATCCCGATCAACCTGCCCAAGACCCAGGCCGTGGCACCGGTTGAGCAGAAGGATCCATTGGTGGTGAGCATCGACGGCGCCGGCAAATTGTTTATCAACAAGGACGAAATCCAGCCGGATCTGCTGGAGTTCAACCTGCAGGCGGCGAAGGCCAAGGACCCCGATGTGCGGGTGCAACTGCAGGCTGACGATGGAGTGAACTACGGCGAAGTGGCACGAGCCATGGCGTCGATTGAGCGTGCGGGCATCACCAAGTTGTCGGTGATCACTGCACGTTAGTTTCAAAAAGTCTCGACAGTTTTTGGGCCGCTTTCCTTGGCAGGGTGCGGCCCTTTTTTTATCTAAGCATTGCATGTTTACAGATGTTGCACAGGAAAAGAATTTACATGTATCCGAGCGTGCAATTCTCGGCTGCATGCTTATTCTGGTCGGCGCATAGAGTGATTTAATTAATGGAGTAATTGCATGTCTATACGCGTTCCTGTCCAAGTCGTGAATACGTTCGTTAATCCCCATTTAACGGTTGAAAAGCCTGAAGAAAAGCCTGCGGTAATGGCATCTTCGAACGATCGTATGGCCGGCCTGAGACATCCATCAGCCTGTATTTTGCCCACGCTGGCTGACTATAAGAGAAAACAGAGTTTACTGCAGGGCGCTGAAGCAAGCCCTACGCCAGGAGGTGGGAGCAACTCGGCATTCAAAAAAAATACTCGTTTAGAATCTTATATCAGCAAGCAAACCGCCGACTTTGTAACGCCCGAAAAAGAAATTTCCACTATTTTATCTGCAAAGATAAAGCAGCAGTGGGGTGTGGATATTGATCCAGATAAAACCTATCTGGTGACATTTAAAGATGACAGTGAGGATGAAAAAGAGGTGGTAGAAAAAATCACCCTGACACAAGCGGCATTGAAAAACAGGCAAGATGTAACAATTAAGAAAGATGAAAGCTGGTTCGTAAAGATTGGCAAGTACTTTTCGCCAGCGATATATATTTACAACCAGATTGACGGTTGGGTGCAGGAAGCAAACACTCGACAAGGTATTTATCGGGAGCCCAGTGCGCCGGGCGATGCCCCCTATAACGCCGACACCCGCGTTTCCATACCGGTGGATGACTTCAAGGCATTAGTCTGGGATACAGACCGGACCCAACTGTATAAGAAGACCCTTGATGGGTTTTGGGACAAGCACAGCGAATCTTATACGGCATTGAGTAAAATCTCGTTTGTCAAAGCCATCAATCTGCAGCGCCTGGAAGGGAGCCTTGGCTCTGCCGAGACGGCACTCGCTCAGCGAGCGTTGGGGCCTGTTGCGCAAAAGGATTGGTCCAAGCTGACGGTCCAGGATTTTGAAGGGCCTGCCGTGAAGGACCCGGATCTGGACATCGGCCTGCTGAGCATCAATGGGTTTGAGTCGACCGACTTGATGTGTGTGACCGATCGGAAAACCCAGTTGACGTTGCTTTACATCCCTGGCAACTCCTCGCCAATACATCGCTTCGATAATCCCCAGCAAATGACAACGTGGCTGGCCGGGCAAGCCTCGGACCCCGTAAAGCGCGCGTCCTTGTTGACGCACTTTTCCCTCAAGGATCAAGCTGACAGAACGTTTTCAGACGGCGTACGTCAGACCCTGCAGGGGATGGGAAACTGGTCCGATGCGCAGGCATCAGGCAATGCTTTCCTTGCGAGCCTCAACGGTTGGGTGCCGGATCGTTTCATCGCTGTTGAGCAGTTGCACGGCGATCCTTTCGAAGCGGTCAAGGTTCGGCAAAAAGCACGGTCCTATTCGGACGCCGACAATGCGATTGTCAGTGACGGGGACTACACCAAGAACCAGGTGCTGCATGTCGTGGAAGAGGCTACCAAGGTCGCCATGTTCATGACGCCGCTGGCGCTGGTGATGCCCGAAGTCGCTATAGGGCTGGATGTTTTCTTCCTGGCCGCCGGGGCTGCCCAGACAGGTATCGGTATTGATGATGCCGTCCAGGGAAAAGCAACGGCTTCCGACCGCATTGTGTTTGGCGTGTTGAACGCCGTACCGCCGTTGGCCACTCGCGCGGGGGCACCACTGGCGAAAGCGCTGACAGAGAGGGTGTCCGGCGGTGGCGTTGCAGCAGGGGTTGATGCTGCAACCCGCACACCCACCCAAGTGACTGAACAAGCGCGCCCATTCTTCAGGCCACCACAACGTGTCAATGGGCATATCGGATACCCGATGGGGCCCGTCTCACCTCCAGTGATCCTTGAGGAGGTCAGGGTTCCCATGGATGACGTAAGGCGCATGATCGGGAAAGACTATATGGTTTATGTCGGTCAATACGGTACCAAAGTTACGTATGACGTCGAAGCGGGTCTTTGGCGCGGGCTCCAGGCCAATGGTCAGGTGAACGACATCTTTTATTGGCGTAAAGGTCAAGGACGGTGGCTGGGTGGCACTCAAGCCGAAGCGATTGAGGCCAGTAAAAATGCGCCTGCTTCGATGACAACCAAAGTACTGAAACTACCGAGAATGCCGGTACTGCCGTCCGGTGCTACAGACGTGCCGAAAGTGATCCACTATTTTTGGGCCGGCAATGAAATGCCGGAAAATTTGCTCAATAATATTATTGAAAATTCCCGGAAAAGCCCCGGGTATAAATCGATTGTTCACGTCGATGCCAATGACACGGATACTTTTCAGAAAATACATTCAGCGTTGGATCATAAAGTGGGCGGGCTTGAAGTACATGATTTAAAGGCCGATGAAAGTTTTCAGGCTCTGAATGCAGGTCAATACGGCGAGATGTATCAGTTTTTCCGTTCAGGGCGCGGGCAGAATTTAGCGGCCTCATCGGACGTCATGCGCGCGGTGCTAATGAAAAAGTACGGTGGCATCTATCTGGATACGGATGATGCACTGACCTTTAATGTGGGCGAGGTCACATTGAAAGCCACGCCCAATGACATCTTGATGAACGTGCCGGTTACTTACGAACCTGCGGACTTCAATGGGTTCAACACCAGTAATTTTGCCAGCCACCCAGACAACCCTGTATTTGACGAGATTCTGGAGACGGCGTATGAGCGATACAAGGCAAACGAAGAATGGTTGAACGCTAATCGTCCCTTTCTGAAGGAAAACTCGACAGCCGCAGAGCGGCAAATTTATAACGAGTATGTAAAGAAAATTTTCGAGATCACTGGGCCGAGAATGTTTGGTGATGTATTGGCGCAAAAAGAATATGGGTTTTTTTCAGAAGTTGAGGAGCTGACGGAACTGTTGGAAGCGCGTATTTTACTTCCGCAAGCGTATGCGGAAAAACTTACACAAGTGCGTGATTATTATATGGCGATGAACCATAAGCTCGGAGTTGCGATCGGCTCGGAACACTCTATGCATCATTCTCGCTGAGGTTGGCTCGGTCATTGCGCCGCGGTGGCAGGGACGCAATGGCCGGTTTTAATGAAGGGCTTGGTAAAGCAAGTTCTGAAAAGGGCGTAAATTCCTTTTGGTTATTAATAAATTCTTTTTTATTCCTTATTGGTGTGTGAGCCTCACCCTATACTGACCAGCAACGTTAAACGCTGCAGGAGGGCACACCCATGCACAGCGAGTCGATTCGTTATCTGATCGTGCCGGGCTGGCAAGGATCGCCAGAAGATCATTGGCAAACCCATTGGCAAAACAGCTTGCCCAACAGCGCACGGGTGGAACAGGCCGATTGGCTGACGCCGCGTCGCGAGGATTGGGTCGCCGCACTGGCCGAGGCCATCGCTGCCGACAGCACGCCGGTCATCCTGATCGCTCATAGCCTGGGTTGCATCACCGTGGCCCACTGGGCCGCCACTGCCCCCGTGCACTTCTTGCGGCAGGTACGCGGCGCATTGCTGGTGGCACCGGCGGATGTCGAGCGTCCTGCGTGTGCCCCTGCACTGCGCAATTTCGCCCCTATTCCAACTGACCTGCTGCCATTTCCCAGCCAGGTGGTCAGCTCCGACAACGACAGTGCCGTAAGCGCCCCCAGGGCTCTGGAACTGGCGCGTCAGTGGGGCGCCGAAGCCGGCATCTTGTCGGGCGCCGGGCATATCAATGTGAAGTCCGGCCACCGGCGCTGGGAGCAAGGGTTTGCTTACCTCTATCGCCTGCAACATCGCCTCGAGCACCACGCTCGGCGCAGCGCCTAATATTTTCAACGCCCCGTCCCTGTGTGGATTGGGGCGGGAGCCTGCCATGAGTCTGCATGAAACCTTCGGCCAGCCATTGCTGACCTTCCCGGACGCGGAAAAGAGTCCGCTGAGTATTCGCGCCAAAGCTCTGGTGTTTGTCGACCCACGCTCACGCCAACTGCGCGAAGAGCTGGAAAGCCTCGCACCGCGAGCCTTGCCTGTGCTGATCCGCGGCGAGACCGGTAGCGGTAAAGAACTGCTGGCACGGCATATCCACCGTGGCAGTGACCGTACTGGCCTGTTTGTCTCGGTCAATTGTGGCGCAATCAGCCCCACCTATGCCGATGCCGAGTTGTTTGGCTATGCCGCCGGTAGCCACAGTGGCGCGGCCAGTAGCCGCGCGGGTTGGTTCGGCTCGGCCAATGGCGGCACCTTGTACCTGGATGAGATCGGCGACTTGCCGCTGCCGATCCAGGTGAAATTGCTCGCGGCTTTGGAAAACCACGAAGTCACCCGCGTCGGTGCCCCCCAGCCCAGCCCGGTGGATGTGCGCTTGGTGGCCGCCACTAGCATCGACCTGGCCCAGGCGGTGGCCGTGGGCAAGTTTCATGAGCGTCTGTTCCATTATTTGAGTGAGGGCCGGTTGGACCTGCCGGCGTTGCGCGAGCGGGTGGGGGATATCTTGTCCCTGGCCGAATATTTCCTCGGCATCTACAGCCAGCGCCTGGACCTGCCGGTGCCACTGATCAGCGACGCCGCCCAGCAGGTGCTGGAACACCACACTTGGCCGGGTAACACCCGCGAACTGGAAAACGTCATTCACTTTGCCTTGCTGGTGAGCAGCGGCGATGAAATCTTGCCCGAGCATTTGAACTTGCCAGCGGCGGGTTCGCCGCTGGAGCAAGTGCGACGAATTTTGGCCAGCGCCAGCCCGGCCGAGCAGGAATCGGTGCGTAAATTCCTGTATGAGCAAAATGGAATATCAACGTGAATAAAAGATATTGTTCGGGAATAAAAAATCTAGGTATTGTCCTTTCCACGCCGCGATAGCACTTCGCTGGCACCTCACATAAAAACGGTCGTTAGAAGGACATTGCATGAAAAAGGTTCTGTTGTTTACCGCTCTGGCGGCTGCCCTGACTGCTGGCTTTGCCCAGGCCAGCGAGAAACTGGTGGTGGCTGCTACGCCGATTCCCCACGCCGAAATCCTCGAGCTGATCAAGCCGACCCTGGCCAAGGAAGGTGTGGACCTGCAGATCAAAGTCTTTACCGACTACGTACAGCCAAACGTGCAAGTCGCTGAGAAACGCCTGGATGCCAACTATTTCCAGACCCTGCCGTACCTGGAAAACTTCAACAAGGGTAAAGGTACCAATCTGATTACCGTGGTGGGCGTGCACGTTGAACCCTTCGGCGGCTACTCGAAAAAGATCAAGAAAATCGAAGATCTGAAAGACGGCGCCACCGTGGCGATTCCGAACGAAGGCTCCAACAGCGGCCGCGCCCTGTTGCTGCTGCAAAAGGCCGGTGTGATCACCCTCAAAGACCCGACCAACGCCCTGGCCACGCCGAAAGACATCGCCAGCAACCCGAAGAACCTGAAGTTCAAAGAGCTGGAATCGGCCCTGCTGCCACGGGTGCTGGACCAGGTTGACCTCGACCTGATCAACACCAACTACGCCCTGGAAGCTGGCCTGAACCCGGCCAAGGACGCGTTGATCATCGAAGACGCCAAATCACCTTACGTAAACTTCCTGGTGGCCCGCCCGGACAACAAGGACAGCGATGCTATCCAGAAGTTGGCCAAGGCCCTGACCAGCCCGGAAGTCAAAGCTTTCATCGAGAAGAAGTACAACGGCGCGGTGGTGCCTGCGTTCTGATGTAAGCCAAAACCCCCTTCAAGGTTTCAACGCCGACGGCTACTACAGCGTCGGCGTTTTTTTATCTGAAATACAGTCAAAACTGTGCGATTGCTCGTTCCCACGCTCCGCGTGGGAACGTCTCCTGTGACGCTCTGCGTCACGACTTTAGAGCGGACGCAGAGCGTCCTGGGCTGCATTCCCACGCTCCGCGTGGGAACGTCTCCTGTGACGCTCTGCGTCACGACTTTAGAGCGGACGCAGAGCGTCCTGGGCTGCATTCCCACGCAGAGCGCGGGAATGATCGACAGCTCCCGCAGGGGTTAGGTTTTTGGGTGATATCAATATGCTATTTTGGTATTTAAATTTTGATTTTTATACCTTTAAAGTTCGCGCTACCCGACGTTATCCACGTCGGAACGGACTGCGCTCGCGGCATTACCCATGCGGCGATATGGACTGCACATGACCTTCGATTTCGCTTTTATCCTCAGCACGCTGCCGGCGTTTCTCAAGGCTGTGGGTGTGACGCTGCAAGTCGGCCTGATCGCCATTGCCACGTCCTTGCTGGTGGCGCTGATCAACGCTGCGCTGCTGGTGTTTCGCACGCCTTACCTGTCGCGCCTGGTGGCGCTCTATGTGGAGCTGGCGCGTAACACGCCGCTGTTGATCCAACTGTTCTTCGTCTACTTCGCGCTGCCGGCCCTGGGTTTCAATATTTCCGGGTTCTGGGCGGCGATCATCACCATGACCTTTCTGGGCGGTGCCTATCTCACCGAGGTGCTGCGTGCTGGTGTGGAAGCGGTGCCGCTGGCGCAAATCGAGTCGGGCAAGTCCATTGGCCTGTCCGATTGGCAGCTGTTGCGCCATGTGATCCTGCCCCAGGCCGGTATCCTCAGCCTGCCGGCGCTGTTCGCCAATTTCATCTTTCTGCTCAAGGAAACCACGGTGGTTTCTGCCGTGGCGGTGCCGGAAATTCTCTACACCACCAAGAGCTACATCGCCCTCTACTACAAGACCTACGAAATGCTCGCTGTGCTGACGCTGATTAGCGTGCTGTTGTTCCTGCCGTTGTCGCTGTTGCTCAGCCGCCTGGAAAGGAGGCTCCAGCATGGCCAGTTCGGGTCTTGAGTTGCTGTGGGTGTCGTTGCCGCAACTGGGCAAGGGCGCTGCGCAAACCCTGTTGATTTCTTTTTTGAGCATCGCCTTCAGTACGGTTGGCGGCGTGCTCTACGGCGTGCTGCGCACTTTGAATAACAAAGCGATCAACGGCGTGCTGCGGGTCTACCTGGAACTGTTCCGCGCCATTCCGGTACTGGTGTGGTTGTACCTGCTGTTTTTTGGCGTGCCGATCTTCTTCGGCCTGAGCATCCCCAGTTTCTGGTGCGCGGTGCTGGTGCTGTCGTTGTGGGGCGCCAGCGAGGTGGGCGAAGTGGTGCGTGGCGCGTTGCATTCGCTGCCTCGTGGCCAGCGCGAAGCGGGCTTGTCGATTGGCCTGTCCGGCCCACAGTTGTACGGCTATGTACTGCTGCCCCAGGCCCTCAAGCGCATGACGCCGCCGACCATCAACGTGTACACGCGCATCATCAAGACCAGCTCCCTGGCGGTGCTGATCGGCGTGGTGGATGTGATCAAGGTCGGCCAGCAAATCATCGAGCGCACCTATGAGTCGGTATTGATCTACGGTGCGCTGTTCCTGTTTTTCTTCTTTATCTGCTACCCGTTGTCAGCCGCCTCCAAGGTGCTGGAACGGCGCTGGGCCCAAGCATGAGCGCATTGATCGAGTTCCAGGGTTTCAACAAATTCTTCGGCGAGGCGCAGGTGCTCAAGGGTATCGACCTGAGCGTGCAACGCGGCGAAGTGGTGGTGATCCTCGGCCCCAGCGGCTGTGGCAAAAGCACCTTGCTGCGTTGTTTGAACGGGTTGGAAGTGGCACACAGCGGCAGTCTGCGGTTCGCCGGCAAAGAGCTGCTGGATAAAACCACCGACTGGCGCCAGGTACGCCAGGACATCGGCATGGTGTTCCAGAGCTACCACCTGTTCCCGCACATGAGCGTGCTCGACAACATCCTGCTCGGCCCGCTCAAAGTGCAAAAGCGCGACCCCCGGGAGGCCCGTGAGCAGGCGGAAAAATTGCTGGAGCGCGTGGGCCTTGCCGACAAGCGCGACGCCTTCCCACGCCAGCTTTCCGGCGGCCAGCAGCAACGCATCGCCATCGTCCGCTCGTTGTGCATGAACCCCCAGGTCATGCTGTTTGACGAAGTCACCGCGGCCCTCGACCCGGAGATGGTCAAGGAAGTGCTGGAAGTGATCCAGGACCTGGCCCGCGATGGCATGACCCTGCTGATCGTTACCCACGAAATGGCCTTCGCCCGCGCCGTCGCCGACCGCGTGGTGTTCATGGAGGCCGGTCGCATCCTCGAACACAACACCCCCGAGGCATTCTTTACGAACCCGCAGACCGCGCGCGCGCAGCAGTTCCTGGAGAAGTTCTCCTTTGTTTCAACACTGCCCAAAAAGATCAAGGAACTGGAGCTGATATGAAAAAGTTACTGCTGCCACTGTTTGCCGTCGCCTTGCTGGCCGGCTGCGATAAAAAGGCCGAAGAGCCGGTAAAACCCGCGGCTGTGAGCTACATCGACAAAATCAAAGCGCGGGACAAGCTGATTGTCGGCGTGTTTACCGACAAGCCGCCATTCGGTTTTGTGGACGAAGCGGGTCGTTATGTCGGCTTCGATACCGACATCGGCCGTCAATTCGCCAAGGACCTGTTGGGCGACGAAAACAAGGTGGAATTTGTCGCCGTGGAACCGGCCAGCCGCATTCCGTTCCTGCAAAGCGACAAGGTCGACCTGATTCTCGCCAACATGACCGTGACGCCTGAACGCAAGGACGCGGTGGACTTCACCAACCCCAACCTGAAAGTCGCGGTGCAGGCTCTGGTGCCGAATGACAGCGCCGTCAAAAGCCTGGATGACCTGGCAACCCGCACGACCATCGTCACCACCGGCACCACGGCGGATATCTGGCTGACCAAGAACCATCCGGACTGGAAGCTGCTCAAGTTCGAGAAGAACTCCGAGTCGCTGCAAGCTCTGTCGGCCGGCCGTGGTGATGCCTATGCCCAGGACAACCTGGTGCTGTTCAGCTGGGCCAAGCAGAACCCGGGTTACCGCGTGCTGGAAGAGAAGCTGGGTGATGAGGCGCCGATTGCCCCGGCGGTGAAGAAGGGCAACACCGAACTGCGCGACTGGGTGAATGCCGAGCTGGCGAAGTTGGGCGAGGAGAAGTTTCTGCTCAAGCTTTATGACCAATATGTGCGAAAAGAACTGAGCGATGACACCAAGCCTGAGAGTGTGATTGTTGAAGGCGGTAAGTGGCAGGGCTGATTGATCACCCCGTCCTTGTAGGAGCGAGCTTGCTCGCGAAGAACGCACAGGCAACGCGGGCTACCAGATAGCGCTGCGTTATCGTTGACTTTTTTCGCGAGCAAGCTCGCTCCTACTCCGGCCAATGCCACGCCGGTGCATCCAAAATGCCCTGCCCCACAATCCGCGTTTCCCCCATCACCTTCTCCAACACAATCGAGTTACACCCCTCATCCTGCTGCAACGCCGCAATCAATCGGCTGGCATGGCTCACCACCCACACCTGGCACTGCTTCGACGCCTGGATAATCAAGCGCGCCAGTGCCGGCAACAGGTCGGGATGCAGGCTGGTCTCCGGCTCGTTCAGCACCATCATGGTCGGCGGGCGTGGGGTCAGCAGTGCTGCGATCAGCAGCAGGTAACGCAAGGTGCCGTCCGACAGCTCCGCCGCCGACAACGGGCGCAGTAAGCCTTCCTGATAGAACTCAATGGCAAAGCGTCCGCCCTGCAACGGTTCGATATGCAACCGTGCGCCGGGGAAGGCATCACTGACCGCGTGCTGCAACGCCTCGACATCGCCCACTTCGCGAATCGTCTGTAACGCGGCCGCCAAATCCCGACCGTCGTGATGCAGCACCGGCGTGCGCGTGCCTAATTGCGGCTGGCGTACCGGCGCATCCACATCGCTGCGAAAGTGATCATAAAAGCGCCAGCCACGGATGCTTTCGCGCAGCAGCAACACTTCCGGCGAACCGCGCAGGCTGCCGACCTGATCGAACAGGCTGTGATAGTTGGGCGTGTGTTGGGCCAGCACGTCCCAGGCGCGGCCATCACGGGCGCGTACCATCGGTCCCGAGCGCTGAACCAGCAGGCTGGCCGGACGGTAGAGAGGGCCGGCCCAGATACATTCCTTTTTAATCTCCGGGTCCAGTTTGAACTCGCTGCCGGGAACCGGGATGGGCATGCCCAGGGAGATGGCGTAGCTGAAGTCCTCCCCGGCAAAGCCCAGGCGCAAGCGTTTGACGCCTTGGGCGACCACGGCCTCCACCGGTACTTCGCCATTGCGCATGCGCCGGCTGATGTTTTCCGGCCCGGCCCAGAATGTGGAATCCAGCCCGCCTTCGCGGGCCAGCGCATTGATCACCCCACCCTGGGCAGTTTCGGCCAGCAGGCGCAGGGCGCGATACAGGTTGGACTTGCCGCTGCCATTGGGCCCTGTCACCAGGTTCAGCCGGTCCAGGGGCACCACCAATTTGTTGATCGAGCGGTAATTGGCCACCGCGAGGGTTTTAAGCATGTGTATTTAGTCAGCATGGGAACCATTGGAGTATGGGATCCTCCATGCAGATAAGGAACCCTGATCTAAGCTCACAGTCGCATACACACTTGAACGTCGGCATCACGCAAAAGGAGCCTGCATGGGCGGTCGCACCTCGACATTTATTTTCAGCCTTGGCCTCCTGGCGCTGCTCAGCGGCTGTGGCCAGGACAAAGCCGAGCCCAAGCAGCATTCACGGGTGTTCGTGCAAACCGTGCAGTCGGCGGATTTCGCCGCGGCGGTGACGCTGACCGGTGATATCCAGGCGCGGGTGCAAACCGATCTGTCCTTTCGCGTGGGCGGCAAGATCATCCAGCGCATGGTCGACGTGGGCGACCGCGTCACAGCCAGGCAAGTCCTGGCCAAGCTCGACCCCAAGGACCTGCAAACCAACGTCGATTCGGCCCAGGCCCAGGTCGTGGCCGAACAGGCGCGGGTCAAGCAGACCGCCGCCGCCTTTGTGCGCCAGGAAAAACTCCTGCCCAAAGGCTATACCAGCCGCAGCGAATATGACGCCGCCCAGGCCGCGCTGCGCAGCAGCCAAAGTGCCCTGGCCGCCGCCCAGGCGCAGTTGGCCAATGCCCGCGAACAATTGGGCTACACCTCGCTGATTGCCGATGCCCCGGGGATCATCACGGCGCGCCAGGCCGAAGTCGGCCAAGTGGTACAGGCCACCGTGCCGATCTTCAGCCTCGCCCGCGATGGCGAACGTGACGCCGTGTTCAACGTGTATGAGTCCTTGCTGGTGGAGCCGCCGCCCGACGCGCCGATTACGGTGAGCCTGCTGGACAACCCGAGCATCAAGGCCGTGGGCAAAGTCCGCGAAGTCACGCCCGCCGTGGCCGCCAATACCGGCACCGTGCAAGTGAAGATCGCCCTGCAAAGCCTGCCCAAGGGCATGGAACTGGGGTCGGTGGTCAGCGCCACCGCCAATGGCCCGGCCAAGGCGAGCATCGAGCTGCCTTGGTCAGCGCTGACCAAAGACCTCAACGAGCCAGCCGTGTGGCTGGTGGACGGCGAAGGCAAGGCGCAGTTGCACAAGGTCACCGTGGCGCGCTACCTCACCGGCAAAGTGATCATCGGCGAGGGCCTCAAAGGCGGTGAAAAAGTCGTGATAGCCGGTGGGCAATTGCTGCACCCCGGCATGGTCGTCGAGATCGCCCAACCCGGAGCGCAGCCATGAAGCAATTGACGCTCATTGTCGCCGCCAGCCTGTTGCTGATGGCCTGCTCCAAGGAAGAGGCGCCGCCCGAACCCATACGCCCGGTGCTGTCCATGGAAGTGAAGGCTGAAGACCAGGAAAACCTGGGCCGTTTCGCCGGCACCATCCAGGCCCGCTATGAAAGCAACCTGGGTTTCCGTGTGCCGGGCCGCATCGCCCGTCGCGCTGTGGATGTCGGCGCCGAAGTGGAGAAGGGCGCCCTGCTCGCCGTGCTTGACCCCACCGACCAGCAGAACCAATTGCGCGCTGCCCAGGGCGACCTGGCGCGCGTACAGGCGCAGTTCATCAACGCCCAGGCCAACGCTCGGCGGCAACAGGAGCTGTTCAACCGTGGCGTCGGCGCCCAGGCCCAGCTGGATGTGGCCCAGACCGACCTGAAAACCACCCAGGCGACCCTCGACCAGGCCCGTGCTTCGGTCAACCAGGCCAAGGATCAGCTCAACTACGCAGAACTGCGCACCGACCATGCCGGCATCGTCACCGCCTGGAATGCCGAGGCCGGCCAAGTAGTCAGCGCCGGCCAGCAAGTGGTGACCCTGGCCCGTCCGGACATCAAGGAAGCGGTGATCGACCTGCCCGCCGGCCTGGCTGAACGCTTGCCTGCCGATGTGGTGTTCCTCGTCGCCGGCCAACTGGACCCCAGCGTGCACACCACTGCCGTGGTGCGTGAGATCGAGCCTCAGGCCCAAAGTGCCACGCGCACCCGTCGCGCACGCCTGAGCCTGGCCGAAACCCCGCCGGCGTTCCGCCTGGGCACGGCAATCAGCGTGACTTTGAGCACCGCCATCGCCCCGCGTATCGAACTGCCCCTGAGCGCCTTGCAGGAAGTCGACGGCAAGACCCGTATCTGGCTGCTCGACACCCAGAGCCAGACCGTGCAACCCCGCGAGGTCACGGTTATCAGCCGTGATGCTCACAGCGCCTTGCTCAATGGCAGCGTCAAACCCGGCGAGCACATTGTCACCGCCGGCGTGAACAGCCTGAAACCTGGGCAAAAAGTCAAAATCGACGAGGACAGCCCGCGATGAAAGGGAGCTTCAACTTATCCGACTGGGCCCTCAAGCATCAGTCCTTCGTCTGGTACCTCATGTTCGTCGCGCTGCTGATGGGCGTGTTCTCGTACATGAACCTGGGCCGTGAAGAAGACCCGTCGTTCACCATCAAGACCATGGTGATCCAGACCCGCTGGCCGGGCGCGACCCAGGAAGAAACCCTCAAGCAGGTCACCGACCGCATCGAGAAAAAACTCGAGGAACTCGACTCCCTCGACTACGTGAAAAGCTACACCCGGCCGGGCGAGTCCACGGTGTTCGTGTTCCTCAAGGACACCACCAGTGCCAAGGCCATCCCGGAGATCTGGTACCAGGTTCGCAAGAAGATCGATGATATCCGCGGCACCTTCCCCCAGGGTTTGCAGGGGCCGTCGTTCAACGATGAATTCGGTGACGTGTTCGGCTCGGTGTATGCCTTTACCGGCGATGGCCTGTCGATGCGTCAGCTGCGTGATTACGTGGAGCAGGTGCGCGCCGAAATCCGTTCGGTACCAGGGCTGGGCAAGGTCGAAATGATCGGCCAGCAGGACGAAGTGATCTACCTGAATTTCTCCACGCGCAAACTCGCGGCACTGGGGATTGATCAGCGCCAGGTCGTGCAAAGCCTGCAATCGCAGAATGCGGTAACGCCGGCCGGGGTGATCGAGGCTGGGCCGGAGCGGATTTCGGTGCGCACCTCCGGGCAGTTCGCCTCGGAGAAAGACCTGGCCAACGTCAACCTGCGCCTCAATGACCGTTTCTACCGGCTGGCGGATATTGCCGACATCAGCCGTGGCTATGTGGACCCGGCGCGGCCGATGTTCCGCTTCAACGGCAAACCGGCGATTGGCTTGGCCATCGCCATGCAGAAGGGCGGCAATATCCAGTCGTTCGGCAAGGCCCTGCACGGGCGCATGGACGAGCTGACCGCCGACCTGCCGGTGGGCGTCGGCGTGCACAAGGTGTCCGACCAGGCCGAAGTGGTGGAAGAAGCCGTCGGCGGGTTTACCAGCGCGTTGTTCGAGGCGGTGATCATCGTGTTGGTGGTGAGCTTTATCAGCCTCGGCATGCGCGCCGGGTTGGTGGTGGCGTGCTCGATTCCGTTGGTGCTGGCGCTGGTGTTCGTGTTCATGGAATACAGCGGCATCACCATGCAGCGCGTGTCGCTGGGCGCATTGATCATCGCCCTCGGCCTGCTGGTGGATGACGCGATGATCACCGTGGAGATGATGATCACGCGCCTGGAAAAAGGCGAAACCAAGGAACAGGCGGCGACATACGCCTATACCTCCACGGCCTTCCCGATGCTCACCGGCACGCTGGTGACCGTGGCCGGCTTCGTGCCGATTGGCCTCAACGCCAGTTCGGCGGGCGAGTACACCTTTACCTTGTTCGCGGTGATTGCCGTGGCGATGCTGGTGTCGTGGGTGGTGGCGGTGCTGTTTGCGCCGGTGATCGGCGTGCATATCCTCAGCGCCAATGTGAAACCGCACAACGCCGAGCCAGGGCGCATTGGCCGGGCCTTCAATGGCGGCATGCTGTGGGCCATGCGCAACCGTTGGTGGGCGATTGGTATCACCGTGGCGCTGTTCGTGGCCTCGGTGTTTTCCATGCAATTTGTGCAGAACCAGTTCTTCCCGTCGTCGGACCGTCCGGAAATCCTCGTCGACCTGAACCTGCCGCAAAACGCCTCGATCAACGAGACGCGCAAGGCGGTAGACCGCCTCGAAGCGATCATCAAGGACGACCCCGATATCGCCCGTTGGAGCACCTACATCGGCCAGGGCGCGATCCGTTTCTACCTGCCGCTGGACCAGCAGTTGGAAAACCCCTACTACGCGCAACTGGTGATTGTGAGCAAGGGCCTGGAAGAGCGTGGCGCCCTGATCGCCCGCCTGCAACAACGCTTGCGCGATGATTTTGTCGGTATCGGCAGCTACGTGCAGCCGCTGGAAATGGGCCCGCCGGTAGGGCGGCCGATCCAGTACCGCGTGTCCGGCAAAGACATCGACCAGGTGCGCAAACACGCCATTGAACTGGCGACCTTGCTGGATCAGAACACCCACCTGGGCGAGATCATCTACGACTGGAACGAGCCGGGCAAAGTGCTGCGCGTCGACATCGCCCAAGACAAGGCGCGGCAACTGGGGCTTTCGTCGGAAGACGTGGCGCAGTTGATGAACAGCGTGGTCAGCGGCGCGGCGGTGACTCAGGTGCACGACGATATCTACCTGATCAACGTGGTCGGCCGCGCCGAAGATGCCGAGCGGGGCACTCCGGAAACCTTGCAGAACCTGCAGATCGTCACGCCCAACGGCACCTCGATTCCACTGCTGGCGTTCGCGACCGTGCGTTACGAGCTGGAGCAGCCGCTGGTCTGGCGTCGTGACCGCAAGCCGACGATTACCATCAAGGCCGCGGTGCGCGATGAGATGCAGCCGACCGACCTGGTCAAGCAATTGGCGCCGACCATCGAGAAATTCAGCGAAGGCTTGCCGGTGGGCTATAAAGTCGCCACCGGTGGCACTGTGGAAGAAAGTGGCAAGGCTCAGGGACCTATCGCCAAGGTGGTGCCGTTGATGCTGTTCCTGATGGCCACCTTCCTGATGATCCAGTTGCACAGCGTGCAGAAGATGTTCCTGGTAGCCAGCGTCGCGCCACTGGGGCTGATCGGCGTGGTGCTGGCGTTGATTCCCACGGGCACGCCCATGGGCTTTGTGGCGATCCTGGGGATCCTGGCGCTGATCGGCATCATCATCCGCAACTCGGTGATTCTGGTCACACAGATCCACGAGTACGAAGAGGCCGGCTACACGCCGTGGGATGCGGTGGTGGAAGCCACCGAACACCGGCGTCGACCGATTCTGCTGACGGCTGCGGCGGCGAGCCTGGGCATGATCCCGATTGCGCGGGAGGTGTTCTGGGGGCCGATGGCCTACGCGATGATCGGCGGGATCATCATTGCGACGTTGCTGACGTTGCTGTTTCTGCCGGCGCTGTATGTGGCCTGGTACAAGATTCGCGAGCCGAAACAGGAACATCAGCCACAACAGGATTAATTCTGTAGGAGCGAGCTTGCTCGCGAAAAACGTCAACGATAACGCGTGCTTCCTGAGTAAGCGCGGCGCCTGTGAGTTTTTCGCGAGCAAGCTCGCTCCTACAAAAGAGCCTTAACTGACTGAGGCTGTGTGAAGCTTCTGAAAAATCCCGACGTCGTCCTGGCTGACCCTTGCATGTTGTACCCTCTGGTCCTCATTTCAAACCCAGGTCGGTCCTCATGCAGTGCCTGCGTTTCACCTTGCTGTTTTGCGCGTTGCTCCTTGCACCGCCTGCCTTCGCCGCCACCGTACTGGAAAACGCCTTGTGGCGCGTCGAACTCGACCCCGCCACCCTGGCGCTGCGCGTGACACCCGCAGGCCAGACTTCGGTGCAGGCATCCAGCGGTGTGGCCGCGCATGCCGTCAGCCAATTGCAGAACACGCCTGATCAAGCCACTTGGCAATGGGACAACGGCGCCTATCGCCTGACCGCCCGCCTGCAACAGCGCGACCTGGCCTTGACCATCAACGCCCGCGAGCCCGGTGAGCTGGCCCTGCTGCGCCAGCCTGCCGAGGCCATGGGGCGAGGGTTGATCTGGCCCTTGGCCGAGGGGCATTACGTGCCTGCCGGCAATGCCATCTGGAAGACGTTTCTGCTGGAGCGGGGTGAGTTCAATACCACCCAGGACCTGAGCCTGCCGCTGTGGGGCGTGGATCACGGTGGCTTCACGTTGAACTGGCTGTTGACCAACCCCTACAACAACCGCCTGCAATGGCAAGCCGACGGCAACGGCCTGGCCCTCTCCGCGGCCCATGAATTCACCTCGCTGGCGCCTGATGCGCCGATGACGCTGCGGCTGTACCTGGGCGATGCCGACCCATTGGCTGGCGCCAAGCGCTACCGCCAGTGGCTGGTGGAGCAGGGCCGCTATGAACCGTTGGCGGACAAGCTGCGGCAAACACCCGAAGCCCAGAAGCTGCTGGGCGCCAGCCATGTGTACCTCTGGGACAACGGCCTGCTGGCTCTGGGCGATGTGCGTGATTGGCCAACATTGATCAAACGGCTGCGCAGCCATGAACTCAAGACGCTGATGGACAAAGAGAGCGCACAGCTGCTGGCGCAGCCCACTCCATTGAATCACTATGAGCAAACCGTGCTGCTGCGCGGTCTCAACGCGTCGATCAACACCAAGGCCCGGCAGGCCTGGCAGGTGGAAGAGCCCGACATGACCCGCCTTGCCGCCCGCTATGGTGAGCTGCGCAGTGAACTGGCCGTGGACTTTGCGGGGGCCTTGAGTGACAGCCCGCAAACCTGGGGCAGTAGCACGATTCAAACCCTGCGCGACGCCGGGCTGCAGCGTCTTCTGCTGACCTTGGGCGAAGGTTGGGAGGGTGGCCTCTGGCATCCCGAAGCGATTCGCGCGGGGGTGGAAGCCGGTTTTCTGATGGCGCCTTACGACTCCTATGAAACGGCCCTGTCCGCCACCGAAAACCCCGATTGGACCACTGCTCACTTGGGCGCCAAGGCCTATCGCGACTGCGCGATCGTGTTGAAAGACGGCAAGCTGAAAACCGGTTTCCAGAAGTCCGGCCATTACACCGACCCGCGGTGTGTCCGGCCGCTGCTGGAGGCGCGGGTGAAGGCGGTACACGCCAAGGCTGGCTTCAATGCCTGGTTTCTCGATGCTTACGCCACCAGCATGCTGTTCGACAGCTATCGCAGCAACGCCAGCATGACCCAGGCACAAAACGCCGAAGGCAATATCGACGCCTCCCGCTGGATCAACACCGTGCCGAAGCTGGTCACAGGCTCCGAAGACGGCAACGCGATCACCGCCCAGGGCATCCTGTTTGCCCACGGCATGCAGACCCCGGTGATCGGCTGGGGTGACCGCGAGATGACCCATGACCCGCAGTCGCCGTACTTCGTAGGCAACTGGTACCCCACGGAGCAACCGGCGGTGTTCTTCAAATCGGTGCCGTTGAAGGAGCCGTTTCGCACGCTGTATTTCGAACCGACGATGCGCCTGCCGTTGTATCAGGCGGTGTTCCACGGCTCGGTGATCACCACCCATCATTGGCTGTTCGACAGCCTCAAACTGAGCAATGTGCAGGGCGACAATGAACTGACCCAACTGCTCTACAACGTGCCGCCGCTGTACCACCTCAGTGCTGCGACGCTCAAGGCGCGGCTGCCGATTATTCAGCGCCAGGACCGCTTCTTCCGGCCGTTGCACCAGCGCTTGGCGACCCAGGAAATGACTGGTTTCCGTTGGCTGACGGTGGACAAACAGCTGCAGCAAACCACCTTCGCCGATGGGACGCGGCTGGTGGCGAATTTCTCGGCGGTGGAAAAACAGGGGTATGCCGGGCGCAGTGTGACGGTGCTTGTGGAGGGGGAGGAGCCGGTGGTGTATCAGGTGAAATAACGCTGCCCGTTACGGCGCCATCGCGGGCAAGCCCGCTCCCACAGGGGAATGCATTCCAAAGGTGGGAGCTGGCTTGCCTGCGATGAGGCAGGTACAGGCGATGCAGTACTAAAGTTTACGCCACACACTCGCCAACCAAGGCTGCTGTTCCCGCGGCAACCCGGCTGGCCGGTAGTAATGCTCCAACTCTTCAAACCCTGCCGCGGTCAGCAAGGCCTGCCACGCCTGCAGGTCGTGATAAGAGCCATACCGCGGCCCATTCCAGCCCTCTTGGTTCTCACCCCGAGGGTTGGAGCTGAACAGCACGCCCCCAGGCTTCAACGCGCCGTGCAGCTCTTTGAGCACTCGGGGCAACTCCTGCTTGGGAATATGAAACAGCACCGCATTGGCAAACACCCCATCGAAGCGTTCGGCGGGCAGGTCCAGCTTGAGAAAGTCCTGCTGCAGCACCTCACAGCCGCTGTCTTCGCGGGCCATCTGCGCAAAACGCTCGGAGCCATCCAGGCCCACGGCGATATGTCCCATGCGCGTAAACGTCTGCAAATCCCGCCCTGGCCCACAGCCGAAATCCAGCACAGTGAACGGCGGCGTGCCCTGGATATGCCGCAGCAGCGCGTCGATGTTCTGGCTCACATCGTGATCGCGGGTGCCTTCACGGAAGTCTTCGGCCACCTTGTTGTAGTGGCCCAGGGTGGTGGAGGTGATCTGGTTGAGGTCGTCGGGAGCAAGTTTCATGGCATGGCGCACGGCTGCGGCTGAGGTACGGGGACTATACCCCGGCCCATTCATCAGTTGAAAACCGTGTATCCGCTGTAGGGCGCTTCACGGCGGTCGCAGTGCGCGCATCCGACAGACCTCCACAGGAAATTGTGGGTAAGATTCGGCCCTCATTTGCAGAGGGCTACACATCCATGGAAGAGGAAAAACGTTCACCCGTTGGCAGCGACACCGCAGCGAACAAGGTCGACCAATACGCCACAAGATTGAGCAATGGCCTGTTGTGGCTCAATGAGCGTGCCTGGCCGCTGACGGTGGGGGTTCTCTCGGTGGCGGGCCTGTACCTGTACCAGTACATCCAGGTGGAAAAGGTGCCGCTGAGTATCCTGTCGGCGTCGGCGTTCACTGCCTTGCCGGCTATGTTCGCCATGTTGGTATTTGTGATCGGCATGATGGGTGCATCGATCCTGGTGCCCACGTTCATCTTGTTCACGCGCCTGAACGGCACCGGTGTGCGCCTGAGTGATCAACTCAATCTCCGCCCGCAGTCGCCGCAAGAGACGGCCCAGCATAGGCGCTTATTGGGGCATTGGACTGTCAGTCTGGTCGTAATGGGTGTTTTCTGGATGTCCGCTGTATACCTGTCTGTGAACGCCGAAAGTGGGTTTTGGCTGACCTTCAGCTGGATCGTCGCATTCATGGCGGCGATAGTGGCCTATGTCGGCATCATCATTCGTGCGCGTCCCGCCGATGTTGCCCTGCGTGAGTTGTCCGGCGAGTTCTGGCTGGCCAGTGCTGGCGCCGGGGTCGTTCAAATGGTGGTCATTCTGATGGTGACGGTGCCGGTCTCCCGCGCCTTCAGCGAGTACTCCGACAGCGCCGTGTTCTTTGCGCCGTTCATGGCCGCCGAAATGGCCGTGCTGTTCCTGATCCAGGGGAGCGCCGCCTGCTTGGTGGTGCGCATGCGCGTCCAGAAAAACCCGGTGGCGTTCGCCTCATTGGTGGCCTTTGCGCTCATCGTTTTACTCGGGCTGATCCCGGCGAGCGGGGCCAAGTTGGGTGGCCTGCCGCTGCAAGGCTCCGCCTCGGGAGGGCGCGTTTGTACGTTGATGACCTGGGCGGCAGAGGCCAAGGTCCCCGGCGCGCTGGTAGACACCGACAACCCCAAGCGCAGCGTAAAACTGCGAGTGATGGCCGACTCGGATGGCAGCTACATCGTGCGGCCCTGGCAGGCCAAGGAAAAAACCATCACCTTCGTGCCCCGTGCCAGCGTTGCCCAACTGGATGAGTGCCCGTGACGTCAGCGCTTGTTCAATACCCGCGCCAATCGGTCCCCGCTCAGCTGGATCACCGCTACCAGCACCACCAGCAGCACAATCACCGTGAGCATGATCTGCGTATCGAAGCGCTGGTAGCCATAGCGGTAGGCAATATCGCCCAGGCCACCGGCGCCGATCGCCCCGGCCATGGCTGATGAGTTGATCATGGTCACCAGGGTGATGGTGAAGCCGCCGACGATGCCGGGTAACGCCTCTGGCAACAGCACATGCCAGATGATGTGCCAGCGACGGCAACCCATGGCCTGCGCGGCTTCGATCAGGCCATGGTCGACCTCGCGCAAGCTCACTTCAGCGATGCGTGCAAAGAACGGCGTGGCGGCGATGGTCAGCGGTACCACTGCCGCCCAGACGCCATAGGTGGTGCCGACGATCAGGCGCGTGAACGGGATGAGCGCCACCATCAGGATCAGAAACGGAATGGAGCGGAACAGATTCACGAACGCTCCCAGCACGCGGTTAAGGGCCGGTGCCTGGTAGATGCCGCCCTTGTCGCTGGTGACCAGGAAGACCGCCAGCGGAATGCCCACCAGCAGCGCGATCAGCGACGACACCCCCACCATCAACAAGGTGTCGATGGCGCCCTGCACTAAACGATCAAACCACATAGCCCAGCACCTCCACCTGTTGTGCCCAATTGGCCGCGCGTTTGCGCAGTTCTTCGGCGTTGTGCGGCGATCCATTCACCGCCAGCAGCAGTTGCCCCAAGGCATGCCCCTGGATGCGTTCCACGCCGCCTTGCAGTAAACGCACACGGCCGCCGAGGGCACTGAACAGTGCCGCGAGGTCTGGCTCCAGGGTGTCGCTGCCGGTGAACTGCAGACGCAGTACCAGTGCGGCGTCGGGCGAGGCTGGCGTGGGTTGCAGGCGGCTTTGCAACTCTGGCGGCAAGCCGTG
Organism: Pseudomonas sp. NFPP02; assembly: GCF_900119355.1. NCBI lineage: Bacteria > Pseudomonadati > Pseudomonadota > Gammaproteobacteria > Pseudomonadales > Pseudomonadaceae > Pseudomonas > Pseudomonas sp. NFPP02. The sequence continues at coordinate 129,482 of NZ_FPJI01000002.1, forward strand.
TTGCAGCGGTGCGAGCAGGGTCTTGCTGACCTCATGTTGCGGATCGCCAAACACCTGCCACACCGGGCCTTGCTCGACGATACGCCCGTGCTCCAGCACCACCACGCGGTCGCAGATGTCGCGGATCACCGCCATCTCATGGGTGATCAGCACGATGGTCAGGCCAAGGCGCTGGTTGATCTCGCGCAGCAGGCCGAGGATCGACTGGGTGGTTTCCGGGTCGAGGGCCGAGGTGGCTTCGTCGCACAGCAGAATCTCGGGGTCGTGCACTAGCGCGCGGGCGATGCCGACACGCTGCTTCTGCCCGCCGGACAGCTGCGCCGGGTACGCCTTGTGTTTGTCTTGCAGGCCTACCAGCTCCAGCAGTTCATGCACCTTTCGCGCGCGTTGTGCCTGGGGTACACCGGCGACCTTGAGCGGCAACTCGACGTTCTGCCACACGGTCTTGGCCGACATCAGGTTGAAGTGCTGGAAGATCATGCCGATGCGTCGCCGCAGCGCCACCAGGTGGTCTTCATCGAAGCTGCCGATGTCCACCTGGTCGATCAGCACACGCCCGCTGCTGGGTTGTTCCAGGCGGTTTATGGTGCGGATCAGCGATGACTTGCCGGCCCCGCTGCGGCCGATGATGCCGAACACTTCGCCACGCTGGATCGCCAGGTCAATGCCCTGCAGCGCGTGCACCGTGCCGTCATAGGTTTTGCCCAGGTTGATGAACCGCACATGGGCGCGGTTCAAGTCCGGGTGCAGTTCAGTCTGTTCGGCGTGGCTGGGCGCAGGGGCCAGATCGTGCAATCGGGCGTTGGCGGCACTCATGGTTTAGCTTCCCAGCCGACCTGGTAGAGCTTGCCGAGGGACTTGTCCAAAGCCGCACGCACCACTGGCGAGTGCTGGTAGATATCGACGAACTTGATCACCCGTGGGTCGGTTTTGCTCTTGGGCTGGATGACGAACTGAATCACGTATTCCGGATGATCGAGGCCGTCGAACAGCAGCGCCGACTCGGCATCGAAGGTCTTGGACAGGCGGATGTACGCCGGGTAGCCCTGCACCAGATCGGCGTCGTCATAGGCGCGCACCAGTTGCACCGCTTCCACTTGCAGGATCTTGATGTTTTTCGGGTTGGCGACGATGTCTTCTTCGGTGGCTTTGTAGCCCACGCCCGGCTTGAGGGTGATCAGCCCGGCCTTGGCCAGCAGTTGCAGGCCGCGACCGCTGTTGATCGGGTCGTTGGCAATCGCCACGCTGGCGCCTGCGGGCAGTTCGTTGAAGTTTTTGTACTTTTTCGAATACAGCCCGACGTTATTGATGATGCCTGGCGCATACGGCACCAGGTCAAACCCGGCGGCGGCCTTGGCGTTTTCAAGGAAGGGGATGTGCTGAAAGTAGTTCACGTCGATATCGCCGGCGGCGAGGCTGACGTTGGGCGCGATCCAGTCGGTGAACTCCACCAGTTCGACCTTTAGGCCCTGCTTGCCGGCCTCTTCTACGGCGGCTTCCAGCGGAATGGCGAAGGCAGCGGTGGTGCCGATTTTCAACGGGGCGTCGGCGGCAAATACCGCCGAGCTGAATAAGCCGAAGGCCAGGGCCAGTGCTTTGACTGGGTGGTTTAGGAATGTCTTTTTCATAATGGTTTTCCAGTCATAAGGTCTTAGGTAGCGAGATCGTTCCCACGCTCCGCGTGGTAATGCAGCCAGGGACGCTCCGCGTCCCACAAGCGAACGCAGAGCGTCCAAGAGGCATTCCCACGCGGAGCGTGGGAACGATCAAACAATGTGGCGGTAGGTAGAGCCGGTGTGTTGGCTGGGTAAGCGAGCCGTGTCGTGGAAGACTTTTTCCCGCAGCGTTCCCTGCGCATATTCCGTCTTGTACGAGCCCCGTCGTTGTAGCTCCGGTATCACCAGCTCAATGAAATCCACATAGCTCTCCGGCGTCACAATGCGCGTCAGGTTGAAACCATCCAGCCCGGTTTCGCTGATCCAGGATTCCAGCTCATCGGCCACCTGTTCAGGCGAGCCCACCAGGGTGATATAGCGCCCGCCCAAGGCGTGCTGTTCAAGCAATTTGCGCCGGGTCCAGTCGTTGTTCTGCAGGTTCTGGGTGGCCGACTGGATCGCGTTGCTTTTGACGTACTGGATGGGTTCGTCCAACGCGTACTGGGCAAAATCAATCCCGGTCGAGGCCGAGAAGTGCGCCACGCCGGCTTCCGCGCTGGCGTAGCTGAGGTACTCGGCGTGCTTGTTCCAGGCCAACGCTTCAGTGGCGCCAACGATGACGTTCAGGCCCATGAACACCTTGATGTCGTCCGGGTTGCGCCCAGCCTCCACTGCGCTGGCGCGCACCTTGTCCACCTGGCGCTTGGTCGCGGCCTTATTCTGCCCGCTGATAAACACGCACTCGGCATGCCGCCCGGCGAACAGCAAGCCGCGCTCGGAACTGCCGGCCTGGAACAGCACCGGCGTGCGCTGCGGCGAGGGCTCGCACAGGTGGTAACCCTCCACCTGATAGAACTCGCCGTGGTGCTCTACCTTGTGCACCTTGCCCGGTTGCGCATACACCCGCGCTTGGCGATCGTTACGCACCGCGTCGTCTTCCCAGCTGCCTTCCCAGAGCTTGTACAACACCTGCAGGTATTCATCGGCCTGGTCGTAGCGCCGGTCATGCTCGACCTGTTCGGTAAGGCCCATGGCCTTGGCGGCGCTGTCGAGGTAGCCGGTGACAATGTTCCAACCCACCCGGCCACGGCTCAGGTGATCCAGCGTCGACATGCGCCGGGCGAACAGGTACGGCGGCTCATAGGTGAGGTTGGCGGTGAGGCCGAAGCCAAGGTGCTGGGTGACGGCGGCCATGGCCGACACCAGCAGCAGCGGGTCGTTGACCGGTAGTTGGATCGACTCCTTGAGGGGCACGTCAATGGAGTCCTGATAGACGTCATACACGCCGACGATATCAGCGATGAACAAACCGTCGAACAACCCGCGTTCAAGGATCTTCGCCAGTTCAGTCCAGTATTCGAGGGTCTTGTACTCGGTCGAGTTGTCTCGTGGATGAGCCCACAAACCGTGATTGATGTGCCCGATGCAGTTCATGTTGAAGGCATTGAGCAGGATTTTCTTTTTGCTCATCAGATGGTCCCCCGCAGCGGCGGGTTTTCATCGTTGAGGTAGTAGTTGCCGACCGCATGGTATTTCCAACGCACCGGGTCGTGCAGGGTGTGCACCCGGGCGTTGCGCCAGTGGCGGTCCAGGCCGTGTTCGGCCAGGGTCGCCTGGCTGCCAGCCAGTTCGAACAGGGTGCTGCCGGCCGCCAGGGAGATTTCGGTGCTCAGGGCGCGTACTTCGGCAACGGCGATGGAGGCTGCGGCGACGGTCTGGGCATTGCTGTCGGCCTGGGCGCGGTCGAGGAATTCACCTGCGCGCTCCAGCAAGGCTTCGGTGGCGTGCAAGCGGCTGCTCAGGTGGCCGAAGCTCTTGAGTGTCAGCGGGTCTTCGGTGGCCTTGTCGTTGTCGGCGTCGATCCATGGGCGGGTCTTGGTGCGCACAAAATGCAAGGCGTCCTCAAAGGCCGCGCGGGCGATGCCGGTGTCGATGGCTGCGTGGAGGATCTGCGCCAGCGGGCCGACGGTGGTCGGGCGTTCGAAAGCGCTCTGGAACGGCACCACGTCTTGCGCCGCGACCCACACGTTGTCGAACACTACCGAGCCGCTGCCGGTAGTGCGCTGGCCGAAGCCGCTCCAGTCGTCGATCACCGTCAGTCCCTCGCTGTCACGCGGTACGAAGGCCAGTTGCTGCACGCCATTTGCATCCACCACCGAAGTGGGGATGCGCTGGGCGTAGATCGCGCCGGTGGCGTAGAACTTGCGCCCGTTGATGCGAAAACCGTCGCCGTCGCGGGTGAGGCTGGTAATGCGGTCGTGGGCGGTCTTGGTGCCCAGCTCCGCCAAGGCGTTGCCAAAGCGTTGGCCGGCCAACACCTCGGCGTACAGGCGTTGCTGCTGTTCGGGGCTGCCGTTCACGCGCAGTACTTCGAGGGCATAGAAATGGTTTTGCGGAATCTGGCCCAACGAGCCATCGGCCTGGGCGATCAGTGCGATGACCTTGGCCAGGGTGACGTTGGACACGCCCGCGCCACCGTAGGCCTTGGGCACGCTGATGCCCCACAGGCCAGAGCGGGAAAACACGTCCAGTTCGGGCAATGGCAGGCGGCGTTCGCGGTCGCGCTGGGCGCTGTCGCGGCGCAAGTCTTCAGCAAGATCGCTGGCGACAATAAGCGCTTGTTCGTCGCTGGTGATGACCGCGACGGGGTGAGAAAGGGTCATGAGTTTCTCCAGAAGCTCGTGGAAAAGTGTTCTGGTTGGTTAAATCCAGGAATGACGAGCCGGCAAGGTGCCGTTGAGCCGATAGGCGCCGATGGCGTGGTACTTCCAGCGCACCGGGTCGTGCAGGGTGTGCACCCGGGCGTTGCGCCAGTGACGGTCAAGGTTGAATTCGGCCAGGGTGGCGCGGCTGCCGGCCAGTTCAAAGAGCTTCTCGGTGACTTGTAACGCCACTTCGGTGGTCAGCACCTTGGCCTCGGCCACGGCAATCGAGGCGTGGGCGGCGGACTGCGCGGTGATCGGCGCGGCGCTGACCTGGTCAAGCACCTGGCCGGCCTTGCGCAGCAGGGCTTCGGCGGCGTGCAGTTCGATCTTCAACTTGCCGATATCAGCGATCACATACAGGTCGTCGCTGGCCCGTTTGACCTTGGCGTCGATCCACGGGCGCGAACGCTCACGCACGAAGGCGATGGCATCGTCGAGGGCGCCACGGGCGATGCCGGCGTCGATAGCGGCCTGGATCAGTTGCGACACGGCCCCCTGGATATTCGGGCTTTCGCCCAGGCGCCAGTTGTCGATGACCAGTTCCGGCTCCACCGCCACGCGGTCAAGCAAAACGGTGCCGCTGGCGGTGGTGCGTTGGCCAAAGCCCGACCAGTCATCGACGATGCGCAGACCCTCGCTGCCGCGCCGCACAAAGGCCATGACTTGCTTGCCGTCATCGTTCAACGCTTTTATCGCGACCCAGTGAGCAAACAGTGCGCCGGTGGAGTAGAACTTCTGGCCGCTGACCACGTACCCATCACCTTCGGCCGTAAGGCGTGCCTTGAGCTCCAGGGTATTTTTGGTGCCGCGTTCCGGGCCGCCGTTGCCGATGCGCCAGCCGTCGAGCACGCTCTGGAACAGCTGCTTTTTCTGACGCTCGGTCGCGGTGCCCTGCAATACGTGCAAGATGCCGAAATGGTTCTGCGGGATCTGCCCGAGTGCCGGGTCGGCTGCGCTGATGATCGCGAAGACTTCGGCCAGGGTCACAAACGACACCTGTGGGCCGCCGTATTCACGGGGAATGGAAATACTGCCCAAGCCGCTGCGGGTGAACTGTTCGAGCTGCGCCCAGGGCAGTTTGCGTTGCTGGTCGCGCTGGGCGGCGTGCAGGCGTGCAGCCTGGGCCAGTTCGTGGGCTGCACTCAGTGCCTGGGCGTCGTTGCGCAACACCGTGGCGGGCAACAGCAGGGGGGCTACGTCCAGATCACTCTGGGGGGGTGTTAGAGCCAAGTTAGACATCAGCGCCGCTCCTTGGCTGCACGCAATGCCCTGGCGTTGCGCACCGGGGTAATTCTGACCATACCGACCTCGCACTCAATGAAATAAACAGAAAAATCAGGAATGTCCGGTGGTCCGGTGCATATACCCTAAGCGTATTAATTATTTAAATAAACTAACTTTTAGGAATATGCATAGAAGGGCTGTCACCCCGGTTCACAGGGTGAACCGAAGCGACGCGGTTGATAGCCCGGTGCGGGCGAGGCAGGGCGGGGCGGTGTGCAGGCGGCGATGCGCAGCGTGCGGGCGGGCGCCCAGCGGGAGTTGTTACCCACGCGGTCGAGAATGCAGTAGGTGACTTCCAACCGGCAGTCGTCGCCGGCTTCGACAATCACGTGGGGCGGCACCCACACCTGCACCGCCAGGCCGACGCTGTTGGCTTGGATGCGGGGCAGGTCCAAGCGTACATCGCCCCAGCGCAACGTAATGGCATCGCCCGTGCTCATGTTCAGGTAAGGCTCGATGGTCAGCGGAATGCCGCGCCTTACCTGGCTGCTGTTGACGCCGTGGCGGCGAATCGTCTCGGGCAAGTTCACGGGCGCCAGATTCTGGTTTTCAGTGTCGCATTCAGGGTTCAGGCGCGGCGAAGGCTGACCGCCCGGATAGCTGGTCTTGACCCGCACCAGCGTCACCGCCGAGCGCATCGGGCCATGGCCGATCTGCAAGACCTGGTAATGGACGCGTGCCGGTCCGTCCTGCACAAAGCTCTGCGGTACGCATAAGTGGGTACACGTGCCGATCCTGCAGGCCGTCACCTTGCGCGAGGCGGCGAAGCAGTTGTTCCAGAACAGTTCGATCAGGTCGCCTTCTTCCATGCTCGGGTAGGGTGAAATATCGACCTGCAAGTGGGCGGAGGCCAGGGCGCTGATGCCGTTTCCAATAGCCTGGGGAAGCCTTGGGGCACTGAGCGTGGCCGGGGTTTGAGTGTGTGTCATAAGTAATCTCCTTGATGCAGCCAGCAGCAATCGTTCCGAAACCTGGACGCACAGGCGCAAGGGGGTTCGAAAGGCACGATTCAGTCAGTAGCCGGGATAGGATCCAATCCTCAAGGCGCTAGATAAGAGGGTTGGCCAAGGAGCGTCAATGGAGGCAAAGGGCTAAACGGCGGGTTTGGCGAGATTCAGACGGGTCTGACGGGGAGGGGGATTTTAAGGCGCTTGCGACGGGGGCTTTTACACGCTCAACCTGCAACCCGTTGTAGGAGCGAGCTTGCTCGCGAAGAACGCCCAGGCAACTCGGTCAATCTGATTCACCGCGTTATCGTTAACGTTCTTCGCGAGCAAGCTCGCTCCTACACTGGGAGGCGTCAGTGGGCGAGGAATTTGCTCAGGAACTGCTTGGTACGTTCTTCCCTGGGGTTGGCAAACAGCGCCTTGGCTTCGCCCTGTTCGACGATCACGCCCTTGTCGAAAAAGATCACCCGGTTGGCCACATCACGGGCAAAGCTCATCTCGTGGGTGACGATGACCATGGTGCGGTTTTCTTCGGCCAGGCTGCGAATGGTCGCCAGGACTTCGCCCACCAGTTCCGGGTCGAGGGCCGAGGTGGGTTCGTCGAACAGGATCACCTCCGGCTCCATGGCCAATGCGCGAGCAATCGCCACACGCTGTTGCTGGCCGCCGGACAGCCGCCGTGGGTACGACGCTTCTTTGCCCGCCAGGCCGACCCTGGCCAACAGCTTGCGCCCCAGTTCGGCCGCCGCTTCCCGTGGCATCTTCTTGACCACAATCGGGCCTTCGATGACGTTTTCCAGCGCGGTGCGGTGGGGAAACAGGTTGAAGTTCTGGAACACAAAGCCCACATGCTGGCGCAGGCGCCGCACCAGGCCCTGTTGCTGGTTGAGCGGCCTGCTGCTGTCGATCTCGATGTCACCCACCTTGATACGGCCGCTGGTGGGTTCTTCGAGGAAGTTCAGGCAGCGCAGGAAGGTGGTCTTGCCCGAACCGCTGGGGCCGATGATGGCGACCACTTCGCCTTCCTTGACCTCCAGGTCGATGCCGTTGAGCACCACCTGGCCGTTGAATTGCTTGGTCAGTTTTTCAACCACGATCATGCTTCAAGACTCCAGGTCATGCCGGTTGACCCGGTCTTCCAGACGATTTTGCAGATGCGCCAGGATGCTCGCCAGGATCCAGTAGATCAGGGCCGCGGACAGATACATGGTGAAAATTTCGAAGGTACGTGCCGACACCAGTTGGGCCTGGCGGAACAGCTCGGGCACCTGGATGGTGGCGGCCAGCGCCGTGTCCTTGACCAGTGAAATAAAGCTGTTGCCCAAAGGCGGCAACGCCGTGCGCATCGCCTGGGGCAGGATGGCCCTGCGCAACGTCTGCGCACGGGTCATACCGATACTGGCAGCAGCTTCCCACTGGCCACGCTCGATGGAGGCGATGGCGGCCCGCAGGATTTCACACGCATAGGCAGCCATGTTCAGCGAAAAGCCGATCATGGCGGCCGGGATCGGGTCCAGCTCGATGCCCACTTGTGGCAAGCCGTAGTAGATCAGGAACAGCTGCACCAGTAACGGCGTGCCGCGAAAGAACGACACGTAGACCCGGGCGGTCCAGCTCAAGAACTTGAAGCGCGAGAGGCGCATCAAGGCCAGGCCGAAGCCCAGCAGCAGGCCGAAAAACATCCCGCCCAGGCTGAGGATTACCGTGTAGTACGCGCCCTTGAGCAGAAAGGGCGCGGAGTCCAGCGCGAGTTGGAAACCTGCTTCCATTATTGCGTGACGTCAGCGTTGAAGTACTTCTCGGACAGCGTCTTCAACGTGCCGTCGGCGCGCAGTTTGTCCAGAGCCTTGTTCACCGCATCGAGCAGCTCGGGCTCACCTTTGCGCAGGGCGATACCGGATTCCTGACGGGAGAAGGCGTCGCCGGCAGCGGCGGTGTCGGGGGCTTTCTTGGCGTATTCCAGGGCGGCCAGGCGGTCGATCAGGATGGCGTCGATACGGCCGATGCGCAGGTCCTGGAACTTGGTCGGGTCGTCGTTGTAGGTCTTGATAATGGCTTTTGGTTGGTTGTCCTTGAGCCATTGTTCGTAGTTGGTGCCCAGGCCCACACCGACTTTCTTGCCGGCCAGGTCGTCGGCTTTCTTGATCGAGTCGACGTTCTTTTTCAGCACCAGCGCCTGGATGCCGGACACGGTGTAAGGCTTGGAGAAATCGTACTTTTTCTTGCGCTCTTCGGAGATGGTCACCTGGTTGACCACGGCGTCCAGGCGCTTGGATTCCAGGGCGGCGAGGATGCCGTCCCAAGGGGTGGCTTGCAGCTTGACCTTGACACCCAGCTCCTTGGCCAGCGCCTCGGACAGTTCCACTTCGAAACCGCTGAGCTTGCCGCTTTCATCGACAAAGCTGAACGGCGGGTAGGTGCCTTCCAGGCCGATCTTGATCTCGCCGGCCTTCTTGATGGTGTTCAATTGCTCGCCGGCAACCGCCTGGCCCAACCAGCCAGCGCCAAGCGCGAGGCCCAAAGTGCCAACCAACAGCGTGCGACGAAATGCAGAAATAGTCATGGAGAGCCCCTGTGTTTTTTATGGTGAGCGAAGCAGGTGACGCGGTAGTCGTATCCTGCCCTAAAGCGCGAAGCGCGTCTTCGCCTTCGGCGCGATGATAAGGTGGGTTTTTAAGTCTTGAAAATAATAAAAATACCATTTCATATTCTTTTTAGAAATATGTACAGCTCCCACATCGACAGTATTCAATCAGTTGAATACTGAGTCATAGGCAAACAATGCCGGCGCGCCACCGGTATGCAGGAAAATGATCGGCCCCTCTTCAAAGCGCTGGCGCCCGATGCCGTCGAGCAAACCGGCCATGGCCTTGCCGGTATACACCGGGTCCAGCAACAGACCTTCCTGGCTGGCCAAAAGTTTGATCGCCGAGAGGGTGCCAGCGTTTGGCTCGCCATACCGCGGCCCGAAATACTCGTCCCACAGGGTGACCTTGAAGGCGTCGGGGATAGCCACACCGAGCAACTCGGCAGTGCGTTCGGCCAGGCCCTGCACTTTCGGGAATTGCGCTTGCTCGGAGCGCGACACCGTGATGCCGATCACTGGCAGCTGCGGCAGTGCTTCGCTCAAGGCCAGGGCCAGGCCGCTGTGGGTACCCGCACTGCCAGAGGCGAGCACCACGGCGGCGAATTGAATGCCGCTGTCTTCAATCTGCGCGGCCAACTCCAGCCCGGCGCGCACGTAGCCCAGCGCGCCGAGTGCATTGGAACCGCCGATAGGCACCAGGTACGGCTTCTTGCCGTTACTGCGCAGGCGGTCGGCGAGGGCGTTGAGTTGGTCGTCGGCGTTGTCGAGGTTTTCCACCAACTCCACTTTGGCGTCGAACAGCTCCAGCAGCAGGCGATTGCCGTTGCCCAGGTAGTTGGGGTCGTCGGTGCCGGTAGGGTTTTCCAGCAGGGCAACACAGCCCAGGCCAAGCCTGGCGGCGAGCGCGGCGGTCTGGCGAACATGGTTGGACTGGATCGCGCCGGCGGTGACCAGGGTGTCGGCGCCCTGGGCGATGGCGTCGGCGGCCAGGTATTCGAGTTTGCGCAGCTTGTTGCCGCCCATGGCCAGCGGCGTGGTGTCATCGCGTTTGACGTAGATGTCCCTGCCCAGCCAAGCCGACAGCCGCTCGAGTTTTTCCAGGGCCGTGGCACTGCCCAGTAGTTCCAGACGGTTAAAACGGTCGAGCTGTTGTTTGATCATGGTTACGCACGGTGGCTGAGTGATTGGGGGACTATAGGCAGGCACTTTTCATCGGGCAACCGTCAATCGCTTATGACGAAATGTTCTTATGCTCACACCATTGGTTCTTAAGAGCTGCCTGGGTGCATACCGTAAAGTGATGGCCATTTCGTCAGGAGTGAATACCGTGAGTGAGCGTTCCAGTCATTGGCAATTGCAGACCATCGTCAGCCAACTGCGCGGCGCCCGCGACCAGTGGCGAACGCGCAATGGGCGCTTGAGTGGCGAGCATGGTGGCCGCGAGTTGCCGTCCCGCGAGGCGGTGGCACAGATTCTTGAGGCCTTGTGCGGCGCCCTGTTTCCGATGCGCCTGGGCCCGGCGGACCTGCGCGAAGAAAGCGAAGACTTCTACGTGGGCCATACCCTCGACGTCGCGCTCAACGCCTTGCTCGCCCAGGCGCGCCTGGAGTTGCGCTATGCCGCGCGCCAGAGCGGTGAGGACGACAGCGAAGTCAACGCCCACGCCATTCGCCTGATCCAGGATTTCGCCCTGGCGTTGCCATCCTTGCGCAGCCTGCTGGACACCGACGTACTGGCCGCCTACCACGGCGACCCGGCCGCACGCAGTGTGGATGAGGTGCTGTTGTGCTACCCGGGCATCCTGGCGGTGATCCACCACCGCCTGGCCCACCACCTGTACCGCGCCGGCCTGCCGTTGCTGGCGCGGATCAGTGCGGAAATCGCCCACTCGGCCACCGGCATTGATATCCACCCCGGCGCACAGATCGGCCCGAGTTTCTTTATCGACCACGGCACAGGCGTGGTGATTGGCGAGACCGCGATCATCGGCGAGCGGGTGCGCATCTACCAGGCCGTGACACTGGGCGCCAAACGCTTTCCGGCGGATGAAGATGGGCAATTGCAGAAAGGCCACCCGCGTCACCCTATTGTTGAAGATGATGTGGTGATTTACGCCGGGGCGACGATCCTGGGGCGGATCACCATTGGCCAGGGTTCGACCATCGGCGGCAATGTGTGGCTGACCCGCAGCGTGCCGGCCGGGGCGAATATCACCCAGGCGAACTTGCAGCATGATGATGGGGCGCAGAAGTAATACCTGAGCCAAACGCCGGTCAGTGTGGGAGCTGGCTTGCCTGCGATAGCGGTGTATCAGTCAACAGATGGGTGGCTGACCCAGCGCTATCGCAGGCAAGCCAGCTCCCACATTTCGTATGTATTTCACCGTCGGGTTGCTGAACGATTCGCCTCCTCCACGCGTCATACCAATCCCTGAGCTAGTGTAGGAAACACCTACCACTCAGCCCTGCGATTAGTCCAAGACCGCCTATTCATGTTTAACTTGAACGTTCGTTCAAGTTAAACCGGTGGTTCGCTGCCCGCTCACAACAGGAGGCTTACCTTTGCTGAGTCCGTTTTTTACAGCCATATCCCGCAACCTTGAGGTGCATCGTTCATGAGTGCATCGTCCACCCCTTCCAGCGGCATGGTGCGCATGAATGCGCCCGTTTTCTACTTTGCCGCCACCGTCATCCTGCTGTTCGGCATCACGGTCATCGCTATCCCGCAACAGGCCGGTGCCTGGCTGCTGGCGGCGCAAAACTGGGCGGCCAACACGGTCGGCTGGTACTACATGCTGGCGATGACGCTGTATCTGGTCTTCGTGGTGGTCACCGCGCTATCGGGCTACGGCAAGATAAAACTCGGTGCCGACCACGACGAGCCCGAATTCAGTTACCTGTCCTGGGCCGGCATGTTGTTCGCCGCCGGGATCAGCATCACGCTGTTTTTCTTTTGCGTCTCGGAGCCGTTGACGCACTTGGTGCAGCCGCCCCAGGGCGAAGCAATGAACGCCGATGCGGCGCGCCAGGCCATGCAGGTGTTGTTCCTGCACTGGGGCCTGCACGGCTGGGGCGTGTTCGCGTTTGTCGGCATGGCCCTGGCGTATTTCGCCTACCGGCATAACCTGCCGCTGGCGTTGCGCTCGGCGCTGTACCCGCTGATCGGCAAGCGCATCAATGGCCCTATCGGTTACGCCGTGGATGGCTTTGGCATCATTGCCACGGTGTTCGGCCTGGGCGCCGACATGGGCTTTGGCGTACTGCACCTCAACTCTGGCCTGGACTACCTGTTTGGCATTGCCCATACCCAGTGGATCCAGGTGGGCCTGATCACCCTGATGATGGGCGCGGCGATCATCGTGGCCGTGGCCGGCGTCGACAAGGGCGTGCGGGTGATGTCCGACATCAACATGCTGCTGGCCTGTGCGCTGCTGCTGTTCGTGTTGTTCGCCGGGCCTACCCAGCACCTGCTCAACACCTTGATCCAGAACATCGGTGACTATCTGGGGGCGCTGCCCACCAAGAGTTTTGATGTGTACGCCTACAACAAGCCGAGCGACTGGCTGGGCGGCTGGACGGTGTTCTACTGGGCCTGGTGGATCGCATGGTCGCCGTTCGTGGGCCTGTTTATCGCGCGCATTTCCCGTGGCCGCACCATCCGCGAATTCGTGTTTGGCGTGCTGCTGATTCCGCTGGGCTTCACCCTGGCGTGGATGTCGATCTTCGGTAACAGCGCCATCGATCAGGTGCTCAACCATGGCATGGCCGCACTGGGCCAGTCGGCGATCGATGACCCATCGATGAGCCTCTACCTGCTGCTGGAAACCTACCCGTGGAGCAAGACGGTGATCGGGGTCACGGTGTTCATCAGCTTTGTGTTCTTCGTGACCTCGGCGGACTCCGGCACTGTGGTGCTGTCCACCCTCTCGTCCAAAGGCGGCAACGCGGATGAAGACGGGCCGAAGTGGCTGCGTGTGTTCTGGGGCGCGATGACCGCCCTGGTCACCAGTGCGTTGCTGTTCGCCGGCAGTATCGACTCGCTCAAGTCTGCGGTGGTACTGACCTCGCTGCCGTTCTCGCTGATCCTGCTGCTGATGATGTGGGGGCTGCACAAGGCGTTCTACCTGGAGTCGCAAAAGCAGATTGCGCAGTTGCATTCCCTGGCGCCGATATCGGCTTCACGCAAAGGTCGAGGCGGCTGGCGCCAGCGCTTGAGCCAGGCCGTGCATTTTCCGTCGCGTGACGAGGTGTACCGTTTCCTCGACACCACGGTGCGCCCCGCGATTGAAGAAGTGACCGCCGTGTTTGTCGAGAAGGGCCTTACGGTGGTGACCCAGCCCGACCCGTCCAACGACAGTGTCAGCCTCGAAATCGGCCATGGCGAAGAACGTCCGTTCATCTACCAGGTGCAGATGCGTGGCTACTTCACGCCGTCGTTCGCCTTGGGCGGCATCGGCAAGAAAGAAATCAACAACCGCCGCTACTATCGGGCCGAAGTGCACTTGAGTGAGGGCAGCCAGGACTATGACCTGGTGGGCTACACCAAGGAGCAGATCATCAATGACATCCTCGACCAGTACGAGCGCCATCTGCAGTTCTTGCACATGGTGCGCTGATAGCGTTCCTCTCAAGTAGCTCTTTGCTGTAAAAGGAAGAGGCAGACTTAAGCGATTCAGCTGCTTAAAAGGCCCGGGAATATGCCTATTCCCGGGCCTTATTTGCCCTAGATCAAGAGAGGATTCGATGACGTACATTGCTGCCGAAAACCGCTATGAATCTATTCCTTATCGCCGCGTAGGCCGCAGTGGGTTGGTGCTACCAGCCCTGTCCCTGGGGTTGTGGCACAACTTTGGTGACAGCACCCCGATCGACACCCAGCGCGCATTGCTGCGCACGGCGTTCGACCTGGGTATCAACCACTTCGACCTGGCCAACAACTACGGCCCGCCCTACGGCAGCGCCGAGATCAATTTCGGTCGGTTGCTGCGCGAAGACTTCAAGCACTATCGCGACGAGTTGATCATCTCCAGCAAAGCCGGGTGGGACATGTGGCCCGGCCCTTACGGCCAGGGTGGCGGGTCGCGTAAATACGTATTGGCGAGCCTGGACCAGAGCCTGCAACGCCTGGGCGTCGATTATGTGGATATTTTCTACTCGCACCGCTTCGACCCCGACACGCCCCTGGAAGAGACCGCCAGCGCCCTGGCCACTGCCGTGCAACAAGGCAAGGCGTTGTACATCGGTATCTCGTCTTACTCCGGGGTTAAAACCCGCGAAATCGCAGCGTTGCTCAACGAGTGGAAAGTGCCGTTGTTGATCCACCAGCCGGCCTACAACCTGCTCAACCGTTGGGTGGAAAAAGACCTACTGGACACCACTGAAGAACTCGGCGCCGGGGTGATCGCCTTCACGCCGCTGGCCCAGGGTTTGTTGACCGATAAATACCTCAACGGGGTACCGGCCGATGCGCGGGTCAATCGTCCGGGTGGTGGCTCGTTGCAGGCCCAGCACCTGTCCGAAGCCAACATCGCCCATGTACGCGGCCTGAATGAAATCGCCAAACGCCGTGGCCAGAGCCTGGCCCAGTTGGCGCTGGCGTGGACGTTACGTGATCCACGGGTAACCAGTGCGCTGATCGGCGCAAGCCGGCCGGAGCAGATTATCGAGAACGTCGGGGCGTTGAAGAACTTGAGCTTCAGTGCTGAAGAACTGGCGGAGATTGATCGGTTTGCGCAGGAAGGTGGGATCAACCTGTGGGAAAAACCGTCCACTGCTGAATAACCTTACACCACTGGGTGACCGTTCCCACGCTCTGCGTGGGAATGCAGCCCCGGACGCTCGGCGTCCGCTTTAAAGTCGTGACGCAGAGCGTCACAGGAGGCGTTCCCACGCAGAGCGTGGGAACGATCTGTCGCCAAGCGTTAGAACGGCACATCCCCAAGAATCGTCGCCCGGTGCATCACCCGCCGCTGCGGCCGGTAGTCATCCACGGCGTAATGCTGGGTGACGCGGTTATCCCAGAACGCCACATCATTCTCGTGCCAGCGCCAGCGAATGGTGAATTCCGGGCGGGTGGCGTGGGCGAACAGCAGCTTGAGAATGGCCTCGCTTTCGGCCGGTTCCAGTTCATTGATTCGGGTGGTGAATCCGTCGCTGACGAACAGCGATTTACGCCCACTCACCGGATGCGTGCGCACGACTGGGTGCGATAGCGGCGGGTTTTTCTTGCGGGTCGCTTCCCAGCGCGCAAGGTCTTCGGCGGTGTTGCCAAAGCGCTCCAGCGGGAACGACTTGGTGAAATCGTGTGTGGCGGTGAGGCCATCGAGCAAGCGCTTTAGCGGTTCAGACAGTGCTTCATACGCCGCAGTCCCACTGGCCCACAAGGTATCGCCGCCGAAGGCTGGCAGCAGCTTGGCGCTGAGCACAGCGCCCAGGGCCGGCGTGGGCAGGAAGGTCACGTCGGTATGCCACACCGCGTTATCACGCACATCCGTGACGGCGGTGTCGAGGATCAGCACTTCGGGCTGTTCCGGCACGTTGGGGTAGATCGGATGGATGTGCAGGTCGCCAAAGTTTGCCGCGAACCGTGCCTGTTGCGCAGGGGTGATCGGCTGGTCACGGAAGAACAGCACCGAATAGTCGAGCAACGCCTGTTCAATGGCGTCGCGCTGTTCAGGGTTCAGCGGCTGAGCGATGTCGACGCCACTGATCTGGGCGCCCAGGGCGGTGCTTAATGGGGTAACGGTCAGGCTGCTCATTGTGGATTCTTCACTCAGTGTGCCTGGCCATGCCAGGGCACTAATTTACGCTGCAGGGCGCGCAGGCCCATTTCCATGGCGAAGGCGATCAGGGCGATCACCAGGATGCCCAGCAGCACCACATCGGTGACCAGAAACTGCGCCGCCGACTGCACCATGAACCCCAGGCCGCTGGTGGCGGCAATCAACTCGGCCGCCACCAGGGTCGACCAGCCCACGCCCAGGCCGATGCGCACACCGGTGAGGATATCGGGCAGGGCGCTGGGCAGGATCACATGGCGAATCAGTTGCGCGCGGCTAGCGCCCAACGACTGCGCAGCGCGTAATTTGGCCGGGTCGACGGTGCGCACCCCAGTGGCGGTGGCGATGGCAATCGGGGCGAAGATAGCGAGGTAGATCAGCAGCACCTTGGACAGCTCGCCAATGCCGCACCAGATCACGATCAACGGCAGGTAGGCCAGGGGCGGAATCGGCCGGTAGAACTCGATCAGCGGATCGAGAATGCCACGGGCAATACGGTTGGCACCGATGGCGATCCCCACCGGCACGGCGGTCAGTACTGCAAAGCTCAGGCCCAGGCCGATGCGACTGAGGCTCGCGCCCAGGTGCTGCCACAAAGTGGAATCCATGTAGCCGGTGGTTGCCAGCAGCCAGCCTTTTTGCAACACGGCGGACGGTGGTGGCAGGAACAAAGGTTCGATCAAACCGGTGGCGGTCACCGCCCACCACAGGGCCAGCAAGGCCGCCAGGGTCAGCAGGCTGATCCAGCGCGTGCTCAGGCGACGGCGCAGCGGGATCACGGGATGTGTCGCAGGCTCGGTGGCCGTGGCGGGAAGTTCGTAACTGCTCATGCGTACACCTGCCGTTGGGAGAACACTTTGCCCAGCACATGCTCACGGGTTTCGATAAAGCGCGGGTCGGATTTGATTGCGCGGGCTGATTCACCGGCGGCGTAACGTTGGCCGAAATCCAGCTGTAGGCGTTCGACGATCTGGCCGGGGTTGGGCGCCAGCAAGATCAAGTCGGTGGCCAGAAACACCGCTTCTTCAATGTCGTGGGTAATCAGGAATACCGGCTTGGCCGTGCGCCGCCACACTTGCAGCAGCAACTCCTGCATCTGTTCACGGGTGAAGGCATCCAGGGCGCCGAAGGGTTCGTCCATCAGCAGTACACGCGGGTCGGCCGCCAGCGCACGCGCCAGGCCGACGCGTTGCTTCTGGCCACCGGAGAGTTGCCAGATGCGGCGGTTGTCGAAACCGGCCAGGTCCACCAGCGCGAGCATTTCACGCGCCCGCACGTCGCGCTGCGCCTTGGGCACGCCGGCAAGTTCCAGGCCGAAAGCCACATTGGCCAGCACGTCTTGCCAGGGCAGCAGGGCGTCGTCCTGAAACACCACGCCGCGCTCGGCGCTGGGGCCTTTGACCGGCACGCCATCGAGGGTGATACGCCCGGCAGACGGTTCGACGAAGCCGGCAATCAGGTTCAATAACGAGGTCTTGCCACTGCCGGAGGGGCCCAGGGCGACCAGCAATTGCTGGGGCCCAAGCTCCAGTGAAATATCGGACAGTACCGGTTCCGGGGCGCCTGGGTACTGTGCGCTGATGCGCTCCAGTTGTAGCAAGGCCATCGCAGTGAACTCCTGGGTCAGTTGGTAATGAACTTGGCGCTGACATAAGGGGCGTAGTCGGGCAGCACGGCCTCGACCTTGCCTTGCTCCTTGAGGAACGCAGCGGTGTCGGTGACGGCCTTGGTGGTCGGTGCGCCCAGCAGGGTGACTTGGTCGGCGGCCAACGGGTAGACGTTGCCTTGCAGCAGCAAGGGGATATCGCTGGCCTTGGCGCCGGAGAGCTTCACCAGCTTGTCGACGTTGCCGGTATCGGCGAGCCAGGCTTGTGGGTCTTTGCGGTAGGCGGCGTAGGCATCCAGAGTGACCTTGGCGAAGGCGGTGACGATCTCTGGGTGCTTCTCGGCGAAGTCCTTGCGCACGATCCAGGCATCGAACGTCGGCGCGCCGAACTTGGCCAGCTCCCCGGAGGTGATCAGCACCTTGCCGGTTTCCTTGGCCACGCCCAGGGCTGGGTCCCAGACATAGGTGGCGTCGATATCACCGCGCTTCCAGGCGGCAATGATGGCCGGCGGGGCGAGGTTGAGAATGGTGACTTTGGCCGGGTCGATGTTCCAGTGTTTAAGGGCGGCGAGCAGGCTGTAGTGGCCGGTGGAAACGAAGGGCACGGCGATTTTTTTGCCGACCAGGTCCTGAGGGCTGTTGATCCCCGAACCGTTACGCGCCACCAGGGCTTCGGCGCCGCCGATCTGGGTGGCGACGAGGAAGGTTTGCACCGGGACTTTACGGGTTATCGCGGCGGTGAGCGGGCTGGAACCGAGGTAGCCGATCTGCACGTCGCCGGACGCGATGGCGGCGATGATGTCGGCGCCATTGTCGAATTTGCGCCAGTCGATCTTGGCGTTAGTGGCTTTTTCATAGGCGCCGTCGGCTTGGGCGACTTTGGCCGGGTCCACGGTGGTCTGATACGCAATGGTCACGTCCGCCGCCTGGGCAAACAGGCTGGCACCGGCCAGGGACAATGCGGCCAACAGGCGCAGAGGGGTCAGCAGTTTCAAAGGGAAGCTCCTCAATCAGGCGGCCGAGGGTCGGCGTGAGAGGAGACTAAATGATCTAAGAATTCGAAAATAAATAACTTTTTCGAATTAGCTTATGAGGGTAAATGGCGAAGCCTGTTTTCAGGCTGGCAGAATAATGTGGGAGCTGGCTTGCCTGCGATAGCGGTGTATCAGTCAACAGGTGGGTTGCTGACCTACCGATATCGCAGGCAAGCCAGCTCCCACAGGGGGAGCGAGCCTGAGGTTAGTTGCTGATGGCGAGGATGCTTGCCTGGTACGAACCGACAAACACATCGAAATCGCCTACTTCGTTCTGCTCCAGCTCTGCCTGTTGCGCCAGCGACGCACGGGCCAGTTCTTCAAAGTGCGCTTGTTCCTCAGGCGCCAAAGGTTCTTTGCGGAAGTATTCGGCATGGACTTCGCTTTGATGCAGGGAGAACTGCGCAAAGCTTTCCTTGCGCTCAGCCATGGCTGCCAACACCTGCGCCGACGGCGTCAGGGATGGGTCCTTGACCTTGGCCAACTGGGCGTCCAATGCCTCGCTGTGCTCGGTGATGCCATGGCTCTGATCGAGCAGGGCGGCCAGCGGGGCAATCTTCTCCAGCAACTCGGCCGCCCACTCCTTCATATCCACCGGCTGGCCGTCACGCTGCAATTGCAGGCCCGGACGGCGGCCTTCCTTGACCACGCTGAGGAAGTTGGAGGTGGCGTTGCCGCACTCGTTGTTGGCAAACAGTGGGCTGTCGTTCAGCGCGCAGTACAGCAGGAATGCGTCGAGGAACCGCGACTCTGGCAGGTCGATACCCATCGGCAGGAACGGGTTGATGTCCAGGCAGCGTACTTCGATGTACTGGATGCCGCGCGCCATCAACGCCTGGATCGGCCGCTCGCCGGTGTAGGTCACGCGCTTGGGACGGATGTTGGAGTAGTACTCGTTTTCGATCTGCAGGATGTTGGTATTGAGCTGTACCCACTCGCCATCCTTGTGCGTGCCGACTTCGACATAGGGCGCGTAGGGTGTTGCCACCGCTTCGCGCAGGCTGTCGGTGTAGCTGGCCAAATCGTTGTAGCACGGCGTCAGGCCGGCTTGGGCGTTGCTCTGGTAACCCAGGTCGCTCATGCGCAGGCTGGTGGCGTAGGGCAGGTACAGCGTGTCGGCGTCGAGGACTTCAAGCTGATGCGAGCGTCCGCGCAGGAAGCCGGCATCCAGGGCTGGCGAGGCACCGAACAGGTACATCAACAGCCAGCTGTAGCGGCGGAAATTACGGATCAGCGCGATATAGGCCGTGGATTGATAGTCACGGTCGGTGCCGACAAATCCTTCTGTTTCCTTGAGCAACGGCCACAACGCTTCCGGCAGGGAAAAGTTGTAGTGGATGCCGGCGATGCACTGCATGGTCTTGCCGTAACGCAGGGCCAGGCCCTTGCGGTACACGTACTTGAGCTGGCCGATGTTGGAGGTGCCGTAGTAGGCAATCGGAATATCTTCCTCGGCCGGCAACGGGCACGGCATCGAGGGGCTCCACAGGTATTCGCTGCCCAGCTTGGTGTAGGCAAAGCGATGGATCTTGTCCAGGCTGCTCAGAGTATCGGCCGGGTTCGGCAGGGCAGGGGTGATGAACTCCAGCAGCGATTCCGAGTAGTCGGTGGTGATCTGTTCATTGGTCAGCGCGGCGCCCAGGGCTTCGGGGTGCGGCGTTTGCGCCAGTCGACCTTCGTTGGTGACGCGCAGGCATTCGCGCTCGATGCCGTGCAAGCATTGCTCTAGCAGGGAGAGGTGTTCGCGCTTGCCGAGCAGGGCCAGGCGGCGGTTGAGAAGTTCGCTCAAGTTGGATTCCTTCACGCGTCAGTCGCCCCAATATGGGGGTGGGCAGGACGGTCTACAAGGGTGAAGTTGAAACTGGCGTGATCGCCTGGTTTTGAGTCGATTTGACCCGCTCTGAATCTGCCGACTTCACTCCATGAATTGGGCTACAGCGCAGCGAGAAAATTCCGACGCTGTTATCGCAGCGCCGAAATTAACTCAAATCGGGGGTGGGGAGCTATAGGACAGCGAACGTGCCCTGTGCTTTTGCGACAAGTCTTTCGCTCTGATACACGTCGGCCTCGACCACCAGGGTGCGGCGACCGGCGTGGATCACCCGGCTGGTGCACAACACCTCACCGTCTTCCACGGCGCGGATATAGTTGATCTTGCATTCGATGGTGGCGCTCTGCTGGTCGAAACCATGGGCGCTGGAACAGGCCAGGCCCATGGTTATATCCACCAGGCTGAAAATCGCCCCGCCATGGAGCTTGCCCGCGCGGTTGCGCAGGTGCGGCTCCAGGGTCAGGGCCACCTCGGCAACGCCCTCTTCCAGGCGTTGCAGGCGGCAGCCGATCAGTTCGCTGAATGCGCTCTGGGTCAAACCGGCCGGAATTTCCATCAGCGCTTCTTCAACTGTTTAGCGTTGGCAAACAGCGACGCCATGGCGTTGTTGCTTGGCGCGGCGGTGGTGGTTTCCTTGCGCGGGGCGTTGTTCTGCGACTGGCGCGGCGCCGAACCGGGGCGAGCGCCACGGGCACCATCGATTTTCTCGCCGGGGGTATCGCTCATGCGCATCGACAGGCCGACGCGTTTGCGTGGGATGTCGACTTCCATG
This sequence comes from Pseudomonas sp. NFPP02, assembly GCF_900119355.1. Lineage (NCBI taxonomy): Bacteria > Pseudomonadati > Pseudomonadota > Gammaproteobacteria > Pseudomonadales > Pseudomonadaceae > Pseudomonas > Pseudomonas sp. NFPP02. Next base: position 150,681 of record NZ_FPJI01000002.1, read on the forward strand.
ACCTTGACCTTGACCACGTCACCGGCTTTCACCGCCTCACGTGGGTCCTTGATGAACTTCTCCGAAAGCGCGGAGATATGCACCAAACCGTCCTGATGCACGCCGATGTCCACGAACGCGCCGAAGTTGGTCACGTTGGTCACCACGCCTTCGAGGATCATGCCCGGTTGCAGGTCCTTGAGGTCTTCGACGCCGTCCTGGAACTCGGCGGTCTTGAACTCGGGACGTGGGTCGCGGCCAGGCTTTTCCAGCTCTTGCAGAATGTCGGTGATGGTCGGCACACCGAAGGTTTCGTCGGTGTACTTCTTCGGGTCCAGGCGCTTGAGGAACGCGGCATCACCAATCAACGAACGGATATCGCGGTCGGTTTCGGCGGCAATGCGTTGCACCAGCGGGTAGGCCTCCGGGTGAACTGCCGAGGCGTCCAGGGGGTTATCGCCGTTCATGACGCGCAGGAAGCCGGCCGCTTGTTCAAAGGTTTTTTCACCCAGGCGTGCGACTTTTTTCAGCGCAGCACGGGTTTTGAACGCGCCGTTTTCGTCGCGATGGCTGACGATGTTCTGCGCCAGGGTCGCGTTGAGGCCCGAGATTCGCGCCAGCAGTGCCACCGAAGCGGTGTTCACGTCTACGCCCACGGCGTTTACGCAGTCTTCCACCACCGCATCCAGGCCGCGTGCCAGCTTCAGTTGCGACACGTCGTGCTGGTACTGGCCGACGCCGATAGATTTAGGGTCGATCTTCACCAGTTCGGCCAGCGGGTCTTGCAGGCGACGAGCGATGGACACCGCGCCACGGATCGACACGTCGAGGTCCGGGAATTCCTTGGACGCCAGTTCCGAGGCTGAGTACACCGAAGCGCCCGCTTCGGAGACCATGACCTTGGTCATTTTCATGGCCGGGTATTTTTTGATCAGCTCGGCGGCCAGCTTGTCAGTCTCGCGACTGGCAGTGCCGTTGCCGATCGCGATCAGGTCGACCGCGTGCTTGGCGCACAAGGCGGCCAGGATCGCCAGGGTCTGGTCCCACTTGTTGTGCGGTACGTGTGGGTACACGGTGGCGTGGTCCAGCAGCTTGCCGGTGGCGTCGACCACCGCGACCTTGCAACCGGTGCGCAGGCCCGGGTCGAGGCCCAGGGTGGCACGCGGGCCAGCCGGTGCGGCCAACAGCAGGTCGTGCAGGTTATGGGCGAACACGTTGATCGCTTCGGTTTCGGCGCCGTCGCGCAACTCGCCCAGCAGGTCGGTTTCCAGGTGAGTGTAGAGCTTGACCTTCCAGGTCCAGCGCACCACTTCGCCGAGCCACTTGTCTGCCGGGCGGTTCTGGTTCTGGATGCCGAATTGTTGACCGATCATGCCTTCGCAGGGGTGCATGGTGCCCGGCAGCTCGTCACCGACTTTCAGCGCGGAGCTGAGAATGCCTTCGTTACGGCCGCGGAAAATCGCCAGGGCGCGGTGGGACGGCATGCTTTTGAGCGGCTCGTCGTGTTCGAAGTAGTCGCGGAACTTGGCGCCTTCTTCCTCTTTGCCGGCGATGACGCGGGCGCTGAGGATGGCTTCCTGCTTGAGGTAGGTACGCAGTTTTTCCAGGAGGCTGGCGTTTTCGGCGAAGCGCTCCATCAGGATGTACTTGGCGCCTTCGAGGGCGGCCTTGACGTCGGCGACGCCTTTTTCCGCGTCGATGAAGCGCGCGGCTTCGGTTTCCGGGGTCAACGATGGGTCGTTGAACAAGCCATCGGCCAAATCACCCAGGCCGGCTTCCAGGGCGATCTGGCCCTTTGTGCGACGTTTCTGTTTGTACGGCAGGTAAAGGTCTTCGAGGCGGGTCTTGGTGTCCGCGAGTTTGATGTCGCGTTCCAGTTGAGGGGTCAACTTGCCCTGTTCCTCGATGCTGGCGAGGATGCTGATACGCCGTTCGTCGAGTTCTCGCAGGTAGCGCAGGCGCTCTTCCAGGTGCCGCAGCTGGGTGTCGTCGAGGCTGCCGGTTACTTCTTTTCGGTAACGGGCGATGAAGGGCACCGTGGAGCCTTCATCCAGTAGAGCGACGGCCGCTTCGACCTGTTGTGGGCGTACGCCGAGTTCCTCGGCGATGCGGCTGTTGATGCTGTCCATAAAACCACCTGAAATTCTTAAAATCAGCGCGCCGGCCCGTAAAAACAAGGCTCGGCGAGGCTGGTTGAGCGGCCCGACTGGCGCCGCTGCCTGGGTCAAGAGGCTGGCTATTGACCCTCGAAATCGAAAAAGTCACGACAAGCGGGTAAAAAAAGCCCGGCAGCAAACGGTAACGATCTGACGTTGCCCTGCACGGAGGCGCCGCATTATAACCAGCGTTCCGCCCTTGGGGGCTACTGCGCCGCAGCTTGTAGGGCGCGGGTTCGCTGGCAGTAGATGAAAAATCTGCTAACAATGCACACGGTGCGTATAACGGCAGCTACGCCATAATGCGCGCCGAGATAAGAGGAGCATCCAATGAGCAGCACCGCACAAACTGCTGAAGGCGAAAAAATTCTCATCGTTGATGACGATCCGGGGCTGAGCAGCCTGCTGGAGCGTTTTTTCAACTCCAAGGGCTATCGTGCCCGCGCGGTGCCGAACACCGAACAGATGGATCGTCTGTTAGGGCGTGAAGTTTTCAACCTGGTCGTACTCGACCTGATGTTGCCCGGTGAAGACGGCCTCACCGCCTGCAAGCGCCTGCGCGGTGCGAACAATCAGATCCCGATCATCATGCTCACCGCCAAGGGCGATGAACTGAGCCGCATCAAGGGGCTGGAGCTGGGCGCTGATGACTACCTGGCCAAGCCGTTCAACCCCGATGAGCTGATGGCGCGGGTCAAGGCCGTGTTGCGTCGCCAGGCACCGGCGGTACCGGGTGCACCGGGCAGCGAAGACGAAAGCGTCACCTTTGGCGATTACGAATTGTCGCTGGCCACCCGTGAGCTCAAGCGCGGTGAAGAAGTGCACATGCTCACCACCGGCGAATTCGCAGTGCTCAAGGCCCTGGTGATGAACGCTCGCCAGCCGCTGACCCGTGACAAGCTGATGAACCTGGCCCGTGGCCGGGAATGGGACGCCCTCGAGCGCTCCATCGACGTGCAGATTTCCCGATTGCGCCGGATGATCGAGCCAGACCCGTCCAAGCCGCGGTATATCCAGACGGTGTGGGGTGTGGGTTATGTGTTTGTGCCGGATGGCACCGCAACCAAGTGACCGATGATTTGCAGGGGCGGGTATCCTGGCGTTTGACTCCATGAGGGGCGACGGGATGCTCGGCGTCTGCAATTCTGCGAGCGCCGCTCGTTCCTGCAAGGTGTGCAGCTTTCATCTATGAAAACCCCGCTGTGGTTCCCACAAAGTTTCTTCTCCCGCACCCTCTGGCTGGTGCTTATTGTCGTTCTGTTTTCCAAGGCGCTCACGCTGGTTTATCTGTTGATGAACGAAGACGTGCTGGTGGACCGGCAGTACAGCCATGGTGTCGCCCTGACGTTGCGTGGTTATTGGGCGGTAGACCCTGAGAACCGCGAAAAAGTAGCCAAGGCGTCGACGCTGACGCGGGTTGACGGCGCAGGTGTGCCTGAAGGCGAGCAGCATTGGCCTTACAGCGAGATCTACCAGCGCCAGATGCAGGCCGAGTTGGGTGCCGACACCGAGGTGCGGCTGCGTATGCATGTTTCGCCTGCGCTGTGGGTGCGAGCGCCAAGCCTGGGGGATGCCTGGATCAAGGTTCCGCTTTATCCGCACCCGCTGAGGGGGCAAAAAATCTGGAACGTGTTGGGCTGGTTCCTGGCCATTGGCTTGCTTTCAACGGCGTCCGCGTGGATTTTCGTCCGCCAGCTCAACCAACCCCTCAAGCGCCTGGTGTTTGCCGCTCGCCAACTGGGCCAGGGGCGCAGTGTGCGCTTGCCGGTCAGCGACACGCCCAGTGAGATGACCGAGGTGTACGGCGCCTTCAACCAGATGGCAGAAGATGTCGAACAGGCCGGGCGCGAACGCGAGTTGATGCTGGCGGGGGTGTCCCATGACTTGCGCACGCCACTGACGCGATTACGGTTGTCCCTGGAGTTGATGGGGGACCATACCGACCTCACCGATGACATGGTGCGCGACATCGAGGACATGGACGCTATTCTGGACCAGTTCCTGGCGTTCATCCGTGACGGGCGGGATGAAGTGGTCGAGGAGGTCGACCTCACCGACCTCGTGCGTGAGGTGGTTGCGCCCTATAACCAGAATGGTGAGCAGGTGCGCACGCGCCTGGAGCCGATCCAGCCGTTCGCATTACGCCGGGTGTCGATGAAGCGCCTGCTGAACAACTTGATTGGCAACGCCTTGCACCATGCCGGTTCCGATGTGGAAGTGGCGGCGTACGTTTCTGGCGACAGTGCCGCGCCTTACGTGGTGCTGAGCGTGATGGACCGTGGCACAGGAATCGACCCGGCGGAACTGGAAGGTATCTTCAACCCCTTCACCCGTGGTGACCGCGCCCGAGGAGGCAAGGGCACGGGGTTGGGGTTGGCGATTGTGCGGCGTATTGCGTCGATGCATGGCGGCAATGTCGAGTTGCGCAACCGGGAAGGCGGCGGGTTGGAAGCACGGGTGCGGCTGCCGCTGGGGTTGATGCTGCCTAGAGACGCTGTCTAACAAGCAATATGAATGCAAATGTGGGAGCTGGCTTGCCTGCGATAGCGGTAGTTCATTCAACGACGATGTTGAATGTACCGGCGTCATCGTAGGCAAGCCAGCTCCCACAGTGGTTTGCGGCGTGTGGCAGATGTGGGTATTCAGCCCTTTCCCTTGGTCCGAGTCATATTCGGCCCGCCATTCTTTTCCAGATGCTGAATGATGATCCCCGCCACATCCTTACCGGTGGTGGTTTCGATCCCTTCCAGGCCAGGCGATGAGTTTACTTCCATCACCAGGGGGCCATGGTTGGAGCGCAGGATGTCCACACCCGCCACGCTCAGCCCCATCACCTTGGCCGCCCGTAGCGCGGTCATGCGTTCTTCCGGGGTGATCTTGATCAGGCTGGCGCTGCCGCCACGGTGCAGGTTGGAGCGGAACTCACCGGGCTTGGCCTGGCGCTTCATGGCCGCGATCACCTTGTCGCCCACCACGAAGCAGCGAATGTCCGCGCCGCCCGCTTCCTTGATGTATTCCTGCACCATGATGTTCTGCTTGAGGCCCATGAACGCCTCAATCACCGACTCCGCCGCCGTTGCTGTTTCACACAGCACCACCCCGATGCCCTGGGTGCCTTCCAGTACCTTGATCACCAGCGGTGCGCCATTGACCATCTCGATCAGGTCGGGAATGTCGTCCGGAGAGTGGGCAAAACCGGTGACCGGCAGACCGATGCCCCGGCGCGACAGCAGTTGCAGGGAGCGCAGCTTGTCCCGCGAGCGCGCAATGGCCACGGATTCATTCAGCGGAAACACCCCCATCATTTCAAACTGGCGCAATACCGCGCAGCCATAGAACGTCACCGAAGCGCCGATACGCGGGATCACCGCATCAAAGCCTTCCAGGGGCTTGCCCCGGTAGTGGATCTGCGGCTTGTGGCTGGCAATATTCATGTAGGCACGCAACGTGTCGATCACCACCATTTCATGGCCACGTTCAGTGCCGGCCTCGACCAGGCGGCGGGTGGAATACAGACGCGGGTTTCGCGACAGCACAGCAATCTTCATGCAGCACCTGGGGCAGAAATAGTGGAGACCGGGAACACCGGCTTGTCTTGAACGTACTTGAGGCCCGGATTGACCACCAACTGGCCGTCAATCAGCGCCTTGGAGCCCAGCAGCAGGCGGTAACGCATGGCTTTGCGACAGGCGAGGGTGAACTCCACCCGCCATACCCGATCACCCAGGGCCAGGGTGGTGCTGATCACGTAGCGCACCTGTGCATGGCCGTTGGAGCTCTTGATGGTTTTCATCGTCACCAGGGGCGCTTCACAGCGGCGGTGACGCAGTTGCACCACGCTGCCCAAGTGCGCGGTAAAACGCACCCACTTTTCACCGTCGCGCTCAAAGGGCTCGATATCGGTGGCGTGCAGGCTTGAGGTACTGGCACCGGTGTCGATCTTCGCCCGCAGGCCCGCCACTCCCAAGTCGGGAAGTGCCACCCACTCACGCAGACCCACAACGGTCAAATGGTCAAATGTCTTCAATATGGTTAACCGGTCAATTCGCCCAGGCTTGAGGAGATACCTCAGCCAACGCTTTGAATGCAGGTTTGGCGAACCAGAAGCCCTGCATCAGAAATATTCCGCAGTCGGACAGGAAGTCGCGCTCGCCGGCACTTTCGATGCCCTCGGCGATGACAGTAACCCCCAACTGCTCACAGATTGTGACAATCCCCCGGACGATCACCTGACGGACACGATCCTGGTCGACATCGCGAATCAGCGCCATGTCGAGCTTGATCAAGTCAGGTTGGAAATCGGCCAGCAGGTTCAGCCCCGAATAGCCCGCGCCGAAATCGTCGATGGCGGTCTTGAAGCCGAATTCGCGGTATTCACGCAGAATATTCGTCAAATGGCGATAGTTATCTACGTGCTCGCTTTCCAGGGTCTCGAAAATCAGCCGGTCCAGCGGGAAATTGTGCGCCCGGGCGGCCTCCAGAGTGCTGCGGATACACAGTTCCGGACGATATACAGCATTGGGCATGAAGTTGATGGAAAGGTGAGTCTGCATGCCCAGGGCTGCGGCACCGGCGATGGCCTTGGTCCGGCAGCGCTGGTCGAAGCGGTAGCGATTGGTTTCGTTGACCTGAGCCAGCACCGACAGCGCGCCTTCTCCCTGGGGACCGCGCACCAAGGCTTCGTTGGCGAAGATCGAATGGTCACGCAGGTCTACGATAGGCTGGTAGGCGAACGCGAAATCGAACCCCAGAGGCTCGCTTTGCTGGCAACCCACGCACCGCTGGTTGGGCGAGGTGAGTGAGAGGGGAAAGTCGGTCACGGCGTATCCTCGCGAAAACAGGGTGCTACCTGGCGTATCTTAGGTGAGCCTTGGGGTTTATGCGTCGAAGGGTTTCAACGGTAAAGTTGCGACATTTTTCAGAGCGAGGAATTCAAGTGGCTCAAAAGCAGGAAGAGGAAGAGAAGGTCCGGCTGGACAAGTGGTTGTGGGCAGCGCGGTTCTACAAGACCCGCGCTCTGGCCAAGGCCGCTATCGAGAGCGGCAAGGTGCATCATCGCGGCGAGCGCTGCAAGCCGGGAAAGGAGCCGCGCGTCGGCGACGAGTTTCAGATTCGTACAGGCTTTGATGAAAAAACCATCGTAGTACAGGCGCTTTCCATCGTCCGCCGGGGCGCGCCTGAAGCGCAGGCACTGTATGCCGAGACCGAAGCCAGCATCGCCAAACGCGAAAACGCTGCGGCCATGCGCAAGGCAGGGGCTTCAGGCCTGACCACTGACGGCAAGCCGAGCAAGAAGCAGCGCCGCGATCTGTTCAAGTTTCGCGGCAGCGGCAATGACGATTGATTGCACGAGTCGCCCATGCAAACTCGATCAAATGTGGAAGCGGGCTTGCCCGCGAATACGGTGGGTCAGGCACAGATGCATTGATTGACACCCCGCGTTCGCGAGCAAGCCCGCTCCCACTTTTAGCCCTGGGGGGTTACGGAGTTGTGCGCATGACACTCAACCGCCCAATAACGGGCAACTTGCTCAGTAGCCCGAAAAGCGGCGCCGTCATCCGCAACAAAGCGCCCGACACCTTCGCCGCAAACGGCGTGTAATACCCCCACCCCAGCGCCAACAGCGCCAGCAGTACGCCACCGATATAATCGTCCTGGCCCCAGTGCGCGCCGGCTACCAGCCGCGGCATCATGAACAGCAGCGCCAGGCCCCAGATCACCAGCACCTGGCCGATGCGCCGGGCGAACACGCTCATGAACATCGCCCAGATCAATAGCACCGAAGCATGGTCGCCGGGGAAGCTCTGGCTCGAGCGGTCCTTCAATTCCCAGGTTTTCTCCAACCCTGGGAAAAAGTCGCTCATTTGAATCGCGCCGCTGATGACCATCGACGGGCTACTGTGCTGCCAGCCCATGTGCGCCGCGAGTTTTGAGAACAGCATGCGGATAAACAGCAATAGCAGCAGAATGCCGAGGAAGCCAAAAAACGCCTGGCGCACCTGTACGGCCTTGAACACCCAGTCGCCGCGGATCAACAGCGCCAGCAAAATCACGCCGACCACTGCATCAAACGGCCGCAGGCTGGCCACGGCCCACACATGTAGCCAGGTCGAGTTCGTGGCCAATGGGCCATTGAGCAGATGAAACAGCCACTCGTCGAAAATCACACAGAGCATCTGGCCCGTGGGCCACAGCCAAAAACACAGCAGTCCGATAGCGAGTAGATTGCAAAGAGCCCATCGCCGGAGGTTCCAGTTGGCTTGGAACAAACCCGGATTGTTCATAAACTGTCCCTCATCGCTCTATTCAGCTCCTTGAATTCAGGAGAAGTCGCACCAAGATGGTGCTAAAGCGTTTAATTTTATAAACCTTGTAATCATTTTGTCATCACTTCAGATACCCAGACCTATGACTGATCTACCGGATACCGACTTCACCCAACGCTTCATCTTCGATGAGAGCGATGCCCGCGGCGAGATGGTTTCGTTGGAGCTCAGCTATGCCGAAGTCCTTGCCAAACACGCCTATCCGGAGCCGGTCGCGCAATTGCTCGGCGAGTTGATGGCCGCCGCGGCGCTGCTGGTGGGCACCATGAAGTTCGACGGTTTGCTGATCTTGCAGGCTCGTTCCGAAGGGCCAGTGCCCATGTTGATGATCGAGTGCTCGAGCGAGCGCGAGATCCGTGGCCTGGCCCGTTACGAGGCTGACCAGATTGCCGCAGATGCCACCTTGGCCGACCTGATGCCCAACGGCGTCCTGGCACTGACTGTCGACCCGACTGAAGGCCAGCGGTACCAGGGTATTGTCGACCTCGACGGCCAGACCCTGTCGGAATGCTTCACCAACTACTTCGTTATGTCCCAGCAAGTGGGCACCAAGTTCTGGCTTAACGCCGACGGCAAGCGCGCCCGTGGTTTGCTGGTGCAACAACTGCCTGCCGATCGCATCAAGGATGAGGATGATCGTGCCGAAAGCTGGCGGCATATCATCGCCTTGGCCGACACCTTGAAGGCCGAAGAACTGCTGGGCCTGGACAACGAAACCATCCTGCACCGCCTCTACCATGAAGAGGCCGTGCGCCTGTTCGACGCACAGGGCCTGCATTTTCACTGCAGTTGCTCGCGCGAGCGTTCCGGTAACGCGCTGGTCAGCCTGGGCCTGGAAGATGCGCAAAATCTGGTGGTGGAACATGGCGGCCATATCGAGATCGACTGCCAGTTCTGCAACCAGCGCTACCTGTTCGACGCGGCTGATGTAGCGCAATTGTTCGCCGGCGCAGGCAGCGACACCCCTTCCGACACCCGCCACTAAAACGTTTAAGCACAGGTAAATCACCTGACAAACGCCGGATTAGAGGTGTTCTGACGGGAGGGCCCTACTCTTTTTGGGCTTTTCTGGCATAATCCGGCCCACTTTTTTCGCGGTAGTAGTGCGCAACTTTCTACTACAAAACGTTTGGAGCACTCGGCCATAGGCCGACGGGGAACCTCATGACGCAAGCCAATAACGCCGTATACACCGATCTGAGTGTTGACGATCTGGTCAAAGAAGCCCTGCAGCGCGGTGAAGGCGTGCTTGCCGATACTGGCGCGCTGGTCGTAGAAACCGGTCATCGCACCGGTCGTTCGCCGGTTGACCGTTTCATCGTTGAAGAGCCGTCCACCCAGGACGCCATTGCCTGGGGCCCGATCAACCGCAAGTTCCCGGCTGACAAGTTCGATGCCCTGTGGGCTCGCGTCGAGGCGTTCAATAACGCGCAAGAGCATTTCGTTTCCCATGTTCACGTAGGGGCTGCAGAAGACCACTACCTGGCCGTGAAAATGACCACCCAGACTGCCTGGCAGAACCTGTTCGGTCGTTGCCTGTTCATCAACCCGGCCCAGTACAACCCGGCCGGTCGTGAAGAGTGGCAAGTGCTCAACGTGGCCAACTTCGAGTGCGTACCAGAGCGTGACGGTACCAACTCCGACGGTTGCGTGATCCTCAACTTCGCTCAGAAAAAAGTACTGATTGCCGGCATGCGTTACGCCGGTGAAATGAAAAAAGCCATGTTCTCGGTGCAGAACTTCCTGCTGCCGGCTGCCGACGTGCTGCCGATGCACTGCGCCGCCAACATTGGCGAAGCAGGCGATGTGACCCTGTTCTTCGGCCTGTCCGGCACTGGCAAGACCACCCTGTCCGCCGACGAAAGCCGTTACCTGATCGGTGACGACGAGCACGGCTGGGGCGAAGGCGTGGTGTTCAATATCGAAGGCGGTTGCTATGCCAAGTGCATCGACCTGTCCGAGAAGAACGAGCCGGTTATCTGGAAAGCTATCAAGCACGGCGCTGTGCTGGAAAACGTCGTGATCGACGAGGCCAAGCACGCCGACTACGCCGACGTCAGCCTGACCCAGAACAGCCGTGCCGCCTACCCGCTGGAGCACGTTGCCAAGCGTTCCGAGAAGAACCTGGGCGGCGAGCCAAACGCGGTGATCTTCCTGACCTGCGACCTGACCGGCGTACTGCCGCCTGTGTCGATCCTCAGCGAAGAACAGGCGGCCTACCACTTCCTGTCCGGCTACACCGCTTTGGTGGGTTCGACCGAAATGGGTTCGGGCAGCGGCATCAAGTCGACCTTCTCCACCTGCTTCGGCGCGCCGTTCTTCCCACGCCCGGCTGGCGAATACGCAGAGCTTCTGATCAAGCGTATCCGTGGTTTCGGCTCCAAGGTCTACCTGGTCAACACCGGCTGGACCGGCGGCGGCTACGGCGTCGGCAAACGCTTCAACATCCCGACCACTCGCGGCGTGATTGCAGCGATCCAGAGCGGTGCGTTGATCGGTGCGCAAACTGAACACCTGGACACCATCAACCTCGACGTGCCATTGGCCGTACCGGGCGTTGAAACCGGCCTGTTGAACCCACGCAACACCTGGGCTGACAAGGCTGCCTACGACGAAGCAGCGAAAGCTCTGGCTGGCCTGTTCATCGAAAACTTCAAGAAGTTTGAAGTCAGCGATGCGATCAAGGCGGCGGGTCCTAAGTTGTAAGATTCGCCCATAAAAAAGCCGCCTCTTAGGCGGCTTTTTTATGGGCGAACGATTAGTCGGCGATGTGCAGTACCACTGCACCGACCAGCACCAGTACAACGCCTGCGACCTGCACCGCTGACAAACGCTCCTTGAAAAATACAAACCCCAGGATCGCCGCGATCCCTCCAGAGAGCGTACTGATCACCGTCACCACCGACACCGAGCCGGCCATCGCGCCCCACGAAAATGCCGAGAACCCGCCGAGGTTCATCAAGCTCGCACCGGTCAACGTCGCGCAATTTTTCAGCGGCGGGATCTTCAAGCCATCCTTGATCTTCAGCACCATCACCACCAGCACGCACAAGCCCACCAGGTAACCCAGCCACAACATGGTGATTGGCCCCAGCGCTGGCAGTGTGTAGCGACCTTGCAGCCAGAAACTGGTGCCGTACAGGGTTGCGGCGGACATGGCGTAGGCAATGGACAGGCGCGGGTTGTTGTGAGGCGTACCGTTGTCCTTGTGAATGCTGGACAGCACAACGCCGATCACGCACAGGGCGATGCAGCCCAGTTGTATCAGGCTGATGTGTTCACCGCTGGCCCAGGACAGCAAGGTGGTCACGACCCCATAGGACGTCACCAATGGCGCGACGATGGCCGCTTTGCCCAAGGCAAAGGCTTTGGACAGCGCAAGGGCGCCGGACACCGTCAGCAGAGCGGCGGCGACGCCCAGGAGCCAAACGCTTAACGGTGCATCAAGGGATTTGAAAAGGAAGGCTGGGAAAATGACCAGCAGGAGGGTCATGATCAAAAAACCGAGGGCTTGGCCGAAATACACCGCGCGTTTTACGCCAACGGCTCGGGCGTTGAGGCCCACCAGAAAGTCCGTGCCGCCCCAGAGCAGGGCGGCCAGCAGGCCCATTGTTACGTCCATGTAAGGTCCTTGTTATTTATACGGCTCGCCAGATTAGCGCAGATCCAGTGTGGGAGCAGGCTTGCCCTAATACTGTAGGAGCGAGCTTGCTCGCGAAAAACGTCAACGATAACGCGTGCTTGCTGAATGAACGCGGCGCCTGTGAGTTTTTCGCGAGCAAGCTCGCTCCTACAAAAAATCCTTCATTGGATTCAGCTCAGGTTTTCCAGCGTCTGCGTGTCCCAGCGGTGGGTCTTGATCGCCAGGTAGAGCATGCCGATGGTCAGCGGAATCTTGTCACCACGGCCTTTGGCGCGACGCTTCAGGAACACGTCGAACACCGGCGGCTGGAAGTAACGATAAGCGTCGTAGTCGCTCAGGTCGACACCAAAATCCTGCTCCAGCGCCTCCATGAATTGCTTGGCCTCAGCACCATCGCACCCGAGGTCGAAGTTCAGTGAGGTGTGCAAGCCAATGGTCTTGTGTGTTGGCAAGCCGATTTCTTCATGCAGCAATTGCACAAGTTGCTGCATGGCAGGGTCTTCTGGGAAGTTGGGGGCCAGGTTCATGGTGGGGGCACGCAGGAGTGGGTGAGGGGGCCTGTCACGTTGCAGGCGGTATTTGTTTCGCGTGATGAAGAGAACCAAGCCTATCAAGAACAAGGCCAGGGGAAGAAGTTGAATGTTCAGGACAATGGCGATGTAGGGTAGCCAGAACAACAGAAGCAGTCCCGTTACGATGAAGGTAACGGCGAAACGCGTTCTTAACGTGCCGTCAGTGATTTTGTAATACAGCAGCAGATGGAGAGCGAACAATAGCGCTGTTTGTAGGTAAAGCCATTGACTAAAGTTCATCTGGAGTGCACATGCATTGAGACACTTGAGCGCTGCGGGCCTATGCCACCGCTGACCTGAGCATCCAGGCCGATGACGATGTCTGCGCTGTGAAAGTTGCGGATCCTGCGAGAAATCAAATCGCTGATAGCGTTCTCGACTATCGATTCTGCTTTGCTGGATATGATCCCGACAGGGGCTGCAACTGCGCCAGAAATGATTTCTTTTATGAGGTTGTTCCGATTGTTCAAGCTATCTGCGTGCTTCCTGGTCAGTGGCTTTGAGACGGCCACTGTCATGACGCAGGGTAGATCTCGGGCGAGCATCCTTTCGTACAACTTCTGAAGCCGCAAGCGGACCTCTATCGCTGAAGCTTTTGCTTCCAGCAAGCAAAGTGTGGCTAGCTCTTGTCGATTGCTTGGCATCACGGTGAGTCGAATTACCGTGAAAGTGATGCCATAGTGGCCGATATATTGAGTCCTTTCGATGTTCACGGTTTTTTCCGAGACAGTTGATAGGAGGTTATGTTCAGTCGGCTACGCGTAACTGGTATAGAGGGTTGAACGGGTATTTGAAGCAGTTTGGGAAACGGATGGCGTGACGTTTGGCAGTATCTTACAAAAGCCTCCGGCATTTATGGCTTGCAACGATGTGATGGGTAAAGCTGATCAGTTGTAGGAGCGAGCTTGCTCGCGAAAAACTCAAGGGCGCCGCGTTTTTTCTGATTTACCGCGTCATCGTTGGCGATTTTCACGAGCAAGCTCGCTCCTACACAGGTGTTGCTTAGACTTGCGCTTGTTCAGGTTGCAGCTGAACGTGTTGCGCGGCTTCCAACAAATCACAGCCGTCCTGAACGAGCAGGTACAGCGCATTAATGATGTGGGAAATGTCTTTGAGGTCAGCGTGTTCGAAGGTCAGGCAAGAGAAAGTTTCCAATCAGTCGCTGGCGGCGCGGATACGCTGGTGGGCGGCGGATTGGATGTCTTTGGCTGATGCTTGAGTGTCGATGAGAAGCGGGTGACAGGCGATCAAGGTCGTAGGGCGGCGGAAAGAGTGGAAGGTTGCCTACGGCGATTTCGGATAATTCCCGCTCGGCCTGGTGCAGGCGTGCCTCATCGAGCAAATGGAGGCGGTTGCGCAGAGTGCTGCTACCGGGGTAGCAGTATGGGGCCTGGCCCACCCCGTATTTGTCGAGCATCAGCTAGAGGTGTTGCGGTACTTGGCAAGGACGGCTTCGCGTGTCGGCAGGGGTTTGTCGACGTCGGTCGGTTGGGTATCGAACCCTTCCAGGCGCAGGCTGGCCAAGTAATTGGAACGCCGGATCTTGTGATAGTGATCCTGTTTTTGCTCAAACGTCAGTTCGCTCATTGCTGCGTCCTCTTGGAAAGCAAGGCTTGAATGTAGCGCAATGCGTAGCTCGGTAGGCGGGATAAAACGCCCGTCACAACTTGTATAAAAAATCTGCCAGCGAGCTCATTTCAGCGTATGTTTCACCGCAAAATCTTGTAGGGCGATTCCGCCCACTACTTAAAGGGAGTTAAGCATGGGTTTGCTTCGTGTCGCCTCGGCGATGTCTTTGTGTGCGGTGGCGTTTTCTGCCCAGGCCGAGCAGTTGCCGATTGAAGTGCTGAGCGCGGTGGTCAAGGACCAGAAAATCGCCGATGCCGAGGTGCTGCTGCAACGTAATGGCGCGCAGAACGTGGTGGGCCGTACCAACGCGCAAGGCCAGGTGACGCTGACCAGTGAAGTGGCTGACGATGCCAGCAACCTGCTGATCATCAAGAAGCCTGGCTATTCCAACCTGGTGGTGAAGTGCCCGTGCAAAGGCATGACCTATGCCATCAGCCCGGTGATGGAAAATCTCGACGGCCTGCGTGTGGTGTTGACCTGGGGCAAGGCTCCGCGCGACCTCGACTCCCATATGATCTTCCCCGGCAATAACATCTTCTTCAACAATAAAAAGGGCACCGACGCCGAACTGGACGTGGATGACACCGATAGCTATGGCCCGGAGACCATCACCCTGCAGAAAAAGCATTACGGCGAAAGCTACGTCTATGCCGTGCACGACTATTCCAACAGCGGCTCTCCCACCTCCAGCGAGTTGTCCAACAGTGAGGCCAAGGTGTTCGTGTACATGGGGCAATCCCTGGTACGCACCTACTATGTGCCGCAGAACCGCACGGGCAACCTGTGGACTGTGTTCCGCATGACCGGCAGTGGCGACTTCCAGGACATCAACACCTTCACCGGCGTGAGAGTTGGCGCCGAAGATGTACTCAACGAGGTCAAGCCGTTGCTGGACGACAGTGTGGCCGTCACTGCCGTGACGGCGAGCACGTCGGCACAGGCCGATGCGAAGAAGCTGAACCTCAAGGGCGAAGCGGCCTACCAGGCCGGTAACCTGGACCAGGCCATCGACTTCTTCCGTCAAGCCATCGAGCTGGATAACAGCTTCGGCAAGGCTTACGGCAACCTGGGCCTGGCGTATCAGAAAGCCGGCAATACCGCGGAGTCGATCTGGGCCAACCGCAAGGCTATCGCCCTGGCCACCGGTACCAATGCCGCGACTGTGCGCGCCGGTGCTTACTACAACATTGCACGCATCTACGAAGCGGCCGGGCAGTTCCCGGATGCGCTGCGTCATTACCAGTTGGCCAAGGAGCAAAAGGCCAACCCGGTGTATGACACGGCGATCGAGCGGGTGCAAAACCGCTGATTCAGCAGTAGCACGGTTTTAAAATGTGGGAGAGGGCTAGCCAGCTCCCACATTTGTATCTGCTGCGTCTTGTTACTTTCTCGGAAAAGTCCCACTTCGGCCCTGAGCCATCCTTCCCTCTGTGTATCATCCTGTCTCTTTTTTCCTCGCGACCTTTCTCGATTCGCTGAGAATCCCGGGCTATGTTTTTGAGCCAACTCAGCGGTCAATGGAGTGACAGCCTTATGCACGACACCCTCCAGCAGGTCTTTGGTTACCCACACTTTCGCTTGGGCCAGGAAGAGACGGTCAGCGCCGTGCTGGCTGGGCGATCTGCCGCCGCCATTTTCCCTACGGGGTCGGGCAAATCCTTGTGTTACCAGCTGTCGGCCGTGTTGCTGCCGCACCTGACGCTGGTGGTGTCGCCGTTGCTGGCGTTGATGCAGGACCAGTTGGGTTTCCTGCAGCGCCATGGCATTTCGGCGGGCAGTATCGACTCGGCCCAGAGCCGTGATGAGGCCAATGATGTAATGGCCCGTGCGCGATCGGGCGAGCTCAAGATTCTGATGATTTCCGTGGAGCGTTTGAAGAACGAGCGTTTCCGTAATTTCCTGAACAGCGTGCAGATCTCGTTGCTGGTGGTAGACGAGGCGCACTGTATCTCCGAATGGGGCCACAACTTCCGCCCGGATTATTTGAAGCTGCCGGACTACCAGCGCCAGTTCAACATCCCTCAGGCGCTGTTGCTGACGGCCACGGCCACGCCCCAGGTGATCGCCGACATGCAGGCCAAGTTCGCCATTGCTGCCGAAGATGTAGTGACCACGGGCTTCTATCGCCCCAACCTCAACCTGCTGGTGGAACCGGTCAGCGGCCACGACAAACGCCGCAGGCTGCTGGAATGGATGAAAGCGCGGGCCAACCAGCCGAGTATTGTCTACGTCACCTTGCAGAAAACCGCCGAACAGATTTCCGAGCATCTGAACCGCCACGGTATTCAGGCCGAGGCTTATCACGCGGGGCTGCCCCATGAAAAACGCGAAGGTATCCAGCAGCGTTTCATGGGCGGGCGTTCCAATTGCATTGTCGCAACTATCGCGTTTGGCATGGGCATCGACAAGAGTGACATCCGCAATGTCGTGCACTTCGACCTGCCCAAGTCAATCGAGAACTACAGCCAGGAAATCGGCCGCGCAGGGCGTGACGGGCAGCCGTCGGATTGCCTGGTGTTGGCCAACCGCGACAGCCTCAATGTGCTGGAAAACTTCGTGTACGGTGATACGCCGGAGCAGGACGGCATTTTGCGCGTACTGGAGGAATTGCAGGCCGCGCGTAGTGAAGGGCAGTGGGAGTTCCTGCTCAGGTCGCTGTCGGACCACAGCAATATTCGCGAGTTGCCGCTCAAGACGCTCCTGGTGCAGTTGGAGCTCAAGGGCGTGATCGCGCCGCGCTATGCGTTTTATGCGGAATACCGTTTCAAATACCTGATCGAACCCGAAGCCTTGCTGGCGCGTTTTTCCGGCGAGCGGCAGCAGTTTGTCGCGGCGATCATCCAGGTGTGCAAGCGCGCTAAAACCTGGGCGACGGTCGATTTCGATGCGCTTTATCAACAGCACAATGCCGAGCGTAGTCGGGTGGTGAAGGCACTGGATTATTTTCAGGAGCAGGGCCTGATCGAGCTCGAAAGCAAGCAGATGACTGAGGTCTACAGTTTGCTCGACACCCATTTCGACCCCCACGCGTTAAGCGCCGAGTTATACACAGGCTTCAAGCAGCATGAGGTGACGGAGGTCGCGCGGATTCACGCCATGCTCGACCTGTTCGCCACCGACCACTGCCTGGGGCAACGTCTGGCGCACTACTTTGGTGATGATAATGCGCCCCGGCGTTGCGGGCATTGTTCGGTATGCCACGGCCAGGTCGCCCATCTGCCGGCGCCGCCGAGCTTGCCGCCGCTTGTGGATAAAAACTTCATGGGGCTGTGCGGTGATTTTATCCACAGGCATCATGAGCACACGGGGCACTTGCCGAATGCGGAGCGTTTGACGCGTTTCCTTGGCGGTATCAGCGTACCGTTGTTTACCAAGTTGAAGGCGCGAGGCATTCCCGGTTTTGCTGCGCTGGAAGACTACCCCTACGCCGAGGTGCGCGACTGGGCCCATGCTCAATTGGATCAACTTTGATGAGACTTGCCGATGCCTGACTCAACGCCTGTGCGCGACGATTACCGCCACTTCCAACCGATCACCACGCGTTGGCACGACAACGATGCCTACGGCCATGTGAATAACGTCACTTACTACAGCTTCTTCGATACAGCCGTTAATACCTACCTGATCGAACAGGGCGGGTTGGATATTCATGACGGTGAAGTGGTGGGGTTTGTGGTGAGTTCGGCCTGCGATTACTTCGCCTCGATCGCTTTTCCCGAGTGCATTGAGGTCGGTCTGCGGGTGGGCAAGCTGGGCAATAGCTCGGTGCAGTATGAGCTGGCGGTATTCAAGGCGGGCGAGGAGGAGGCGCGTGCGGCGGGGCGCTTTGTCCATGTGTTTGTGGACCGAGCCTCGAACCAGCCAGTGCCGATTCCGGGAATGTTGCGCGAAGCGATGCAGCGGCTGCTGGTTTGACGCACCTACAAGCAATACAGACCAAATGTGGGAGCCGGGCTTGCCCGCGATGGCGCAGTATCAGGCAGTACGTCTAAACCTGATTCACTGCTATCGCGGGCAAGCCCGGCTCCCACATCGGATGTGTTCGTCAGAGCGCGGGTTTATCAGTCGCGATAACGATGCTTGTTCTTGCGATGCCCATAGGCATGGCCGCGACCTGGGTGGCCATCGCGGTAGTAGCGACGATCATCACGGTCGCGATCGCGGTAATGGCGGCTGTCGCGATCACTTTCGTTACCCATGTAGTTGCCTAGCGCGCCGCCCGCGCCACCGCCGGCTGCGGAGCCGATCAGTGCACCGGTGCTGCCGCCAACGCTGCGCCCTACGACGTTACCGCCGGCTGCGCCCAGTGCGCCACCAATGGCGGCTTCGCCACGGCTACGTTTGTCGGCGCCGACTGCACTACCGCCTGCGCCGCCCAGGGCCGCGCCAATGGTCGAACCGGTGTTGCCGCCCAACTGCTGGCCGACAACAGAACCTAGTACCCCACCCAATGCGCCGCCTACACCGGCTTCGGTGGTGCCGCCTGCCATGGCTGCGCCACTGACCAGGCCAAGGGACAACAAGAGAATCGAGGAGAACTTCATTCAGGGAAACCTCAAGGGATGACGGCGCGATCCTGAGGTTGTATCGAGGCGCTGACAATCGAAATCCGACCGGCGGCAGAGGTTGTATACAATTTGCTAAGTTGCTGTTTTGTATGGGGAACTTAAGTCGTTTTTACGGGTCTTTAGCTACTTCGGAACGGCCGTTTTTATGCAAAAGCGGCCTTTTTTTGTGCCTGCAGAATGTGCGGTGCTTGTGCTGGTCTCTTCGCGGGCAAGCCCGCTCCCACATCAGATCGGTCCACACAGTCTCAATGGTGAACCCATCCCAGTGTGGGAGCGGGCTTGCCCGCGAAAGCGTTAGTTCAAGCAACACATATCTCGGATCGAGTCAGGCCGAGCGCGCCATGATCAACCCACTGTCACTCGCCGCTTCCAAGCGAATCGCAACAAACTTGGACGTTGGCGTATGGCTACCGTCGCCAGTGCTTTCCAACGGCACCAACGGGTTCACTTCGGGGTAGTAAGCCGCCGCCTGCCCCGCCGGAATATCAAATGCCAGCAGCGTAAAGCCCTTCACGCGGCGCTCACGACCGTCTTCCCACAGCGACACGATGTCTGCCTTCTGCCCCGGCTTGAAGCCCAGGCGGATGATGTCGGCTTCGTTGACGAACAGCACGTCACGTTGGCCTTTGACTCCGCGATAACGGTCGTCCAGGCCATAGATGGTGGTGTTGTACTGATCATGGGAGCGCATCGACTGCATGATCAGGTCCGGCACTCGGCCCGTGGCGTGGGTGCGTTCGTGGATCAGGTCTTTGGGCAAGATGTTCGGGCGGAAGTTGGCGCGACCTGATGGAGTGTTCCAGCGGCGTGCGCCGGCGGAGTTGCCCAGATAGAAGCCGCCTGGATGTTTGATTTTCTCGTTGAAGTCCTTGAAGCCTGGGATGGTGTCGGCGATCAGGTCGCGGATGCGCCCGTAGTCGGCCACAAGCCAGTTCCAATCCACGGGCTTGCTGCCCAGGGTGGCGGCAGCAATGCCCGCCAGGATCGCCGGCTCGGACTTCATCAGTTTCGACAGCGGTTGCAGCTGGCCGTTGGAGCCGTGGACCATGCTGAACGAGTCTTCCACCGTCACCGCTTGCGGGCCGTCGGCCTGGATGTCGATGTCGGTGCGGCCCAGGCACGGCAGGATCAACGCATCTTTACCGTGCATCAGGTGGCTGCGGTTGAGCTTGGTGCTGATCTGCACGGTCAGGTCGCAATTTCGCAGCGCTTCAAAGGTACGCGTGCTGTCTGGCGTGGCTTGGGCAAAGTTGCCGCCCAGGCCGATAAAGACTTTGGAGCGGCCTTCAAGCATGGCGTGAATCGCTTCCACCACGTTATGGCCATTGTCGCGAGGCACCTGGAACTGGAAACGACGCTCCAGCGCGTCCAGAAACGCCACCGGTGGGCGTTCGTTGATGCCCATGGTGCGGTCGCCCTGTACGTTACTGTGGCCACGCACCGGGCACAGCCCGGCACCTGGGCGGCCGATATTGCCGCGCAGCAGCATCAGGTTGGCGATTTCCTGGATAGTCGGCACCGAGTGGCGGTGCTGGGTAATCCCCATTGCCCAGCACATGATTACATTCTTGCCTCTGGCGTACATGCGTGCCGCTTGCTCGATCTCCACCAGGGTCAGGCCGGACTGCTCGACGATCTCCTCCCACGAGGTGTCGTCGATCTGACCCAGGTATTCCAGGACGTTGGCAGTGTGCTCATTGAGGAAGTCGTGGTCGAACACCGCTTCCTTGCCTTCGGCCAGGGCTTGGCGTTCCCACAGCAGCAGGAACTTGGCCATGCCACGCAAGATAGCCATATCGCCACCCAGCGCCGGGCGGAAGTAGGCGGTGTTGGTCGGCTTGTCGCCGTTGGTGAGCATTTCCAGCGGATGTTGCGGGTGCTGGAAGCGCTCCAGGCCGCGCTCTTTCAGGGGGTTGATACACACCACCTGAGCGCCGCGTTTCACCGCTTCGCGCAGCGGCTCGAGCATGCGTGGGTGGTTGGTGCCGGGGTTCTGGCCCCAGACGAAAATGGCATCGGCATGTTCGAAGTCATCAAAGGTCACAGTGCCTTTGCCCACGCCGACACTCTGCGCCAGGGCTACGCCGCTGGCTTCGTGGCACATGTTCGAGCAGTCCGGGAAGTTGTTGGTGCCAAAGGCGCGTACGAACAACTGGTACAGGTAGGCGGCTTCGTTGCTGGCGCGGCCCGAGGTGTAGAACTCGGCCATGTTCGGGCTGGGCAGTGCGTTGAGGTGCTTGCCGACCAAGTCGAAGGCGGCTTCCCAACTGATGGGCATGTAGCGATCGGTCTCGGCGTCATAGCGCATCGGCTCGGTCAGGCGGCCCTGGTATTCCAGCCAATAGTCGCTTTGCTCCAGCAACGCTGTGACGCTGTGCTTGGCGAAGAAGGTCGCATCGACGCGGCGCTTGGTGGCTTCCCAGTTGACCGCCTTGGCGCCGTTTTCGCAGAACTTGACCATGCCGCTTTCCGGCGAGTCGCCCCAGGCGCAGCCCGGGCAGTCGAAGCCGCCGTTCTGATTGGTCTTGAGCATCATGCGCAGGTTTTTCAGGGCGTTGTCACTGGTCAGCCAGGCTTGCGCCACACTGATCAGAGCGCCCCAGCCACCGGCTGGGCCTTTATAGGGCTTGTAGCGTGGGGTTGGGGTCTGGTCGGCTTGGTGGTGAAGGCTCATGGCTGGTGCTCCATCGCAGGGCTATAGACCCGTGGCGCGCTTTTTTGCGGCAGGTGGATAAGGTTGAGGTTGTGCCGGCGCGCCCATTGCAAGGCCAGGCCGGTGGGCGACGACAGGCTGACCAGGGTCTGGATACCCGCGCGCAAGACTTTCTGAATCAATTCGAGGCTGCAGCGGCTGGTAACAATCGTCAGGCCGCCGTCGGTCGGAATCTTTTGGCGGATCAACGCGCCAATCAATTTATCCAGGGCGTTATGCCGGCCGATGTCTTCGCGACCCATCAGCAATTCCCCCTGGCTGTTCATAAAAACCGCCGCATGCACGGCGCCGCTGTGCTGGCCCAGGGGTTGGAATGCACTGATACGCTGGCGCAGGCCGTCGAGCCACTGCGCCGGCGGCAAGGGCGCGCCGGGCAGTACCTGGAGGTCGGGCAATGCTTGCTCTACCGCTTCCACGCCACACAGGCCGCAGCCGCTGGTGCCCGCCAATTGGCGGCGTTGCTGCTTGAGGTTCCAGAACGCACGGCTGGAAACCTGTACCTGGGCGTACTGGGCTGCGCCTGAACCGCTGATTTTCAGGTCATAAATGTCGTTAACGTCGGTGATAATGCCGCTGCCGAGGCTGAAACCTACAATGAAGTCTTCCAGGTCCGTAGGCGTCACCAGCATCACCGCCTGGCTGATATCGTTATAGGCAATTGCCAACGCCACTTCTTCGGCCAGCGCAGTGCTGGCGACTTCAGTGTGTTCAAGATTGCAATAGTGATAGCTCTGGCTGGCGACGGGCGCGGTCGATTCGAGAGCGGGCGCCGCGCAGTGAGGGCGCTTGGCGTTCATGGGGCAGTACCACCGGCGGATTGATCAGTGATTAGACTAGGCGCGACAAAGGGTCGCGTCTAATCGCCTGTATTGATCTATTGATAGAGGGCGTCGATCAAGGTTCACCCGCGTTTTCGTCGGGCTTATTCCAGGCAGGGGTGATTGCGATACTTTTGAGTCTTTAGCCAGTCTGGAACCCAAGTCGGCAGGACTGGTCTAGTCTTGGGCATCTGGAAATTAAATCCCAAGGAGAGCGCACCATGAGTATTTTTAGCTTTATCAAAGAAGCCGGCGAAAAGATTGTCGACCTGTTGACGCCGGGTAATGCGAACGCCAGTGAGCAGTTGAAGGAGCATGTGAGCAAGGTGGGCCTGGGTAATCCAAACGTGCAGACCACGGTGGATGGCGACAAGGTCACGGTGACCGGTGAAGTGGCCACGCAGGAAGAGAAAGAAAAGATCCTGTTGGCGCTGGGCAACATTGCCGGCGTGGCAAGTGTGGATGACCAGATTACTGTCAGTGGTCCTGCGGTTGCCGCTGCTCGTTTCGTCGTAGTGAAAAAGGGCGATACCCTCAGCGCGATTTCCCTGGCGGTGTACGGTAATGCCAACCAGTACAACAAGATCTTCGAGGCTAACAAGCCACTGTTGTCGCACCCGGACAAGATCTACCCGGGCCAGACACTGCGCATCCCTGAGTAATACGCAGGATAAAATGAGCAAGCTCGCCCTTTTGTAGGAGCGAGCTTGCTCGCGAAAAACTCACAGGCACCGCGTTTATCCAGGAAGCACGCGTTATCGTTGACGTTTTTCGCGAGCAAGCTCGCTCCTACATAAGCCCGGCGATGAGTTCTCGATAATCCCCGACGGCCGCAAATTCTGCGGTGTCCTTTGAGCCTTTTTTGCTATCAGGTTCTTTCACTGCCAGTAAATGTCCCACGCCGAAATCCCGGGCACTGCGCAGGATCGGCAAAGTGTCATCTATAAACAGGCTACGGGCCGGGTCAAAGTGGATATCCGCTTGTAAGGCCTCCCAGAATTGCGGGTTTTCCTTGGGGAAACCGTAGTCGTGAGAGCTGATCAATCGCTCGAAATACGGCGCCAGTTCAATGCGCTCCAACTTCAATGACAGCGAATCACGATGAGCGTTGGTGATCATGATCACGCGCTTGCCGGCCTGTTTGATCGCCGCCAGGAAGGTATCGGCATCCGGACGCAGGGCAATCAGGTGGGCGGTTTCCAACTTGAGTTCGCGCACCGGGATCTTGAGCTCGGCGCTCCAGAAATCCAGGCAATACCATTGCAACTGTCCGGCGTTACGCTCGAACAGTGGCTGCAACTCCATCTCGGCCATGGCTCGGCTTACGCCGTGCAGTTCGGCATAGCGTTGCGGCAGGTGTTCCATCCAGAAGTGGTTGTCGTAATGCAGGTCGAGCAGGGTGCCGTCCATGTCCAGCAGGACGGTGTCGATGGCGTGCCAGGGCAGAGAGGGCATGGTGGGGTCTCATGTAAGTAAAAATATCCGACACAGACAATCGGAAAAGCCACGGTATAGTAACCCGATCACGCCAAGGAGCCGTTTATGCGCCAGAAACCCACTGTCCTCGCCCGCGAAATAGTCGCCAGTAGCCGTTTGTTCCGCGTGGAGGAAGTGCAATTACGCTTTTCCAATGGCGTTGAGCGGACCTATGAGCGTCTTGTCGGGCGTGGCACGGGCTATGGCGCCGTGATGATTGTGGCGATGATCGATGAAGATCATGCAGTGCTGGTGGAAGAATACTGCGGCGGCACTGACGAATATGAATTGTCGTTGCCCAAAGGCCTGATCGAGCCCGGCGAAGACGTGCTTGCAGCGGCAGACCGCGAACTCAAGGAAGAGGCCGGCTACGGTGCACGGCAGTTGGAGCACATCACCGAGCTGTCATTGTCGCCCGGCTATATGAGCCAGAAGATCCAGGTGGTGTTGGCTACCGATCTCTACGAAGAGCGTCTTGAAGGTGATGAGCCCGAACCAATGCGGGTAGACCGGGTCAACCTGCGTGAGCTGTCGGCGCTGGCGCAAAACGAGCAGTTCAGCGAAGGTCGCGCCCTGGCTGCGCTGTATCTGGTGAGAGATCTGTTGACCCAGCGTGGAGCGTTCACCGCATGAGCGAACTGTTTTTAGGCCACCCGTTTATCGCACCGGTCATTGAGATGGCTCGGCAGGCGGGTGAAGCCATCCTGCCGTACTGGCGTGCCGAGGTAGCCGTGACGTCCAAGGCGGATGATTCTCCCGTGACGGCTGCTGACCTGGCTGCCCACCATCTCATTCTCGCTGGCCTCACCGCGCTGGACCCAAGCATTCCAGTGCTGTCTGAAGAGGACGCCGATATCGATCAGAGCGTGCGTGCCGGCTGGCAGCGTTGGTGGTTGGTGGACCCTCTGGATGGCACCAAGGAATTCATTTCTGGCAGTGAAGAGTTCACCGTCAATATTGCATTGATCGAACAGGGCCGCGTGGTGTTCGGCGTGGTGTCGATACCGACCACTGGCCGTTGCTACTTCGGCGGCGCGGGCCTGGGGGCTTGGCGGTCGGACGTCAATGCAGCGCCCAAGCAGATTCAAGTACGCCAGGCTCCGGCCTCGGGTGAGGCCTTTACGGTGGTGGCCAGCCGTCGTCATACCAGCCCTGAGCAGGAGCGCCTGCTCAATGGCCTCAGTGAAGGCTTGGGCGAGTTGAAACTGGCGAATATCGGCAGCTCCTTGAAGTTTTGCTTATTAGCCGAGGGCAGTGCCGATTGTTATCCGCGCCTGGCGCCGACCTCGCAGTGGGATACCGCAGCGGCCCAGGGTGTATTGGAAGGAGCTGGGGGTGAAGTATTGGAGTTGAATGGCAAGCCGTTCAGCTACCCGGCGCGGGAGTCGTTGCTGAACCCGTTCTTTCTGGCATTGCCGGCCAAGGCGGCGTGGCGTGAGCGGCTGTTGACCCTGGCCAGATCTTAAGGCCACTGCAGAGCAAAATGTGGGAGCGGGCTTTCCCGCGATGGCGGAGTGTCAGTCATACAGGTATTGGCTGATCCACCGCTATCGCAGGCAAGCCAGCTCCCACAGTTGTTTTGTGTCATGGCTGCTAGCGGTGCAGGACGTACTGGCCGGTAAAGACGACGGCACGCTCTGCACTGCCCTCATTCACAATCCACGTCTCCAGCGCCAACCGCGCCCGCCCATAGCGCTGATAGGTCGCCACAAAGCGCCTCCAAATCTTTTCATCCGGCGCCGCGCAAATGGCTGTCGCGTCCTGGGTCACCGGCAGCGGGTAGCTGATCTGCCCTTCATGAATCACGATGTGCCCGTCTTCAATCCCGGCTTCACGCAGCTTCAGGTGCAGCCAACCCCAACCCGCCAGCACGGCGCCGCAGTAGAGGCTGCCGCCGAACATGGTGCTCTTGTGGTTGATATTGGCTTGCAAGGGCAGGTGCAGTTGCAGTTGGTCGTGTTGCCAGTCGAGCACCCTGAGGCCCATTTCCCGGGTGAGTGGGATGTCGTGGTGGAGGATGGATTCCAGGTAACGGCTATCACGGCTCATGGCGGCCTCTTTGTAGGTGGACGATGTCATTCGTCATCGGCGCTCTGGCCGGCACTGTCGGCGAAGTTCAGGCCGTGTTTGCGCAGTTTGTCGTGCAAGGTTTTGCGCGGTACGCCCAGGGCTTCGGCGAGGCTGCGCACAGAGCTGTGGGGGCGGGTCAGTTCGGCGGCGATCAGGCTTTTTTCGAACTGTTCGACTTGCTCGCTCAGGCCTCCGGGTGTGGAAGTCAGCACACCGGCGGCGGGGTGGTCCTGGGTGTTATCCAGGGCCAACTCCAGGCCGAGGGCGAAACGCTCCGCGGCGTTTTGCAGTTCCCGCACATTGCCCGGCCAGCTGTGGCGTAGCAACAGCGCGCGCTGGCCCGGTTGCAGTTCGTGCAAGGGCAGGCCGTGGCGGCTGCTGGCCTCGTCGGCGAAGTGCTGGAACAGCATCAGCGCATCTTCGCCCCGTTCTCGTAGCGGGGGGATGCGCAGCGGCGCCACATTGAGGCGGTAATACAAGTCGGCACGGAAGCGGCCCTGGTCGGCGGCCTGGCGCAGGTCTTCCTTGGTGGCGGCGATAATGCGGATATCCAGCGGGATCAGCTGATTGCCACCCAGGCGTTCCACGACGCGCTCCTGTAAAAGGCGCAGCAACTTGACCTGTACATCCAGGCTCATGCTTTCAATTTCATCCAGAAACAGCGTGCCGCCATTGGCAAACTCGAACTTGCCGATGCGGCGCTTTTGCGCGCCGGTAAACGCGCCGGGTTCATGACCGAACAGTTCGCTTTCCACCACCGATTCCGCCAGTGCTCCGGCATTGATCGCCACAAACGGGCCGCTGCGTCGGCTTGAGAGATCGTGCAGGGCGCGGGCGACGACCTCCTTGCCTGCCCCGGTTTCGCCGAGGATCAGCACATCGGCCTTGGTCGCGGCCAGTGCACCGATTTGCTCGCGCAGGCGCGACATCTGTGGCGAGTGCCCTACCAGGCGCGTACTGAGTTGCTGGCGGTCGCTAAGAGCCAGGCGCAGGCTGCGGTTGTCCAGCACCAGCCGGCGCAGGGCCAGGGCACGGCGCACGCTGTCGAGCAGCGCGTCGCTGGCGAAGGGTTTTTCCAGGAAGTCATAGGCGCCGGCACGCATGGCCTGCACCGCCAGCGGTACGTCGCCGTGGCCGGTGATCAGCAGCACCGGCAGGTCGGGGTCCTGGCCGTGCAGTTCGGCCAACAATTCCAGGCCGTCCATGCCAGGCATGCGAATGTCGCTGACTACCACGCCCGGCCAGTCGCGGGACAGGCGTGCGGTGAGCCCGTTGGCTTCTCCCAGGGGCAGGACTTTCAGGCCGGCCAGGTCCAGGGTCTGGCAAAGGGCCTGACGCAGGTGTGGATCGTCGTCGATCAATACCACCTGAATCGAGTTGTCGATACTCATACACTGCGGTCCTCGGACGGTTGCAGACTGACGCCCGGCGAGCCGGCGCGCAATTTCAAGGTTAACAGCGCGCCGCCCTCCTTGTGGTTGGCGAACAACAGTTCGCCGCCGAAGGCGCGCATCAGGGTGTCGCAGATCGCCAGGCCCAGGCCCAGGCCCTGGGTGCGCGTCTTGGTGGTGTAGAACGGCTCGCTGGCGCGGCCCAGGGCTTCCATGCAAAAGCCCGGGCCATTGTCGCGAATGTACAGGTTGACGCCCTGGGGCGTGGTTTCGGCACTCAGCCAGAGTCTGCGTGGCGGGCCTTTTTCGGTGAGGGCGTCCAGAGCATTGGCCAGCAAGTTACCCAGCACCTGGCGCAGACGGGTTTCACCGGCCTGCACCCACAAGGTCGCCTCTGGCAAGTCGCGAATCAACTCCACCTCCATCGAACGCCGACGCTTGGCCAGTAATGCCAGGGCGTCATCCAGTGCCGGTTGCAGGGCCACGCTCTCCGGCGCGTGACGGTCACGGCGGGCGAAGGCGCGCAAGTGGGCGATGATCGAGGCCATACGCCCGGTCAATTCACTGATCAGCTTGAGGTTGCCGCGGGCATCGTTGGTGCGCTCATGGTCGAGCAGGATCTCAGCGTTTTCGGCATAGCTGCGAATCGCCGCCAGTGGCTGATTCAGTTCATGGCTGATACTCGCCGACATGGTGCCCAGCGCCGAGAGTTTACCGGCCTGGACCAGATCATCCTGGGCGCGCACCAGTTCTTGCTGGGCATGCTCGCGCTCCAGCACTTCCTGTTTAAGGCGCCGGTTAAGGCCCTCCAGGTCGCTGGTACGCTCGGCCACGCGCATTTCCAACTCGCGGCGGGCCTTGGCTTCGAAGGCGATGCGTTCCAGATAGTGCCGGCGGCGCTGCATCAGCAACCCCAGCAACAGCATCAGCACCAACAACGTGGCACCGCCCACGGCGACGACCGTGCGCACCGGACGATTGATCAGCGAGCGCGGCGCGAGGATTTCCACGTTCCAGCCGGTCTCGGCGATAGCCGTGGACTGGCGCAGCCAAGCGCTGCTGCTGAGGCTCAACGGCTGCGGGTCGCGGGTGGGGTAGGGCTGGATAGCAATGATGGCCTGGCGTTCTTCGGCGGTCAGTGGCCGCGTGGCGCGGAATCGCCATTGCGGGCGCGAAGTGAGGATCACCACGCCGTTGTGGTCGGTGACCAGCAATTGTTCCGGGGTATTGCCCCACAGGCTTTCGGTGTGGTCCAGGTCGACCTTCACCACCAGCACGCCGATGATGGTATCGCCGTCACGCACCGCGGCGGCGAAGAAGTAGCCGCGCTTGGCCGAGGTGGTGCCCAGGCCGAAGAACCGTCCGAGGCGCCCGGCCATGGCTTCGCTGAAATACGGACGGAAGGAAAAGTTGCGCCCCACAAAGCTGTCTTGTTTGTCCCAGTTGGACGCGGCGAGGGTTTTGCCGGTGGTGTCCATCAGATACATCACCTCTACCCCGGCCTGGGCGGCGACGTCCTTGAGCAACTGGTTGGCATTGACCAGGTGGGTGCTGACGTGGGGCGCGCCCAATGCAGTGCGCAGGGCCGGTAAGTCCCCGAGGATCTGCGGCAGTATTTCGTAGCGATGCAGGGTGCCCAGCAAGTTGGCGACGTAGAGGTCGAGGGTCTGGCGGTTTTGCCCGGCCAGCTCGCTGCGGTAATAGCGCTCGGCCAAATGCTCCAGCGGCCACAACAGCGGTGCCAGGCACAGAGCCAGCAGGGCGAGGCTGCGCCAGCGGGGTCTTCGCGGAAGGGGTGGGGTCATGGAAGTCGCGCCTGTGGGTACAGGCGCATTATGCCTAGTGCTGCTGTGCAAGACACTCGTGCAATGCGTCTTGCCACTGTGGCTGGCTGACGTGCCATTGCTGTTGCAGGCGGGTGCAGTCCAGGCGCGAGTTCAGCGGGCGCTTGGCGGGGGTCGGGTAGGCGCTGGAAGGGATCGGCTCCAGCTCGGCGCAGGCCTTGCCCTCGGCGCGCAGTTGCTCGCCAATGGCTTGGGCAAAGCCGAACCATGAAGTCTCACCCTGGGCAGTGAGGTGGTAAACACCCCAATCCCCTGCCTTACCGGCCTGCCACTGCTCGATCAGCACGCGGGTGCTGTTGGCGATAGTCCCGGCCCAGGTCGGCGCACCGATCTGGTCGGCCACGATGCGCATCTGCGGTTTTTCCTGCAGGAGGCGCTGCATGGTCAGCAGGAAGTTCTTGCCGTGGCTGGAATAGACCCAACTGGTGCGCAAGATCAGGTACTCGCCGCCTGCAGCCGCAATCGCCTGCTCGCCCGCCAGCTTGCTCTGGCCGTAGACACCCAATGGGTTAGGCGTGTCGCTTTCGGTGTACGGGGCAGGTTTGGTGCCGTCGAACACGTAGTCGGTCGAGTAGTGAATCAGCGGGATGCCCAACGCCCTGGCCTCTTCGGCGAGGATGCCGGGGGCGATGGCATTGATGGCGAACGCAGCGTCCGGCTCGCTCTCGGCCAGATCGACGGCGGTGTGGGCCGCCGCGTTGATGATCAGGTCAGGGCGATGGGTGCGTACTTGCTGGCGGATAAGGTCTGCGTCTGCCAGGTCAAGCTGGTCGCGGCCCAGGACGAGGAGTTCGCCCAGGCCCTTGAGCCGCTGTTGCAGCTCCTGGGAGACTTGGCCGTGTTGGCCGGTGATGAGGATTTTCATGGGAACAAGTCAGCTTCCATCAGCAGTTTGCCGACCTGATCCTTGGCGGAGAGTTGCGGCGGTTCGGCCAGCTCCCAGTCGATGGCCAGCGTCGGATCATTCCAGAGAATGCTGCGCTCGGCGCTTGGCTGGTAGTAGTCGGTGGTTTTGTACAGGAACTCTGCGTACTCACTCAACACCACGAAACCATGGGCGAAGCCTTCTGGCACCCAGAGTTGGCGATGGTTCTGTGCCGACAGGCGGACACCTACCCACTGGCCAAAGTTGGGTGAGCTGCGACGGATGTCGACCGCTACGTCCAACACTTCACCGTAGGTAACACGTACCAGCTTGCCCTGAGTGTGTTCAAGCTGATAGTGCAAACCTCGCAGCACGCCTTTTTGCGAGCGTGAGTGATTGTCCTGCACGAAATTACGCTTGAGCCCGGTGGCTGCTTCAAAGGCGCGCGCATTGAAGCTTTCGTAGAAGAAACCGCGTTCGTCGCCGAATACCTTTGGCTCGAGGATCAGTACGCCGGGTAGTGTGGTTTCAACTACATTCACTGGGTCTCTCCGGCAAGCGAGTAGAGGTATTGGCCGTAGCCGGTCTTGCCAAAGTACTTGGCGCGCTCCAGCAGATAATCACGATCGATCCAGCCATTTTCATAGGCGATCTCTTCCAGGCAGGCCACTTTCAAGCCCTGGCGGTGCTCGATGGTCTGAACGTAGGTCGAGGCTTCCAGCAGGCTGTCATGGGTGCCGGTGTCGAGCCAGGCGAACCCACGGCCGAAGCGTTCAACGTGAAGATCGCCACGCTGAAGGTAGGCATTGTTGACGTCGGTGATCTCCAGCTCGCCGCGTGGCGAAGGCTTGACCGCCTTGGCGATCTTGATCACGTCGTTGTCGTAGAAGTACAGGCCGGTCACGGCATACGGTGACTTGGGCTTTGCCGGTTTTTCTTCGATGGAAAGGGCGCGGCCCTCTTTATCGAAATCAATCACACCGAAGCGCTCCGGGTCTTTCACCCAATAGCCGAAAACAGTAGCGCCCGAGGAGCGCTCGGCTGCGGTGCGTAACTGATCGCCAAAATGCTGGCCGTGGAAGATGTTGTCCCCCAGAATCAGGCACACCGCGTCATCACCGATGAACTCTTCGCCAATGATAAATGCTTGAGCCAGCCCGTCCGGGGAAGGCTGTTCGGCATACGTGAAACGCACGCCAAACTGGCTGCCGTCTCCCAGCAGGTTTCGGTACTGCGGTAGGTCTACCGGAGTGGAGATCACCAGAATGTCCTTGATGCCTGCGAGCATCAGCACGGATATCGGGTAGTAGATCATCGGCTTGTCATACACCGGCAACAGCTGTTTGGACACTCCCAACGTAATGGGGTGTAGGCGAGTGCCGGAGCCGCCAGCCAATACAATTCCCTTCATCATGCGATTAGATCCTTCAAGTCGGTGTTGCCCAATCGTTCTCCCTGATAACTGCCGTCCTGGACCCTGCTGCACCATTCCAGATTATCGAGGTACCACTGTACGGTTTTGCGCAGGCCGGTCTCGAAGGTTTCTTCCGGGACCCAGCCCAGTTCGCGTTCGATCTTGCTGGCGTCGATGGCGTAGCGTTGGTCGTGGCCTGGGCGATCCTTGACGAAGGTGATCAGGTCAGTGAATTTCTCCACACCGGCTGGGCGTTGCGGCGCCAGTTCTTCCAGCAGGGCGCAGATGCCACGTACCACGTCGATGTTCTTCTGTTCGTTGTGGCCGCCGATATTGTAGGTTTCGCCCACAACCCCAGTGGTGACCACTGTGAGCAGCGCACGGGCATGATCCTCGACGAACAGCCAGTCACGCACCTGCAGACCATCGCCATACACCGGCAGTGGCTTGCCCGCCAGGGCGTTGAGAATCACCAGCGGGATCAATTTTTCGGGGAAATGGAACGGCCCGTAATTGTTCGAGCAGTTGGTCAACAGCACCGGCAGGCCATAGGTGCGCTGCCAGGCGCGTACCAGGTGGTCGGACGCTGCCTTGCTCGCGGAATACGGCGAGCTCGGTGCGTAAGGCGTGGTCTCGGTGAAGAGGTCGTCCACGCCGTGCAGGTCGCCATACACCTCATCAGTGGAGATGTGGTGGAAACGGAATGCGCTTTTTGCCGGCTCTGCCAGCTTCTGCCAATAGGCTCGCGTGGCTTCCAGCAGGCTGTAGGTGCCAACGATGTTGGTCTGGATAAAATCCGACGGGCCGTCAATGGAGCGGTCGACATGGGACTCGGCCGCCAAGTGCATGATCGCATCGGGTTCGAAGCGTGCGAGCAAGGCGCTGACGGTGACCTGGTCGATGATATCGGCCTGGACAAACTCATAGCGGCTGTTGGACGCGATGCTGGTCAGCGACTCGAGGTTGCCGGCGTAAGTCAGCTTGTCCAGGTTGAGCACCTCGTGCTCGGTGTGCTGGATCAGGTGGCGGATCAGGGCTGAGCCGATAAAGCCAGCGCCGCCAGTAACGAGAATGCGCATATCGGAGGGCCCTTTCCTTTGATAGACATTATGCGGATGAAGCATAGCTTGAGTGGTGCGAGCCGGGTGGTGCAAGCGCTGTATTACTGGGGGGTTGCCTTGTGCCCCTGAACAATGGCGATATAGACGCCTGAAAAAACAAAGGTCGTCACAATGTCGTTAGCCACGTTGACCCACCGTGCCAGCTTGCCTTGCCCACAAGTAACCCCCGAGCAAGCAGCATGCCTGCTCGAGCGGCACTATGGTATGGCGGGCAAATTACACTCGTTGGGCAGTCAGCAAGACCTCAACTATCGAATTGACAGCACACGGGGCCGCTTCGTTTTGAAAATCTGCCGGGGTGACTACGCCGCGGTTGAACTTCAAGCCCAACACGCAGCGCTCAACAGCCTGGGCGCGCATGCCGGCCTGCGTGTTCCCAAGGTCATCCAGACCTTGGCGGGTGAGGAGTTGCTGACGGTCAACGTCGATGACCAAACCCTGCACCTGCGGCTACTGGACTACATCGACGGCCAGCCCCTGACGCATTTACCCCACCTGAGCCGCACCGTGATCGAAGGCTTTGGTGAGCTGTGCGGGCAGATGAGCCTCGCGCTGGCAGGTTTCGAGCACCCTGGCCTTGCGCGCACCCTGCAATGGGACCCGCGCCACGCGCAAGCATTGATCACCCACCTGCTGGCAACCTTGCCCGACCTGCCGCAGCGTGCTGCTTTGGAGCAGGCAGCCAGGCAGGTCGAGGCGCATGTCCAGCCGTTGGCGGCACACCTGCCTTGGCAAGCGGTGCACATGGACATCACCGACGACAACGTGATGTGGCAGCGTGATGCCCAGCGGCACTGGCGCATACAAGGCGTGATCGATTTCGGCGATCTGGTGCACACCTGGCGAATTGCCGATCTCTCGGTGACCTGCGCGGCGCTGTTGCACCATGCCGACGGTGATCCATTTGCTCTCTTGCCGGCGATCCAGGCCTGCCACGCGGTCACGCCGTTGCAGCGCGAAGAGCTGGAGGTGTTGTGGCCGTTGATCGTCGCTCGCGCGGCGGTGTTGGTGCTCAGCAGTGAGCAGCAGCAACGCCTGGACCCGGACAACGTTTATCTAAAGAAAAACGCCGAACACGAGTGGGAAATCTTCCATATCGCCACGTCGGTGCCCTTCGAACTCATGCAAGCGGCGATTCTGCGCAGCGTCGGCAAAACATTACCGCCCGTCACCAACCAAGACTTCGCGCCTTTATTGCCAGGCTTGGTGGGCCGCGAGTTTGCGCTGATCGACCTGGGTGTACTCAGCCCGCATTTCGAGGCTGGCAATTGGGAGACTCCCGGCATCGATCGGCGCTTGCTGGATCAAGCGGCGACGGTGCATGGGCTGGCGGCCAGTCGTTATGGGCAATACCGCTTGTCGCGCACCCGCCCCGACAGTGCCCTAGAGCCCGAGACCTTCCCCCTTCATGTCGAACTGCATCTGCCCCACGGCACGGTGCTGGAAGCACCCTTTGCGGGAATGCTGCGTGAAGGTACCGACGGCTTGCTGTGTTTGCACGACGGCGGTCTGAGCCTGCGCCTTTGGGGCGTGCGCACATCACTCAAGCCGGGCGCAACCCTGGTCAAAGGGCAGGTGCTGGGCGAGGTTCATGCGCCGTTGACTGTGCAGTTATGCCGCGCCGACCTTGAGCCACCGCTGTTCTGCACACCTTCCCGGGCGTTGGCGTGGCAGGCGTTGTGCCCGTCACCCGCAGCGCTGTTGGGCCTGGCCTGTGATGCGGAGCCGGAACTGGACCCAGAAGCCCTGCTGGCCCGGCGTGATGCCAGCTTTGCCCGCTCCCAGAAGCACTACTACGCCGACCCACCGCGTATCGAGCGCGGCTGGCGTAACCACCTGATCGATATGCAGGGCCGATCGTACCTCGACATGCTCAACAACGTGGCCGTGCTGGGCCATGGCCACCCGCGCATGGCTGAAGTGGCGGCTCGGCAGTGGTCGTTGCTCAACACCAACTCGCGGTTTCACTACGCGGCGGTTGCCGAGTTCTCCGAGCGCCTGCTGGCGTTGGCGCCGGAGGGCATGGACCGGGTGTTCCTGGTCAACAGCGGCACCGAGGCCAATGACCTGGCGATTCGTTTGGCCTGGGCCTACAGCGGCGGGCGCGACATGCTCAGTGTGCTGGAGGCCTATCACGGCTGGTCGGTGGCGGCGGATGCCGTGTCCACGTCGATTGCCGATAACCCCCAGGCCTTGAGCAGCCGCCCGGATTGGGTACACCCCGTGACCGCGCCCAATACCTACCGCGGTGAATTCCGCGGGCCGGACAGCGCGCCGGACTATGTACGAAGTGTGGAGCATAACCTGGCGAAAATCGCCGCGAGCCAGCGTCAATTAGCCGGGTTCATCTGTGAGCCGGTGTACGGCAATGCCGGCGGCATCTCCCTGCCACCGGGTTACCTGCAACAGGTGTATGGCCTGGTCCGTGCCGAGGGGGGCGTGTGCATCGCCGATGAAGTGCAGGTGGGTTACGGCCGCATGGGGCATTTCTTCTGGGGGTTTGAACAGCAAGGTGTGGTGCCTGACATCATTACCATGGCCAAGGGCATGGGCAACGGCCAGCCGTTGGGCGCAGTGATTACCCGCCGAGAGATTGCCGAGGCGCTGGAGGCCGAGGGTTACTTCTTCTCGTCATCGGGAGGCAGCCCGGTCAGTTGCCGGATCGGCATGGCAGTGCTGGACGTGATGGAAGAGGAAAAGCTGTGGGAAAACGCCCAACTGGTAGGTGGGCATTTCAAGGCACGGTTGGAGGAATTGATCGATCGCCATCCGCTCGTCGGTGCCGTGCACGGTTCGGGCTTCTATCTGGGCCTTGAACTGGTGCGCGATCGCCAGACCCTCGAACCTGCGACTGCAGAAACCGCCTTGTTGTGTGACCGGCTGCGGGAACTGGGGATTTTCATGCAGCCTACCGGTGATTATCTGAATATCCTCAAAATCAAGCCGCCGATGGTGACGTCCAGACGCAGCGTGGACTTCTTTGTGGACATGCTGTCCAAAGTGCTGGATGAACAACTGTGATTTATCGATTGTTATCGGCTATTTTTTGCAGGCGCGAGCACCTATCATGTTTTTAGTCTGTTAAAGCCGATTTTTATCCATTATAAAGTTGCCCTTCACCCCATTCGGAGCCCTGATCGCCATGACCACCTTGCACAGCACACCTCGCGCCGATGGCTTTCACATGCCTGCCGAATGGGCGCCCCAGACCCAGACCTGGATGATCTGGCCCGAGCGCCCAGACAACTGGCGCCTGGGCGGTAAGCCTGCGCAGGCGGCCCATGTGGCGGTGGCCAAGGCCATCGCACGTTTTGAGCCGGTGACCGTCGCGGTCTCCGCCAGCCAGTACGAAAACGCCCGTGCCCGCCTGGACGTACCCAATATCCGCCTGGTGGAAATGTCCAATGACGACGCGTGGGTTCGCGACACTGGCCCCACTTTCGTTATCAACGGCAGTGGAGAAGTACGGGGTGTGAACTGGGACTTCAACGCCTGGGGTGGTTTTGACGGCGGCCTGTATGCACCGTGGAACCGCGATTCCCAGGTGGGAGGCAAGATCCTCGAGATGGAGCGCGCACCGCGTTACCGCACTGAAGGCTTTGTGCTTGAAGGCGGTTCGATTCATGTCGACGGCGAAGGCACCCTGATCACCACCGAAGAATGCCTGTTGAACCGCAACCGCAACCCGCACTTTGATCGTGCGGCCATTGAGGCGGTACTCAGCGATAACCTGGCGGTAGACAAGATCATCTGGTTGCCGGATGGGTTGTTCAACGACGAAACCGACGGCCATGTGGATAACTTCTGCTGCTACGTGCGCCCGGGCGAAGTGCTGTTGGCCTGGACCAATGACCCGCAAGACCCGAACTACCCACGCTGCCACGCAGCCATGGACGTGCTGCAAAGCAGCACCGATGCCCAGGGCCGCTCGTTCATCGTGCATAAAATGCCGATCCCGGGTCCGCTGTATGCCACTGAGGAGGAATGCGCCGGGGTAGACCTGGTTGACGGTAGCCAGGAGCGTAATCCGACCGTGCGGTTGGCCGGTTCCTACGTCAACTTCCTGATCGTCAATGGCGGCATCATCGCGCCGAGTTTCGATGACCCGTTGGACGATCAGGCCAAGCAAATCCTGCAGAACCTGTTCCCACAACATGAAGTGGTGATGGTGCCGGGCCGCGAATTGTTACTGGGTGGGGGCAATATCCATTGCCTGACCCAACAGCAGCCAGCCCCGCAGCGAAAGTGAGTGCAGTTGTAACAGCGCCTTGATGGCGCACGAGCACCGCGCGTTTGCAGTGTTCCCCGCAAGCCCGCGACCCAGCCCGGTCGCGGGCTTTTTCATGCCTGCATGCCGGTGAACAGGGCACATTGGCATAGCTCTTGTATCGCTGTGGTTACAGTGGCCCAAGGGGGATGACCGTGCAGTTCTGTCACAAACCTTGAGTAAGTTAGCCGCTCACGCAGCAGGAGAGAGCGCTGAAATGAATGCCGATGTCCACCTGATGAACACGCGTACGTTCCACCCTTTGCGGGTCGACGCAGACGCCATCCATGCGTTGGCCCTTTGGTTGAAGGCGAACGGCTCGCCACAGGTCAGGCAATTGCCTGATTTGCGCAGCGTGATGAGTGAGCGCTACCCGGTTGGGTTGTTCACGGAGGACGAAGTGCAGGCGTTGTGCGAGTTGATGAGCAACTAAAGAACACCTGAAACCGACTGTGGGAGCTGGCTTGCCTGCGATGGCGGTGGCTCAGTTGAAGATTGGGTGACTGGCACACCGCTATCGCGGGCAAGCCCGCTCCCACAGGGATCTG
>NZ_FPJI01000002.1:188340-623986 GCF_900119355.1 Pseudomonas sp. NFPP02
TCGCGGGCAAGCCCGCTCCCACAGGGATCTGCGCCAGGCGCTGATGTTGTGGGCAATACCTAACCAGTGTGGGAACAGGCTTTGGTTCCCATGAGGTGTGTCAGAAGCTGTAGGTACCGGTGACTACCAGGCTTCGCGGCTCGCCTGGTTGAATCTGCGCCGCACTGGTCGCCGAGGCGTAGTAGTTTTTATCAGCGATATTGTTCAGTGCTGCCCGCACGTCCCATTCTTTCTGACGGAACCCGGCCAGCGCGTCCCAGCGACCATAACCAGGCAACACCACGGTGTTGAGGTTGTCGGCGTAACGATCGCCCACCAGGGTCAAACCGGTTTCCGCGTACCAGCCCATCTCCGGCTTCCAGGTGATGAACAGGCTGGCGTTGCGCTTGGCCACGTCGCTGATCCGTTTGCCCTCAAACCCGTTGTTGTCCTTCTCCACCTTGGCATCCTGCAGGCCTACGCCGCCGCGCACATACCAGTTGTCGACGATCTTGCCGGTGGCGGTCAGCTCCACGCCGCGTGAGCGTTGTTCGCCGGTGAGCAGGGTAATGGTACGGTCCAGCGGGTCGCTGGTGCGGCGGTTGTAGAGTTCCAGCTCGTACACAGCCAGGGTGGTGCTCAGGCGCTCATCGAACCAGTCGCTCTTCACGCCGATTTCTTTTTGCTTGGTCAACTCCGGGCTCAGGTCGTTGACGTTGCCGGTGGCGTTCGGCGTGATGCCGATCAGGCCGCCGCCTGCTGGGGTGAAAGTCTTGCTCCACGAGGCGTAGAACGAGTGGTGCTCCAGGGGCGTCCACACCAGGCCGACGCGCGGGCTGGTGCTGTGGCTTTTCACGTTCTGTTGGATGTCGAGCAGCTTGTTGGTGGTGTCCACTTCGAAGCGGTCGTAACGCAGCCCGCCCAGCAGTTGCCACTGGTCATTCAGGCGCAGTTGGTCCTGTATGTAGAGGGCGCGGCTTTCGACTTCGGTGTGGTTGTTACTCGACAGTCGCATGCTCCCGGTGTGGCTCAGGCGGCGGTTGGGCTGGTTGAGGTCCAGGCTCGGCACCGTCTTGCCATCGCGAGCGGAGTACAGCTTCGGATCACGGCGCTGGCTGCCCAGCTCAATACCGGTGAGCAGGCGGTGCTCCAGGCCAAAGGTGTCGAAACCGCCTTCCAGCTCCAGGTTGTTGAACACGTTGCGGGTGGTCAGGTCCTGCTGCCAGTGTTGGCGGCTGACGGTGTTGGTTTTCGGGTCATAGCCGGTCTGGTAAGTATTGTCGAAATCGCTGTCGAGCTTGAACACGCCGAGGGTGTGGCGCAGCTGCCAGTCGGCGTTGAGCTCGTAGGCAAGTCTGGAACGCAGCGACTGGGACTTATCGTCTATGTAATCGCCGTGATCAAAGTAAGTGGTGCTGCGGCTGACATCCGCCGGGCGCCCGTTGACACCAGGAATGCCACGGTCTGGGGTGCGGTTGTAGCGGCTGTATTCGTATTGCACCAGCCAGTTCAGCTCTGGAGTGAGCTGCCAGCTCATCGACGGCGCGAACAACTGGCGGTTGCCGCTGACGCCATCGCGAAAGCTATTGTTGTCCTGGTTGCCCATGTTCAGGCGCAGGCTGATGTTATCGGTGGGGTCGGTACTCAGGTCGGCATACAGGCTGCGCAAATCGTTGCTGCCGCCTTGGGCTTCGATGCTGGACTTTTGCCCTGGGCTTGGCAGTTTGCTCACCCGGTTGACGATCCCGCCCTGGCCGCCTCGCCCGTAAAGCACGGCGGCCGGTCCCTTGAGCACTTCGATACGCTCGATGTTATGCAGGTCACGTACGTACTGGCTGTCGTCGCGAATGCCATCCAGATAGAAGTCATTGCTGGCGTCGAAACCGCGTATGCGCAGGCTGTCGAAGCGTGTATCGGCGCCGCTGCTGACGTTGGGGATACCGCTCAATGCCTGGCCCAGGTCGTTGGTGCCATAGGAGCGCAGGCTCTCGGTTTTGACTGAGTCGATCGCCTGGGGCACGTAGCGAACAGCCGTCGCGGTGCGTGTGGCGGTGCTGGTCTCTTTGACCCGTGGGTCGTCTTCGTCTGCTTCCACGCTGATCGAGGTTTCGGGCAGGACCGTGGCCGCACCGGCAAAACCAGCAGACAGCAGGACAGAGAGCCCAAGGGAGAGGGGCGTCAGGCGAGGGGCAGGCATGGGAGTGTATCCAAATGATGTGGCAGGAAAATTGTGCGCGAATGGTAATGCTTTGCATTTGCGCGCGTTATCTATTCCCTAACGCATTGCATGCGGATTTGTTACTTAATGTGTTTACAAGGGCTGATCAAGGTGTTTTCAAGGCTTTCATCCCGCCGCTTTAGCCCGCTGCTTAGACGAATATCGCCTAAATACAGACGATTCACGAAATTGACACATAGTTCAACGCCCGCATAGGATTGCGCCCAACGCCTGTGGCTAACCACCATGACTAAATCCAATAAAAAAAGGCCCGCGGCAGTTCAGTCGTCCGCGGGCCTTCTTTTTGCTGGCAAGGTCGACACCAGAAAAGCAACAGGAGCCTGGTGTCACAGCGCGTACTCAACCCGTAATAAGGAATATAAGAAAATGTTGAAGCAACGGATGAGTCTGATCGCTCTGGGGATTTTGAGCGCATCGACAGCAATGGCAAACGACCAGGAGCAATCCAAGGGTTTCGTTGAAGACAGCCACCTGAACATCGCAGCACGTAACGCCTACATCAGCCGTGACTACAAAAACGGCAAGCAGGACAAAGCTGAATGGGGCCAAGGCTTCATCGGCAAGTTCGAGTCCGGCTTCACCCAAGGCACTGTCGGTGTGGGTGTGGATGTGATTGGCCAATACGCTATCCGCCTGGATGGTGGTAAAGGTCGCAGTGGCGCTGGCGGTATCGACTTCTTCAAGCAAGGTGACAGCGGAGAAGCCGCCAACGACCTGGCCAAAGGCGGCGCAGCCGTCAAGGCGCGTATCTCCAACACCGTGATCAAATACGGTCAGCAGATGCCGGCCGTGCCGGTCCTGCAATACGACAACTCGCGTCTGCTGTCGGAAACCTACGAGGGCACCTCGATCGTTTCCAAAGAGATCGCCGGCCTGCAACTGGATGCTGGTCACTTCACCAAGGAAGCTCGCAAGAGCGCCGAGGGCAGCGACAGCGGCCGTTTGAAGAGCATCAACTACATCGGTGGTAGCTACAAATTCACCGAAAGCCTGTCGGCTGCTTTGTACGCCTCCGACATGCAGGACGTGCTGAAGAAGCAATACGTCAACGTCAACTACGTGCTGGCCCTGCCAGAACAACAGTCGCTGACGTTTGACTTCAACGGTTACAAGACCAAGCTGGACCGCAGCTTCGCCCTGGAAAACCAAGGTGATGCGGATGCTCGCGACAACAAGATCTGGAGCCTGGGCGCTACCTGGGCCGTTGGCGCGCACAGCTTCACCCTCGCTCACCAGCGCAGCACCGGTGACACCGGCTACCTGTACGGTGGCTACCGCAACGCTGGCGGCATTGGCGACGGCGGCAATACCATCCTGCTGGCCAACTCCTACTGGTCCGACTTCAACGGCAAGGACGAGCGCTCCTGGCAAGCAGGTTATGGCATCGACTTCGCCACCTTCGGCGTACCGGGCCTGACCTACAACATTGCCTACGTGCGCGGCACCAACATCGACGACGGCACTGGCCGTGGCGATGGCACCGAGCGTGAAATCTGGAACCAGTTCAAGTACGTGGTACAGAGCGGCCCAGCCAAAGACCTGAGCCTGCGTGCCCGTGCCTCGTGGTTGCGCGTTTCCAACAACGCCAGCAACTACAACGTAGGCGGTAACGAAATCCGTCTGTTCGCCGACTACCCGATCAACGTTTTCTAATTGATCGAATGTCGTGCCTGATGCCAGGCGATAAAAAACCCCGACTGGTTCGGGGTTTTTTATTGTCCGCTCGCGGGGGCGTCAGGCTTTGACCGGTGCGAGCTTTTTGCAGTTCTCTTTGCGCGTCGGGTACTGCTCGCATTTGCGCAGTACGCTTTGCACCTGCTGCGCATTCTGCAGTTGCTGGTTGGCCAACAGCTTCTCGGTAATAAACAGTTCCTCCGAGCCCAGGTTGCGTTCCGCCTTGTCGATCATCGCCAGGGCCGATTGCCCGTCACCGCGTTTGAGGTGGTAGCTGATCATCAAGTCATAGGTGGAAGGCCCTGCCAGGGACCAGTCCTTGATCGCCTGCAACTCTTTCACCGCTTCGCTGTTTTTGCCCTGGGCCAGGCGCACGGTATAGGCGGTGCGCCGAATGCTCGGCTGGTCTTTTACCGGCGAGGCCAGAGCCTTGCGGATGAAAGCGTCAGCCTGCGGCACCTTGTTTTTCTCCAGGGCATCAATTGCGAAGTACGCGTCTTTATAGCCCTGCAAAGCCTTCGCCACCTGGGGCGTATTCTTCATTTTCGACCAGCTTTGCGGGTTGACCCGGACGCGGCGTTCCTGGCGATACTCGCGTTGCAAGTACTGGCGCAGCTCGGTGTCGCGGTCCATCGCCGACATATGTGAGCGGTTGAAGTATTGGCTGGTCGCGGTGATGCCGGTGGTCAAGCCATCCTTGACCAGCACGTCCAGCTCTTTGGTGAACTGGTTGAGATTGAACTGCTGCAGCGAATCCTGCATGGCATTCTTGCGCGCCGTGAGGAACCCCGTGAGCAAGGGCTTCTGCTTGCCCTGGAAGTCGTTGAGGCGCTCCAGACTATGGGTGGCGGCTCGCGGCGCGTAACCGGCACGGATCATCAAGTCGGTGCCCAGCAAGTCGGCCTGGTCTTCCTGGCTGCGGCCCCAGGCGGTGCTCCATACCTGATCGGAAAAGGTATTGGCCAGGGCGGTATACAGCACGGTGTTGCCGATGGTCTTCTGGGTGCCGGCTGGGTCTTTACTTAACAGTTTCATCGTACCGGAGCTGCGGTCCACGCCCGTATCGGCAGCCATGGTGGCCAAGGCGACCGTGGAGGCCACGGTGGTGAACATGTCTTTCTGCTGCTGGAAAGCGGCCATGCGGTCATGGTGATGCAGCAATACGTGGCTCATTTCATGGCCCAGCATCGCGGCGATTTCGTCTTCGCTGGCGACGTTGTCCAGCATGCCCAGCGGCACGAACAGGTTGCCGTAGGGGTCTGCCGACGGCCCGAAGCCATAGCTGTCGGTGATCTTCACCTGCAGCGGCGGCAACTCCCCCGGCCAGCCCTTGGACAAGCGCGTGACGATGCCCTGCAAGTAGCCTTGCAGCATCGGGATATCCACCAGGTTCTGCTGGCGCGCTTCAGCGGCCGGTACCGCACGCCCGTCGTAGCTCAAACGCTGCTGGCTCTGGCGCTGTGGGTCGAGCTTGTAATACTGGCGTACGTCGCTGTTATCCACGTAATGGCCCTGAACCCGGGACTGGGTCGAGGGCCCCACCAGGTTCATAAA
Source organism: Pseudomonas sp. NFPP02 (assembly GCF_900119355.1). NCBI lineage: Bacteria > Pseudomonadati > Pseudomonadota > Gammaproteobacteria > Pseudomonadales > Pseudomonadaceae > Pseudomonas > Pseudomonas sp. NFPP02. Next base: position 193,787 of record NZ_FPJI01000002.1, read on the forward strand.
CGCCTGGTCTGCGCCTTTCAAGGTGGCGCAACCACTGAGCACCGAACTGGCCAACAGGCTGGCTGCTACTAGATATCCCTTCACCGCAACGCTCCTTTTATTGATTGCAGCCGGCACCAAAACCGATGGTGGAGTTGTTGCGGCTGTCCTTGGCCTGGCTTTTGGTCAGGCCCTGGCAGGGCAGGTCGACGACGTTCAGCGGGGGCTCGATGCGCAAATCCATGGTGTCCAGCCACACCTTCTGGCCTGCCAGTTCTACCTGCACCAGGTCCAGCGCCTGGTTGTACTGCAATACCGGCAGGGGCTGGGTGGGCGCGTCCTTTTTCGCCAGCTCACGTTGTTGCTTGCCCTGCTCGTCCAGCACTGTCACCGGGTCGGCGAGGAACGCCTTGATACTGTGGGTTTCTGCCCAGGCGCCCTGGGTGAAGAGGGCGGCGAGCAAGACGATGAGGCTTCTGTTCATCCTTGGTTTCCTTGAGTCAGATAGCAGAGCGGTGCACTCAGCGATCGCGGTCGAAGAAGGCTTCGATCCGCTCGCTGAACAGCACCAACGACAGCAACACAATGCCCAGCACGTTGACCGGGGTGATGTCATTGAGGCTCAGCAACACACTGACCCCCGCCAACATCGACATCACCAACAGCCACGACGGGCACGGCGAGGTAAAAAACCAGATTTCCTGGCGCCGCCACCGGCTCCAGGTGCGATGGCCCGCCAGGCGACGTGCGTGCAGCGCCTTGAGCACGGCGATCAACGCCAGCAGCCCGAGCTCCAGCAGGTCCAGCCAATTGAACGGCAGGTGGGGGAAATTGGCCGGTTCATGGTCGTAGTCCATGCCCGCATTGATCAGGTTGTCCAGCGCCATGGCGTGCAGGTAAACGCCAGGGAGTTGGCCGTGTACCGGCGACTCCACCAAGTCCCCGGTGGAAGCAATATTGGCGCCCACCAACACCAGGCGGTCGCGCAGTAACTCGGCGACCAATGCCTGGTCGTCGGGGTCGCTGACCTCCAGGTCACTGGCCGACAACGTCAGCGTATAAGGGCAGCGCGCCTGGACCGAGTCGTCGAGCTTCCAGAACACCGCCTGAAATAACTGCGCCACCCCATCCAGCAAAAAGTGCCGTGCCGGCGCGCAGTGGCGGATATCGGCAATACGTGCCTGCTCGGGCGCCAGCTTCAGCCCCCATTGCACGGCGATGGGCTGGCGCTGCGCAGCGGCTTGCACATCCACCGGCGGCTGCTTGCAGTGCTGCGTGGCACAGGACACTCGATACAGCGACAGGGCGGGAGTTTCCATCAGCCCTGCCTGTGTGCGCATCGCCAGTGGATACTTGTCATCCACCCCTTCCCATACAACCAGCGCCGGCTGGCTCACCTGCATGAACGGCGCCAGCGTATTCGCCTGGCCCGCCTCTGCGCGAGTCAACCCAGTATTGGCCAGCCACAACGGGATGCCTTGGCGTTGATAACGCTCAAACACATTCGCCAGCAACTGGCTGCCCCGCGTCGGGTCGCCAAACGAGTGGTCGTGGCTATAAAGCAAATCCACAAATACCGCCTGGGGCTTGTACGCCAGCAAGCGCTTGAACAACTTGCTCTGCTCGCCATAGGGCATGGGCCACGAACTGTTATTGCGCATCAGGTAGGCATCATCGATCAACACCACCGCCACCCGCTGCTGCCCAAGGCTCGGGTAGTGACTGGCGAACATACGATTGAGCCACTGCGCCGACGCCTTGTCGCTGGAACTGGCCAGGCCGAAAGGATCAAGAATCGCCAGCAACACGATGATGACCGCCAGCCAATAGCGGCGGTATTTGAACAGCGGGGGTTTGGACAACATCCATGTCTCGATAAAAACGCAAGCAAGGCGGGGTTTTTAACGGAGTGGGGAGGGGGTGTCAATTGGAAAAGTGGCTATGTGCCATATCGCTATGGGCGCATGGGTCGTCATTCGTAAAAAGCCCTGGCCTATCCTGGCCAGGGCTTTGCGCTGTGGGCGCCGGGCTTGCCCGCGATGAAATCAGCCCGCGTCCCGCACGAGTTCTTGCCGATGACTCGTCGCATCTCCCCTGAGCGCTCGCGGGAGTGGCACCGGGTTCTCTGACTCAGGCATGATGTGAACCTGAGCCAACGGAGAGGCGCTATGGGCAGTCACGATAACCCAGCGGTTTCACTGGCCCTTCGTTCGTATTCGGGCCAAGTCGAATTGCACGATCACGACTTTCATCAGCTCGTGCTGCCGCAGTCCGGCTCCATGGACATCGAAGTCGACGGTCGGGCCGGCAAGGTCGACTGGAGTCAGGGCGTGGTAATTCCTGCCGGTGCTCGCCATGCGTTTCTGGCGCAAAAGGCCAATACCTTTCTGGTACTCGACGTGCCGGCCACGACGTTCGGCGGGCCCAAGAATCTCGACCTGTCGACCAGACTCCAGGCCGACAAACGCTTTTTCCCAGTAGGCCCGGAAATCCGCCATTTACTCGAATACGCCAGCCGCAGCGCGCCCTTGCTGACCAGTTCACCTCAGGTGGCGGAGTCCTGGAGTACTTTGCTGCTGTCTTCGCTGACGCTGCCGCCCGGAATCATCCCTGAGCATGGTCAGTTCACCCTGGCACGGGCACTCGCTTACATCGAAAGCCATCTGGACAGCCGGCTTAGCGCCACCGAGATTGCACGGGTGGCAGGCACCAGCGAGCGGCAACTCTACGTGCTGTTCGCTCGGCATTTGAATAGCACGCCTTTTGCGCATATCGCCACCTTGCGTCTCAACCGTGCCATCGACTTGCTGTGCGAAACCGCGCTGTCGATCACCGAGATCGCCCACCGCGTCGGTTATGCCGATCAAAGTGCACTCACCCACGCCCTGAAAAAGAACCGCGACCTGACCCCGGCCACGGTGCGACGAAGTTCGCGGGTAAGGTGAATCCGGCAGGCCTGAACAAATCTTCAGCAGTGCTCATCAATACCCGCCCGGCCGGACCTTTCTATGATTGCCCCACCGACAAGGATAAATCAGACGGGGCGTAGATGACCGAAGTGACGCACACTGCCAAAACACAGGTGTCTGTCAGAGCCGCAGCCTCGGCCACCGCCATCGGCGTGATCGCGGTGTTCCTGTGGTCATGCCTGGCGTTGCTGACCAGCCTCACCGAAGGCATTCCACCCTTCCAACTGCTGACCCTGAGTTTTGCCGTCGCGTTTGTAGCGAGCCTGTGCATCCTTGGCCGCAACGGCATGGCGGGGTTTCGCAGCTGGCGTCAGCCCTGGTCGGTATGGGCGGTCGGTTTTCTAGGGATATTCGCCTACCACGCGCTGTATTTTTTCGCCCTCAAGGCTGCCCCGGTTGCCGAGGCGAGCCTGATTGCCTACCTGTGGCCACTGTTGATTGTGCTGCTCTCGGCCTTCAGCGCGGGGGAACGGCTGCGCAAACGCCAGTTACTCGGCGCGCTGCTGGGGTTGGCCGGTACGGCGTTTATCATGCAACAGCGCGCCTCGGATGAAGCCGCCGCCATGCCGGTAGCCGGCTACCTGGCCGCCTTCGCCTGCGCGCTGGTCTGGTCGTCCTATTCGGTGATCAACCGCCGTTTCAGTGACGTGCCAAGCAGCATCATTGGTGGCATCTGTGGCCTCGTCGCAGTGGCCGGCCTGGTCTGCCATCTGGCGTTGGAAACCGCGGTCATTCCAAGCGCCGGGCAATGGGCGGCCATCGTCGGCCTTGGCCTGGGGCCGGTGGGCCTGGCGTTTTTCGCCTGGGACCACGCCACCAAGCACGGCAGCCTGGCGATGCTCGGCGCTCTCTCCTATCTGGCCCCCCTGATCTCGACCCTGCTGCTGGTGGCCATAGGGCAAAGCCATGCCAGCCCGATCCTGATTATTCCCACACTGCTGATTATCGTTGGCGCTGTTATCGCCACCTCGAAAACAGGCCAGCCCAACGCCGACATCACTGTTGTAAAGGAGCTTTGAGATGGACCTGATTGCCTCTGAAGGCGCCACAAGAATTGAACGCGACCTGCCACGGTTCAGCGTGGCGCCCACTCGTCCTGCGCTCCAGCATCTGGGACTACCGTCATTGAAGTCCAGCCGCAGCGGCATTCGCCGCCGCGCAAATGGCGAAGCGCCACGTGTGTTGCTGTTCGTGCCGCCTTACACGCGGCTGATTGAGCCGGTACCGCTGGGCAGCGCATTTGCCGACATCGGCATCGACACGTTCGAAGTAATGAAACGCGCCGGCACGCCCATTGGCCTGTTGCGCATCGCCACGGTGGCCAAGCGCGCCGGCTACGAGGTGCAGATCGTCGACGCGCCATTCGCCGGCTGGTCCCAGGAAAACACTCTGGTGAACGTCGATCAGGGCCATTTGGTCCGCTATGGCCTCACCGATGTGCAAATGCGCAAGATCATCGAAGATGCACAACCGGACATCGTCGGCATCCAGTGCAACTACACCGTGCAATGGGGCAATGCCCGGGCGCTGGCCGACCTGGTGAAATCCATCGATCCAAATTTGCTGCTGGTGACGGGCGGTGCCCATTCCAGCGGTGACTGGCAGAATGCCTTGCTGGACTCGCCTTTCGATTTCACCCTGATCAACGAAGCGGATCGCGCCTTCACGCTGCTGCTCGACGCGGTCACCCATGAAGGCGGCAATGTCGACGCGGTGCCGGGCATCGCCTATCGCAGCTACAGTGGCCAACTAGTTCGACCGACGCGCAAATCCAGCTACTTGAGCATTGTCCCGGCCCGGCAGGATCTGGATGAGCGGCTGGGCGTCATGCCGTTGCCGGATTTCAGTTTCCTGAACATGAACAACTACTTGCAGCCCTATCATTCCTCCGGTGCGCGGGTGCGCAAGACCGGCGCCTGGGCGCAGATCTTTTCCACCATAGGCTGCAACGTCAATTGCAACTTCTGCTATATCCCCAAAATCAACGGCCCCTGGCGGGCATTGGGGCTGGACTGGTTCGACCTGCATCTGGCGGATTTGGTCAAACAAGGCGTGACCGAAGTGTTGATCGAAGACGATCACTTGATGCATGACCCGCTGTACGCTATGGAGGTCGGCAAGCTGTTGAAGAAACACCATTTGCCGTGGGTCGAGGAAGGTGGGCTGAGCCTGTTCAATCTGGTGCTGCTGCACAAGGGCGAGCGATTTCTGGCGGAACTTGATGAGCAGGAACTCAAAAGCCCGCACTACCGCAACGTCATCGCTGCCATTCGCGGCGGTCTCACGGCGAAGACGTTTATCCGTTCAATCGCCGACAACGGTTGCTACAACATTTACCTTGCGGTGGAGAGCGCCAACGAAGAGAGCCTGGTGAACTCCAACAAGTCGCGTTTCAACGCGATTCAGCAGGCAACCTTTGAGATCATCCAGATGTTTACCGAGTGCGGAATTCAGGTGACGGGCGGCTTCATGCTCGGCTTCGTCAACCCGCCGGCCTCGGCTGCCGAACAGCCGTTCATCGAAAGCCTGGGGCAAATCGGTAATACCATTGATTATGCCGTCAGCCTTATGGGCGCAGGCATGGCCTACGCCAACCCGTTTATCGTGACCCCGATTCCGGGCACCGAGATGTGGGCATACCAACAGCAGTATGTGGTCCGTCACTACGACAATGGCTGGTCTCACGAAAAAGCCACCATGGCCACCGAGCAATGGAGTGCCGAGGACATCGAAAAAGCCCGTATGGAATTGCTGGTACGCGCCAATGGTGCTGATCGGGTGCGGGAAATGGTGCGGCGCGGAACGTGGCCAGTGGATGTCTGATTTTTTACACAGCCCTACTCGTTCAATGACTTCGAGCGAGTAGCCAAACAACCTCACACGTCAATTGAGCCACTTACACCATCAGCCTGCTTCTGACCGGTTTTTGACCTTCATCTATAGGTTGAATTTTCCTAAGCGAAGAGTGAGCAAATGCGCGGTCAGTAGCCAGTAATAGCGCGTCGATTCAGCGTATTGGTTCACGTGACGGTTTAGAAACCATGCGGGATGCTTTCGCTGCCAGGTCCATGGATTATCTTTGTGCAAGCGATTAGAAATCTCCGCTTGAATGGTCTTTGCTTGGCGTAGGTGACGTTCGCGAATGGCATGCGACCCGGTGAGAAGATCCGCCAGGAACAGCGCCATGTCGAATGTTTTGCTCGTGCTCGATCATCGTTATAAGCCGATACCACGTCGAGACGACCATGCCCCAGTTCGTCGCTGATTTGTGTGCAGGCCTGCTGATGAAGGATGGGGCGGGCAGGGCGGACGATTGCCCGTGAAAATCGAGGTGGTTTTCGGCTGGTATCCATAAGATTTTGGCGGAATCCGACGGAACGCCAAAACGAAAAAACCCGCCAGAAGGCGGGTTTTTCGGGGGTTCCAGAGATTTTGAAAGCTTTCTATGGAACCTTGTATGGTGCGGCACCAGACGAACGGTATGTTTCGGCGGGGCTAGTTTTTTCGGGCGTCTGGAGTTCGGTGGAAAACTCGGCGTACCCCAACTAGTAACTATAAATAAATCAGCTAGTTATGGCGTTCGGTGGAATCGAATTCGGGATTTTTTAGATGTCAGCACGTTGTCGGTCTGCAAGTAATTCAGAGCCGCATACGGAATGGTAAACCTCCCGAACTCGAACGTTGATGATCATCCCCTCCGTCGAGAATAGGTAGGAATCCGCCAAAAGCTGCCGTGGCGACAGGCAGCAGACGGCCAAAAGCAGTCACTAGCGAACGATATTGAATGACACAGACCCACCGGTCACCGGCCGATAGCTGAAGAGTAAAAGCTGCTAAACGCTACAGCAGTGATCTAGAAGATTGTGACAGGCGTTTCCAGAGGTTACTCTTGAAATAAACCTGTATAGCTAGCGAAAGGATTTGCAGACATGGCTCGTTTGGCCCACGATTTCAAGTCAATACTCGGAACCATTGTTGCCACTTTGCAAAATCGTATCCAGGAAGGCAAGTTGGATGCCAATGCGGTTCATTCGGCTACAAACAAACTTGCAGAGCATCTTTACAAGTACGACACCGGATTGTTCCCAGCACTCCCTTCTGACTATCCCTGGGCTATCCCGGAACTTGCGGCACCCGAGTCGCTGGCGGAGGCCTTGCTATGGAAGATGGGCAAATGGAACATATACAAGTCTTTTGCGGCTTACTACAGCAGCCCTTCGAGTTTGCCGAAGAGCACTGACTCTGTCTTTTACGCATTTGCTAAACATCTTCAGAATCCCGAAAACCCAATCTACGACCAACACGCACTCCGTGCGCTTTGGGCCATAGATGCCAAGCTAACACCGGATCAGGCGAACATCTGCTACAGCCTATTAGTCAAAAGAGACGGTACATGGAAGCTTATCATCAGTGGATCGAAAACAAAGGCTGGCTACGACCTTTACATTGAACGCATCACTGCGCTGGCGAAAGATGGTGTCACGCTAGGTGATTTGGACAGGCTACTCATGCCGCTCGGCCAAGCATTGAAAGGTAACATGGCAAATGTATCCGAGTTTCGCAATCTCGTAGGCTTTCGCGACTGAGTATTTGCCAAAAATAACCAGGAAAAAATAGCGCTGACTTATTGCACATTACTGTCTAGTGGGCGCAATGAACAGCCGCCATATTCAATACATGGAATTAATAGATGAAATGCATTATTTGCAACAAAGAAAAACAAGTACATGAGTTCTCGCTAGAGCATATATTCCCCCAAGGCTTAGGCGGAGCGCAATGCTCTGAAGAGTTCAAAAGCCGCCGTGTATGCCGCAACTGCAATTCGACAATGGGGCTTTTTGTGGATGCCCCGTTGATAAAAGGATTTTTGGGGCAAAACAACATGGCAGAGGCTGCCCTACACTATTTCGACCCAGACAATCTCAGAGTCATACCTCTTCGATACTTTGGGCATGTCAAGAATTTGCTTCTGGACGAGCAGTTCACGTGTGAGCTTTGGTTAGGAACAATTGGAGGGCTAGTTTATCATCGACGGAAAAGTTCAGATCCAAGGTATGATTGCTACGCTGGAGGCAACCCAATTAACCTTAAAAAATCTGGAGGCGAGGTTTACGTATTTACTCAGCATCAAGATGAATTCTGGAATATGATGTTTCTTGTCTCTGTGCGAGAAAAATTCAAGACTTCAAGATTGATATCTGGAAACGTGAGCCTGCCCGCTGATCCAGATTATTTTTCACCCCCGACAAACTATGAAAAAAAATTCCTAACTCAACTTCAGTCCAAGCAGGGGAAAGAACACGAAGTCACTATCAAAACACTGCAGGGCTTTGAGCAAAGATTTCTATGTAAATTTGCACTAACATACGGGCATAATAAACTCGGGGATAAATTTATTGATAGCGCTCATGCTTTAAATTTGCGCAATGCTCTGTGGGAAATTAATTCAGACAAAAGAAGATCTTTCGGCATCGCTTTTAGCGAACTAGTATCAGTGGACGATGACGAAGAATGGGGGCACCTTGCTTGGCCCGGCGTACACACCATTACCATACTACCTGAGCCAGATAGATTACTAGCATTGATTTATTTGTTTGGTAGGCAACTCATGACAATAACCGTATCAGATGCGCCTGACTTGTGGCGGGAAAAGATAGTTGCTTCAGAAGTTCATGTGATCTGCCAGACTCTTGGTCATTATGCCGGGCCTTTTTCAGTAGATGATTTTGTGGCCCACCGCTCTGACGGAGAAAAAATTCCTGCCCTTTGGGAAATTGATTCGAAAGAGTTTGATATTGCAACACTCCCCACTTTCGACGATCTTCAAAGCTAAATACTAAAAATAGAAAGCTAGCAAAACGATTCGGCAAATTAAGCCGGCAACTGTGTTCCTTAAGCAGCTGGTTGCGACTGGCGGCTGTTGAACGCCTACCGATTGAATTGCTAACGTAGGCACGTTTTCTGGTTGCTCTTACCCGATTCTGCCATAACCAGCGTGCACTTCGGGTTGGAAGTGGTCGCTCATGAATGTCTGCCTCTGGCCGAACGCGGTCGGTTTCTACCGGCAGTAATCGGCCAAAAACAGACCATGGACACGCGGCTAATACGCCAGTAATGTGTGCCCAAGTCATGTCGTTTTTCCTCCTCGCCTCATGTCGCGCTTCTAGCGCGACACTCAAGCTGAACAAGGAATTACTCATGGACAAGGAAGGTTATCAGACACAAGCGGCGTATAACATTACGCCACATGTGTCGGCTAATCATATTTAGCCTTAAGCATCACAGGGAGAAGTGTGTGAAGTTCGAGTTTGGAGACCTGTACAAATTCATTGTTTCTCTTGGGGTGGTCATAATTTCCATCTCGGTTCTGGTTCCTTGGCTCTTTCTAAAAGAGTCCTTTGACTTATACAAATCGGAAGCCGATTTGAAATCCGTCACCAGCGTTGCTCACGCAGCAATCCTTGGCAGGCAAGAGGCTGTGGCCTTCATCGTCAAATTCATTCCGTGGTTTTCCGCCATCGGATGTATTTGCGGGTCAATTTTTGTTTTCGCTGGCCTAAAAAAATGGCATGCAAACCAACTGTTGCTAGATGAGCAAACTAAAGTTGAAGTTGAGCTTAAAAAACAGTCTTTGCGAGATGCAACCAAGGACGAGATCGCACTCTCTGCGGCTCGAGACATGCACGCACTTGCTCCTGATGAAAGTCACACAACGAACTATACGCTTAGCGCTTTTGAGGCCAGCTATGCTCAGACAGAGAGCTCAGTGGCAAAACGCCTCCAACATATTTATGCCAGAACGTATGAGGTCGAATCGAACAAAATGGTAGCCGGCGTTGAGGTGGACGTATTGCTGCGAGGTCGAAGCTGGCTGACAAAAGACTACATCATAGAAATCAAAACTATTCGTCGCGGCTTCAACTACGGGTGGCTCCGTGAGTCCTTTCTGAAGAATATTTACGCAAAAAACATCTACGCACAAGCCACTAGTCGAATTCCAAATACTTTGTTGCTGATCGTCACGGAGTTTAAGGGTGACTTTTCTGAAAAATACACTTCTATGCTCGAAAAAATCTCAACGGAGGGCCTCGGAAGAAAGGGGAAAGACTTGGTTGTTATGATCGACAAGGAAGAACTTCAGAGCTTGCCCACAGATCAACTTCAGAAGCGCCTTGGCATAAACGCCTAACAAATGGCACAAGTCGCTCGTTCCGCTCGTTCCGCTCGTTCCGCTCACTCCGGGCCGGCTAAAGCCGGCCCCTTAACCAAGCGCTAGTTGGCATCTTCCTCCTGATTTATCAGTTACGGTAAAACCTAGGTATTAACCAATGAAAAGCATCAATATAATCTCTCTTGTGCAAGCTTATAAAAGCCTTGACCCTGCTGAATATAGTTCTTATATGAAACACTATGGCATAGACATAAATAATAATGAAGTTGAAGATCTGGAAAGATTCGCATTAAGCATGTACAAAATTTTACCATTCGTGAATATATTTGATGTTTTTTTTGTAAGTTATAAAATACAGCATATTAGTAAAGAGTTTGATTTATTGCGCTTCGGTGATAACTATATTTTGAATATTGAACTTAAAAACAGTAGCACAGAGGTAAAAATTAAAAATCAACTAATAAGAAATAAATATTATCTTGGCCATATAAATAAAGTCGTTCACAATTTTTCTTTTGTTGTTAATACAAATACACTTTATAAGCTCGACAGCAAAAATGATCTTGAGGTAGTTGACTTTAGCTTGTTGACACAGCTATTAACGAATCAAAATTTATTGAAGATAGAAAATCCTGACGAACTATTTAATCCATCGGATTATTTGGTTTCGCCTTTTAACTCCACGGATAAATTTACTAATAATCAATATTTTTTGACTGGCCAGCAAGAAACTATAAAGGGTAAAATCCTTAAAGTGCTTAACAAAGGCGCGTCGGATTTCATTTCAGTTAATGGTGGGCCAGGAACTGGCAAAACATTATTAATATATGACATAGTTAAGTTGATCAAAGATCAAAAGCGCACCCTGATTGTACATTGCGGAAATCTGAATGAAGGGCATATTAAGCTAAACAGGTTAGGCTGGAATATTATACCCATAAAGAGTTTGAAAAACTATGACTTGAAAAATTTTGATTTGGTTGTTATTGATGAAACCCAAAGAATATATGCAACTCAATTCGATCAGTTGATTGCTAATGTTGCAGCGAGCAATACAGTTTGCATTTTCTCATATGATAAGCAACAGACTTTATCTTCAACAGAGGCTAGAGCGGATATTGAGGGAAAAATCAATGCTGTTGTAGGTGTATCTAAATTCAGATTGTCAGATAAAATTAGAACCAACAAGGAAATTTCCAGCTTCATCAAGTTGCTATTTAATAATCAGCGAAACGATATTGCTTTTTCTAATTGCGGCAATATTGACTTTAATTATTTCACAGATTTGGTGACTGTCAAAAACTATATTCAACTGGTAAGTAATGATGGGTGGGAAGTACTTAGGTTGACTCCATCACTACACACGGCCGAGCATCATGAATCGTATTCGGATGTTTATAGCAAGAACTCACATGCAGTAATCGGACAAGAGTTCGATAATGTCGCTGTTGTTATGGATGAATATTTCTCTTATGACAGTTCAGGGTCATTAATTTATCAGTCACGCACATATTACGATTCGGTAAAAATGCTATTTCAGAACATTACGAGAACCAGAAAGAGATTAAAATTAATTATAATAAAAAACAAGCAGGTGCTAGGCAGATGTTTATCTATCTTGGAGTAATAGTATAAAAGGCAACTAGTAAGTCGTTCAGGCACCGCTTCGACGCTTCGCGCCTACGTTGAACAGATTTTAAGTCACGGCGTTATGGTTTTACTGCGAAAAAGTATTCCATAAATCCACAACTTAAAATCTGTCACTGAACTCGGTGTTGGTCAGCGTGCGCAATGGATCAATAACTGCCTCCCGTGACAGACTGCTTATGGCCGTTTTCTGACCTTCGTTTAGAGGTTGAACTGCCAGGATTTTCCTAAGCGATGAGTGAGTAATTGCATGGTCAGCAAATAGTAATAGCGCGTCGATTGAGTGTGCTGGTTTAGGTGGTGATTCAAAAACCACGCAAGGTGTTTTCTCTGCCAAGTCCATGGATTGTCGCGTTGCCAGCGCTCAGCGATCGCTGTTTGGATGGTCTTCGCCTGACGCAGGTGGCGTTGGCGCGTGGTATGCGACCCGGTCAGGACGCCCGCCAGGAACAGATCCATATCGAATGCCGTGCTCATGCGCGACCACCAATGTAAGCGGCCACCACGACGATACGGTTGTGCCCCAGCTCATAGCTGATTTGTACTCGGGCTTCCTGATCGAGACGTCGGTCGAGTTGATAGCAATGGCCACCGTTGATGGGGGCGGGATGGTGGGTGATTTGCTCATAGCGTTCGCACGCATAGGCTGCCCGCAATTCGTGGAAGCCTTTGAGGTTGTACTGATGGAGGATGTCCCGTGCAGGACGGACGATTCCCCGTTGGAAATCGAGGTAGGTTTCGTTCGGTGCAAGTAGGTTGCGGCTACCGTCGGGTGAGACCTGTTCGGCGAATTTCAGCGCCTCGCGAATATGATCATCCGCCCTGATCCAGCGAGGTGCCGAGGCACCTGAGCGGCCCCCCTTGGTGCCATCCTGGATGTTGATCTTGCCGTATTGTTCGGCCTCACGTTTTAAGCGCGGAAGGTCGGCCAAAATGGCCTCACGTAAGCGCATGCCGGTGGCTCGCGCTAATTGAGCGATGGCCGCGGCACGCGGCTGCTGGTGTGCGCAAAGCACCTCTACGACCCTCTTCACATGTTCGCGGTCTTGGCCTTGCGGCACCGAACGACGAACACTGGTGCGCCGCATTCCTAGCGCCTTGCTCGGACTCGGTACTTTCACATACTGATCACCGCGAAGCGCTGGCAGGGTCCGATTGACGCTGGACAATCGGTTTTGCGCAGTGGCGATGGCGAGATCGCTGCGCTCAACCAGGTGACGCAGATGCTCCGCGTAATCCAGCAAGGTCTGCCGATCAATCTGCCGTGCATCATTAATTCCCGGGCCATCCTCCGACCGACACCAGCGCACGAACGTCTGCCAACGATCACTGTGTGCTTTGACCGTACCGTAATGCCCACCGCCAAACAGGTCTTTCAGTGCCTGCGGCCCGGCATAGCTCAATTGCCGGCCATAGCCAAAATTACGCCCCTCCCGTCTACCGACCAATCCCATGACCAAACTCCTCTGTAAGCCACACTTGTAAAACCTTCCCCACGTCATCCCGCCAAGAATGTTGAGTGTTATCAGGGATCAAGGCCCCTGCGACCTGTGAGGGTTGTCCACTAACGCGGGACTGGCGGCTCTTTACGACCGGGAGCCTGGGCATCTCATGATCTGGCCTCCTGAACACTTCCAAGGAAGTGGGCGGGTGGAGGCTGCATTGGCTGACGAGACCAACGCCGCGAGATCTTGAGCCGGGTGAAGGCAGTGATGCGATGACCGGGGCATGCCTGACTGTCAGTCAGGTGCAGTCCATTCCTTGGGCGGCGGCACCATCATCTACATCGCTGTTGCTGGTGACCTCGGTGTTTGTCACGCCGATTGTCACGAGGGGGAATGCCGCAAAGCCTTGTACGAGATGGCCTGCAGCAGTGGTAGGAGCGCCCGTCTCTTTCCGGGAGAAAGAGACGGGCGCAGGTTGGCGCACGGGAATGGCCAAGTGGATAGGTTGCTGCAGGGCAGCTATGAAAGGGGATGAGTTGCCGCAGTGGGCACACTGGTAAAAGTGGGCATCCATCACATCGCTGTGACCGTGCGAGCCGCCGGACGCTAATCGCACTTTGGGAGAACCACCACGGTGTGGCGTAGCCTTAAAGGTTCTGGCTACCTGGGTTGCTGTAAACGACAGCGCTTTGCCCGATCTTTTCTACGCCTGTGGATAATTTGGGTCAAGGCTCGAATTTTCGGGAATTCTGCGGCTGTGGATGAAATTATCCACCGGTGGAAATCTATGGTTTTCCACAGACAATTTGCGTGGGCTTTAGATTTTTTAAATGAGGTCCATCCAAGCAGGGCGGCTTTGCAGCCCCGCTTGGATGGACCCGCGTGGAAGGGCGGACTGCGGTGATCTTATTGGCTTACCCACTTTTGGATGCGCCACGGCTATTTTGTAGGGCGGTAATGTTGTCGCCGACCGGGTGAGCGAATTCGTGGGGCGTCACATGCCCATGGCGGTTGGCGTCGATGTAGTTGCTCCACCACGCCATGATCAGTCTGCGCTGTTCGAGGAATTCGGCCTTGTGGATATACGCGGCGCGCACGCGGTTGCGTTCCTTGTGGCTCATTTGTCTTTCGATGGCAGCATCGGCCCATAGCCCGGACTCCAGCAGGGCGCTACAGGCCATGGTCCTGAAGCCGTGGCCGCACACGTCCTTGCTGGTGTCATAGCCGACGTTGCGGAGCATGGTGTTCACCGTATTCTCGGACATGGGCTTCCAGTACTTGTGGTCGCCCGGTAGCACCAACTCTGAAAAGCGACTGAGGCTTCGCAGGCGCTCCAGTATTTCGATGACCTGCGGCGATAGCGGAACCATTTGAATGTCGCCGTTCATCTTGGTCCCACGTGTGGAGTTGCGTACCCCTTCAATCGGTGCGCGCGTATCGGGAATTTCCCACATGGCGCGTTGTAGGTCGAACTCACTCCATCGAGCGAAGCGCAGTTCGCTGGAGCGGACGAATACATGCAGCGTGAGCAGGGCGGCAAGGCGCGTCAGCTCACGGCCGTTGTAGTTGTCGATCCGGTGTAGCAGTTCGGGTAGGCGGTTGAGGGAGAGGGCCGGGCGATGGATTGTGCGCGGCGCGTGAATCGAGCCTGCCAGATCCAGTGCAGGATTCATGGTGATCTGCCGAGCCCTTTTGGCGCCGCGCATGATGGTGGATAAGTAGTTCTGTACCCTTAACGCTACATCCATGGTGCCGCGTTCCTTGATGCGCTGGGTGATCTCTAGCAGGTCGTGGGTATCGAGTTCAGCGATGGGTCGTTGGCCGATCAGCGGGAAGACGTGGGTGCGCAGTCGGCTCATTACGGTTTTTGCGTGGCCTTCGGTCCAGCGGCGGGACATATCAGCGTGCCATTCCAGAGCAACGGTTTCGAAAAGCAGTGCCGCACGCTGGGCTACGATCTTGGCCTTCTTCTTTTCTTCCATTGGGTCGAGGTTGTCGAGCAGCAACGCCTTGGCTTCGTCTCGCTTACGTCGTGCGATGGAAAGGGTAACGATGGGGTAATTGCCGATGATGAGCGTACCTTCCTTGCCGCTGGGCTTGGTGTACTTCAAGCGCCAGGTCTTCACGCCATTGGGTTTGACGAAAAGGTACATGCCGCCGCCGTCGAACAGTTTGTAGGCGCGTTCGCGGGTTTTGGCCGTGCGGCATTGCAGGTCGCTGAGGGGGATCGCTAGACGTGGCATAGGGGTACGCGCTCCTGACCGGAAAATCGCAGTACCCCTAACATACCCTCGGGGAAGGGGGATTTTGTTGGATCCCGACAGAGGGTCCTGGAACGAAAAAACCCGCCAAAGGGCGGGTTTTCGGGGCTTCCAGAGCATTCAGTAGAATGCAATGGAGCCTAATGTGGTGCCGGCACCAGGAGTCGAACCCGGGACCTACTGATTACAAGTCAGTTGCTCTACCAACTGAGCTATACCGGCGTGTTAGGGCGACGATTATAGCGATTGGAAAGGTTCTGTAAACCCCTGAATTCTGACTATTTTTGCAAAGTCGGAGGTTTCTTGCGATTAGGCTGTCTTGGGCACGTTTTCACAGGTTGCAAGCCTGTGGAAAAGCACACGCTGAAAAGCCATTAAATTGACTATCTACCGTCCATCTAAAAAGCCGAGCATAAAAACAGCAAAATAATGACACTTCAAACCCTTTGTCACAGAATGCCCACAATAAGGGCGCCTATAAAAAGACCTGCGGCAAGTGCCCGCACTTGCTGACCTTCACGTCTTTAAGCTGCGTCGTGAGGAGCAGGCTATGAGCCTAAGCAAAGAAATTCTGGCGTTGTTTGGCAAAGACGTTACCCATGATGCCGACGGCATCAATGCAAGAATGCACTTTTTCGGCAGTGTTCCTGACGAAAGTATCCACCAACAGCCCATCGTTGCCCCGGAGCTGCGCCCTAAAATAGTGGCGTTGGTGTCTATCAATGGCGGTGTGGGCCGCAGCACGCTGGTCACGGCCTTGAGCAGTGGGTTGCAGCGCCTGGGCGAGTCGGTGGTGGCGCTGGACCTGGACCCGCAGAATGCCTTGCATCATCACTTTGGGGTCAGTTCCACCTTGCCCGGAATCGGCCGCACCAGTCTGGAGCATGGGCAATGGGCGCCCTTGCAGCAGTTGGGCTTTGCCGGTTGCCAGGTGATGACCTTCGGCGATATCGATATCCAGCAGCAGGAGAGCCTCGAGCGCTGGCTCAAGCAGGAGCCCGGTTGGCTGGCGCAGCGTCTTGGATGCCTGGGGCTCAGCGAGCGGCACACGGTGATCATCGATACGCCCGCGGGTAATAACGTCTATTTCCATCAAGCGTTGAGCGTTGCCGATGTGGTGCTGGTCATCGTGCAGGCGGACGCTGCTTGCCTTGGGACCCTGGATCATTTGGACCTGCTGCTCGCTCCGCACCTTGAGGGCGAGCGCCCGCCGGTTGTGCAGGTGGTGATTAACCAGGTGGATGAGAGTAACCCCTTCAGCCTGGACATGGTCGAGGCGTTCAAGCATCGCTTAGGTAAAGACCCGTTGGAAGTTCATCGCGATATGGCCATCAACGAGGCGTTGGCCTACTCATCCGACCCGCTGGATAACGTGGCGAAACGGCTGGCCAGTGATGATATCAACGAGGTTTGCCTGTGGCTGAAGGCGCCAAAACAGACCGCATAAAGCGCCCGTTATGCGCGTGGCGCCAGATGCTTATGCACAATCGGTTGGTAACAGCTGTCACGAAACAGCCATTTTGTGCAGCAGTTCTCAGCACGCTGCAACTGCCTGTTTTGTGTGCACTTTATTTTGTGAACAAAAAATGACCAGGCCGGCTTTTGGTGTGAAGTGCCGATATCTAGGGCCTCTGCAAAGTATTCATCAACAGAGTTATCCACAGGGCGCTTGTAGGATTTTTTGCCCTTTATTCGCGCTCGGCCAGCACCATCAGGTTGCGAGGGGTCAACGATGGTTCGCAGAAGCTGCCGACCTCGACGTTGTAGCCCTGTTCCACCATGAACAGTGCCCGGTCCAATATCAACCACAGTTCCAATGGGCGTCGAAACAAGCCTCTCACTAACTCAAGGTTGCGCACCTCGGCCAGGCGTTGCCAGCCGTGAGCTTCCAGGGCCGGCCAGTTCTGCTCGCCTGTGGATAAGCCCTTGAGGCTTGCCAGTTCCTGGCAATAGTCGGCAAAGGGTTTATCCAGCCAACTGGCGGGCAGGGAAGGTGTTGGCAGGTAGTCGTCGCAGTCACGCAGTTGCCGTTGCAGTTGGTCAAAGCCCAGGCGGCGGGCCATGGATGTGTCCCGTTGTTGGCGTACACGGTTGCCGGCGGTGACGGTTTCGCTCAGGGGCAGGCCCAGGTCATCAATCGACAGTTGCAGCAAGGAGGCGCGCCCGGCGGCGGAGAGGGCTTGATAACGGTCGGCGGTGATGCGGTTGTAGCAGCAGGGCGCCAGGGCCAGTTGTTTGCAGCCGGCGGCGCTGGCCAGTTGCAGCAGGCGCACATGCAGGTCGCCGCAGGCATGCAGGGCGACCGGCGTGTGTTCGGGCTGGATCGCGACATCCGCCATCACGTCTTGCAGATGATGGGTTGCGGGCAGGCCGTGGCGATCACTCAAGGCTTGGCCGGAGGCGATCAGGGCGGGGTCGTATTCCAGGCAGGTCAGCTGTTGGCCGGGTTGCAGCAGGCGGCGGCCTAGATGGCCTTTGCCGGCGCACCAGTCCAGCCAGTGGGCTGGCGTTTGGATAAAGGACAGCGCGGCGCCGAAGGCTTCGATCTGTTGCCATTTGCGCCCTGGCACGTCGACGTTCAGACGGTGGCGAGCGGGCTCAAGGGTGTGCGTGGGTAACTTATCCACAGTAGCGAGGCGCAGCGCGTGAGCGGCCAGCTGTGGAAAAGGTGTGGGCGCGGGCAGGTCGTGGGGTTGGTTGTGACTGGCTTCAGCTTCGGCTAACGAACGCCGACGCAGCCACTGGGATAACTCGGGATGCTCGGTTTCCCAGGGCAGCTGCAACTGAGTAAAGGGCCGTGGTCGCCACAGCCCTTGGTGCTCGATCAGGAATGCATCCAGTGCCTGGAAGCGTGCCTCAACGGCCTTGGCATGCATCGACGCGCAGCCATTTTTCCAGCAGTTTGAAGCCGCGCACCAGCACGTAGGCCATCAGCAGGTAGAACAACCCCGCAGCGAAGAAAATCTCCACCGGCAGGTAAGTGCGGGCAATGATGGTGCGCGCCATGCCGGTCAGTTCCAGCAGGGTCACGGTACTGGCCAAGGCGCTGGCCTTGAGCATCAGGATCACTTCGTTGCTGTAGGCCGGCAGGCCGATGCGCGAGGCGCGTGGCAGGATGATGTAGAACAGCGTCTTGGGCTTGGACATGCCCAGGGCCCGCGCCGCTTCGATCTCGCCCGGCGGAATGGCCTGGATCGCACCGCGCAGGATCTCGGCAATGTAGGCGGCGGTGTGCAGGGTCATGGTGGCGGTGGCGCACCAGAACGGGTCTCGCAGGTACGGCCACATGAAGCTGTTGCGCACGGCGTCGAACTGCGCCAGGCCGTAATACACCAGGAACAACTGCACCAGCAGCGGCGTGCCACGGAAGAAGAAAATGTAGCCGTAGGGCAGGGCGCTCACGTACCAGCGGCGCGAAGAGCGGGCGATGCCCAGAGGGATCGCCAGCAGCAGGCCGGCGATCACGGCGATTGCCACCAGCTCCAGGGTCAGGGTTGCGCCCTGGGCCAACTTCGGCAGCCACTTGATGATCACGGCCCAGTTCAGGCCCAGGTCAAAGTGCGATAGCCAGCTGTAGTCGCCGCTCATTGGGTGCTCCTTGCAAAGCCGCGGGCGGCGCGTTTTTCCAGGAAGTGCATGCTGGTCATCGCCAGTACGGTCAGGCCCAGGTACATGAATGCGGCGACCATGAAGAAGGTGAAGGGTTGCTTGGTCACGGTCACGCCGATCTGCGCGTGGCGCATGATTTCTTCCAGGCCGATCACCGACACCAGCGCGGTGTCTTTCATCAGGATCATGAACAGGTTACCCAGGCCCGGCAGGGCGATGCGCCACATCTGCGGCATGATCAGCCGGGTGAAAATCCGAAACTTCGACAGCCCCAACGCCACACCGGCTTCGCGGTGGCCCTTGGGAATGGCGAGGATCGCGCCGCGGAACACTTCCGTTGCGTAGGCGCCGAAGCACAGGCCCAGGGCGATGACGCCGGCGGCGAAGGCACTCAGCGACAGGTCGGGGTTGCCGAAGAACTCACCGAGCGCACGCATCAGGTTGACGGTGCCGAAGTAAATCAGCAGCACCCACAGCAGCTCGGGAATACCGCGCACGATGGTCGAATAAGCGCCGCCCAGCCATTGCAGTGGCTTGTACGGGGAGGTCTTGGCCAAGGCGCCGGCAAGGCCGAGCACCAGCCCCAGGCACAGGGCCGTGAGCGCCAGTTTGACGGTCATCAGCGCGCCGGCGGCAAGGGCCGGGCCGAATCCGTAGAGATCGAAATTCATGGTGTTTTCATATCGCGGCAGGCATTGCTAAAAGCCAGCGCGCTCGCAGGAGCGCGTCGGGCAGGCCGTTCAGATCATTCGATGCTGAACGGGAAGTACTTGTCGTTGATCTTCTTGTAGGTGCCGTCTGCCTTGATCTCTGCCAGGGCTTTGTTCAGGCGCTCGCGCAGCGGGTCGCCTTTGCGTACGGCGATACCAATCTTGTCGCTTTCTACCACCGGGTCGCCTTTGAATTCATAGGCCGAACCGTCTTTGCTCTTGAGCCATTCGTACTGCACGTACTTGTCAGCCAGGATGCCGTCGAGGCGACCGGAGGTCAGGTCGAGGTAGGCGTTTTCCTGCGTGTCGTAGAGCTTGGCTTCGGTGTCCGGCAGCTTGTCTTCCAGATAGGTACCGGCCAGCGTTGCGCGCTGTGCACCGATCACCTTGCCTTTGAGGTAAGTGGCGTCGGTCTTGAAATCCGCAGTGGCTTTGGGCGCAATGAACTGCAGCTTGTTGGAGTAGTACGGGTCGGTGAAGTCAACCGCCTGCTTGCGCTCGTCGGTGATCGACAGCGAAGACACCAGGAAGTCGAACTTCTTGGCGTTCAGGGCCGGGATGATGCCGTCCCAGTCGGACACATACACTTCGCACTTCTCGACTTTCATCTTGGCGCACAGGGCGTCGCCGATGTCCTTGTCGAAGCCGACAACGTTACCGCTGGCGTCTTTATTGTTGAACGGCGGGTAGGCCGCTTCGATCCCCATCTTCAAGGTTTCTGCCATGGCCGTGGCGCTGAACGCCATCGAGACGGCCGCGGCCAGAAGGAATTTCTTATAGGTCTGCATGCATGTTGCTCCGTTAGCGGTTGCTGGACATGAATTGTTTGCAGCGCGCCGAAAGCGGGTTTTCAAATACCTGCTGTGGCGATCCTTGCTCTTCGACCAGGCCCTGGTGCAAAAACACCACTTCGCTGGATACCTGGCGGGCGAAGCCCATTTCGTGGGTGACCAGCAGCATGGTGCGGCCTTCTTCGGCCAGCGCGCGGATCACATTAAGTACTTCCTGGACCATTTCCGGGTCAAGCGCCGACGTCGGTTCGTCGAACAGGATGACTTTAGGCTGCATCGCCAGGGTACGCGCAATCGCTGCGCGTTGTTGTTGGCCGCCAGAGAGTTGCGCAGGGTAGGCGTGGCGCTTGTCGGCGATACCAACCTTGGCCAGCAGGGCCTCGGCCACTTCTATCGCTTCGGCCTTGCTCTGGCCGAGCACGCGCCGAGGAGCCTCGATGATGTTGTCGAGGATGCTCATGTGCGGCCACAGGTTAAAGTTTTGAAACACAAACCCGATTTCGCTGCGCAGGCGGTTGATCTGCTTGCCGTCGGCGGCCATCAGTTCGCCGTTTTTCGCGGCCTTTAGCTTGAGTTCTTCGCCGGCCACCAGGATCTGGCCCTGGTGCGGGTTTTCCAGCAGGTTGATGCAGCGCAGGAAAGTGGACTTGCCGGAACCGGAGGAACCCAGGATCGAGATCACATCGCCGTCGCGAGCGGTCAGCGAGATACCTTTGAGTACCTCAAGCTCACCATAGCGTTTATGCAAGTTGCGGATTTCAAGCGCGGGCGTGGCCTCGGCCATGTGCGGTCCTCATTGTGTTCGTTGCGATCTTCGCTGTTGGGCCGCCTTCCTGGCGAGGCGCCAAGCTAGCATAGCGTTTGGATGACAGCCAACAGCGCTGCGGACGGTTAACCGGTGGTCTGCGGCAGGGTGTCGCATCGGCGCAGCAGTGTGTCGCGCCATCAACAACCTACAGACGTTTGACCCAGAAAGATCCACAGGCTTCGCGTAAAAAAGGGCGCGATGGTGCCAGCTTTGGCCGGGTGTTGGAAGGGTTAACCGGGCAAACGGTCCATATCAGCCCGGTTATGGGGCGTCACGTACTTTTTGTGTGTGTTTTTGGTGCGTCGCAATGCCACGAATGTGAGTCGCACGGTAACGCTATAGCGGAATGCCATTGTTCTCAATGACTTGCGATGAGTAGTGGATTGTCCTACAGCCCCCGCCAACTGTGGTTCTGAAATATTTTGGCGCAAATCTTGCGTAAAAAATAAAGAACGCCCTGTTGGATTCTTTTCACGAGAAAGGCTGCAAGCCGGGCGAACCGTTTTCGCAATTCCTCGCAAAGGTGTGTCAATGAGTAGTACGCAAAGCTCCAATGACCTCGAACAGGGGCTCAAACCGCGTCACGTCACCATGCTGTCGATTGCCGGTGTCATCGGCGCCGGTTTGTTTGTCGGCTCCGGCCATGCGATCGCTGCTGCCGGCCCGGCTGTGCTGTTGGCCTATGCAGCCGCCGGTACGCTGGTAGTCCTGGTGATGCGCATGCTGGCCGAGATGGCCGTTGCGTCACCGGATACCGGTTCGTTCTCTACCTATGCCGACCGGGCAATCGGCCACTGGGCCGGTTTCACCATTGGCTGGCTCTACTGGTGGTTCTGGGTGCTGGTGATTCCGCTGGAAGCCAACGCGGCGGCGACCATCCTGCACGCCTGGTTCCCCGACGTGGCGATCTGGGTGTTCACCCTGGTCATTACCTTGCTGCTCACCGCAACCAACTTGTTCAGCGTGAAGAACTACGGCGAGTTCGAGTTCTGGTTTGCGCTGATCAAGGTCGTAGCGATCGTGGGCTTTGTGATCCTCGGCCTGGCCGCGATCTTCGGCTTCTTGCCCACCAGCCAGGTCAGCGGTGTTTCGCACCTGTTCGATACCCAAGGGTTCATGCCCAACGGCATGGGTGCCGTATTGGCGGCGATCCTGACCACCATGTTCTCGTTCATGGGCACCGAGATTGTCACCATCGCCGCAGCCGAATCGAAGAACCCGGGCCAGCAAATCACCAAGGCCACCAACTCGGTGATCTGGCGGATTGGTTTGTTCTACCTGTTGTCGATCTTCATCGTGGTGTCCCTGGTGCCTTGGAACGATCCGACCCTGGCTGCCGTAGGTTCCTACCAGACCGTGCTGGAGCGCATGGGCATTCCGAACGCCAAGCTGATTGTCGACCTGGTGGTACTGGTTGCCGTGACCAGCTGCCTCAACTCGGCGCTGTACACCGCGTCGCGCATGCTGTTCTCCCTGGGCCGTCGCGGTGACGCACCGGCCGTGGCCAAGCGCACCAACAAGAGCGGCACGCCTTACTGGGCGGTGTTGCTGTCTACCGGCGCCGCGTTCCTGGCGGTATTCGCCAACTACGTCGCTCCGGCGGCGGTGTTCGAATTCCTGCTGGCCAGCTCCGGCGCCATTGCGTTGCTGGTGTACCTGGTGATTGCCGTGTCGCAACTGCGCATGCGCCAGAAGCGTGCGGCAGCGGGCGAGAAGATCGTCTTCAAGATGTGGCTGTTCCCAGGCCTGACGTACGCGGTAATGGTGTTTATCGTCGGTACGTTGACCATCATGCTGTTCCAGGAAGCGCACCGGGTCGAGATCATCGCCACCGGGGTTCTGAGCTTGCTGGTGGTATTGGCGGGGTTGGTGGTGGCGAGCCGTCGCAAGGCCCAAAGAGTGGGGGCTGCGGCGCTTAGCTGACGAGAGACGGTGGTAGTGCACCGCGCAACAATGTGGGAGCCGGGCTTGCCCGCGATGACGGACTGCCAGTCGATATATTCGTCGACTGACACACCGCCATCGCGGGCAAGCCCTAATACCAGTCAGTTAAGACAGCATCGGTAACTGTGGCGAGGGAGCTTGCTCCCGCTGGGGCGCGAAGCGGCCCCAAAAATGGGACTGCTACGCAGTCCAGCGGGAGCAAGCTCCCTCGCCACAAGTCACTGGTTGTCTGCTCGAGCTCTTAACTGACTGGCATTAGGGCAAGCCCGCTCCCACATTTTTATTTTGTGTCAGTCGGGGGCGTTGGCCAGCGCCTGGGACGCCGCCACGTAATCGGCCTGGAACTGCGGCGACTCAATCCACGCTAACGCCGCGGCTTCGTCATCGCTGTCCGTCGCCCACTGCCGATACTCGATCAGCGCCGCCAGGATAAAGTCGGTCGCTTCTTCTTCGCCTTCCTGCTCCAGCACCAACGCCAGCAACGGGTGCGCCAGGAACACCGCACACAGCGCCTGCTGGCTGATCTCGCCAGCGGCACGCATTTCGACGAACAGTTCAGTCAAATCCACCGACTCAAGGTCGATGCGGCTGTCGTCGCCCGCGAAGGCATCCGGCTTGTGCGCCACGGCGCGCTGGGTGCGGTTTTGCTTGGCCTTGGCTTTTGCCCGGTGGGCGCGTTTTTGCTGCTTGTTTGGCGAGGCCATGGGCTCAACGTCCTTGGGGGTCTGGTCTGGAGGGTGTATTGAAGCGCAGGTTGGGGTAAATCCCAAGGGTTTCTCGGGCGGCAATGATTGCTGTAGTGCTCGACCTTATCTGCGCGGGTACTTAGGCTGACAGTCTATTGACCCACCAGAGCCCGCCCATGACCCGTGACACCCTGGAACACCATCAGGTCCCGATCTACTTTGTTGCCGTCTTTGTGGCCGTCACGTTTGGCCTGTTCTGGCCCTTGTCGGCGCAGGGCTTCAGCCTTTGGGTGACACCTGCCATCGCCGTGCTGATGTATGCGATGTTTTTGCAGATACCCTTTCTTGAGCTGCGCCAAGGCTTGGGCAACAAGCGATTCATGGCGGCCTTGCTGCTGGCCAATTTCATTCTGGTGCCTTTGCTGGTGTGGGGGTTGACCCGCGGCCTGGTGGAGCGTCCGGCGTTGCTGGTGGGCGCTCTGCTGGTGTTGCTAACGCCCTGTATCGACTACGTGGTGGTGTTTACCCATATCGGCAAGGGCGATTCGCGTTCGATGCTGGCGGCAACCCCGCTGTTGCTTTTGCTGCAACTGCTGCTGTTGCCGGTATACCTGGGGCTGATGTTGGGCGAGAAATCCAGCGTGGTGGTAGCGGCGGGGCCATTTGTAGAGGCGTTCGTGGGGTTGATTGTGGTGCCGATGCTTCTGGCTGTCCTCACCAGCGCGCTTGCGCGGCGTTCGAGCGCTATCGGTCTTTGGAGCAGCGCCTGGGCGTGGTTGCCGGTGCCGGCGATGGCGCTGGTGTTGTTTGTCGTGCTCGCTTCGCACATCACTGCGGTGGTGCGAGATATCAATTTGTTGTTGCCGGTCATTCCAATCTACGTGGCCTTTGTACTGTTGGCACCGTTGATGGGTATTGGGGCTGCGCGGCTGTTCGCACTGCCAGCGGTGACGGCGCGGGCGGTGACGTTCAGTGCGTCGACGCGTAATTCGCTGGTGGTTTTGCCATTGGCGCTGGCCCTGCCGGAGGATGTGCGCGGTTTGGCCGCAACGGTGGTGATCCTGCAGACCCTGATCGAGCTGGTTGCCGAGTTGGCCTACGTTCGCCTGATCCCGGCAGTGGTGTGGCCCACCAGTCGGTAACCGCGTGAATGTTCAGGTCTGTTCAGGCGCCATTCAGGGGCGCGTTCGGCACCATACGCCAGCGCTTCCCACCTGACAGGTCACCCGATGGATCACCGCAACCGTTTTCGCCTGGAGTCACTGGGTATTTTCCTGGTCGCTCTCTTGTTGTTCACAGTAGGTATCTGGGATCAGCAGCCCCAGGGTTTTGACGGGCGTTGGGCGCTGTTCCTGCAGGAAATGTATCGCCATGGCGCGAGTCTTTTCCCCACCACCTACGGCCAGCCCTATGCGGATTACCCCGGCACCGCGACCTTCTTCAGTTATCTATTCGCCCGCTTGTTTGACGCGCCGAACCACTTGGCGAATGTGCTGCCCACAGCGCTCGCGTCGGCGGGGGTGATCGCGCTGATGTATCGCCTGCTGGCGCCCTACAGCCGTGCCTGGTCGCTGCTGACGGTGCTGCTCACGCTGCTCACCGCCCAGTTACTCGAAAAGTCGCGCTCGGTGTGCCTGGATCAGATGGTCGCGTTGTTATGCGTGGGCAGTTTCTATCTGCTGCACACCGGCGAACGCCTCGGGTCACGGCTGAGGCAACTGGCGGTGTTCCCGCTGTTCATCCTGGGTTTTGCCATACGTGGGCCGCTGGGGTTGATTGAAGTCTGCGGGGTGGTGTGTGTGTATTGGGCATTGGGCAAGCCGGGAGAGCGTGTCCGGCAGGTGCTGATCCACGGCGTTGCCGGCCTGGTGTTGCTCGCAGCGTGCTGGTGGCTGCTGATGAAGCTTGCGCGGTTCAGTGGTGGCGCTGCGTTTGCCGATGAAGTCTTCAAGATGCAAGTCGGTGGGCGTCTGGATGAGTCGGGTGAGCCGTTTTACTTTTACTTCCAACTGAGCTTGTACCGCTACTTCCCGGTGGTTCCGCTGGCGTTTGCGACCCTGTTTGCGTTGCGCCATCGCTGGCCCGAGCGTTGGGGCAATGAGCACCTGCAATTGCTGGTGCGGTTCGGGGGCTGCGGCTTGATGATTCTGCTCGGCCTGTCGGTACCGCATTTCAAGCGCGCTTATTACATTCTGCCGATGGTGCCGATGTTTGCGGCTGTCGCTGCCTATGGGCTGCTTCACGCGCAAGGCTGGCTGGTGGGTGTGCGCCGTTGCTATGAATGGCTCGTCGCGGCGCTGCCGGCGTTGTGCGTGGTTGTGTTGTTTGTGTGTCGACACGCCTGGCATAAACAGGGCTACTGGCCGGAGATTTCCTTGCCGTTGATGATCGGCGTGTTGGTGGTGCTGCAAGCTGCCGCGTTGATTGCCTGGCAGCGAGCATGGCGGTTGGTGTGGCTCAGTCTGATCGCGCTGGTGGCGCAATGGCTGTTGCTGGTGACGGTGATAGAGCCGGCCAAGGACCTGCAATTCGACACCCGGCGGTTTGTCAGCCAGGTGGAGGCGTTGCGCCAGGCGCAGCCGGGTCCGTTGGTGTTTGTCGACCTGGCCCGGGATACCTGGGCGGTGCGCTACATGATGAACCTGGATCACGATGAACAGCCGCTGTTTGTCGGGCGTCACGAGCTTGAGAAGTTGGCGGCGCTGCCCCGGCCCTCCTGGGTGATCGTGTCGCGCAAGGAGACCGCGCTGTTGAAGGGGTCGCCGGTGGAGCACCTGGCGCCGAGCTATCAAGGGCGCTTGAATGACAACCCGTTGATGGTGTTCTTGCTCAAGTAAGGAGGCCCTTGAGCCAAGGGCCTGTCGAGCAGATGATTATTTGCAACGGAAGCTTTCAGGCATCGTGACCGTGTAATTGCGCTGCACGCGGTCCTGGAAATTCAGGTTCTGCAAACCCTGCTGCACCAGGAAGGCTTCGACCTTGGCGGCTTGGCAGTCGTCGTTATAGGACGACGCCCTTAGCAGGTAGACAGCGCGCCTGCTCACTTCATCACGAGCGGTGACCCGGAAGGTGGTGAGCGTGGTGTAGCCGGTGCGCTCCGAGGTCCCTACCGGGCCGTAGGAGGTGTTTGGAGTGCTGGTGCAGGTCAGTTGGTCGGTCTTTTTCTTGTTCTTCTTGCATTGAGTGGTGGTGCTTTTTGCCACCTGCCCGTATTCGGTGGCGGTATAGCGATACGTCACCTGCTTGCTGTCGACGTCCAGGGTGACGGTCATTTTGATCGGCGCGTGGTTCTTGGGCAGGGTGGTGTCGGTGAAGACATTGCGAAAGCCTTGGTCCTGCATGGCGCGGACCATGTCACGCAGGTAGTAGCGAGCATTGAGTGAGTTTTCATCACTTCCGCCAGTGGAGGTCACCAGCACGGTTGCCTGCCGGTCGAAGTGATAGTCGGGATCAGGCGTCGCGTTGATCGCTACGTCCAGCTGCGTGGCACACCCACTGAGCAGGGCGGTCAGTAGTAACAGGGTGCAAAGCAAGAAGCGGGTCATGAAAAAACCTTACAACTGAGATTTGGGTAAAGGCTGAACGATTGAGTCCAGCCAAAAATAACCCTCAATCGTCCTGCTGCGACATCGTGTCCGTAACTGCGTGAGTCGCATTAAATCGCAGGCAATAAAAAACCCCAAGGAACGCATTGTTCCTTGGGGTTTCTCGGTATTTTGGTGCCCAGAGACGGAATCGAACCGCCGACACGGGGATTTTCAATCCCCTGCTCTACCGACTGAGCTATCTGGGCAACGGGGCGCATTAAACGGGTTTTTCAGGGGGTCGTCAAGCAAGTTTTCAAAAAATATTTAATTATTACCGTCGCTTACGTGCAGACCCTGGTTTTTGATCAATTATTGAGCAGGCGGCACGTAGCCGTCGGCCTTGGCGTATTCCTCGCCGGAAAAGAACTTGTCCATTTCGCCGGCCAGGTATTTACGGTCTTCGGCGTTCATCATGTTCAGGCGTTTTTCGTTGATCAGCAGGGTCTGGTGTTTCAACCAGTCGCCCCAGGCTTTGGCGGAGACGTGCTCGTAGATGTCCTGGCCCTTGGCACCTGGGTACGGAGGGCGCTCCAGGGCTGGCAGTTCTTCTTTGTACTTGCGGCACATGATGGTGCGGGTCATGACGAAACTCCTGCGTTCAATACGTCGGCCGCGCGCTTCAGCAGTTTTTTCACCGGGGCGGCAAGGCCCAGGCGCGGCGGGGTGGCGAGGTTATACCAGAGCCAGTCGGCCTCGGCCACGTGATGGGCGGTTTCCTCGACCTGGACCAGCCAGGGTTCGATGGCCAGTTGGAAGTGGCTGAAAGTGTGGACCAGCCCGGGCAGTTCCTGATGCTTGCCCAGCGCCAGCGCGTGCTGGTTGGCGAGGTGATCCAGGTCTTGCAGGTCGTCCAGCTCCGGCAAGCTCCACAAGCCGCCCCACAAGCCCGTAGACGGGCGACGGTAAAGCAGGATCGCGCCCTCTGCGTTGGCCAGCATGGGCATCAGCGTGCGCTTTTGCGGGATGGTCTTGCGCGGCTTCGGGATCGGGTAGCGTGTTTCCAGGCCCAGCATGTGGGCTTCGCAGCCTTTTTCCAGCGGGCACAGCAGGCAGCTGGGTTTGCTGCGGGTGCACAGGGTGGCGCCCATGTCCATCATGGCCTGGGTGTAGGCGTTGACGCGCTCAAAGGGTGTGAAGCGCTCTGCGGTGGCCCACAGCTGTTTGGCGACCTTGGGCTCGCCCGGGTAACCCTCTTGCGCGGTAAAGCGCGCCAGCACGCGTTTGACGTTGCCGTCGAGGATCGGCGCGCGCAGGCCCATGCTCAGGCTGGCAATCGCGCCAGCGGTGGACAGGCCGATGCCCGGCAGCTCGGTGAGCTTTTCCACGTCGCGGGGGAATTCGCCGCCGTGTTCGGCCACCACGATCTTGGCGGTCTTCTGC
The DNA here is from genome assembly GCF_900119355.1 of Pseudomonas sp. NFPP02. Taxonomy (NCBI): domain Bacteria; kingdom Pseudomonadati; phylum Pseudomonadota; class Gammaproteobacteria; order Pseudomonadales; family Pseudomonadaceae; genus Pseudomonas; species Pseudomonas sp. NFPP02. The sequence continues at coordinate 222,774 of NZ_FPJI01000002.1, forward strand.
AGGTTGCGCGCCCGGGTGTAGTAGCCCAGGCCCGTCCACAGGTGCAGCACTTCATCTTCCGGCGCAGCGGCCAGGGCTTCGACGGTCGGCAGGGACGCCATGAACCGGTCGAAGTAGTTGAGCACGGTGCTGACCTGGGTCTGTTGCAGCATGATCTCCGACACCCACACCCGGTAAGGGGTGATGTCCTGTTGCCAAGGCAGGTCGTGGCGGCCATGGCGGTCGTACCAGTCCAGCACCGCTTGTGAAAACTGCTCGTTTCTCATCGGTTGAACAGGCCTTTCAATGCGTCTTTGAGCTTGGGGTTAACCTTGTCGAGTTTCTCTTCCAGCTTCTCGTTGAGGCGGTTGCCGGCAGCCTTGAGGGCGACCTGGCCCAGGCCGTCCTTGTCCAGGCGGCAGGCCTTGGCGCCAAGCTCAAGCGGGCCTCGGCAGCGCAGGGGCACCTCAATGCCCTGGAAGTTGGCGCCGACCTGGCAGGCTGGGTCCGGCACGTCACGCTTGTCGCCTTCGACGATGATGCCGACGCGGTAGTCCATGCCCAGCACGCGTAAATCCACATCGCCGTTGCCGTTGAGCGTCAGGCCAGGGATACGTACTTTCAGGTCGGGGTTGCTGGCCACGCCGTTACGGAACGTGAGGTTGCCGCGCAGTTCCTGGAAGGGCGTGTCCTTGCCGCCTGGTGTGGCGCTCAGGGTCTTGCGGTTGAGCAGGGCGATGCCGGTGCACAGTTGCTGCTCGATGTTGGCATTGAGCAGCACACCGTTGTTGATCACGATGCTGGCGGTGCCGTTGAGGCTGTCGATCAAGGCCTTCTGGCTATTGCCACGGCCGTTGAGGTTACTGTCGAGGGTGAGCTGGCCTTTGACCGGCGGGTTTTTCCCTTGGGCCTGCAGGATGCGCTCAACGGGCACCTGCTTGATGTGGCTTTGCAGGGCCAGCACGGGCGTGTCCTGGCGTACGTCGAGTGTGCCGTTGGCCTGGAACGTGCCGTTGTAGAGACCGCCGCTGAGGGTGTCGAGCTTGAGTTGCCCGTCAATGCCAGAGGCTTTGAGCACCGCGTTCTGAATGGGCAACTGGCTCAGGGTCAGTTCGCCAAAGGCCAGGTCTGCATTCACGTCCAGGCTGCGCAGGCGCGTCAGCGGCAGCAGTTTGTCGTTGCTCCAGGCACCTTTGGTTGGCGCCTCCGGCAATGGTGTACTGCCGCCTGCCGCCATGGCGCCGGCTTCGCTGCTCTGTACTTCGGCCTGGCGTGCGGCGGTTGCGCCTTTGGCGGCTTCGGATTTGGCCGGCAGGTAATTGTCGGCATTGAAGGTATCGCCCTTGAGCTGCACACGCAGTGACTGCTTGGCGAAGTCATCCACGGCGATGCGGCCGGTGAAGGTGCTGGCATCGAGCTTCAGGTTCAAGTTTTCCAGGGCGACGCTGGTGGGCGTGCCCTTGAGGCGGCTCACCAGTTCGACCTTGCTCAGGCTGCCTGGGGCCATGGCAGGCAGTGGGTGGCCGACGCTCTCAAGAAACTTGGCCAGGTCAAACTGGGCAACCGACAGGGCGCCGCTGATCTGCGGGGTTTTGTCCAGGTCATTGGCCTTCAGTTCCCCCAAGGCGCGCAGTTGGTTGGCCGCCAGTTTCAGGTTGGTCCATTCGGCGACGTTGGCCGCCAGGTCCACCAGCAGTTGGCCCTGGGTGGAGAAGCTCACGGTCTTGCCTTGCAACGGCTCACCGGTGGCTTCGCCACTCAAGCGCATGTCTTCGAACTGATAACGCTTGAGCGCGCGCTGGATGCGCAAGTTGCCGTTCAGCTCAGTCTTGACCCGCATCAGCGGCTGGTTGCTGCCCAGGAACGCCGTGAGTTTCAGCGGGATGCTGGCGCCTTCGTGGATGGCACCGGCACTCAACTGGATACTTTCGGCACTCAATTGCTTGCCGGTCTGTTCATCGGTGTATTCGACGCGGGCGTTGTTGATGGTCAGGCTGTCGATGTCCAGGCGGATCGGCTGCGGCGGTTTTTCCGGCTTGGTTTCAGCCACCGGTTCGACCGGCGCGGGAGCGGGGGCACCGGCGGTTTCGTCGGGCAGGTTCTTGCCGATGTCTTCCCAGTTGCCGTGACCTTGTTTGTCGCGGTTCAGGCGCAGGTTCAAGCCCTCGACACGCACATCGCTCATTTGTACTTCGCGGCGCAGCAGTGGCAGTACGCGCACCGAGAGGCCGAGCATCTGCAAGTCGGCAAACGGTTGAGTCGGTGCGGTCAGGGTTGCGACGCTGGCTTCATGAAGCTCCAGGCCCAGCCAGGGGAACAGGCTCCAGCCGATATCGCCATTGAGCGTCAGCTCGATGTGGGCCTTGTCGCGGGCTATCTGGCGAATTTCTTCTTTGTAGTCGTTGGGATCGAAAAGGTGGGTCAGGGCAAAGCCGAGCGCCACAATGATCAGCAACAGCCCGAGAAGTACCAGACCCAGGATTTTGCCGAACGCTTTCATGGGCGAGTCCTTGTATGTCGATTTCAAAATTTAGCCGCAGAGTATAACGCCCGAAGGCCGGCGTCAGTTCACGGATCGTTACATTGTATCCACCGGTGCGGAAATGGGATTTTGACGTCAAGAAAATACAGATAATCGAAAAAAGGTAGTGGCAGTTTGATTTTTCCGTCATCCACTGGTGCTAATCTCTGCACGTTCGTCCGCCTTCTGCGACTTAACGTCGCGCCTAAAAGGGAGCTTCACTCAACAAAACGGCCACGCTTTGCGTGCAAGGCCGAGGGAGAGAGCGCCTGACGGACGCATACCAATAACTGGGGGAAACACCAATGAGCACTAGCACTGTGGCCGGCAATGCCGCCGCACAGCCTGCGTTCCTGTCCAAGGAGCGCATCATCGCCAAGCCGGGCTTCAACCGCTGGCTGGTTCCACCGGCCGCACTGGCCATCCACTTGTGCATCGGCATGGCCTACGGCTTCTCGGTGTTCTGGCTGCCCTTGTCCAAGGCGCTGGGCATCACCGCACCTGTGGCCTGCGCGCCGGACATGAGCTTTATCGCCCAAGTCTTTTCGTCCCAATGCGACTGGCCCATCTCCATGCTGGGCTGGATCTATACCCTGTTCTTCATCTTCCTGGGCTGCTCCGCAGCAATCTGGGGCGGCTGGCTGGAACACGCCGGGCCGCGTAAGGCTGGTGTTGTCTCGGCGCTGTGCTGGTGTGGTGGCCTGCTGATCTCCGCCTTGGGTATCTATACCCACCAGATCTGGCTGATGTGGATCGGCTCCGGGGTCATTGGCGGTATTGGCCTGGGCCTGGGCTATATCTCGCCCGTTTCGACCTTGATCAAGTGGTTCCCGGACAAACGCGGCATGGCGACCGGCATGGCGATCATGGGCTTTGGCGGCGGCGCGATGGTGGGTGCACCTTTGGCCGCGGCGCTGATGGGCCATTTCTCTTCACCGACCAGCGTCGGTGTATGGCAGAGCTTTGTGGTCATGGCGGCGATTTACTTCGTGTTCATGATCGGTGGCGCACTGCTGTATCGCGTGCCGCCAACCGGCTGGAAGCCTGAGGGTTGGACTGCTCCGGCGAAAAAAGCCAGCAATGCGATGATCACTCACCGCCATGTGCATGTGAATGTCGCGTGGAAAACCCCGCAGTTCCGCCTGGTATGGCTGGTGCTGTGCCTGAACGTGTCGGCCGGTATCGGCATCCTGGGCATGGCTTCGCCACTGCTGCAGGAAGTGTTCGGCGGCAAGTTGCTGGGTGTTGATGTGCCATTTGGTCAATTGGATGCGGGCCAGTTGGCCTCCATTGCAGCCATTGCCGCTGGTTTTACCGGCCTGTTGAGCCTGTTCAACATCGGTGGCCGGTTCTTCTGGGCGTCGTTCTCCGACTACCTGGGGCGTAAAAACACCTATTTTGTGTTCTTCGCCCTGGGCTTTGCCCTGTACGCGCTGATCCCGAACCTGGGGCACCTGGGTAACGTGGCGCTGTTCGTGGCCGCGTTCTGCATCATTCTGTCGATGTACGGCGGTGGTTTTGCCACGGTTCCGGCCTACCTGGCGGACTTGTTCGGCACTCAGATGGTTGGCGCGATCCACGGTCGCCTGTTGACCGCCTGGGCCGCTGCGGGCGTATTGGGCCCGGTGCTGGTGAACTACCTGCGTGAATACCAGTTGAGCATCGGCGTTGAACGCGCCGCGGCCTACGACATCACCTTGTACATCCTCGCCGGCCTGCTGGTGCTGGGCTTCATCTGCAACCTGCTGGTGCGCCCGGTGGCCGACAAGTACTTCATGACCGACGCGGAACTTGCCGCCGAACAGGCGCTGGGCCATGACAAAGGTGCTGATGCGAGCACTGTGCTGGAATGGAAGGCCTCCGCCGCCAGCAAGCCGCTGGCGATTGCTGCGTGGCTGGTAGTGGGTATTCCGTTGGCGTGGGGTGTGTGGGTGACCCTGCAGAAGACCGCGGTACTGTTCCACTGACACCCCAATAAGGGTGGGCCCGGCTCCTGTGGGGCCGGGCTTGTGTGGGAGCTGGCTTGCCTGCGATAGCATCACTGCGGTGTAACTGATACCCCGAGGTGTATGCATCGCAGGCAAGCCAGCTCCCACATAAGCCCATGCTCACATGTATGCACATGTCTATCCCCGACATTCCTCGCTCCAACTCGTCAGTCTTATCCCCTTCGTTGTTTCTGTTTAGCGCCTGCGCCCCTATAATGGCTGCCTTTTTCGCCCAATGATTTTGCGGAGCTGGTGATGGCCGAACGTAAGGCATCTGTCGAGCGCGACACTCTGGAAACCCAGATCAAAGCCTCGATCAACCTGGATGGCACCGGAAAGGCCCGATTTGATATCGGTGTACCTTTTCTTGAGCACATGCTGGACCAGATCGCCCGTCACGGGCTGATCGACCTGGATATCGTCGGCAAAGGCGACCTGCATATCGACGACCACCACATGGTGGAAGACGTGGGCATCACCCTCGGCCAGGCGTTTGCCAAGGCCATCGGCGACAAAAAAGGCATCCGTCGCTACGGCCATGCCTATGTCCCGTTGGATGAAGCGCTGTCCCGTGTGGTCATCGACTTCTCCGGTCGCCCGGGTTTGCAGATGCACGTGCCGTACACCCGCGCTAACGTGGGCCGTGGCTTTGACGTCGACCTGTTCCAGGAATTCTTCCAGGGCTTTGTCAACCACGCACTGGTCAGCCTGCACATCGACAACCTGCGCGGCACCAACACTCACCACCAGATCGAAACCGTGTTCAAGGCTTTCGGCCGCGCACTGCGCATGGCCGTGGAAGTCGATGAGCGCATGGGCGGGCAAATGCCGTCGACCAAGGGCGTCCTGTAATGCAGACGGTCGCGGTTATCGATTACGGCATGGGTAACCTGCACTCGGTGGCCAAGGCCCTTGAGCATGTAGGCGCCGGCAAGGTGCTGATCACCAGCGATGCCAACGTGATTCGCGAAGCCGACCGTGTGGTGTTCCCCGGCGTCGGCGCGATTCGCGATTGCATGGCCGAGATCCGTCGCCTGGGCTTTGATAGCCTGGTGCGCGAAGTCAGCCAGGACCGCCCCTTCCTCGGTATCTGCGTGGGCATGCAAGCCTTGCTCGACAGCAGTGAAGAGAACGGCGGTGTCGACTGCATTGGCCTGTTTCCAGGGCAGGTGAAGTTCTTCGGCAAAGACCTGCATGAAGATGGCGAGCACCTCAAAGTCCCGCACATGGGCTGGAACGAAGTACGCCGCACCGTCGATCACCCGCTGTGGCACGACATCCCGGACATGGCGCGTTTCTACTTCGTGCACAGCTACTACATCGCCGCCGGTAACCCGCGCCAGGTGGTGGGTGGCGGGCATTACGGCGTCGATTTTGCCGCCGCACTGGCCGATGGTTCGCGCTTTGCCGTGCAGTTTCACCCGGAGAAAAGCCATACCCATGGCCTGCAATTGCTGCAGAACTTCGCCGCGTGGGATGGTCGCTGGTAAATGGCCAGGAAGCCGAAGCCGCCGATCTTGAACCTCGCGCCCGAGCAGGAACGTGAGGCTACCGACAAGATCAAGCGGTTCATGGAAGACCGCTTCGAGCTCAAGCTGGGCTCGTTCGAGGTCGCCGAAATTCTTGAGTTGTTCACCACCGAAGTGGCGCCGCATTATTACAACAGGGCGATTTTCGACACGCAGACGCTCCTTAAGGAAAGGTTCGAAAGCATCGAAAGCGACTTGTGGTCGCTTGAGAAACCCTGATTTCCCAAGCATTGCTGAATATCGAATAAGGTTTGCCAGATGCTGATTATCCCCGCTATCGATCTCAAGGACGGCGCTTGTGTCCGCCTGCGCCAAGGCCGCATGGAAGATTCCACCGTGTTCTCCGATGACCCGGTGAGCATGGCTGCCAAATGGGTAGAAGGGGGCTGCCGTCGTCTGCATCTGGTGGACCTGAACGGCGCCTTCGAAGGTCAGCCGGTCAATGGCGAGGTGGTCACCGCCATCGCCAAGCGCTACCCGACCCTGCCGATCCAGATCGGCGGCGGTATCCGCTCCCTGGAAACCATCGAGCACTACGTGAAAGCGGGCGTGAGCTACGTGATCATCGGCACCAAGGCCGTGAAAGACCCAGCCTTCGTCGCCGAAGCCTGCCGCGCGTTCCCTGGCAAGGTGATCGTCGGCCTGGATGCCAAGGACGGCTTCGTCGCCACCGACGGCTGGGCTGAAATCAGCACCGTGCAAGTGATCGACCTGGCCAAGCAGTTCGAAGCCGACGGCGTGTCCGCCATCGTTTATACCGACATCGCCAAAGACGGCATGATGCAGGGCTGCAACGTACCTTTCACCGCAGCCCTGGCAGCGGCCACCAAGATTCCGGTGATCGCTTCCGGCGGCATCCACAACCTGGGCGACATCAAGTCGCTGCTGGACGCCAAGGCGCCTGGGATCATCGGCGCCATCACCGGCCGTGCGATCTATGAAGGCACTCTGGACGTCGCCGAAGCCCAGGCTTACTGCGACGCCTACAACGGCTGAGGACTGACCATGGCGCTGGCCAAACGCATCATCCCTTGCCTGGACGTCGACAACGGTCGCGTGGTCAAGGGCGTCAAGTTCGAGAACATCCGTGACGCCGGCGACCCGGTGGAAATTGCCCGTCGCTACGATGAGCAAGGTGCCGACGAGATTACCTTTCTCGACATCACCGCCAGCGTCGATGGCCGCGATACCACGCTGCATACCGTCGAGCGCATGGCCAGCCAGGTGTTTATCCCGCTGACCGTGGGTGGCGGCGTGCGCACAGTGCAAGACATCCGCAACCTGCTCAATGCCGGTGCGGACAAGGTCTCGATCAACACCGCTGCGGTGTTCAACCCCGAGTTTGTCGGCGAAGCCGCGCAGCACTTCGGTTCGCAATGCATCGTGGTGGCTATCGACGCCAAGAAGGTCTCCGGCCCGGGCGAAACCCCGCGCTGGGAGATCTTCACCCACGGCGGGCGCAAGCCTACCGGGCTGGACGCGGTGGAGTGGGCGATGAAGATGGAAGGCCTGGGCGCCGGTGAAATCCTGCTGACCAGCATGGACCAGGACGGCATGAAAAACGGCTTCGACCTGGGCGTCACCCGCGCCATCAGCGATGCACTGGGCATCCCGGTGATCGCTTCGGGTGGGGTTGGCAACCTGCAACACCTGGCCGATGGCGTGCTCGAAGGCCATGCCAGCGCGGTGCTGGCGGCGAGTATTTTCCACTTTGGCGAATACACCGTGCCCGAGGCCAAGGCCTACATGGCAGCGCGCGGTATCGTCGTGCGCTAAACGCTGCTGGACACCATGGCAGGCTCGCGGCACTCTCTGCGCTTGCCATGGATTCCGGTAGCCTTCATGTTCAAACACCTGCTGCTCGCCCTCGCCAGTTCCTCCATGTTCATGGTGGCTACGGCACACGCCGAACAACCGTCTGACGCCTCCCTGGTGTTGCTGACGGAAAATTTCCCGCCCTACAACATGGCGAAAAACGGCAAGAACTTCGCCAAGGACGAGAACATCGAAGGCATTGCCGTGGACATCGTGCGCGAAACCTTCAAGCGCGCTGGCATTTCCTACAACCTCACTCTGCGTTTTCCTTGGGAGCGAATCTACAAGCTCGCCCTGGAACAGCCAGGTTACGGCGTGTTTGTAATGGCGCGGTTGCCAGATCGTGAAGCCTTGTTCAAATGGGTCGGCCCTATCGGCCCGGACGATTGGGTGTTGCTGGCCAAGGCAGACAGCAAGATCGAGTTGGAAAATCTGGAGCAAGCGCGCCGCTACAAGATTGGCGCCTACAAAGGCGATGCCATTGCCGAAAGCCTGGACAAGCAGGGGCTCAAGCCGATAGTCGCCCTGCGTGACCAGGATAATGCGCAAAAGCTTATGGAAGGCCAGATCGACCTGTGGGCCACAGGCGACCCCGCTGGGCGTTACCTGGCGCGGCAGGTGGGGGTGAACGGGCTCAAGACGGTATTGCGCTTCAACAGTGCGCAGCTTTACCTGGCGTTGAACAAAGACGTGCCGGATGAGCTGGTGGCCAGGCTCCAGGCCGCATTGGATGAGTTACGCAACAGCGGCCGTATAGACGAAATCATGGCGCAATATCTGTAAGTGAGCTGTTGTGGCGAGGGAGCTTGCTCCCGCTGGGCTGCGTAGCGGCCCTAAAATCGTGGGAGCGCTTCGCACTCCAGCGGGAGCAAGCTCCCTCGCCACAGTGACTGTCAGCGATAGATGCCGTTCTTGCCATGCCCGGCCATCGCCCGATTACTGCGCACGCTGATCATCAACTTGATATCGATCCACTCCACGCCCTGCGCCTTGAGCTTGGGCAGTTCGCGCTCCAGCACCGCCAGCGTCTGTGGGTAAGGATGCCCGATCATGACTGCCGAACCCTGCTTGTGCGCCAGTTTGATCGCGGTCTGCAGTTGCGTGGTAATCGCCGCCTCGGTGCGTTCGTCATCGAGAAATACATCCCGCGACACATGGGCCAAACCGATCTTCTGCGCCTCGGCGGCGGCGACGGTTTGCGCACTGGTGCGGCTGTCGACGAAGAACTTGTGACGCCGTTGCAACTCACCCATCAGCCAGGCCATCGCTGCCGGTTGTGCGGTCATGCGGCTGCCCATGTGGTTGTTGATGCCGGCGGTGTAGGGCACGGCTTCAAATGCCGCGTCCAGGCGTTTGCCCAGTTCTTCGATGGACAGCTCCGGGTGCCAGGCGAATGGGCCGGTGGCCGGGTCCATGGGCATGTGCAGGATCACGATCTTGCCAGCCTTGTGGGCCTCACGGGCAAATTCGGCGGCGTGGGGCGTGTCCGGCATGATGGCGGCGGTCACCGGGCCGGGTAGCGCAAGCACGCGACGATCCCGAGGCAGGTTTTGCCCCAGGTCGTCGATGATAAGCGTCAGGTAGGCTTTGTGCGGTTCGCTGGCAGTGGCCGCTTGAGCGACCCCCGCCAGGCTGCACAGCACAGCGAAGATCAGGGCAAGACGCATGATCAACGGCTGCGGGTGATGCTCAAGCCCTTGAGCAGGCTGAGCGCCTGGGCCAGTTGGTAGTCATCGTCCTGCGGCATCGGCTTGGCCTTGGCGCGGCTGCCGGTTGGCTGGTCGGCACCGCCGTTGCCATTGCCCAGGTGGCCTTGCAGGTCGGCCTCTTTGTAGTATTCGCCATCGATCTCGTTGGTGATCTTGGCGCGGCGTACTTCGATGTCCGGCACAATGCCCTGGGCCTGGATCGAGCGGCCGTTCGGCGTGTAATACAGCGCCGTGGTGATCTTCAGTGCACGGTCGTTGTTCAGCGGCAATACGGTCTGCACCGAGCCTTTGCCGAAGCTGGTGGTGCCCATCAGCACACCGCGCTTGAGGTCTTGCAGGGCGCCGGCGACGATTTCCGAGGCCGAGGCGCTGCCGCCGTTGATCAATACCGCCAGTGGCACGTTCTCGCTAAGGTCGTTGCCGGTGGCCGAGAAGCGCAACTCGGAGTTGGCGATACGGCCCTTGGTGTAGACGATCAGGCCCTTGGTGACGAAGTGGTCGACCACCTCGACCGCCGACTGCAACACGCCGCCTGGGTTGTTGCGCAGGTCAAGCACGATGCCGTTGAGCTTCTTGCCGTTGTCTTTGCGCAGCTTGGCCAGTGCCTTGGCCACTTCGTCGCCGGTCTTGACCTGGAACTGGGTGATACGGATATAGCCGTAGCCCGACTCCAGCAGCTGGCTTTTCACGCTCTTGACCGTGATGGTCGCACGGGCCAGGGTCACGTCAAACGGGGTGCCGCCGTCGCGTACCAGGGTCAGGGTGATCTTCTGGCCGAGCTTGCCGCGCATCTTGTCGACGGCTTCGGTCATGGTCTGGCCACGGGTCGGCTGGCCGTTGATCTTCACGATCAGGTCGCCGGCCTGGATGCCGGCCTTGGACGCCGGGGTGTCGTCGATAGGCGAGACCACTTTTATCTGGCCGTCTTCGGAGCCCACTTCGATGCCCAGGCCGCCGAACTCACCGCTGGTGCTTTCCTGCAGCTCGGCGAAATCTTCCGGGCCCAGGTAAGCGGAGTGCGGGTCGAGGTTGCTGAGCATGCCCTTGATGGCATTTTCCAGCAGGGCCTTGTCGTCTACGGGTTCGACATACGCTGCCTTGATCCGGTCCATGACCTCGGCAAAGGTGCGCAGCTCGTCCAGCGGCAATGGCGCCTTGGTCGTCGCAGCCATGGCAGGTGCAGCCGGTGCGGCCTGGTCGGCAAAAGCCAGAGGCGCGCCGATCACCAGGGCGATCGTCAGGGCCAGCGAAGTGAGGCGGGACAAATGCAGCATGTCGAACGAACTCCTAATGTAGATGCGACCCTATCCTTGGGACCGGCACCATTGTGCAGGGTCGCTCGGGCGGCCCTGCTGACGAATAGCGAAGTACAGCGCCGGGGTGTCCTGGCCGCCACTGTTACCGACAGTGGAGATGGATTCACCGGCTTTTACAACATCACCTGCCGACTTGAGTAGTGTCTGATTGTGGCCGTAAAGGCTCAAATAGCCATTACCGTGGTCAAGAATCACCAGCAAGCCGGCGCCCCGCAACCAATCGGCGAACACCACGCGCCCACCGTGCACCGCGTGGACCTGGCTGCCGGCAGAGGCGCTGATCATCACGCCATCCCACTTGGCGCGGGTGTCATCGCCACGGGTTTCCCCAAAGCGTGCCAGTAATCGACCATCAACCGGCCATGGAAGTTTGCCTCGTGCTGAAGCAAAAGGGCCGCCGAACGACTCGCCGCTGCTGGAAACCAACGGGCCAGGCGCTGCACGCGCCGGTTTGCGCGGGGCCGGAGCGTCGGTGGTGGCAGCCAGTTCGGCCTCACGCTGACGCTTTTTTTCGGCTTCCTGCTGGGCGATCAGCGCTTTTTGCCGCGCTTCTTCGGCCTCGCGTGCCTGGCGGGCCAGGGTTTCTTCAATGGTCTTGAGGACTTTGGCCAGGTCGGCCTGGTCTTGCTCGCGGGCCTGCAACTTGGCGTCGCGGGTTTTTACGTCGCTGTTGAGCTTGGCCAGGGCCTGCTGGCGTTCCTTGCGTACTTTATCGAGCTGGTCGCGCTGGGTGTCGAGGGCAGTTTTCTGGTCGAGCAGCTGCGATTGCTGGTCGGCGATTTCCTGTTCGACATTGGCCAATTGGCGCAGGGTTTCGTTAAACCCCTTCAATTGCGCCAGGCGCGCCTGGCTCAGGTAGTCGTAATAGGTGAGGGTACGGGCGAATTTTTCCGGGTTCTGCTGGTTGAGCAGCAGCTTGAGGTACTCCTGGCGGCCGCTCTGGTACGCGGCACGGGCCTGGATCGCGATCAGGCGTTGCTGTTCAACGCGTGCGCTCTGGAGTTTTTTTTTCTCAGCGTCGAGTCGCTCCAGTTCCGACTCGCTCTTCTTTAGTTCTTTTTGTAGCTCCTGGACCTGCTTCTCCAGCTTGCCCATTTCGGTTTCCGTGCCGCGCAGGTCTTTCTGCACCCCGGATTTTTCTTCCTGGAGCTTGCCGAGCAGCTTTTTCAGCTCGGTAATGTCCTGACGCGTAGCGTCCAACTGTTGTTGGGTTTGTGCGCGCTCATCGGCAAACGCCGGTTGGAGCAGGCAGACAAGAGCAAGGGTTATCAAGGCGCGAAGCATAGAGGCGGGCGACACCAGGGGAAAAGGACGGCCTAGTATGCCCGCCAAGCGCTGCAAAAAAAACGCCCAATTGGGGCTGGTGGGCAAGATAGGTGCCGAGTGGTGCTGGTATGGCAAAAAGATATCTCTCAAAGCGCCGCAAACCAATGTGGGAGCGGGCTTGCTCGCGATTGCGGTGGGTCAGCGACATAGATGTCGACTGATTAGCCGCTATCGCGGGCAAGCCCGCTCCCACACTGTTTTGTGGCGTACTTTGGATCAGACCAGGATCGAGGTCCCGGTCATCTCCTTCGGCTGCTCCAGCCCCATCAGCTTGAGCATGGTCGGCGCCACATCCGCCAGCACGCCACCTTCACGCACTTTCAGGTCACGTTTGCCGACATAGATGAACGGTACCGGTTCGGTGGTGTGCGCGGTGTGCGCCTGGCCGGTGGATTCGTCGGACATCTGTTCGCAGTTGCCGTGGTCGGCGGTGATCAGCGCTTCGCCGCCGACTTTTTCCAGCGCGTCGACGATGCGGCCAACACATTTATCCAGGCATTCCACGGCCTTGACCGCCGCTTCCAGGTTGCCGCTGTGGCCAACCATGTCGCCGTTGGCGTAGTTGACGACGATCACGTCATAACGCTGGTGATCAATGGCGTCGACGATCTTGTCGGTGACTTCCGGTGCGCTCATTTCCGGCTGCAAGTCGTAGGTAGCGACTTTTGGCGACGGGATCAGGATGCGCTCTTCGCCGGGGAACGGCTCCTCGCGGCCACCGGAGAAGAAGAACGTCACGTGGGCGTATTTCTCGGTTTCGGCGATGCGCAGTTGGGTCTTGCCGTTCTTGGCCAGGTAGTCGCCCAGCACGTTCTCCAGGCTGCCCGGGGCGAACGCCGACGGGGCCGGGATGTTGGCGGCGTATTGGGTGAGCATGACGAACTCGACCTTCGGCTGGCGCGCGCGTTCGAAGTCCTTGAAGCCTTCATCGACGAACACATGGCTCAGTTCACGGGCGCGGTCGGCGCGGAAGTTCATGAACACCACGGCGTCGCCGTCTTCGACTTTCACCGGCTCGCCGATGGTGGTGGCTTTGACGAATTCATCGCTTTCACCGCGGGCGTAGGCCGCTTCCAGACCTTCCTGGGCGGTGGCCGCGTTGAATTCGGCCTGGCCGTCGACGATCAGGTTGTAGGCCTGGGCGACACGGTCCCAGCGGTTGTCGCGGTCCATGGCGAAGTAACGGCCCACCAGGCTGGCGATACGGCCCTTGCCCAGGGCGGCGAAGGTGGTATCCAGCAGTTCGATGGAGGATTGCGCGCTTTTAGGTGGCGTGTCGCGGCCGTCGAGGAAGGCGTGCAGATAGATTTTGTCAGCGCCGCGCTTGAACGCCAGTTCGGCCATGGCGACCAAGTGATCCTGATGGCTGTGTACGCCGCCGTCCGACAACAGGCCCATGAAGTGCACGGCCTTGCCGGCGGCAACGGCTTTATCGACCGCCGCGCAGATGGTCGGGTTCTCGAAGAACTCGCCATCGCGGATCGCCTTGGTGACACGAGTGAAGTCCTGGTACACCACTCGTCCGGCACCTAGGTTCATGTGGCCGACTTCCGAGTTGCCCATCTGGCCGTCCGGCAGGCCCACGTCCATGCCGGAACCTGAGATCAGGCCGTTGGGCACGGTGGCGGTCAGGCGGTCCAGTACCGGCTTGTTGGCCGAGTACACCGCGTTGTCGTGGTGGCTTTCACTGTGTCCGAAGCCATCGAGAATTATCAGGACCAAAGGTTTAGGCGTGGTAGTCATAGATCCTCTCGCGGCGCTAATAAAGGAAGACAATTGAAAAGGGAGTGGCAGTTTAAAGCGAAGTTCCAACCACGTCACCGCTTTACGGGGGTTGGCCCCCCCTGGCGGCTGTGTATACTTACCGCCATTTTAACGCCCTGGAACCTCCTTGATGGTTGATCACCTGATTGCATTTGCCACTGCCCACTACCTGCTTGTGGGCGCCTTCGTCATCCTGCTGGCGCTGCTGATCGCTCACGAACTGAGCCGCGGTGGTCGCAGCCTGAGCACGTCGGAGCTGACCGCGCTGGTCAACAAGGATGAGGCCGTCGTCGTCGATATTCGCCCGGCCAAGGATTATGCCGCCGGCCATATCGTTGGCGCCCTGAACATTCCCCAGGACAAGCTGATTGCGCGTCTGGGCGAACTGGAAAAGCACAAGGCCAAGACCATCATCCTGGTCGATGCCCAGGGCCAGCACTCCGGCACCCACGCCCGTGAGATGCTCAAGTCCGGCTTCACCGCCGCCAAGCTGTCGGGTGGTATCAGCAGCTGGCGTGGCGATAACCTGCCGTTGGTGAAGTGATATGAGCCAGGTTGTCGTGTATTCCAGCGATTGGTGCCCTTACTGCATGCGGGCCAAGGCCTTGCTTGAGAAAAAGGGTGTTGCCTTTGAAGAGATCAAGGTCGATGGCAAGCCCCAGGTGCGCGCCGAAATGGCCCAGAAGGCTGGCCGCACGTCGGTCCCGCAGATCTGGATCGGCACCCGGCATATCGGTGGTTGCGACGACCTGTTCGCTCTGGAGCGCGCCGGTAAACTTGATGCGCTGCTGTCCGCCTGACGCCTAAACCCTCAAGAACCCAAGATAAAGAAGGATCTGCGATGACTGATCAACAGAACACCGAAGCAGCAGAAGCTCAAGGCCCACAGTTCTCGCTGCAGCGGATCTACGTGCGTGACCTGTCGTTCGAAGCGCCGAAAAGCCCGGCCATCTTCCGTCAGGAGTGGACCCCAAGCGTTGCGCTGGACCTGAACACCCGTCAGAAATCCCTGGAAGGTGACTTCCACGAAGTCGTGCTGACCCTGTCGGTCACCGTCAAGAATGGTGAAGAAGTCGCTTTCATCGCTGAAGTGCAACAGGCCGGTATCTTCCTGATCCAGGGCCTGGACGAAGCGTCCATGAGCCACACCCTGGGTGCGTTCTGCCCGAACATCCTGTTCCCGTATGCCCGTGAGACCCTGGACAGCCTGGTCACCCGTGGTTCGTTCCCGGCCCTGATGCTGGCTCCGGTGAACTTCGATGCCCTGTACGCCCAAGAGCTGCAGCGCATGCAACAGGAAGGCGCGCCAACCGTTCAGTAATTTGCTGAGCGATGCCGTTCTAAAATGTGGGAGCGGGCTTGTGTGGGAGCTGGCTTGCCTGCGATAGCATCACTGCGGTGTGACTGACACACCGAGGTGCCTGCATCGCGGGCAAGCCCGGCTCCCACACAAGCCCGCTCCCACATTTGTTATGCGGTGTTATTTAAAGCCCAGTTGGCGCCAGCCTTCATAGACGGCAACGGCTACGGTGTTCGACAGGTTCAGGCTGCGGCAGCCTTCACGCATCGGCAAGCGCAGGCGATGGCCATCGGGCAATGCGTCAAGCACCTCGGCCGGCAGGCCTCGGCTCTCCGGGCCGAACAGGAGCGCGTCGCCCTCGGCAAAGCTGGCATCATGAAACGGCCGCGAGCCCTTGGTGGTGAACGCGAACAGCCGAGGGTGGCCCAGGCTCTCCAGGCAACTGGCGAGGTCGGCATGGCGCTTGAGGGTGGCGTACTCGTGGTAGTCCAGCCCGGCACGGCGCAGGCGCTTGTCGTCCATGTCAAAGCCCAACGGCTCGATCAAATGCAGGTGGCAGCCACTGTTGGCGCACAGCCTGATAACGTTGCCGGTATTCGGCGGAATTTCTGGTTGAAAAAGGATGACGTGAAACATGCACGGCTCCGAAGGCAAAGATGCGCTGCATTCTACCCCCGAAGACGACCCGAGACCGAAGCTATTGCCGAGGGTGTTGGGCTCACTGGCGATTGTCGGCTTGATGATTGGCTTGATGATCGGTCGCTTGACCACCCCCGAGCCGCTTGAGCTGCAACAGGTAGAACCTGCGGCGGATGGTTTGGTGGTGTGGTTCAACGACGAGCCCAAGCTGCACGGCGAGCATATCGACGGCACTGTGGCGCTGCTGTTTGACGCCCAAGGCAAGGCTGCCAACGGGCAGTTCAAGGTCAACGGCAAGGACGTGAATTGGCGCATACGCAAGACCGACGCTGGCCTGCTGCTGAATCTGGTGGCGGCTCGGCCGTTGCGTGGGGAGTGGAGCGGTGCAGAGGTCGATGGCCGCTGGCGGCTGGAGATCCATCTCCAAGAGCAATAAAAGAGGGAGTTCCCGGCCTGCCTGTACCAGGGCTCCCAAAACGGGGTGAAGCCTAAGGCTTCGGTGTTAAAGAGGGGATTCTCGGCCTGCCTGTACCAAGGTCCCCGAAACTGGGTAGTACTGGGGTTATTGCAGGGGGCGTGCCAAAACTTGCAATTGCTGCTGGAAAAAAATGCCAAAAAGCGCAAAGCCCCGGAATACGGGGCTTTGTCTGTTTCTACTGCCAAGAAATTTGTAGCGAAAGCGATATGCAGGTTTTCTGGTCTGTGCTCAATGCCGGTTCATCGTGCATTGAAGCGGTGCACAGTCTGCAGGCATTGCACAAAACCAATGTGGGAGCTGGCTTGCCTGCGATGACGGCGTGTCAGCCCTATACAGGGTGGCTGACACACCGTCATCGCGGGCAAGCCCGGCTCCCACACTAGACCTTCAGCGGTCTTGGGGTTCAGGCCTCATCACCCTCATCATCATCCCCACCATCCACCTTCATCCCCAATTCCTTGATCTTGCGCGTCAGGGTATTGCGCCCCCAACCCAGCAGCACGGCCGCATCGCGACGACGGCCGGCAGTGTGCTTCAGGGCGGTCTCGATCATGATCCGCTCGAACGCCGGCACCGCGCTATCCAGCAGGTTCGACTGGCCGCGTGCCAAGGCCTGGTCCGCCCATTGGCGCAGCGCCTGTTCCCAGTTGGTCACGGGAGCCGAGTCCTGCGGCAGGCTCAGCAGCTCCGGTGGCAGGTCGCTGATGTGCACTTCACGCCCGGAGGCCATCACGGTGATCCAGCGGCAGGTGTTCTCCAGCTGGCGCACATTGCCGGGCCACGGCAGGTTCTTGAGGTATTCCTCGGTCTCGCTTTTGAGCAGCTTGGGCTCCACCGCCAGCTCCAGGGCGGCGCGGCTGAGGAAGTGGCGGGCGAGGGTGGGGATATCTTCGCGACGGTCCGACATGCGCGGGATGTGGATGCGGATCACATTGAGGCGGTGGAACAAGTCCTCACGGAATTTACCCGCATGCACCAGGGTTTCCAGGTTCTGGTGGGTGGCCGCGATGATGCGCACATCCACCTTCACCGGCGTATGCCCGCCCACACGGTAGAACTCGCCGTCAGCCAGCACGCGCAGCAAGCGAGTCTGGGTATCGGCCGGCATGTCGCCGATTTCGTCGAGGAACAGCGTGCCGCCGTCCGCCTGTTCAAAGCGTCCGCGACGCAGGTTGGCCGCGCCCGTGAAGGCGCCTTTCTCATGGCCGAACAACTCGGACTCCATCAGGTCCTTGGGGATCGCCGCCATGTTCAGCGCGATAAACGGCGAGGCCGCCCGTGGGCTGTGGCGGTGCAGGGCGTGGGCCACCAGTTCTTTACCGGTCCCCGATTCGCCGTTGATCAGCACAGTGATGTTGGAGTGGCTCAAGCGCCCGATGGCGCGAAACACTTCCTGCATCGCCGGCGCTTCCCCGATGATTTCCGGGGTGCGGGTCAGGGTCGGCGGCGCTTCCTGGTTCTGTTGTTCCTGGGCGTGCTGGTTGGCGCGCTTGACCAGCGCCACCGCTTCATCCACATCGAATGGCTTGGGCAGGTATTCAAAGGCGCCGCCCTGGTAGGACGCGACAGCGCTGTCCAGGTCCGAGTGGGCGGTCATGATGATCACCGGCAGGCGCGGGTGCTGCTCGCGAATGCGCGCCAGCAAGTCCAGGCCACTGGCGCCAGGCATGCGGATATCGGAAATGATCACGTCCGGCTGCTGACGTGCCAGGCGGCTCATCACCCCATCGGCGCTGTCGAAGCTCTGGGTGGTCATGCCTTCTTGTTGCAAGGCTTTCTCGAGGACCCAGCGGATAGAACGGTCGTCATCGACGATCCAGACAGTTTCACTACGGCTCATGTCGTGGGGGCTCCTTGTTCCAATGGCAGGAAGATCGAGAACGTGGTGTGGCCAGGGTGGCTCTCACATTCGATCAGGCCCTGGTGCTGGCTGATGATGTTCTGGGTGATGGCCAGGCCCAGCCCGGTACCGTCCGGGCGGCCGCTGACCATGGGAAAGAAGATGGTTTCCTGCAGCTCCGCAGGAATGCCGGGGCCGTTGTCGATGATCTCGACCTTGGTCACCAGGCGGTGGCGCACATGGCCGATGGTGAACTGGCGCAGGGCGCGGGTGCGCAGGCTGATGCGGCCCAGGCGTAGCTCATTCTGGCTGCTGATGGCCTGCATGGCGTTGCGCACGATGTTGAGCACCGCCTGGATCATCTGTTCGCGGTCGATCAACACGTCGGGAATACTTGGGTCGTAGTCGCGCACCAAGGTGATGCAGCCTTGGCTTTCGGCCTCGACCAATTGGCAGACCCGCTCCAGCACCTCATGCACGTTGGTCATCGCCAGGGACGGCAGCTTGTTGGAGCCGAGCATGCGGTCTACCAGGTTACGCAGACGGTCGGCTTCTTCGATGATGACGTTGGTGTAGTCCTTGAGGTGCTCGTCCGGCAGCTCGCGGGACAACAACTGTGCCGCGCCGCGAATACCGCCCAGCGGGTTTTTGATCTCATGGGCGAGGCCGCGCACCAGCATCTTGCTGGTTTCCTGCTTGGACAGCTGCGCTTCCTCCTTGGTGATGCGCAGCAGGCGGTCGCGGGGGTGGACTTCGAGCAGCAGCAGGGTCGCGCCATTGCTCAGGATCGGGGTCACGGCGTAGTCGACGGTCAACGTTTGCCCGGTGAGCGCGGTGAGCATCGCTTCGCGCTTGGTGAACGGGTGTGCCTGCTCCACGGCCTGGCGCAACGAACTCAAGGCTTCGGCCGACTCGGTGAACAATTCGCTGATGAATTGCCCATGGCTGCGCTGACCGCTGATCGCCAGGAGCATCTCCGCCGCCGGGTTCATGTACTCAAGGCGCAGGTCCGCATTGAGCAGGATGGTCGCGGTGGTCAGGTTGTCGAGTAACAAACGGTGCAGTGCATCGCTGATGGTCATCGGGACCTCTTTTGGAGCAAGGCGTGGGCTTGAGGCACACGCTGATACAAGGAAAATGCAAAAACCAAACCAAGGCTCCGAAAAGAAGCGCTAATGCCCTGAAATAAGGGCTTCAGGCGCGAAACTGTGGCGTTCTGCCAGCCTCAACGGGAAGTTTCGAACCAAAATGGGCTGGGCAATTGAGAAGGGTGCAGGCTATCGCACCAATATAGTGCGGTTTTGTGAAGGTTGTTCAGCAACTGAAGATTTAAGGCGAATCGCAGTCAGTGTGGAGCTGGCTTGCCTGCGATAGCGGTGGTGCATTCAACACCGCTATCGCAGGCAAGCCAGCTCCCACATGTTTGAATGGGGTTGCAGTCACTCGCCTTTGTAGATGCACAGCTCGGCGGTGGCGCGGATCATCGCCAGTTGGCGCAGCGGATCATTCAGCGGTTCGTGCACGGCCTCGGCCAGCCATTGGGGGCATTTGGGGTCTGTGCGCAGGGGCGTGAAGTCGGCCAGCTGCTGCAGGAGCCTTTTTTGCAGCGTGTCCAATTGCGGGCGGATCTGCTGGACCAGGTCCGGGCGCGGGTCGTCGGGAGCTTTGCCTTGGAACTGCCAATCGGACAGGTGGGTGTATTGCACCAGTTTGTTGGCTTCGATCTGTGCGGCGAAAAACTGCTCGGCAGCGGCCGAGTCCAGCTTGTAGCCAGGTGCTTGGGCAGTGACGCTGGCGATCACCTCTTGCTCGCGCTTCTTGTCCTCCACGGGTTTGTGGCTGTCCCATTTGCTCAGTGCTACCTGGTCGGCAATCTCCAGGCGTTCGGCGATGCTGTTGAGCAAGGGTTCGAGCGTAGGCGGCGCAGCGCTCGCACTGGCACTGATGAACAGCAGGGCAAATACAAGTCGATATTTCAAGGGCGATCCTCTGTAGGAGCGAGCTTGCTCGCGAAGGTCGCTAACGATAACGCGCCAATGTTGAAAAAATGCGGTGTCTTTGCGTTTTTCGCGAGCAAGCTCGCTCCTACAGGAGGGGGACGTAAATAATCTCAGGCAAAAAAAAGACCTCCCGAAGGAGGTCTTTCTCATCACGCTACCTCAAGCAGCGCTACCGGATTAGCAGCTGTAGTACAGCTCGTATTCCAGTGGGTGTACGAAGGTGCGTACTTTGATTTCTTCTTCGCTTTTCAGGGCGATGTAAGCGTCGATGAAGTCGTCGCTGAAAACGCCGCCTTTGGTCAGGAACGCACGGCCCTTGTCCAGCTCTTCCAGGGCTTCTTTCAGGCTGCCGCACACTTGTGGGATCTCTTTGGCCTCTTCAGGCGGCAGGTCGTACAAGTTTTTGTCGGCGGCGTCGCCAGGGTGGATCTTGTTCTGGATACCGTCCAGGCCGGCCATCATCAGGGCGGCGAAGGCCAGGTAAGGGTTGGCAGCCGGGTCTGGGAAGCGCGCTTCGATACGACGGCCTTTAGGGCTGTTGACGTAAGGAATACGGATCGAAGCGGAGCGGTTGCGTGCCGAGTAGGCCAGCATCACCGGCGCTTCAAAACCTGGGACCAGACGCTTGTAGGAGTTGGTCGACGGGTTGGTGAAGCCGTTCAGGGCCTTGCCGTGCTTGATGATGCCGCCGATGAAGTACAGAGCGGTGTCGGACAGGCCGGCATAGCCTTCGCCGGCGAAGGTGTTCTTGCCGTCTTTGGAAATCGATACGTGAACGTGCATGCCCGAGCCGTTATCGCCGTACAGCGGCTTAGGCATGAAGGTAGCGGTGCGGCCATAGGCATCGGCAACGTTGTGCACGCAGTATTTCAGGGTTTGAACTTCGTCAGCCTTCTTCACCAGCGTGTTGAATTTCACGCCGATTTCGTTCTGGCCGGCAGTCGCCACTTCGTGGTGGTGAACTTCAACGGTCTGGCCCATTTCTTCCAGTGCGTTGCACATGGAAGTACGGATTTCATGGTCGAAGTCGAACGGTGGTACTGGGAAGTAACCGCCTTTCACGCCTGGACGGTGGCCTTTGTTGCCGCCTTCCACGTCCTGGTCGGACATCCACGAGCCTTGCTCGGAGAAAATCTTGAACATGGAGCCGGAGATGTCGGACTTGAACTTCACCGAGTCGAAGATGAAGAACTCTGGCTCAGGGCCGAAGAATGCGGTGTCGCCGATACCGGTGGACTTCAGGTATTCCTCGGCACGGTGGGCGATGGCGCGTGGGTCGCGGTCATAGCCTTGCATGGTCGAAGGCTCGATGATGTCGCACACCAGGATCAGGGTCGGCTCTTCGGTGAATGGGTCGAGTACGGCGGTGCTGTCGTCTGGCAGCAGGATCATGTCGGAGGCTTCGATGCCTTTCCAGCCGGCGATGGAGGAACCGTCGAACATCTTGCCGACTTCGAAGAAGTCATCTTCCAGCGCATCGCGAGCCGGCATGGTCACGTGGTGCTGAGTGCCTTTTGTGTCCGTGAAGCGCAGATCAATCCATTTAACGTCATGATCTTTGATGAGTTGAACCGACTTCGACATGGTGTCCTCCGGGTGGCTTCGGGCTTGGGTAGTGGAGTTAGCCCTTAGAATTTGGGTGATGCCGGCGCGGATACTCCGCCAAGGCAACCTGCCTCACAAGAGAGCAAATTGCATGCCAGTGCGCCAACATGGCCGTTTTGCCTCAAAATGGCCCCTATAACGGTGCAATCGGCAAAAACGGCATAAATCGCGCACTGCAATGTAGCGTTTATTTGTGTAAATGACCCGTTTTGGTGCATTGCGTATGCAATGCATATTAACTGGTTAAACCTTGAGCGATTTCCGCTATAATCCGCGCCCCCCTTTTTCAGCAGGCCCGGCGCGCGCTGTTTCCATGAAATTAATCGTTAAAGTCTTCCCCGAGATCACCATCAAAAGCCGACCGGTACGGACGCGTTTCATCCGTCAGTTGGCCAAGAACATCCGTGCCGTGCTCCGTGACCTGGACCCGGCTGTGGTGGTGAACGGCGTGTGGGACAACCTCGAGCTGGAAACCCGCATTACCGACGCCAAAGCCTTGAAGGACATGACCGAGCGCCTGAGCTGCATGCCGGGCATCGCGCATTTCCTGCAGGTGGATGAGTACCCGCTGGGCGACTTCGACGACATCACCGAAAAGTGCAAGCAGCACTACGGTAGTGCGCTTGAAGGCAAGATTTTTTCGGTGCGCTGCAAGCGTGCCGGCAAGCATCCGTTCAGCTCCATGGACGTCGAGAAATACGTCGGCAGCAAGCTGCGTCGTGAGTGCGGCGCCGCTGGAATTTCCCTCAAAGCGCCACAAATTGAAGTGCGCATGGAAATTCGCGACCAACGGTTGTTCGTGATCCACAGCCAGCACAACAGCATCGGCGGCTACCCGCTGGGTGCCCTGGAACAGACCCTGGTATTGATGTCCGGCGGTTTCGATTCCACGGTTGCGGCCTACCAGATCATGCGTCGCGGCCTGATGAGCCACTTCTGCTTCTTCAACCTGGGCGGGCGTGCACATGAATTGGGCGTGATGGAAGTTGCGCACTTTATCTGGAAGAAATACGGCAGCTCCCAACGCGTGCTATTTGTAAGCGTACCGTTCGAGGAAGTGCTGGGCGAAATTCTCGGCAAAGTCGATAACAGTCATATGGGCGTAGTATTGAAGCGTATGATGTTGCGCGCTGCGTCCCGAATCGCCGATCAATTGCAGATCGACGCCCTGGTGACCGGCGAAGCGATTTCCCAGGTTTCCAGCCAGACGCTGCCTAACCTGTCGATCATTGACTGCGTGACCGAGAAGCTGGTGCTACGCCCGCTGATCGCCAGCCACAAGCAGGACATCATCGACCTGGCAGAGCAAATCGGCACCGCCGACTTTGCCAAGCATATGCCTGAATACTGCGGGGTCATTTCGGTGAACCCCAAGACCCACGCCAAGCGTCACCGCGTGGAGCATGAAGAAAAAGAATTCGACATGGCGATTCTGGAGCGTGCGCTCGAGAACGCCAAGCTGGTGCCAATCGATCGAGTGATCGACGAATTGGGCCAGGATGTGCAGATCGAAGAAGTCAGCGAAGCCCTGGCGGGCCAGATCGTCGTCGACATCCGTCATCCGGATGCCGCCGAAGACGAGCCGCTGGAAATCGCTGGCATCGACGTGCAAACGCTGCCGTTCTACGCACTGAACGCGCGTTTCAAGGAACTGGATAACAGCCGTCAGTACCTGTTGTATTGCGACAAAGGCGTGATGAGTCGCCTGCATGCCCACCATTTGCTCAGTGAGGGGCATGCCAATGTGCGCGTTTATCGACCGAGCTAAGAGCCCGGGGCTGTTTGCCTGTGGCCTGCGTCACCGGCCCCCCGACTCTGCCGTCAAGCTGTAACGGCAAGGCCTGACTCTACTGTTAATCGCTGCCACGACCTGTCAGCACACCGAATCCTCTGATCGAGATACACAAGTGATCGAAAATCTACGTAACATCGCCATCATTGCTCACGTTGACCATGGTAAAACCACCCTGGTAGACAAACTCCTGCGTCAATCCGGCACCCTGGAGCGCAACGAGCTCAACGACGAGCGCGTGATGGACTCCAACGACCAGGAAAAAGAGCGCGGTATTACCATCCTGGCAAAAAACACCGCTATCAACTGGAACGGCTACCACATCAACATCGTGGATACCCCGGGCCACGCCGACTTCGGCGGCGAAGTAGAGCGCGTAATGTCGATGGTTGACTCCGTTCTGCTGCTGGTTGACGCTCAAGACGGCCCTATGCCGCAAACCCGTTTCGTGACCAAGAAGGCTTTCGAAGCCGGCCTGCGTCCGATCGTGTGCATCAACAAGGTTGACCGTCCAGGCGCGCGTCCGGACTGGGTTCTGGACCAGATCTTCGATCTGTTCGACAACCTGGGTGCCACCGAAGAACAGCTGGACTTCCAAGTCATCTACGCTTCGGCCCTGAACGGTATTGCTGGTCTTGACCACACCGACATGGCTGAAGACATGACTCCGCTGTACCAGTCGATCGTCGACAACGTACCAGCACCGAAAGTCGACCGTGAAGGCCCGTTCCAGATGCAAATCTCGGCACTGGACTACAACAGCTTCCTGGGTGTTATCGGCGTTGGCCGTATCGCTCGTGGTAGCGTCAAGCCGAACACCCCGGTTGTCGCTATCGGCGCTGACGGCAAGAAGCGTAACGGTCGTATCCTGAAGCTGATGGGTCACCACGGCCTGCACCGCATCGACGTTGAAGAAGCTTTCGCTGGCGACATCGTATGCGTGAGCGGTATGGACTCGCTGTTCATCTCCGACACCCTGTGCCAGCCGGACAACGTCGAGGCGATGAAGCCTCTGACCGTTGACGAGCCAACCGTTTCCATGACCTTCCAGGTAAACGACTCGCCTTTCTGCGGTAAAGAAGGCAAGTTCGTGACCTCCCGTAACATCAAGGAGCGTCTGGACAAGGAGCTGCTGTACAACGTTGCTCTGCGCGTTGAAGAAGGCGACTCGGCTGACAAGTTCAAGGTCTCCGGCCGTGGTGAGCTGCACCTCTCGGTACTGATCGAAACCATGCGTCGCGAAGGCTTCGAAATGGGTGTTGGTCGTCCGGAAGTGATCATCCGTCAGGTTGACGGCGTGAAGCAGGAACCGTTCGAAAACGTCACCATCGACACCCCGGAAGAGTCCCAGGGCAAGGTCATGGAAGAGATGGGCCTGCGTAAGGGCGACCTGACCAACATGGTGCCGGATGGCAAAGGCCGTGTGCGTCTGGAATACAACATCCCTGCTCGTGGTCTGATCGGTTTCCGTAACCAGTTCCTGACCCTGACCAACGGTGCTGGCATCCTGACCTCGATCTTCGATCGCTACGACACCATGAAGTCCGGCGACATGTCCGGCCGTCAGAACGGTGTTCTGGTATCGGTAGAAACCGGCAAGGCGCTGACCTACTCCCTGGAAACCCTCCAGGCGCGTGGCAAGCTGTTCGTTGAACACGGTCAAGAGATCTACAACGGCCAGATCGTTGGTCTGAACAGCCGCGACAACGACATGGGCGTGAACCCAACCAAAGGCAAGAAGCTCGACAACATGCGTGCTTCGGGCAAAGACGAAACCATCGCTCTGGTTCCACCTGTTCGCTTCACCCTGGAACAGGCCCTGGAATTCATCCAGGACGACGAGCTGTGCGAAGTCACGCCTAAGTCGATCCGCCTGCGTAAGAAGATCCTGGACGAAGGCGAGCGTACCCGCGCTGCCAAGAAAGCCAAGAACTGAGTTAACTCAGGCTGAATGAAAAACGCCCCCGGTCGAAAGGCCGGGGGCGTTTTTTTATGCCTGCAGTTTGTGTGTTGTGATCGTTCCCACGCTCCGCGTGGGAACGCCGCGTGGGACGCTCCGCGTCCTGCTTTCAAGAGCGGACGCAGAGCGTCCACAGCTGCATTCCCACGCAGAGCGTGGGAACGATCAAAAACAAAATCCGGATCAGAACTTGTCGAGGGTCTTGAAGTTAGTCTCGCGCACCACTTCCTTGGGCTTATACGCGCAATACCCCGGCCGCGGCCCGATTTTCGGGTGGTTGCGGCACGTATCCGGGCGCTTGTCATAAATAGTGCAAAAGCGCGTCTTACGATCCAGGTACAGGCAGTCGTTGTTGCTCATGCGCTGCAGGGTAAAAATTTCGGACTTGTTGTTGTACCGCTCGACGATGCCTTCTTTCTGCAAACGCTTGGCGATGTTCTTCGGCGGATCGCCGCGCTCGAACTCATCGACGATGCCAATGCGGATCAGGTCCTTGATCTTCACCTCCACCGGCAGCGTGCAGCAGCTGGACACGCAGCCGCCGCACATATGGGCGGAATATTTCTGCCAGGTCTCTAGACGGTCGAGTTCCGCGGCGGCGATCAGTTGAGGCTTCATCAAGGTTCCAAGGTGGGGCGTTATCCGGGCGCGCGATCATACCGGGATTGGTGGTTTTTTGAACAATATTTTGCAGGTTTCAGCTCAAAGGTTTAGCCACGGTCTGATCGGGCACGACCCCTGCATCAAATTCAGCCCATGGCGAATGAGTTAAAAAACTGCCGAACCAGCACGTCTACCGTCTGTCAGACCGACTAGGCTCTAGCAACTCCTTCAATCTCGCCCGAGGTCGCACCGATGTCTCAGGAACCGCTTGCACGAGAAGCAGAGGTAGCCGCATTCCGCGATGCTGTCTTGACCAAACTCACCTACGCGGTGGGCAAGGACCCGGATCACGCCTTCGACCATGATTGGTTCGAAGCCATTGCGCTGGCCGCCCGCGACCAGATGGTCGATCACTGGATGGACCACACGCGACGTATTTATCGCAAAGGCCAGAAGCGCGTTTATTACCTGTCCCTGGAATTTCTCATTGGCCGGTTGCTCTACGACAGCCTGAGCAACCTGGGTGTGCTGGAGATCGCTCGCGAAGCGCTGTCGGAGCTGGGCGTGGATCTGGAACGCATCCGCCTGCTGGAGCCCGACGCGGCGCTCGGCAACGGTGGCCTGGGCCGGCTGGCGGCGTGCTTTATGGAAAGCATGTCGACCCTCGGCATTGCTGGCCACGGCTATGGCATTCGTTATGAACACGGCCTGTTCCGCCAGGCCATTGTCGACGGTTGGCAGCAGGAACAGACCGAACGCTGGCTGGATTTCGGTAACCCTTGGGAATTCGAGCGCGCCGAAGTGATTTACCCGATTGGCTTTGGCGGCAGCGTCGAAACCGTTGCGGACGCCTCCGGCAAGATGATCCAGGTATGGTCGCCCAACGAAACCGTACGTGCTGTTGCCTATGACACGCCGGTCGTCGGTTGGCGCGGCGCCAGCGTCAACACCCTGCGCCTATGGCGTGCGCGGGCTGTAGAAGACCTGCATCTGGAGCGCTTCAACGCCGGTGACCACTTGGGCGCCGTCGCCGAGGTGGCCCGTGCCGAAAGCATCTCCCGAGTGCTTTACCCGGCCGACAGCACCGAAGCAGGGCAGGAGCTGCGCCTGCGCCAGGAATATTTCTTCGTCTCCGCGTCCCTGCAGGATTTGCTGCGCCGCCACAAGAACATGCACGGTTCGGTGCTCAGCCTGGGCGAGCACGCCGCCATCCAGCTCAACGACACCCACCCGTCCATCGCCGTGGCCGAGTTGATGCGCCAACTGGTCGACCTGCACGATGTACCGTGGGAAGCCGCGTGGGATGTCACCGTCGAGACCCTTTCGTACACCAACCACACCTTGCTGCCCGAGGCCCTGGAAACCTGGCCTGTCGGTTTGATGGAGCGCATGCTGCCGCGGCACATGCAGATCATCTACCTGATCAACGCCCAGCACATCGACTCGCTGCGTGCCAAAGGCATCCACGACTTTGATGTCTTGCGCGCTGTGTCGCTGATCGAAGAAGACAACGGCCGCCGCGTGCGCATGGGCAACCTGGCATTCCTGGGCTCCCATAGCGTCAACGGCGTGTCCGGTTTGCATACCCAGCTAATGCGCAGCACGGTGTTCTCCGAACTGCACAAGCTCTACCCCGAGCGCATCAACAACAAAACCAACGGCATTACCTTCCGTCGCTGGTTGTACCAGGCCAACCCCAAGTTGACCGATATGCTGGTGGAAGCCCTGGGCCCGGATATTCTGGACCAGCCCGAGCAGCGTCTTATCGAGTTGGAACCCTTTGCCGAGAAACCGGCCTTCCGCAAAGCGTTCGCTGAACAGCGCCTGCACAGCAAGCGCGCACTGGCGCAGATCATCCATGAGCGCCTGGGCATTGCGATCAACCCGGCGGCGATGTTCGACGTGCAGGTCAAGCGCATCCATGAATACAAGCGCCAACTGCTCAACCTGCTGCACACCGTGGCGCTGTACCAGGCGATCCGTGCCGAGCCGGGCATCGACTGGGTGCCGCGGGTGAAGATCTTCGCGGGTAAGGCAGCGGCCAGTTATCACCAGGCCAAGCTGATCATCAAGCTGACCAACGACATCGCCCGCACCGTCAACAACGACCCGACCGTGCGCGGCCTGCTCAAGGTGGTGTTCCTGCCCAACTACAACGTCAGCCTGGCGGAAAGCATCATTCCGGCAGCGGATTTGTCGGAGCAGATTTCCACCGCCGGTTTCGAAGCGTCCGGCACCAGCAACATGAAGTTCGGCCTCAACGGCGCGCTGACCATCGGCACCATGGACGGCGCCAACGTGGAGATGCACGAGCGTGTCGGCGCCGAGCACATGTTTATCTTTGGCCTCAGTGCCCAGCAGGTGGAGGCCCGCAAACACGCCGGCGAGTTCAACGCCGGGCCGGATATCGCTGCCTCCCATCGTTTGAATGATGTGCTGCAAGCGATCCGTGGCGGGGTGTTTTCGCCGGACGATCCGGGCCGCTATGTGGGCCTGATCGATGGGCTGATCGACTACGACCGCTTCCTGGTGTGTGCCGACTTTGACGCCTACTGGGACGCCCAGGCGCGGGTCGAGGCGCATTGGCACGACTCCAAGGCCTGGTGGCGCTCGGCCGTGCTCAACACAGCGCGCATGGGCTGGTTCAGCTCGGACCGCACCATCCGCGAATATGCCACCGAGATCTGGAAAGCCCTCGACTAACTGATACCCCTGTAGGAGCGAGCTTGCTCGCGAAGAGCTCCAACGATAACGCGTGCTTGCTGAATGAACGCGGCGCGTGTGAGTTTTTCGCGAGCAAGCTCGCTCCTACAGAGGGCTATTGCGTTGGGTCGTGAACTCTATTGGCGTTAAATCCTCTGATTAGAGGAAATCAGCCTCGACTCGCGCTAAACTGCGCGGGTTTTCAGCCCCCCATTCTCCGGAGCCGTCCATGTCCCGCGTTACCTTGAGTCGCTATTTGATCGAGCAGACCCGCAGCAACAACACGCCTGCCGATCTGCGCTTCCTTATCGAAGTGGTGGCGCGTGCTTGCAAGGAAATCAGCCACGCCGTTTCCAAAGGCGCACTGGGCGGTGTCCTGGGCAGCATGGGCACTGAAAACGTGCAGGGCGAAGTGCAGAAGAAACTGGACGTTCTGTCCAACGAAATCCTGCTCGAAGCCAACGAATGGGGCGGCCACCTGGCCGGCATGGCGTCCGAAGAAATGGACAATGCCTACCAGATCCCAGGCAAATACCCGAAAGGCGCATACCTGCTGGTATTCGACCCACTGGACGGTTCGTCCAACATCGACATCAACGCACCGGTCGGCACCATCTTCTCGGTACTGCGTTGCCCCAACGAATACCTGAGCCAGAACGAAGCCCTGAACGAAAAGGCCTTCCTGCAGCCAGGCACCGAGCAGGTTGCTGCCGGCTATGCGATCTACGGCCCACAGACCATGCTGGTGCTGACCCTGGGCGACGGCGTCAAGGGCTTCACCCTGGACCGTGAAATGGGCAGCTTCGTGCTGACCCACGAAGACATTTCGATTCCTGCTTCTACCCAGGAATTTGCCATCAACATGTCCAACCAGCGCCACTGGGAAGAACCGGTGAAGCGCTACGTCAACGAGCTGATGGAAGGCGAAGAAGGCCCGCTGAAGAAGAACTTCAACATGCGCTGGGTGGCCGCGATGGTTGCCGACGTACACCGCATCCTGACCCGTGGTGGGCTGTTCATGTACCCACGCGACAGCCGCGAGCCGTCCAAGCCAGGCAAGCTGCGCCTGATGTACGAAGCCAACCCGATGTCGTTTTTGGTTGAACAGGCAGGCGGTGCGTCCACCGACGGCCACCAGCGCATCCTCGACATTCAGCCTGAAGGCCTGCACCAGCGTGTGGCGGTATTCCTGGGTTCGAAGGAAGAAGTTGAGCGCGTGACGGCCTATCACAAGAAGTAAGCCGTAACGAGCGGTGAGCCGCTGTATTGTGAGATGGATCACCGTTAAAGAAGCCCCGAAACGTTTCAGCGTTTTCGGGGCTTTTTTGTTTTCGCTCGTCGGGAACCAGACACCCCTTTTCCCTTCTAAGCTTCTGGCAGATACCCCAGCTGCTTTGTCTCTCCAGGAGCTTTTCCATGTCTATACGCCGTCTCGCCCTGCTGGCTTTTTGCGTGCTCTTAGCCGCTTGCAGCAAGGTCACCCAAGAAAACTACCAAAAGCTCTCGGCCGGCATGGCCAAGGCCGAGGTGGAGTCGTTGCTGGGTAAGCCAACCGATTGTTCCGGCGCACTGGGCATGTCCAGCTGCACCTGGGGCGATAAAAACAGCTTTATCAGCGTGCAGTACGCCGGTGACAAAGTTCTGATGTTTTCCGGGCAAGGCCTGAAGTAAACCGGGGCGCGAGCCTGCGGGAGAAGAAGAATGATGCGTTTTGTTTTGTTCCTTTGCGCCAGCCTGTTTTTGGCGGGCTGCGCCAGCCATTCTGGCGATGATCTGCAACCCAAGACTGCGAGCAACGTCAACCTCAAGCGTTACCAGGGCACCTGGTATGAGTTGGCCCGGTTGCCGATGTACTTCCAGCGCAACTGTGCGCAATCCGAAGCCCGCTACACCTTGCTGCCTGATGGTGACATGTCGGTTTTCAACCGCTGCCTGACGCCTGAGTGGAAGTGGCAAGAGGCCAAAGGCACGGCAACGCCGCAGGTGCCAGGCAAGACCGACAAACTGTGGGTGGAATTCAATAACTGGTTTACATCGCTGTTGCCGGGCGTTGCCAAGGGCGACTACTGGGTGCTGTATGTCAGCGATGACTACAAGACCGCCATCGTCGGCAGCCCGAGCCGTCGCTATATGTGGATCCTGTCGCGCACGCCGACGGTGAGTGCCGATACCCGCGAAGACCTGCTGAGCAGGGCGCGACAGCAAGGCTATGACACCACGCGGTTGATCTGGCGCACGTCGGATAAGCAGATGGCGAAGACGTCTCAGTAATTTGCGGCCCCTCAATCAAATGTGGGAGCTGGCTTGCCTGCGATAGCATCAACCCGGTGTAACTGAAGCACCGAGGTGTCTGTATCGCAGGCAAGCCAGCTCCCGCAGTTGTTATGGGTTGGTCGTCAGTTCAGCAAGTCCTTCAGGACCTGGGTGAATGCCCGGCTGCTGTCTTCTTCGCCAGCATGATGCCCATCTCGCACCACCCATTTGCCATTGACCAGTACATCGCGCACTTGCCGATCACCACCGGCAAAAAGCCAGCGGTTGAGAATCCCATCCTCACTGGCCGTCGCCAAGTACGGGTCGCTACCGTCCAGCACTATCCAGTCCGCACGCTTGCCCACTTGCAGTCGACCAATCGGCTGGCCCAGCGCTTGTGCGCCACCGTCCAGCGCAGCATCGAACAACGTGCGACCCACCATCGGCTGATCGCTGCGATACAGGCGGTTGCGCCGTTGATCGCGCAGGCGCTGGCCGTATTCCAGCCAACGCAGTTCTTCCACCACGCTCAGTGACACATGGCTGTCGGAACCGATGCCCATGCGGCCGCCCTGAGCGAGGAAGTCCACCGCCGGAAAAATCCCATCGCCCAGGTTGGCTTCGGTGGTCAGGCACAAACCGGCAATCGCTCGGCTGTTGGCCATGCGCGTGACTTCGTCGGCATCGGCATGGGTGGCATGCACCAGGCACCAGCGATCATCCACCTCGACATTGTCATACAGCCACTGCAACGGGCGCTTGCCGCTCCAGGCCAGGCAGTCGTCGACTTCTTTTTGCTGTTCGGCGATGTGGATATGCACGGGGCAGTTTTTGTCACTGGCGCCCAGCACGGTATGGATTTGTTCGGGGGTTACGGCGCGCAGGGAGTGGAAGCACAGGCCCAGTAGCTGCGCCGGTTGTGCCGCCAGAATGGGCTGCAGGCGTGCTTGCAGGTCCAGGTAGTGTTCCGTGCTGTTGATAAACCGTCGCTGGCCTTCATTCGGCGCTTGGCCACCAAAACCCGCGTGGGTGTAGAGCACCGGCAGCAAGGTCAGGCCGATCCCGCTGCTGGCGGCCGCCTGGCTGATCTGGCGGGACAGCTCCGTACGGTCGGCATAGGGCTGGCCGCTGACATCGTGGTGCACGTAATGAAACTCGGCCACCGAGGTGTAGCCGGCCTTGAGCATTTCGATATACAGCTGACGGGCGATGACCTGTAACTGCTCGGGGTTGATCTTGCCGACCATGCGGTACATCAAGTCGCGCCAGGTCCAGAAACTGTCGTTGGGGTTGCCGGCCACTTCGGCCAAGCCCGCCATGGCGCGTTGGAAGGCATGGGAGTGCAGGTTCGGCATGCCCGCCAACACCGGGCCCCTGAGCCGTTCCGCGCCTTCTGCACTGGCATTGGGCTCAACCTTTGTCAGCAGGCCATCGGCGCCGACTTCAAGACGTACATCATTGGCCCATCCATTAGGCAGCAGTGCGCGTTCGGCAAAGAAAGCGGACATGATCAAGGCACCCCGGTCGTGTGTTTATTTGTATATACATATACAGACGTTTGCCTGCTCGGTAAACTCCGGCAATCTATGCATCTTTTTCCCCTGCAAGGATTCCCTGTGCCGACTCCGCCCGCCAACTCTTCGCTGGCTGCCCACATGGACGAAAGTCCGGCGCCCTTGTATGCCCGCGTCAAACAGATGATCAGCCAGCAGATCCTCAACGGCAACTGGCCGCCCCATTACCGCGTGCCGTCGGAAAGCGAGCTGGTCAGCGAGTTGGGCTTCAGCCGCATGACCATCAACCGTGCCCTGCGCGAGCTGACCGCCGAAGGCTTGTTGGTGCGTATGCAGGGTGTGGGTACGTTTGTTGCCGAGCCGAAAAGCCAGTCGGCCCTGTTTGAAGTGCACAACATCGCCGATGAAATCGCCTCCCGCGGGCATCGGCACACTTGCCAGGTCATCACCCTGGGCGAAGAAGCTGCTGGTTCCGAGCGCGCCGTCGCCTTGGAAATGCGCGAAGGCGGGCGGGTGTTCCACTCGTTGATCGTGCATTACGAGAACGACATTCCTGTGCAAATCGAAGACCGTTTCGTCAACGCTCTGGTCGCGCCGGAATACCTGCAGCAGGACTTCACCCAGCAAACCCCGTATGCCTATTTGAACCAGGTCGCTCCGTTGACTGAGGGTGAGCATGTGGTTGAGGCGATTCTCGCCGATGCCGCCGAGTGCAAGTTGTTGCAGATCGAGCCGAGCGAGCCGTGCCTGTTGATTCGCCGACGCACCTGGTCGGGTCGCCAGCCGGTGACTGCGGCGCGGTTGATCCACCCCGGTTCCCGTCACAGCCTCGAAGGACGCTTCAGTAAATGAGTGAGATCAACGTCTGGCGCGCCGCCGACTACGTACGCATGCCGTGGAAGAACGGCGGCGGCAGTACCGAAGAAGTCAGTCGCGACGCCGGCACCGGCCTGGATGGATTTGGCTGGCGTTTGTCGATTGCCGATATCGCCGAGTCGGGTGGGTTCTCCACCTTCGCCGGTTACCAGCGCGTGATTACGGTGATCAAAGGCGCCGGCATGGTGCTGACCGTAGACGGTGAGGAGCAGCGCGGGTTGTTACCGTTGCAGCCGTTCGCGTTCAAGGGCGAAAGCCAGGTGTCATGCCGTTTGATCACCGGGCCGATTCGCGATTTCAATCTGATCTACTCGCCACAGCGTTACCACGCACGCTTGCAGTGGGTGGATGGCGTGCAGCGGTTTTTCAGCACGGCGCAGACGCTGTTGGTGTTCAGCGTGGCGGATGAAGTGAAGGTGCTGGGCGAGAAGCTCGGCCACCATGATTGCCTGCAAGTGGACGGTAATACGGGCCTGCTGGATATCTCGGTCAGCGGCCGCAGCTGCGTAGTCGAACTGACCGCACGCGATTAAAAACTGTGGGAGCTGGCTTGCCTGCGATAGCGGTATATCAGTAGCTGATGCGCTGACTGACACACCGCTATCGCAGGCAAGCCAGCTCCCACCTTTGTTTTTGCATTGTTCACAAAATCTGTTTCCACTCCGCGCACCAATTTGTTACCGAATGCCCCAGCGTGACGCAAAGCTTCGCTGCCGTGACAAATTCCCCGCGCTGCAACAAACCTCCGTAAGAAATTTCATCAAGCTTTGAAGCCTTGATTTACAAGGCTCGCACGCCCCGTGAAAAAAATCCCAACCACTCCTGGCTAAAGTTGGCCGCTCGATTGCATATGCTTGTACATACAAGTAAAGATGTGTGCGTAAGACTTCGCACCATCCATGTTCGCGCATCGATCGCCGAGGAGTCCTAGCTGTGACCAAGCCTACAAAATACCGTGACGTCGAAATCCGCGCCGCCCGCGGTAACAAGCTCACCGCCAAAAGCTGGCTGACCGAAGCGCCGCTGCGCATGCTGATGAACAACCTCGACCCACAAGTGGCCGAGAACCCCAAAGAACTGGTGGTGTACGGCGGTATCGGCCGTGCGGCGCGCAACTGGGAGTGCTACGACCAGATCGTCGAGAGCCTCACCAATCTGAACGACGACGAAACCCTGCTGGTGCAATCCGGTAAGCCGGTCGGCGTGTTCAAGACCCACAGCAACGCCCCGCGCGTGTTGATTGCCAACTCCAACCTGGTACCGCACTGGGCCAGTTGGGAGCATTTCAACGAACTGGATGCCAAGGGCCTGGCCATGTACGGCCAGATGACCGCCGGCAGCTGGATCTACATCGGCAGCCAGGGCATCGTTCAAGGCACCTACGAAACCTTCGTGGAAGCCGGCCGCCAGCATTACAACAGCGACCTGACCGGTCGCTGGGTGCTCACCGCCGGCCTCGGCGGCATGGGCGGCGCGCAGCCACTGGCCGCGACCCTGGCCGGCGCCTGCTCGCTGAACATCGAGTGCCAGCAAGTCAGCATCGACTTCCGCCTGAGCAGCCGCTACGTCGACGAGCAGGCCACCGACCTCGACGACGCCCTGGCGCGTATCGCCAAGTACACCAAGGAAGGCAAGGCCATCTCCATCGCCCTGCTGGGCAACGCCGCAGAGATCCTGCCGGAACTGGTCAAGCGCGGCGTGCGCCCGGACATGGTCACCGACCAGACCAGCGCCCACGACCCACTCAACGGCTACCTGCCGGCCGGCTGGACCTGGGACGAATACCGCGCTCGCGCCAAGACCGAGCCGGCCGCCGTGATCAAGGCCGCCAAGCAGTCGATGGCCGTCCACGTCAAAGCCATGCTCGAATTCCAGAAGCAAGGCATCCCGACCTTCGACTACGGCAACAACATCCGCCAGATGGCCCAGGAAGAAGGCGTGGAAAACGCGTTCGACTTCCCAGGTTTCGTACCGGCTTACATCCGCCCACTGTTCTGCCGTGGCATCGGCCCGTTCCGTTGGGCGGCGCTGTCCGGCGACCCGCAAGACATCTACAAGACCGACGCCAAAGTCAAAGAACTGATCCCGGACGATGCCCACCTGCACAACTGGCTGGACATGGCCCGCGAGCGCATCAGCTTCCAGGGCCTGCCGGCACGTATCTGCTGGGTCGGCCTGGGCCAGCGTGCCAAGTTGGGCCTGGCGTTCAACGAAATGGTGCGCAGCGGCGAGCTGTCCGCGCCGGTCGTGATCGGCCGTGATCACCTGGACTCCGGCTCGGTCGCCAGCCCGAACCGCGAAACCGAAGCCATGCAGGACGGCTCCGACGCTGTGTCCGACTGGCCACTGCTCAACGCTTTGCTCAACACCGCGAGCGGCGCCACCTGGGTCTCGCTGCACCACGGTGGCGGCGTGGGCATGGGCTTCTCCCAGCACTCGGGGATGGTGATTGTCTGCGACGGTACTGACGAAGCGGCCGAGCGGATTGCCCGCGTGCTGCACAACGACCCGGCGACCGGGGTGATGCGTCATGCGGATGCGGGTTACCAGATCGCTGTCGACTGCGCCAAGGAACAAGGCCTGAACCTGCCGATGATCAAGTAACTCAATGTGGGGTGGGCTTGTGTGGCGAGCAAGCTTGCTTGCGCTGGGGTGCGAAGCAGCCCCAAAAAGCCGGCTCCAGCTTCGCTGTCGAACGGGAGCAAGCTCCCTCGCCACAGCAAGCCAGCTCCCACAGAAGAGCAAGATGCATACAAAACAATCCATCAGAGGTTGAACAACATGGCTGCAAACGACACCACCCCGTTGATCGAGAAACGTTCGATCGACTACATCCCGGAAGCGGAAAGACATGGTCGTCTATTCAGTCAATTCACCCTGTGGATGGGTGCCAACCTGCAGATCACTGCGATTGTCACCGGGGCGTTGGCCGTGGTGCTGGGCGGTGATGTGTTCTGGTCGTTGATCGGCTTGCTCATCGGTCAACTGATCGGCGGTGGCGTCATGGCGCTGCATGCGGCGCAAGGGCCCAAGCTTGGCCTGCCGCAGATGATCTCCAGCCGGGTGCAGTTCGGCGTGTATGGGGCGGCCATTCCGATTGTGCTGGTGTGCTTGATGTACCTGGGTTTCACCGCCACCGGTACCGTGCTGTCGGGCCAGGCGCTGGGCCAGTTGTTCGGGGTCAGCGACAGCGTCGGCATTTTGATCTTCGCCAGTGTCATCGTGCTGGTCACGGTGCTGGGTTACCGGGTGATCCACTTCATCGGCCGGGTTGCCAGCCTGATTGGCGTGGTTGCCTTTGTGTACCTGTTCAGCCGCCTGATGAGCCAGACCGACGTTGGCGCGCTCCTGCAGATCCGCCACTTCAGCTGGAGCAGTTTCCTGCTGGCCGTGTCGCTGGCGGCCTCTTGGCAGATTGCGTTCGGCCCTTACGTGGCGGATTACTC
Organism: Pseudomonas sp. NFPP02; assembly: GCF_900119355.1. Classification (NCBI taxonomy): domain Bacteria; kingdom Pseudomonadati; phylum Pseudomonadota; class Gammaproteobacteria; order Pseudomonadales; family Pseudomonadaceae; genus Pseudomonas; species Pseudomonas sp. NFPP02. The sequence continues at coordinate 259,730 of NZ_FPJI01000002.1, forward strand.
GCGTTACCTGCCGAGCCACACCTCATCGGTTAGAACCTTTCTCGCTGCTGGCGCAGGTTCGGTCATCGGGGCCCAAGTGGCGATGGTCCTCGGCGTGTTTGCCGCGGCCATGTCCAACGGGCAGTTTGCCGGTCACGAGGTGGCGTACATCGTTGGCTTGAGCGGCACGGGGGCCACCGCTGCGTTGCTGTATTTCAGCATCGCGTTCGGCAAGGTCACCATCTCGACGCTCAATTCCTACGGCAGCTTCATGTGCATCGCCACTATCATCAGCGGCTTTCGTGGGCGTCTGGAGGTCACGCGTCTGCAGCGTCTGGTATTCGTGTTGATGATCGTCGGCACGGCCACGCTGATCGCGTTGCTCGGCCAGCATTCGTTCCTCGGTGCATTCAAGTCGTTCATCCTGTTCCTGTTGGCGTTCTTTACGCCTTGGAGCGCGATCAACCTGGTGGATTACTACTGCATCACCCGCGAGCGTTATGACGTGCCGGCGCTGGCCGATCCGAACGGTCGCTACGGCCGCTGGAACCTGCTGGGCATCAGCGTCTATGTGTTCGGCGTACTGGTGCAGTTGCCGTTCATCTCCACCAAGTTCTACACCGGCCCCCTGGTGGCCGCGCTGGGTGATGTGGATATCTCCTGGATCATCGGCCTGGTACTGCCGGCGGCCCTGTATTACGTGTGTGCGAAAAAATGGCACGGCACGGTACCCGATCACCTGATCCTGCCAAAAGAGCAGGGCGCTTCACCCATAACAAACGAGCTGGCTGCACAAGCCTGATGGGACGTGGACAGGGCAGGACGCCTACTGACTGCCGTAATCCATTTCAAGATTGGGAGCGTCACAACAATGACTATGAATAAGACCTTGCTGGCTACTTTGTTCGCGGCCGGCGTGCTGGCAAGTGCCGGCGCCCAGGCGGCCGGTTGGTGCGAGTCGGGTAAACCGGTGAAATTCGCCGGCCTGAATTGGGAAAGCGGCATGTTGCTCACCGACATCCTGCAAACCGTGCTCGAAAAAGGCTACGACTGCAAAACCGACAGCTTGCCGGGCAATTCCATCACCATGGAAAACGCCCTGGGCAGCAACGATATCCAAGTGTTCGCCGAGGAGTGGGTAGGCCGCAGCGAGGTCTGGAACAAAGCCGAGAAGGCCGGCAAAGTCGTTGGCGTCGGTGCCCCGGTGGTGGGCGCGGTCGAAGGCTGGTACGTGCCGCGCTATGTGATCGAAGGTGACGCCAAGCGCAAGCTCGAACCCAAGGCCCCGGACCTGAAAAGCATCGCCGACCTGGCCAAATACGCCTCGGTGTTCAAGGACCAGGAAGAGCCGTCCAAAGGCCGCTTCTACAACTGCCCGGCCGGCTGGACCTGCGAGCTGGACAACAGCGAAATGCTCAAGAGCTACGGCCTGGAAAGCACCTACACCAACTTCCGCCCGGGCACCGGCCCGGCGCTGGATGCGGCGGTGCTGTCGAGCTACAAGCGCGGCGAGCCGATCCTGTTCTACTACTGGTCACCCACACCGCTGATGGGCCAGGTCGACCTGGTCAAGTTGGAAGAGAAGCCCGGCGTGGACAAAACCGTGAGCATCAAGGTCGGCCTCTCCAAGACTTTCCACGAACAAGCCCCGGAGCTGGTGGCCGTGCTGGAAAAGGTCAACCTGCCCATCGACCTGCTGAACCAGAACCTGGGCCGCATGGCCAAGGAGCGGATCGAGTCGCCGAAACTGGCGAAAATATTCCTCAAGGAACATCCTGAAGTCTGGCACGCCTGGGTGAGCGAAGACGCAGCCAAGAAAATCGACGCGGCCTTGTAGGTCAAGTGTGCACGGCTACCCTCAAGGGTGGCCGGGCGGCTGGCCACAACCCACTGGATCGAGAGCACGATATGTTTCCTGAGAGCTTTACCTTTTCCATCGCCGACTGGGTCAACGGTTGGGTGGACGCACTGGTCACCAACTACGGCGATGTGTTCCGGCACATCTCCGATACGCTGCTGTGGGCCATCGTCAACCTGGAAGGCCTGCTGCGCGCAGCGCCCTGGTGGCTGATGTTGGCCATCGTCGGGGGCATCGCCTGGCACGCCACACGCAAGGTGGTGACCACGGCGGTGATCGTCGGTTTGCTGTTCCTGGTGGGCGCCGTTGGCCTGTGGGACAAGCTGATGCAAACCCTGGCATTGATGATGGTGGCCACGGTGATTTCGGTGTTGATCGGCATCCCCCTGGGTATCTTGTCGGCGCGCAGTAATCGCCTGCGTTCGGTGCTGATGCCGCTGCTGGACATCATGCAAACCATGCCCAGCTTCGTGTACCTGATCCCGGTGCTGATGCTGTTCGGCCTGGGCAAGGTCCCGGCGATTTTCGCTACGGTGATCTACGCCGCGCCGCCGCTGATTCGCCTGACAGACCTGGGTATTCGCCAGGTCGATGGCGAGGTCATGGAAGCCATCAACGCCTTCGGCGCCAACCGCTGGCAGCAACTGTTCGGCGTGCAATTGCCGCTGGCGCTGCCAAGCATCATGGCCGGGATCAACCAGACCACCATGATGGCGCTGTCGATGGTGGTGATCGCCTCGATGATCGGTGCCCGTGGCTTGGGTGAAGACGTGCTCGTCGGCATCCAGACCCTCAACGTTGGCCGTGGCCTTGAAGCCGGGCTGGCGATCGTGATTCTTGCAGTGGTCATCGACCGCATTACCCAGGCTTATGGCCGCCCACGGCATGAGGCGAGCAAATGACGACTGTCAGCAAAATCGAAGTCAAAAACGTCTTCAAGATTTTCGGCGCACGCGCCCAGGATGCGCTGGCCATGGTCGGCCAGGGCAAGACCAAAGACCAGGTACTGGCCGAGACCGGTTGCGTGGTCGGTGTGAATGACCTGTCCCTGAGCATCGGCACCGGTGAGATCTTTGTGATCATGGGCTTGTCGGGTTCGGGCAAATCCACCCTGGTGCGCCACTTCAACCGCCTGATCGACCCCACCAGCGGCGCGATCCTGGTGGATGGCGAAGACATCCTGCAACTGGACATGGAAGCCCTGCGCCAATTCCGTCGGCACAAGATCAGCATGGTGTTCCAGAGCTTCGGCCTGCTGCCGCACAAGAGCGTGCTCGACAACGTTGCCTACGGCCTGAAAGTGCGTGGCGAAACCAAGCAAGTCTGCGCCGAACGTGCGTTGCACTGGATCGAAACCGTGGGCCTCAAAGGCTACGAAAACAAATACCCCCACCAGCTGTCCGGTGGCATGCGCCAGCGCGTGGGCCTGGCCCGCGCCTTGGCGGCCGACACCGACATCATCCTGATGGACGAAGCCTTCAGCGCCCTCGACCCGTTGATCCGCGCCGAGATGCAGGATCAGTTGCTCGAGCTGCAAAAGACCCTGCACAAGACCATCGTGTTCATCACCCACGACCTCGACGAGGCCGTGCGCATCGGCAACCGCATTGCGATCCTCAAGGACGGCAAGCTGATTCAGGTCGGCACCCCGCGAGAGATTCTGCACTCGCCGGCGGATGAGTATGTGGACCGCTTTGTTCAGCGGCGGGCAGCGGTGGTCTGATCCGGGCTTGAACGTTCTCACGCTCCGCGTGGGAACGCATTTCGTGACGCTCCGCGTCACTTGGGGGGACGCAGAGCGTCCCAGGCGGCGTACCCACGCAGAGCGTGGGAACGATCAATGCTGCCTAAGAATTGAAGAAGGTATGAAGATGTCCCAGGCAACCAAAATCATCATCGCCGACACCCCCATGCGCTGGCAGGACGTCACCGCCGTCGCCCGCCACGGCGCCATGCTCGAACTGTCGGGCCACGCCTGGGCGCGTATCGACAATGCCCAGGCCATCGTGCAGCGCATCGTCGCCAGCGGCGAGCGTGCCTATGGTGTCAACACCGGCCTGGGCGCGTTGTGCAACGTCTCGCTCAAGACCGAGCAACTGAGCCAACTGTCGCGCAATACGCTGTTGAGCCACGCCTGCGGCGTCGGCCCGGTGCTCAGCGATGAGCAAACCCGTGCGATCATCTGCGCGGCGATCATCAACTACAGCCACGGCAAATCCGGCCTGCATCCGCAGGTGGTGCACGCGCTGCTGGCGCTGCTCAACCACGGCATCACCCCGCAAGTACCGTCCCAAGGCTCGGTGGGGTATCTGACCCACATGGCCCATATCGGCGTGGCCCTGCTGGGCGTTGGTAATGTGAGTTATCGCGGCCAGATCGTCACGGCGCAACACGCGTTGCAGGCTGAAGGCTTGCAGCCGGTGGTGCTCGGCGCCAAGGACGGCCTGTGCCTGGTCAACGGCACGCCGTGCATGACCGGCCTGAGCTGCCTGGCCCTGGCCGACGCGCATCACTTGCTGCAGTGGGCCGACGTGATCGGTGCCATGAGCTTCGAAGCCCAGCGCGGCCAGATCGACGCCTTTGACGAAGAAATCATTGCTCTCAAACCGCATCCTGGCATGCAGCAAGTGGGTATCAACCTGCGTGCCCTGCTCGATGGCAGTGAGGTGATTGCCAGCAGCAAGGGTATTCGCACCCAGGACGCCTTGAGTATTCGCTCGATCCCGCAGATTCACGGCGCGGCCCGCGACCAGGTGGAACACGCCACGCGCCAGATCGAGACCGAACTCAACAGCGCCACCGACAACCCGCTGGTGCTGGGCACGCCGGATAATTACCGCGTGGTGTCGCAGGCCAACCCTCACGGGCAGTCCGTCGCGATGGCGGCCGACATGCTCGCCATCGCCATGGCCGAGATCGGTTCGGTGGCCGAGCGTCGCCTGGACCGCCTGGTTAACCCGCATGTCAGCGGCCTGCCAGCCTTCTTGGTGAGCAACCCGGGGGTCAACTCCGGGATGATGATTGTGCAGTACGTCGCCGCGTCCTTGTGCGGGCAAAACCGCCAGTTGGCGCAACCGGCCGTGCTCGACAACTTCGTCACCTCGGGCCTGCAGGAAGACCACTTGAGCATGGGCACCAACGCCGCGCTCAAGCTGCACCAGGTGCTGGCCAACGTCACCCAGATTCTTGCCATCGAGTACCTGCTGGCGGCCCAGGCTTTCGAGTTTCTCAAGGACCAGCGCTTCGGCGCCGGTACCGACCGCGCCTGGCGTTTGCTGCGCGAAGTGGTCCCAGCGTATGAACAGGACCGCTGGCTGGCGCCGGATATTGCCGCCGCTGCCCAATTGCTTAAAGACACTGCTTTACCGAATTTGCACTGAACACCTAAGAACAATTCACAAGGAGTATGAATGTGACTGCGCTAAACCTGATTCCAGGCCAACTGAGCCTCGCCCAACTGCGTGCCATCTACCAGCAGCCAGTAACCCTCAGCCTGGATGACAGCGCCTCGGCCCAGATCGAAGCCAGCGTTGCCTGCGTGGAGCAGATTCTCGCCGAGAACCGCACCGCCTACGGCATCAACACCGGTTTTGGCCTGTTGGCATCGACCCGCATCGCCAGCGAAGACCTGGAAAACCTCCAGCGTTCCCTGGTGCTGTCCCACGCCGCCGGCGTCGGTGAGCCGATCAGCGATGCACTGGTGCGACTGGTCATGGTGCTCAAGGTCAACAGCCTGAGCCGTGGCTTCTCCGGGATTCGTCGCCAGGTGATCGACGCGCTGATCGCGCTGATCAACGCCGAGGTGTACCCGCACATTCCGCTCAAGGGGTCAGTGGGTGCTTCCGGTGACCTGGCGCCGCTGGCGCACATGTCCCTGGTACTGCTTGGCGAAGGCAAGGCGCGTTACAAGGGCGAATGGCTGGAAGCCACCGAGGCACTGAAAATCGCCGGCCTCACGCCGCTGACCCTGGCCGCCAAAGAAGGCCTGGCGCTGCTCAACGGCACCCAGGTGTCCACGGCCTATGCCCTGCGTGGCCTGTTCGAAGGCGAAGACCTGTTCGCCGCTGCCCTCGCTTGCGGCGGCCTCACTGTGGAAGCGGTACTGGGTTCGCGTTCGCCGTTCGATGCGCGTATTCATGCGGCGCGTGGCCAGCGTGGCCAGATCGACTCGGCAGCGGCCTATCGTGACCTGCTCGGTGAGAGCAGCCAGGTGTCCCAATCGCACCAGAACTGCGACAAGGTTCAAGACCCGTATTCCCTGCGTTGCCAGCCACAGGTCATGGGCGCGTGCCTGACTCAATTGCGCCAGGCCGCCGAGGTGCTGGTGGTAGAAGCCAACGCAGTGTCGGATAACCCGTTGGTCTTTGCCGCCGAAGGCGATGTGATTTCCGGTGGCAACTTCCACGCCGAACCCGTAGCCATGGCCGCCGATAACATGGCGCTGGCCATTGCCGAAATCGGCTCCCTGAGCGAGCGCCGGATCTCGTTGATGATGGACAAGCACATGTCGCAACTGCCGCCGTTTCTGGTGGGCAATGGCGGGGTGAACTCCGGCTTCATGATCGCCCAGGTGACCGCCGCCGCGCTCGCCAGCGAGAACAAGGCGCTGGCCCATCCCCATAGCGTCGACAGCTTGCCGACTTCGGCCAACCAGGAAGACCACGTGTCCATGGCCCCGGCTGCGGGCAAGCGTTTGTGGGAAATGGCCGAGAACACCCGGGGCATCCTCGCGGTGGAATGGCTCGCGGCGTGCCAGGGCCTGGACCTGCGCGACGGCCTGAAGACCTCGCCCAAGCTGGAAAAAGCCCGTGGCATCCTGCGCGACAAGGTGGCGTTCTATGACAAGGACCGCTTCTTCGCCCCGGACATCAACGCCGCCAGCGAACTGCTCGCCAGCCGCTGCCTGAATGAGCTGGTGCCGGCCAAGTTGCTGCCAAGCCTCTGACCGGGACTCGGTCTGTGCCTGATCATTCCCACGCTCCGCGTGGGAATGCATCCTGTGACGCTCTGCGTCACCGCTCTAAAAGCGGACGCGGAGCGTCCAGGTCGGAGTTCCCACGCCGAGCGTGGGAACGATCTTCTCCTCATAAGAATAATTAGGGACGAGAAATGCACCAGCCAGAAAAAGGTTTGAAACGCGGGCTCAACGCCCGACATATTCGCTTCATGGCCCTCGGTTCCGCGATCGGCACCGGGCTGTTCTATGGCTCTGCCTCCGCCATCCAAATGGCCGGTCCTGCCGTGCTGCTGGCCTACCTGATCGGCGGCGCTGCTGTATTCATGGTGATGCGCGCCCTCGGTGAGATGGCCGTGCACAACCCGGTGTCTGGCTCCTTCGGCCACTACGCCAGCACCTACCTGGGGCCCATGGCCGGGTTTATCCTCGGCTGGACCTACGCCTTTGAAATGATCATCGTCTGCCTCGCCGACGTCACCGCGTTCGGCATCTACATGGGCTTCTGGTTTCCCGAAGTGGCCCGTTGGGTCTGGGTGCTGGGCATCGTATTCCTGATCGGCGGCCTGAACCTGTGCAACGTCAAAGTCTTTGGCGAGATGGAGTTCTGGCTGTCGTTGCTCAAGGTCGGTGCCATTGTGGCGATGATCCTCGGCGGTTTTGGCATCATGCTGTTTGGTATTCACTCGGCAGGCGAAACCCAGGCCAGTGGCTTGAGCAATCTGTGGGCCCACGGCGGCTTCATGCCCAACGGCATCGGTGGGCTGATCGCCTCGTTTGCGGTGGTGATGTTTGCCTTTGGTGGCATCGAAATCATCGGCATCACCGCCGGTGAAGCCAAGGACCCACAGCGGGTGATCCCCAAGGCGATCAACGCTGTGCCGCTGCGTATCCTGCTGTTCTACGTGCTCACCCTGTTCGTGTTGATGGCCATCTACCCGTGGCCGCAGATCGGCAGCCAGGGCAGCCCGTTCGTGCAGATCTTCAGCAACCTGGGGATTGGCTCGGCGGCGACCATCCTCAACATCGTGGTGATCTCGGCGGCGGTGTCGGCGATCAACAGCGACATTTTCGGCGCCGGGCGCATGATGTACGGCCTGGCTCAACAAGGGCAGGCGCCCAAGGGCTTCGCGCAATTGTCCAAACAAGGCGTGCCATGGATGACCGTGGTGGTCATGGGCGCCGCCTTGCTCGGCGGTGTGGTACTCAACTACCTGATCCCGGAAAACGTGTTCCTGCTGATCGCCTCGATTGCCACCTTCGCCACCGTGTGGGTATGGCTGATGATCCTGTTTACCCAGGTCGCCATGCGCCGCTCGATGACCAAGGCGCAGATCGCCGAACTGAAATTCCCGGTACCGTTCTGGCCTTATGCGCCGGCGGCGGCCATTGTGTTCATGCTGTTTGTGTTTGGTGTACTCGGTTACTTCCCGGATACCCAGGCGGCGTTGATGGTAGGCGCCGTGTGGATCGTGCTGCTGATCATCGCCTACTGGCTGTGGGTCAAGCCTGCCGCCGGGCAAACGGCCAAGGTCGATTACGACCCGGTTTTGTCTCATCGATAACTTAGGGAGGCGTTGATGAAAACGCTTTGGCAACACTGCCACGTCGCAACCATGGCCAACGGCAAATACTCGATCATCGAGGATGCCGCCATGGTGACTGCCGGCTCGCTCATCGAGTGGGTCGGCCCCCGCAGCCAGGCGCCAACCGCGGATTACGCTCAGGTGCATGACCTGCAAGGCGCGTGGGTCACTCCCGGGCTGATCGATTGCCACACCCATACGGTGTTCGGTGGCAATCGCAGCGGCGAATTCGAGCAGCGCCTCGAAGGTGTCAGCTACGCCGAGATCGCGGCCAAGGGCGGCGGCATTGCCAGCACTGTGCGCGCAACCCGTGCGGCGAGCGAAGATGAGCTGTTCTTGTGCGCTGAAAAGCGCCTGCGCAGTTTGCTGCGTGACGGCGTGACCACGGTGGAAATCAAGTCCGGCTACGGCCTGGACCTGGCCAACGAACGCAAGATGTTGCGCGTGGTCCGGCGCCTGGGTGAAGCGCTGCCGGTCAGCGTGCGCGCCACCTGCCTGGCCGCCCACGCGTTACCGCCGGAGTACAAGGACCGCGCCGACGATTACATCGAGCACATCTGCAGCCAGATGCTGCCGGCCCTGGCCGCTGAGGGGTTGGTGGATGCGGTCGATGCCTTCTGTGAATACCTGGCATTTTCCCCCGAGCAGGTTGAGCGGGTATTCAAGGTCGCCCAGCAACTTGGCTTGCCGGTGAAGCTGCACGCCGAGCAACTCTCGTCGTTGCATGGCTCAAGCCTGGCGGCGCGCTACCACGCGTTGTCGGCCGACCACCTGGAATTCATGACTGAAGAAGACGCCATCGCCATGGCTGCGGCCGGTACCGTCGCCGTGCTATTGCCGGGCGCGTTCTACTTCCTGCGTGAAACCCAGTTGCCGCCCATGGATGCCCTGCGCAAACACGGCGTGAAGATCGCCATCGCCAGCGACCTCAACCCCGGCACTTCACCGGCGCTGTCGGTGCGGCTGATGCTGAACATGGCCTGCACCCTGTTCCGCATGACCCCGGAAGAAGCCCTGGCCGGCGCCACGCAACACGCGGCCACCGCGTTGGGCCTGGGCGATACCCATGGTTCCCTGGAAGTGGGCAAGGTCGCGGATTTTGTCGCCTGGCAGATCGATCGCCCCGCCGACCTGGCCTACTGGCTGGGTGGCGAACTGGATAAACGCGTCGTGCGCCACGGCGTCGACGTCACTGTTTGAGAGGATGCAGTTGTGGATAAGGTTCTGACATTCAAACAAGGCCGCGTGCCGCTGCTGATCAGCATGCCCCACGCCGGCCTGCGGCTCACCCCTGCGGTGGAGGCCGGGTTGATAACCGAGGCGCAAAGCCTGCCGGATACCGATTGGCATATTCCGCTGTTGTATGACTTTGCCGAAGAGCTGGGCGCCAGCACCCTGGCGGCGGAGTACTCGCGGTTTGTCATCGACCTCAACCGGCCCTCCGACAACGCGCCGCTGTATGCCGGTGCTACTACCGGCCTGTACCCAGAGACGCTGTTCGATGGCGTGCCGTTGTTCCGTGAAGGGCAAACGCCCTCCGAGGAGGAGCGGGCCAGTTACCTGCAAAAAATCTGGGGTCCGTACCACCGTCAACTGCAGGAAGAACTGGCACGCCTCAAGGCCGAGTTCGGCTACGCGCTGCTGTTCGACGCGCACTCGATCCGCTCGGTGATCCCGCACCTGTTTGACGGCAAATTGCCGGACTTCAATTTGGGTACCTTCAACGGCGCTGCGTGCGACCCGCAGCTGGCCAGCCAGCTGGAAGCCATCTGCGCTCAGCATCCGCAATATACCCATGTGCTGAACGGGCGCTTCAAGGGCGGCCATATCACCCGTCACTACGGCAACCCGGCGCAGGATATTCATGCGGTGCAGCTGGAGTTGTGCCAGAGCACCTATATGGAGGAGTTCGAGCCGTTCCGTTATCGCCATGATTTGGCCGAGCCGACGCAGGTGGTGTTGAGGCAGTTGCTGGAAGGGCTGTTGGCTTGGGGGCAGAAGCACTACCGGTAATTGTTGGTGCTGCTGCAATAGCTTTCGCGAGCAAGCCCGCTTGACCGCGCTCTATCATGAGAATGCGCTCGAAATGTGGGAGCTGGCTTGCCTGCGACAACGGGGGTTCAGCAACACTTTTATCAACTGACACACCGCCATCCCGGCAAAGGGCTGGCCCACGGTTGTTTGCGGGCACGCGGCCAGGTGCCGGAGGTGTATCGGCTGTATGACTATCTGCTTGGTTACCTGAGGCGCGAACTGCTGACACAGGTCTAAGTGCTCAAGGACATGCTCATTGCACAATTCGGGTTTATGATGCCAGACGGCAAAATAATAGACGTCCCCCCAGGGATGAACCCGACACCCTACGGAGCACGCAATGCAGACTTGGTACCCGCAGATCAAACCCTACGCCCGGCACGATCTGGCTGTCGATGACACCCACACCCTGTACGTCGATGAAAGTGGCTCCCCCGAAGGCTTGCCTGTCGTGTTCATCCATGGAGGCCCCGGCTCCGGTTGCGACGCCCAGAGCCGCTGCTATTTCGACCCGAACCTCTACCATATTGTCACCTTCGACCAGCGTGGCTGCGGCCGCTCTACGCCAAGGGCCAGTCTCGAGAACAACACCACCTGGGATCTGGTCGCCGACCTTGAGCGCATCCGCGAGCACCTGGGCATCGACAAATGGGTGCTGTTCGGCGGTTCCTGGGGTTCGACCCTGGCCCTGGCCTACGCGCAAACCCACCCCGAGCGCGTGCATGGCCTGATCGTGCGCGGCATCTTCCTCGCCCGCCCGCAGGATATTCGCTGGTTCTACCAGGAGGGCGCGAGCCGCCTGTTCCCGGACTACTGGCAGGACTATGTGGCACCCATCCCGGTGGAAGAGCGCCACGATATGATTGCCGCTTACCACAAGCGCCTGACCGGCAACGACCAGATCGCCCAGATGCATGCGGCCAAAGCCTGGTCGGGCTGGGAAGGCCGTATGTTGGGCCTGTGCCCGAGCCCGCAGCATGTGGAACGGTTTTCCGAGCCGCAGCGCGCCTTGTCCATCGCACGTATCGAATGCCATTACTTCACCAACAACTCCTTCCTGGAACCCAACCAGCTGATTCGCGATATGCACAAGATCGCCCATCTGCCTGGCGTCATCATCCATGGCCGCTACGATATGATCTGCACGCTGGATAACGCTTGGGAGCTGCATCAGGCCTGGCCCAACAGCGAGTTGCAGGTGATTCGCGAAGCAGGGCACGCGGCGTCCGAGCCGGGCATCACCGACGCACTGGTGCGTGCGACCGGCGAAATGGCCCGGCGCCTGCTCGACCTGCCGCCTGAAGAAGCATGAAGGGCTTGTTGCAGCGGGTGCGTGGCGCCCGGGTTGAGGTCGCAGGGGAGGTGATAGGCTCGATTGACCAGGGTTTGCTGGTGCTGGTGGCCGTCGAGCCTTCAGATACGCCCGAAAGCGCCGACAAACTGCTGCACAAGCTGCTTAACTATCGGGTGTTCAGTGACGAGGAGGGCAAGATGAACCTGTCCCTCAAGGACATCGGCGGCGGTTTGCTGCTGGTGTCGCAGTTCACCCTGGCGGCGGATACCAAAAGCGGGCTACGGCCCAGCTTCTCCACAGCGGCTCCTCCGGCCCTGGGAGCGGCGCTTTTTGAGCACTTGTTGTTACAAGCGCAACAATTGCATGGCAAGGTGGCGTCGGGGCGTTTTGGCGCGGATATGCAGGTGCACTTGGTCAATGATGGCCCTGTGACCTTCCTCTTACAGACATGAATGTATGAAAAACGACGTTAATGCCTAAAAACGCAGGGTTTCGCTACAAATACTTCACTGTCCCTGATGCGTTGTCTCGCGGGCTACTAGATAATCGCGCGCTACGGGGATCAGCGTTGTTTGGTCCATTTTTGACTTAGGTAGAGCCTTGTCCGACAACCGCATGGGGAATCATTTCGCCCCAGAGGAGTCGGAACATTGCTCGCCAACCTGGCATATAGATAGCTGGCCGTTGGTTTTTTGATCTGTTTTCGGCGAGGGTTGCTCGTGATTGTTAGTCCCTGTAATGCACCAAAATTGTCTGCCAAACGGTTACGAAACGCACTGGTGACGGGCTCTGCCCTGTTTTGCCTGTTCGGCGCGGGTCAACTGTGGGCGTTCAGTCTGGATGATGTGTCGGCCAAGGCAAAAGAGCTGGCTGGGCAGAAATACGAAGCTCCGCGCAGCAATTTGCCGAACGAATTCCGCGAAATGAAATTCGCTGACTACCAGAAGATTCGTTTCCGCAATGAAAAAGCCGAGTGGGCCGATCAGAACACCCCGTTCAAGCTGTCCTTCTATCACCAGGGGATGCATTTCGACACCCCGGTGAAAATCAACGAAGTCACCGCCGACAGCGTGCATGAAATCAAGTACGACCCGACGCGTTTCGATTTCGGCGACGTGAAATTTGATCCTAAAGCCACCGAACAGCTGGGTTACGCCGGTTTCCGTGTGCTTTTCCCGATCAACAAGGCCGACAAGCAAGACGAAATCATGACCATGCTCGGCGCCAGCTATTTCCGCGTCGTGGGCAAGGATCAGGTGTACGGCTTGTCTGCCCGTGGCATGGCGATCGACACCGCGTTGCCGTCTGGCGAAGAATTCCCGCGTTTCACCGAGTTCTGGATCGAGCGTCCAAAGCCGGGTGACAAGCACCTGGTGATTTTCGCGCTGCTGGATTCGCCACGCGCCACTGGCGCTTATCGCCTGATCCTGCGTCCTGGCACCGACACCGTAGTGGACGTCAAATCCCAGATGTTCCTGCGTGACAAGGTCAGCAAGCTGGGCGTTGCGCCGTTGACCTCGATGTTCCTGTTCGGCGCCAACCAGCCGTCCAAGGTCCTCAACTACCGCCGCGAGCTCCACGATTCCAGCGGCCTGTCGATTCACGCCGGCAATGGCGAGTGGATCTGGCGTCCGCTGAACAACCCTAAACACCTGTCGGTCAGCAACTTCAGCGTCGAGAACCCGCGTGGGTTCGGCCTGCTGCAACGTGGCCGCAACTTCAGCCACTACGAAGACCTGGACGACAACTACGACAAGCGCCCAAGCGCCTGGATCGAGCCTGAAGGTGACTGGGGCAAAGGCTCTGTCGACCTGGTCGAAATCCCGACCGCCGATGAAACCAACGACAACATCGTGGCGTTCTGGAGCCCGGCCGAACTGCCAGAAGTCGGCAAGCCGCTGGACGTGGCCTACCGCCTGCACTGGACACTGGACGACGCGGCCTTCCATTCGCCGGACAGTGCCTGGGTCAAGCAGACCCTGCGCTCAACGGGTGATGTGAAGCAATCGAACCTGATCCGTCAGCCGGATGGCAGCGTGGCCTACCTGGTGGACTTCGAGGGCCCGTCCCTGAAGAAACTGCTGCCGGACGCCCCGGTGCGTAGCCAGGTGAGTGTGGGGGATAACGCTGAACTGGTTGAAAACAGCGTGCGCTACAACGAACACACCAAAGGCTGGCGCCTGACCCTGCGTATGAAGATCAAGGACGCAAGCAAGCCGACCGAAATGCGTGCGGCACTGGTGCAGGATATCGTGCAGCCTGAGGCTGAGTCGGTTTCCAACCATGTGCTCAAGGCCGATAAAGTCTTGGCCAAGCAGCATGAGAAACAGGCCAAGAAAGACGCCAAGGACAAGGAAGCCAAACAGCCTGAGGCTGCCCCAGCCACGCCGGAGCCGATCAAGACCGAGCAAGTCCTGACCGAAACCTGGAGCTATCAGTTGCCTGCCGATGAGTAATTCTCAAGTCAAGCCAGAGACTCTGTCCGAGTACCTGGCGCATCTACCCATGACGGCTGAGCAGCGCGCCGAGCTGGCGGGCTGCAAGTCCTTCAGCGAGCTGCACGAACGTCTGTCGTCCAAGACCTTCGACGCACCGACCGACGCTGCCCAAGCGTCGGTTGGCCGCCGCTTGACCCTCAACAGCGCCGAAGAGCTGCAAGACGCCGAGATGCTGGCGCTCGATGCCAGCGGTCGTGTGTGCCTCAAGGCCACGCCGCCGATCCGTCGGACCAAAGTGGTGCCCGAGCCTTGGCGCACCAATATCCTGGTGCGCGGTTGGCGCCGGATGACCGGGCGCACCAACCCGCCCAAGCCACCGAAAGACGAGCGGGTGCTGCCGGCTGCGCGCTGGCGTACCGTGGGCTCGATCCGTCGTTACATCCTGTTGGTGCTGATGCTGGGCCAGACCATCGTGGCCGGCTGGTACATGAAAGGCATCATGCCGTACCAGGGCTGGTCGCTGGTCGACTTCGACGAAATTCGCAACCAGACCCTGCTGCAAACCGCTACCCAGGTACTGCCTTACGCGCTGCAAACCAGCATCCTGATCATGTTCGGGATTCTGTTCTGCTGGGTGTCGGCCGGTTTCTGGACTGCGCTCATGGGCTTCCTGGAGCTGCTGACCGGTCACGATAAATACCGCATTTCCGGTAAAAGTGCCGGTGACGAGCCGATTCCGAAAGATGCGCGCACCGCCCTGGTGATGCCGATCTGTAACGAAGACGTGCCGCGTGTATTCGCCGGCTTGCGTGCAACGTTCGAATCGGTGGCCGCGACCGGTGACCTGGATCGCTTCGATTTCTTCGTGCTCAGCGACAGTAACGACGCCGACATCTGCATCGCCGAACAGCAAGCCTGGCTCGACGTATGCCGCGAAGCCGGTGGTTTCGGCAAGATCTTCTATCGCCGTCGTCGCCGTCGCGTAAAGCGCAAGAGCGGCAACCTCGACGACTTTTGCCGTCGTTGGGGCGGTGACTACAAGTACATGGTCGTTCTTGACGCTGACTCTGTGATGAGCGGCGAGTGCCTGACCAGCCTGGTGCGCCTGATGGAAGCCACGCCGGATGCCGGGATTATCCAGACCGCGCCGCGTGCGTCGGGCATGGACACCCTGTATGCGCGCATGCAGCAGTTCGCCACTCGCGTGTACGGCCCGCTGTTTACCGCCGGCCTGCACTTCTGGCAGTTGGGTGAATCCCACTACTGGGGCCACAACGCCATTATCCGTATGAAGCCGTTTATCGAGCACTGCGCCCTGGCGCCGCTGCCCGGTAAAGGCGCGTTTGCCGGTGCGATCCTCTCCCACGACTTCGTTGAAGCCGCGCTGATGCGCCGTGCCGGCTGGGGCGTGTGGATTGCCTACGACCTGCCGGGCAGCTACGAAGAACTGCCGCCGAACCTGCTGGACGAACTCAAGCGTGACCGTCGCTGGTGCCACGGTAACCTGATGAACTTCCGCCTGTTCCTGGTCAAAGGCATGCACCCGGTGCACCGTGCGGTGTTCCTGACCGGCGTGATGTCTTATCTGTCGGCGCCGTTGTGGTTCTTCTTCCTGGTGCTGTCCACGGCCTTGCTGGCGGTGAACACGCTGATGGAGCCGCAGTACTTCATGGCCCCGCGCCAGTTGTACCCGCTATGGCCACAATGGCACCCGGACAAGGCGGTGGCGCTGTTCTCCACCACCATCGTGCTGCTGTTCCTGCCTAAACTGCTCAGCATCATCTTGATCTGGGCCAAGGGCGCCAAAGAGTTCGGTGGCAAGTTCAAGGTAACCCTGTCGATGCTGCTGGAGATGTTGTTCTCCATGCTGCTGGCGCCGGTGCGGATGATTTTCCACACCCGTTTCGTCCTCGCCGCGTTCCTCGGTTGGGCCGCTACCTGGAACTCGCCGCAACGTGACGACGACTCCACGCCCTGGAGCGAAGCGGTCAAGCGCCACGGTCCGCAAACCGTGCTGGGCTTCCTGTGGGCGCTGCTGGTGGTGTGGCTGAACCCGAGCTTCCTGTGGTGGCTGGTGCCGATTGTCGGCTCGCTGATGCTGTCGATCCCGGTGTCGGTGATTTCCAGCCGGGTCAAGTTGGGCCTCAAGTCCCGCGACGAGAGCCTGTTCCTGATCCCTGAGGAATACAACCCGCCGCAGGCCCTGCTGTCGACCGAGAAGTACACCCACGAAAACCGTTGGCACGCCCTCAACGACGGCTTTGTGCGTTCGGTGGTAGACCCGCAGCAGAACGCTCTGGCCTGCGCCTTGGCGACCTCGCGGCACCGTGAGGCCGAGCCCATCGAGTACCTGCGCATGGAGCGTGTTCGCCACGCGTTGAAAGTCGGCCCGGCTGGCCTCAACAACAGCGAACGCCTGGCCCTGCTCAGTGACCCGGTGGCCCTGGCTCGCCTGCATGAGCAGGTGTGGAGCGAAGGTCATGCCGAGTGGCTCGGTGCCTGGCGTGCTTCGATCAAGGCTGATCCGCACGCGCCGTTGCTGCCTCTGCAACCACAGTCGCCCCAGGCCCAACCGGCCTGATTCAGGCACCCCCGAAGGCTCACTTCGGGGGTGTTTCAAACGTTGGTCCTACAGCGTTTTTCGCTTCTTCCTTTTTATCGCTAACTCCTTGTTATTTCGAAACAAAAGACCTTTGTTCGAAGCGTATTGCCGTGCCCGCGGCTGGGTTAGGATCGCCCCCCAAATTGGACTCGCCACGGGGCATTCATGATCAAAAGGTATTGTTTGGCATTGCTGATGGGCTTTTTCCTGGGGGGGCACGCAGGTTTGCTTTACGCGGGCGCGCTGGACAACGCTGTGCGCCGTGGCGTGCTTAAGGTCGGCACAACCCCCAATAACGTCCCTTTCGAAATGCTCGATAAGCAGGGGCGCATCGTCGGCTTTGAAATTGACTTGCTCCACACCATGAGCCGCGCACTTGGCGTAGAGCTTGAATTGGTGGCAGTGCCTTACACGGATCTGCTGCCGGGGCTGATGACGAACAAGTTTGATCTGATTGGCAGCGGCATGACGGTCACTCAAGAGCGCAACCTCAAACTCAACTTCAGTGACTCGTTTGTCGTGGTGGGCCAGACGGTGCTGCTGCACCCACGCATGGCCGGGAAGGTCTCCAGTATTGAAGAACTGGACGACGCCAGTTACCGCGTGGTTACCACCCAAGGCACCACCGGTGAAGCCGCAGCACAGCGCTTTCTTGTATCTGCGCGGCTCAGCAGTGTGCCCAACCCGGAAGAAGGCGTACGGCAGGTCGTTGAAGGCAAGGCCGATGCTTTTATCCATGATGCGCCCTACAACCTGATCGCGATGAGTCGGCCACAGAACAGTACATTGTTGGCACTTGAGCAACCCTTCACCTTTGAGCCCTTGGCGTTCGGCCTGAAAAAAGGCGATTACGACAGCCTCAATTGGATCAACCATTTTCTCAACCAGATCGCCCAGGACGGCACCTACGATCGCCTGCATGACAAGTGGTTCAGGGATACGGCCTGGATAGCCGAGATCGACTGATCGTCATAACTGCTTACACATCAATCCCTGATCGAGAGGCCGCGCTGAAGCGTCTGCGCCTGTGTTTGGCCGGGTCGCTGTCAGGGTTTTCCGACACACGCCGATAACATTTACCGGTGAAACCTTTGTGGCGGACAACGAGTGGGTTAGGATCGCACCCCGAAATGGCGCAGCCCTCTTGTGCGCCAACCTTATAAGAATCGTTCAGGGGTCTTGATGATGAAAAAGTATCTTTCGATGCTGATGCTCGGCGTCACCGCGCTGGTCGCTGCCACTGCGGCCCAGGCCGGCGCCATTGATGAGGCGGTCAAGCGCGGCACGTTGAAAGTTGGCATGGACCCCACCTACATGCCGTTCGAAATGACCGACAAGCGCGGTGAAATCATCGGTTTCGAAGTCGACATCCTCAAGGCTATGGCCAAGTCCATGGGCGTCAAGCTGGAGCTGGTGTCCACCGGTTACGACGGCATCATCCCGGCCTTCCTGACCGGCAAGTTCGATATGATCGGCAGCGGCATGACCCTGACCCAGGAACGCAACCTGCGCCTGAATTTCAGCGAACCCTTCATCGTGGTCGGCCAGACGTTGCTGATCCGCAAGGAATTGGAAGGCACCATCAAGTCCTACAAAGACCTGAACGACGAGAAATACCGCCTGACCTCCAAGCTCGGCACCACCGGTGAGATGGTTGCCAAGAAGCTGATCTCCAAGGCCAAGTACCACGGCTACGACAACGAGCAGGAAGGCGTGCTCGACGTGGTCAACGGCAAGGCTGATGCGTTCGTCTACGACGCACCGTACAACGTGGTGGCCGAAAAGAAGGTCGGTAACGGCAAGCTGGTGTTCCTGGAAGAACCCTTCACCTTTGAACCCCTGGCGTTCGGTTTGAAGAAAGGCGATTACGACAGCATCAACTTCATCAACAACTTCCTGCACCAGATCCGTAACGACGGCACCTACGATCGCATCCATGACAAGTGGTTCAAGAGCTCCGAGTGGCTCAAGGACATGGAATAAGGCCTGACACCGAGTTGCCTGCATCGCAGGCAAGCCAGCTCCCACATTTGACTGTATTCACACATCAATCTGTGGGAGCGGGCTTGCCCGCGATGGCGGCCTATCAGGCGACACCTATGCGGAAAGTGAAATGAAACATAAAAAAGCCCAATGGCCCTGGCACCTGCTGACGGTGGTGGTGCTGGTCGGCCTGGCGGGTGCCTTGTACTACGCCACGTCGTTGATGTCCTACGAATGGCGCTGGAACCGCGTCCCCCAATACTTCGCCTATCAAGCCGAGACCTCCCAGCGCGCCGCGGATATTTCCACCGTGGTCGAGTTGGTGCGCAAAGGCGATACGGCCGAAGTCACCCTGCGCAACGACGCCGGAGTGGAGCAAAAGCTCACAGTCGCCGATAACAGCCTGCAAGTGGCGCGCGGTGACGATGTAGCTGAAGGCGACGTGGTCGGCGTGACTCGGCAATGGGCACTGGGGCCGTTGATGTGGGGCTTGTGGACCACACTGTGGCTGTCGGTGGTGTCCGGCATCCTGGGTTTGGCGATTGGCTTGGCGACCGGGCTGTGCCGGCTGTCGAAAAATCCCACCTTGCGCGATCTGTCGACAATCTATGTCGAGCTGGTGCGGGGCACGCCGCTGCTGGTGCAGATCTTCATTTTCTATTTCTTTATCGGCACGGTGCTCAACCTGTCCCGGGAGTTTGCCGGGATTGCCGCGCTGTCGTTGTTCACGGGTGCCTACGTGGCAGAAATCGTGCGCGCCGGCGTGCAGTCCATCACCCGTGGCCAGGATGAAGCGGCGCGCTCACTGGGCTTGAGTGCCAGCCAGTCGATGCGCCACGTGGTACTGCCGCAGGCCTTCAAGCGTGTGCTGCCGCCCCTGGCCGGGCAATTTATCAGCCTGGTCAAGGACACGTCCCTGGTGTCGGTGATCGCGATTACCGAGTTGCTCAAGAGCGGCCGCGAAGTGATCACCACCTCGTTCTCGCCGTTTGAAATCCTGTTTTGTGTGGCGGGCTTGTACCTGCTGATCAACCTGCCGCTGTCGAAGATGGCCAGCCGGCTTGAGCGGAGGCTTGCCCAAAGTGATTGAAGTACGCGATCTGGTAAAAGTCTTCGATACCCGTGGGCAGCTGGTGCGCGCGGTGGATCACGTCACCACCCAAGTGGCCAAGGGCGAGGTGCTGGTGGTGATCGGTCCTTCGGGGTCCGGCAAGTCCACCTTCTTGCGCTGCCTGAATGGGTTGGAGGCGTTCGATTCGGGTTCGGTGAGCATCGACGGCCTGCAACTGGCCGACCCTAAGACCGACGTGAATGCCTACCGCCGTGAAGTCGGCATGGTGTTCCAGCACTTCAACCTGTTCCCCCACATGACCGTGCTGGAAAACCTGTGCCTGGCGCAAAAGGTCGTGCGCAAGCGCGGCAAGCAAGAGCGCGAGGCCAAGGCCCTGGCGCTGTTGGAAAAGGTCGGTATTGCGCAGAAGGCCCACGAGTTTCCATCGCGCCTGTCTGGCGGCCAGCAGCAGCGAGTCGCCATTGCCCGAGCCCTGGCCATGGAGCCCAAGGTGATGCTGTTTGACGAGCCCACCTCGGCCCTCGACCCGGAAATGGTCGGTGAAGTGCTCGACGTGATGAAGACCCTGGCCCTGGAAGGCATGACCATGGTGTGCGTCACCCACGAGATGGGCTTTGCCCGGGAAGTGGCAGACCGGGTGTTGTTTTTCGATCACGGAAAACTGCTGGAAGACGCCGCCCCGGCCGAGTTCTTCAATGCGCCAAAAGACCCGCGTGCCCAGGCCTTCCTGCGCCAAGTCCTGTAGAAATATTTGCCTCTGTGGCGAGCGAGCTTGCTCGCGCTGGAGTGCGAAGCGCTCCCAAGATTTTGGGGCCGCTGTGCAGCCCAGCGGGAGCAAGCTCCCTCGCCACAGGTCAAAGCTTGAATTTGTCGACCAGCGTCTGCAAGTCCAGGCTCAACCTTGTCAACTGAACACTCGCGGCCGCCGTTTCCTCGCTGGCGGCGGCGGTTTGTTCCGACACGTCCCGCACCTTCAACACACTGCGGTTGATCTCCTCGGCCACAGCGCTTTGCTGTTCCGCTGCGGCGGCGATCTGCGGGTTCATTTCCTGGATGATCGACACCGTGCGGGCAATGGCGCTCAGGGCGTCGCCGGCGTCGCGGGTCAGGGCGACGCTGTTGTCGGTCAGGTTGCGGCTGCTGTCCATGATGTCTGCCACCTGCTGAGTGCCATTGTGCAGGCCGAGGATCAGCCCTTCGATCTCCTCGGCCGATTCCTGAGTGCGTTGGGCCAGGCTGCGCACTTCGTCGGCGACCACCGCAAAGCCTTGGCCGGCAGTGCCCGCACGTGCCGCTTCAATGGCGGCGTTCAGGGCCAGCAGGTTGGTCTGCTGAGAAACAGACTTGATCACGTCCAGCACACTGGCGATCTTCTGGCTCTCCTGTTGCAGCGCGAGCATCGCACGGCCTGACAGCGCCATTTCACTGGCCAGGTTGCCAATCTGCTCCACGGCCTGGGTGACCACCTGCTCACCGGCGCCGGCCTGATGGTCGGCTTCTTGGGCCGCCACCGAGGCGCGTTCGGCGTGGCGCGCCACTTCCTGGGCAGTGGCGAGCATTTCATTCATTGCCGTCGCCACCTGGTCGGTTTCATCTTTCTGCTCGTTGAGCCCGCTGCGGGTCTGCTCGGTGACGGTGGATAACTGCGTGGCCGCTCCGGCGATCTGCCGGGCGCTGTCACCGATACTGCTGATCAGGCTACGCAGGCTGCGGGTCATTTGCCCGATGCTTTGCTGCAACTGGCCGAGTTCGTCGCGACGGTCGACCGCCATGTCATGGCTGAGGTCGCCCTCGGCAACACGGTGGGCGGCGCCGAGAATTTCTCGCAGTGGCGCCGCAATCTGCCGGGCGATCCACCAGGCGGCCAGCGTGCCCAGTGCCAGGGCGGCCACTGTCACGCTGATCAGCAACGCACGGGTTTGGTCCGCCTCGTTGTTGCGCCTGGCATTCTGGCTCTGGCTCAGCAGATTGCTCTTGTCCCGCAGCTCGTTGAGTTGCTGTTCGAGGCTGTTTTGCACGGTTTCGGTATCGAGTTGGGCTTGCTCGAGCTTTAGCAGTTGTTCACGGTAGTTGGCCAAATCGGTCTTGAGCAGCGTCGAGTCCACCGGGAGCGCGGTGACGGAAGCCAGCGCGGCCTGCAGTTCATCAAGCGACTGGTCGAACGCATTGGCGTAGGCCTTTAAGGTAACGGCCGCCCAGGCGGGGCTCTGCGCCCGATCTTCGGCTTGCTCCATGGCCTGGCGCAGGTTCTCGATGGCGTCGAGGGCCTTCTCGTCATTTTGATCGGGCAAGTCACTGGCCAGTTGAGCGAGGGTGTCACTGGCCTGCAGGGCGGACTTCTTGAGCGCCGGACGGATCTGCTCGCGCGCGGCCAGCAACGGTGGCAACTGTACGAGCGCGGCTTTCGAGCCCGACACCAACAGAGCCGCTTCTTCCAGCCATTGTCGGTCGGTGGCGGCTCGCAAGCGGCTCGAAAGGCCGGTCAGATACTGGTCGATCTGTTCAATCCTTTGGTTCATCTTGTCCAGGCTGTTGCTGTCCATCAGCGTGCGGTACACGATGCGGTCGGCGCGCATGGCCTCGGCTTCGACAGCCAGATGGCCCAGGACCGTCAGGCTGTCGGATCGGTAAAGCACGGCGCTCAAGGCTTGCCAGCCCGTGGCTGCGATCAGGAAACTGAGGATCAGCACTTGGCCAAAACCCAGGGCTAGCTTGAGGCGGACGCTGGCATTGACCAGCACGCGGGTCAGCCGAAGAAACATGGTGAACCTCCGAATCAGAGAAAGCGTTTCGCGACACATGAAACGCTAATTCGATTCGGGACCGTGGAGGGCTGATAACTGTGTAGGAGATTTCACAAGTTGCGGCGGCTTTGGTAAGCCGCCGTGTAGGGTAATTCAGACTCGGAAGCGCCCGACGAGGGTCTGCAGGTAGATCCCCAGGCGCGCCAGTTCGGCACTGGAGGACGCAGTTTCTTCGCTGGCCGACGAGGTTTGCTCGGAGATGTCGCGCACATTCAGCACGCTGCGGTTGATCTCTTCAGCCACGGCGCTTTGCTGCTCGGCGGCGGTGGCGATCTGTGAGTTCATGGCCTGGATGGTCGAGACGGTACGGGTGATATTGCCCAGCGCGTGGCCGGCCCGGCGCGTCAGCTCAACACTGCTCTCGGTCAGCCCGCGGCTGTTGTCCATGATGGTTGCCACCTGCTGGGTACCACTTTGCAGGCCGACGATCAGCTCTTCGATCTCTTCAGTGGACTTCTGCGTGCGCTGGGCCAGGCTGCGCACCTCGTCGGCCACCACGGCAAAGCCGCGCCCGGCCTCACCGGCACGCGCCGCCTCAATGGCGGCGTTAAGGGCCAGCAGGTTGGTTTGCTGGGCCACGGATTTGATCACGTCGAGCACACTGCCGATCTTGTCGCTTTCGCGCTTGAGTTCACCCATGGCCACCGTGGAATTACCCACTTCGGTGGCCAAGCGCTCGATCTGGGCGATGGCTTCACCCACCACCTGGTCGCCTTCACGGGCTTGCTGGTCGGCAGCCACGGCGGCTTCCGAGGCCTCTTCGGCGTTGCGCGCCACTTCCTGCACGGTGGCCGCCATCTCGTTCATGGCGGTGGCCACCTGGTCGGTCTCGACCTTCTGGCTGTTGACCCCGGCGCTGGTTTGTTCGGTCACGGCTGACAACTGCTCAGCGGCGCTGGCGATCTGGGTGACCCCGTCGCTGATCCCGCCGATCAACTCGCGCAGGCCCACGGTCATGCTTTGCATGGCACGCTGCAATTGGCCCAGTTCGTCCTGGCGGCCCGATTCCAGGTTGTGGCTCAGATCGCCGGAGGCCACACGCTCGGCGACTTCGAGGGTCTGGTTCAGGGGGATGACGATCTGGCGGGTGATGGCCCAGGCCGCGAAGACGCCGACGATCAGCGCCAGTACGGTGGCAAGCAGCAACAGGTATTTGGCCTGCGCGGCATCTGCGTCACGCACGGCGGTCTGGGAGACGGTGAGTTTTTCACTGTGGCCCAGCAGGATGTCGCCCTGGGCGATCATGGTTTTCAGCGCTGCTGCGCTGGCGACCTGGGAATCGCGATACTGGCTGACGGCGGCGCGGTAGGCTTGCAGTGAAGCCCCGGCTTCTTGCAGGTTGGCCTGGTATTGCGCAGGCAACTGGCCTTGCAGTTCGGTGATTTTTTTCAGGGCGTTGTCGATGGCATCCAGGGCCGGTTGCTCGGCTTCGACCTTGCCGCTGTAGGTGTAGCCGCGTACCTGGAAGCGCGATTGCTGGATCAGCTTGCTCTGCTCGACCACGCTGTTGAACTGGGCGACGCTGTCACCTTGCAGCAGGGCTTTTTCGATTTCGTTGATCTTGGCGACGGCATTGTCGGCGGTGTCTCCGAGCTTGCTGCGGGCGCCCTCACGTTTGAGGCCCGCCTGGACCATGGCGGCGAAGGCCTTTTTGTATTGGTTCAAGGCTTCCTGCTGTTGCTCGACCAGGGCTTTGTCGTCAGGTTGCTCGATCAGCTCGGCGGCGGTCTTCAGGCCGCTGTCGAGGTGGGCGAGCAGGCCGTCGACCTTGTCCGTGCCTTGCTCGCCACGGCGCATATCGAAGTCCAGGCGTGCCAGGCGCAGGTCTTTGGTCAGGCCATTGAGGCTGGAAATGAAGCCCAGCTTGTCGCCGCGACTGATCACATCCCCCAGGCCGGTCCAGCCGGTAAAGGTGATCAACAGCGTCAGGAGCAACACCAGGCCAAAGCCCACGCTCAGCTTGCGGTTGACGCTTACATTCCCCAACTTCTCGGCTAACCAACGATACATGCTGCGAACTCCCCTGGAACAAGGCTTGGACTTATTCAAAGGCTATCGGCAACGCACGGGGATACTTGATCGTTCCCACGCTCTGGCGATCATTCCCACGCTCTGGCGATCATTCCCACGCTCTGGTGATCGTTCCCACGCTCTGCGTGGGAATGAATGGCGTGACGCTCTGCGTCACAAGGGTGGACGCAGAGCGTCCTGAGCGGCATTCCCACGCAGAGCATGGGAACGATCAGTCGGGGGTTAGAACAGACGGGCGAGCAGGGCCGTTACGGCGGTTTCGACGCGTAAAATACGTGCACCCAGTTGCACCGGCTGTAAACCAGCCTTGGCCAGCAGGTCCACTTCATAGGGAATCCAGCCGCCTTCCGGGCCGATCGCGAGGGTCACCGGTTCCTCGAGGGCTCGGGGGCAGGCCGGGTAATCGCCCGGATGGCCGATCAGGCCCAAGGTGCCAGCCGCCATGGCCGGCAGACGATCTTCCACAAACGGCTTGAAGCGTTTCTCGATAATGATCTCGGGCAGCACCGTGTCCCGCGCTTGTTCCAGGCCGAGAATCAGTTGCTCGCGCACCGCTTCCGGCTCCAGGAACGGGGTTTGCCAGAAGCTTTTTTCCACGCGGTAGCTGTTGACCAGTACCACCTTGGGCACGCCCATGGCCGCCACGGTTTGCAGCACCCGGCGCAGCATCTTCGGGCGGGGCAGGGCCAGCAGCAAGGTCAGGGGTAGTTTGCTCGGTGGCGGTTGGTCGAAGCTCACTTGCAGTTCGGCTTCAGTGGCTTCCAGGCGCAGCAGTTGGGCATTGCCCATCAGCCCGCCAATGCGGCCCACACGCAGGGTGTCACCGACGGCGGCGCGGTGAACCTCCTGCATATGCACCAGGCGACGATCACGCAGCACTACGCGGTCGGCCGCGATAAAGTCGGCCTCTTCGAGCAGCAGCAGGTTCACGGCTGGGTCGCTGGCGGTTGGTCGTCGTCGGCAGGCGCGTCATCCGGGTGTTCGCCACGCTTGCTGATCAGGCCGCTGAACAGGATGCCCACCTCGAACAGCATCCACATCGGCACGGCCAGCAAGGTCTGGGAGAAGATGTCCGGTGGCGTGAGGATCATGCCGACCACGAAGCAGCCGATGATCACGTACGGGCGGATCTTTTTCAGGTACTTGACGTCGACCACGCCGATCCACACCAGCAACACTACCGCTACCGGAATTTCGAATGCCACGCCAAAGGCGAAGAACAGCGTCATCACGAAATCGAGGTAGCTGGTGATATCGGTCATCATCTCCACGCCGGCCGGGGTGGCGGCGGCGAAGAACTTGAAGATCAGCGGGAACACCAGGAAGTAGGCGAAGGCCATGCCGGTGTAGAAGAGCAGGATGCTCGACACCAACAATGGCACAGCGATGCGCTTCTCGTGCTTGTACAGGCCCGGCGCGATAAAGCCCCAGATCTGATGCAGGATCACCGGGATCGCCAGGAACAGCGAGACCATCATGGTCAGCTTCAAGGGGGTCAGGAACGGCGACGACACATCGGTGGCGATCATCGTCGCGCCGGCCGGCAGGTACTGGCGCAGGGGCGTCGAGACGAAGGTGTAGATCTGCTGGGTAAAGGCGAACAGCCCGGCAAAGATGATGAAGATCGCCGCCACGCAACGCAGCAGGCGGGTTCGCAACTCGGTGAGGTGCGAGACCAGCGGCATGTGCTGGTCGTTTTCCGGTTTATCAGCGCTCATGGGGCTCGCGGCGGCAATGTAGGGTCATGGGGCGCGGGCGACGCGACGGGCGTCGGCGCAGGCGTCGGTGGGGCGGGCGCTGCCGGTGTGGCGTCGGCCACAGGGGCTGGCGCGATGCTGTGCTCGGCCACCGGCGTTACCGGCTTGGCCGGCTCTTGCACCGGGGAAAGAATCTTGCGGGCTTCCTGCTCCAACGAGAGGATGTGCTCGTTGTGCAATTGCCGACGGATTTCGTCGGCACCGATTTCCCGTTCAACTTCCTGTTTGATCGCGTTGAAACTGCGCTTGAGGCGCCCGATCCACAAGCCGGCGGTGCGTGCGGCACCGGGCAGGCGTTCCGGCCCCAGTACCAGCAGGGCCACCAGGCCGACGAGCAGCAGTTCAGAGAAGCTGATACCAAACATTAGTCAGTGCTCACGAGTCTTTGCGGGTCGGCTCTTGGACCTTTTCAGCCTGCACGTCGAAGGTACGGCGCTCGGTGATCGGCTGGGTGGCCTGCGGGTGAACAGGCTGGGCCGGTGGCACCGGGTTGGCGCTTGGCTCGGCCGGCTTTTCATCATCGTTCATGGCTTTGCGAAAGCCCTTGATCGACTCGCCCACATCGGTGCCCAGGTTCTTGAGCTTCTTGGTGCCGAACACCAATACCACCACCACCAGAATGACGATCCAGTGTTTCCAGTCAAAAATGCCCATGCTTCAAATCCTCAAGTCTTACGTTATTCAGGCGGACGGGCGCGAGGCCTTCTCGGCGTGCCCGGACAAGCCGAAGCGACGGTCCAGTTCATCCAGCACGGCCTGTGGGTGCTGCCCCAGTTGGGCGAGCATCACCAGGCTATGGAACCACAAGTCTGCGGTCTCATAGATTACATCGCTGTAATCACCGCTGATTTGCGCGTCCTTGGCCGCAATGATGGTCTCGACGGATTCTTCGCCGAGTTTTTCCAGAATCTTGTTCAGGCCCTTGTGGTACAGGCTGGCGACGTAGGAGCTGTCGGCATCCGCGCCTTTGCGGTCTTCCAGCACCTGGGCCACACGGTTCAGGGTATCGCTCATGTTCAGTGTCCTGCTGGGTAGATGGCGTGCGGGTCTTTGAGCACCGGCTCCACAACCTTCCATTCGCCATTCTCGAACACGCGATAGAAGCAACTGTGGCGGCCAGTGTGGCAGGCAATGCCGCCGATCTGCTCGACCTTGAGGATTACCACGTCGGCATCGCAGTCCAGGCGCAGCTCGTGCAGGGTCTGCACGTGCCCGGACTCTTCGCCCTTGCGCCACAGTTTGCCACGTGAACGTGACCAGTAGATGGCGCGCTGCTCGGCGGCTGTGAGGCTCAGGGCCTCGCGGTTCATCCAGGCCATCATCAGCACGCGCCCGGTCTTGTAGTCCTGGGCAATGGCCGGCACCAGGCCGTCACTGTCCCATTTGATCTCATCCAGCCAGTCTTTCATGTTCGGCTCCGGCAATTTGCGACAGTGTATAACCGGATGGGCTATCGACGCACGATCAGATAAACGCCCACGGCGACCATGATGCCCGCTGGCCAGTGGCCTAGTTGGTTCAATGGCCCACCAATCGCCAGCATCACGCCGCCCACCAGGTGCGCGGCGCCGAGCAGGCGCAGGAACCAGTCGTCCTTGCGCTTGCGCCACGGTGGCTCAGGGTCCTTGGCATGGGGCTGGGACATGCGCTCCAGCAGGTCGCGGGTCATGTTGGCCAGGTGCGGCAGTTGCTCGAACTGGCTGTGCAGGTTGCCCAGCATGGTTTTCGGGCTCATGCGCTCGCGCATCCAGCGTTCCAGGAAGGGTTGCGCAGTGTTCCACAGGTCGAGGTCCGGGTAGAGCTGGCGGCCCAGGCCTTCGATGTTCAGCAGGGTCTTCTGCAACAGCACCAGTTGCGGCTGCACCTCCATATTGAAGCGCCGCGCGGTCTGGAACAGGCGCATCAGCACTTGGCCGAACGAAATATCCTTTAACGGTTTTTCGAAGATCGGCTCGCACACGGTGCGGATCGCGGCTTCGAATTCGTTGAGTTTGGTTTCCGCTGGCACCCAACCCGAATCAATGTGCAACTGCGCCACACGGCGATAGTCGCGCTTGAAGAAGGCAAACAGGTTGCGCGCCAGGTAATCCTGGTCTTCCGGGGTGAGGCTGCCGACGATACCGCAGTCGATGGCGATGTACTGCGGGCTCCACGGGTTGACGGTGCTGACGAAGATGTTGCCCGGGTGCATGTCGGCGTGGAAGAAACTGTCGCGGAACACTTGGGTGAAGAAAATCTCCACACCGCGTTCTGCCAACATCTTCATGTCGGTGCGCTGGTCGGCCAGGGTCGCGAGGTCGGTGACCTGCACGC
Source organism: Pseudomonas sp. NFPP02 (assembly GCF_900119355.1). Classification (NCBI taxonomy): domain Bacteria; kingdom Pseudomonadati; phylum Pseudomonadota; class Gammaproteobacteria; order Pseudomonadales; family Pseudomonadaceae; genus Pseudomonas; species Pseudomonas sp. NFPP02. Next base: position 288,435 of record NZ_FPJI01000002.1, read on the forward strand.
CGTAGATGCGCTCCATCACCAGCACTTTTGGCCGGCACCAGTCCCAATACACCTGCGGCACATACAGCAGTTGCGAGCCTTCGAAGTTGCGTCGCAATTGGCTGGCATTGGCCGCTTCGCGCAGCAGGTCGAGTTCGTCGTAGATGGTTTTTTCGTAGTCGGCGACCACGTCCACCGGGTGCAGCAGGCGCGCATCGGCGGAGAAGCGTTCGGCGGCGCGGGCGAGGATAAACAGCCATGCCAGGTCCTGGCCGATGATCGGCTTGAGGCCTGGGCGAATGACTTTCACCACCACTTCTTCGCCGGTCTTGAGCTGCGCGGCGTGCACTTGCGCCACTGACGCCGAGGCCAGGGGCTCGACGTCGAAGCGGCTGAACACCTCGCTGATCTTATGGCCCAGCTGTTCTTCGATCAGCGCCATCGACTGCTGCGAATCGAACGGCGGCACGCGGTCCTGCAGCAGCATCAGCTCGTCGGCGATGTCTTCGGGCAACAGGTCGCGGCGGGTGGAGAGGATCTGCCCGAACTTGATGAAGATAGGCCCCAAATCCTGCAACGCCAAGCGCAGGCTGGCGCCACGGCTCAACGGCGACGGCTTGCGGGGCAACCAGCGCCACGGCAGCACATAACGCACCGCTAGCAGGAACCACGGCAAGGGCAGGGCAAACAGCAGGTCATCGAGACGGTAGCGGATTACGACGCGCTGGATACGAAACAAACGGCGGACGGCGAGCAGCTTCATGCGTTATCGCTTGGATCAAGGGAACGGCTCAAGCGCTCGAAGCGGGCCTCGAGGCGTTCCAGGTCGATTTTGGCCTTGTCGAGCTCGCGAAAGCGCGCTTGCGCTTCCCGTTGCCCGACCAGGGTGCGCGATTCTTCGCTCAGGTATTCGGCAAGGTTCTGGTTGAGGCTGGCGAACCCTTGCTGGTACCAGCGCGAGCGGCTGCGCAGGTGCCCGCTGATCAACTGGGTGGCGACGGGGCCGATCCAGCGCGACAGTTCATATTCCCAGTCCAGCTCCAGGTCTTGCAGCACGGCGGCCAAGTCCATCAGCACCGCACTGTCGCCTTCCAGCTCCACCTCGGGGCTGTGGAGGATGGCGGTCTTGTTGCGGCTCAGCGCCAGGTGCAACAGGCTGGAGGCCGGCGCACGCAAGGTGCAGTCGGCTTCAGCGGCCCATTGGGTGGCGAGCAGCAGGCCTTCATCGCTGGGCAGGATAAACAGCTGCACGGCGGGGCTGCGGCAATCAACGGCAATGACTTTGCCGGTCAGGTGCGCGAGCCGCGCCAGGGCGGTGCTGTCCAGGCGCAGTACACGGTTGAGACCGTGCTCAACGCTGGCGAGAAGACCTTGCAGCAGCATCAGGGCTTGATGCCGCGGTGTAGGGCGACGATGCCGGACGTCATGTTGTGGTAGGTCACGCGGTCGAAACCGGCCTCCACCATCATCGACTTCAGGGTTTCCTGATCCGGGTGCATGCGGATCGACTCGGCCAGGTAGCGGTAGCTCTCGGCGTCGTTGGTGATCAGCTTGCCCATCAGTGGCATGAAGGCGAACGAATAGGTGTCGTAGACCTTGGACATCAGCGCGTTGGTCGGCTTGGAGAATTCCAGCACCAGCAGGCGGCCACCCGGCTTGAGTACGCGCAGCATCGAGCGGATCGCGTCTTCCTTGTGAGTCACGTTACGCAGGCCGAACGCGATGGTCACGCAGTCGAAATGGTTGTCGGGGAACGGCAGCTTCTCGGCATCGGCCTGGACGAACTCGATATTGCCGGCCACGCCTTTGTCGAGCAGTCGGTCGCGGCCAACCTTGAGCATCGAGCCGTTGATATCGGCCAATACCACCTGGCCGGTGGGGCCAACCAGCTTGGAGAACTTGGCCGCCAGGTCGCCTGTGCCACCGGCGATGTCCAGCACCCGGTTGCCGGTGCGTACGCCCGACAACTCGATGGTGAAGCGCTTCCACAGGCGGTGCATGCCGCCGGAGAGCACGTCGTTCATCAGGTCGTACTTGGCTGCCACGGAGTGGAACACCTCAGCGACTTTTTCCGCCTTTTGGCTTTCCGGGACGTTCTTGAAGCCGAAGTGAGTGGTGGGTTCGGCATCGCTGCCTTTGCGCTGATCAGTCATATCGCTGTCACCAAAAGAGAATGCGGGACATGATAATCCCCAAGGCCTGCTTTGTCTTGGCAAGGCTGCAGGTAAGATAGACGCTCATCGAGACCTTTTGCCGCATGGCGGGTGTTCTGAGTCGTTATAAAGAGGAGTCATTGCAATGGCCCGTATTACCGTTGAGCGTGAACATACCCTGGGAAAAGAACAGGCGCGGGCCAAGGCGGAGCAATTGGCGCGCAAACTCGAGGATAAATATGGGGTGGAGTCTTCGTGGGCTGGCGACACCCTGAAGCTCAAGCGCTCCGGGGTTAAAGGCACGGTATTGGTGGCCGATGATTCGCTGCGCATTGATGTGGAACTTGGCCTGCTGATGTCGGCCATGAGTGGCACGATCAAGTCCGAAATCGAAAAGGCCCTGGATAAGGCCCTGGCTTGATACGGCTGTGCTTAGGGTGCCGATTCTAATTTTAAACCTTACTTTGTGCCCAAGCCCTCAACTCTTGCGGGCCGTCCGCCACCCAATTCTGTGTGAGGTGCACCATGGCCAAAGTTATTTTGAAGAAAAAAATCGACGTTCAGACCACCCCCCTGAGTGAGGTTAAAAGCTACGCCCGCAAGATCTGGCTGGCGGGTCTTGGCGCCTATGCCAAGGTCGGCAGCGAAGGCGGCGAGTACTTCAAGGAACTCGTTAGAAGCGGTCAACGTGTTGAAAGTAAAGGTAAAAAAGTTGTAGTTGAACAACTTGATGCCGCCAACAGTCAGATTGACCAAGTAAAGAGTAACGTCTCCGGCGTCAAAGGCCTGGTCGAAGTTCAACTGGATAAAGTTGAAAAAGCTTTTGATACTCGTGTCGGCAGTGCCTTGAATCGGATCGGCATTGCGTCTAAACATGACGTGGAGACACTCTCTGCTAAGCTCGAAGAGCTGACGGCATTGCTCGAACGTGTCGCGCGTAAACACTAAGGAGACATCGGGATGGCTGTTAAAAAGACTACTCAGAAAGAAGGCAGCTCGTGGGTCGGGAAAGTTGAAGAATATTCCCGCAAAATCTGGCTCGCTGGTTTAGGCGTGTACTCGAAGATCGACAGTGACGGCAGCAAACTCTTCGAGACCTTGGTCAAAGACGGCGAGAAGGCCGAGAAGTTGACCAAGAGCACGGTCGGTAAAAAAGTCGACGCTGCCAAGGCGAGTGCGGGTTCCGCCAAATCGAGTATTTCGGATACCTGGGGCAAGTTGGAAGAAACGTTCGACAAGCGCCTCAACAGTGCTATTTCGCGACTGGGCGTACCGAGCAAGGCTGAGTTGAAGGCGCTGCATAGCAAGGTTGATACCTTGACCAAGCAAATCGAAAAGCTCACCGGCGCCAAAGCGGCTCCCGCCAAGACCGCCGCGGCCAAGCCTGCAGCAAAACCGGCGGCCAAACCTGCGGCTAAAACCGCCGCTGCAAAACCCACCGCCAAAACTGCCGCCAAGCCTCTGGTTAAAGCCGCCGCCAAGCCAGCTGCCAAACCCGCTGCCAAAGCGCCGGCCAAAGCGCCGGCCAAAGCCGCGGCGAAACCTGCGGCCAAGCCAGCGGCTAAAACTGTTGCCGCCAAACCGGCTACCAAGCCTGCCGCTAAGCCAGTGGCCGCTAAAGCCGCCGCGAAACCTGCGGCTAAACCGGCTGCCAAACCTGCGGCTAAAACCGCTGCCGCTAAACCTGCTGCCAAGCCCGCCGCTGCGAAACCCGCTGCCAAGCCTGCAGCGGCCAAAAAGCCTGCGGTAGCGAAAAAACCGGCAGCCGCAAAGCCTGCCGCGGCGGCCAAGCCAGCCACTGCACCAGCACCGGCCGCTTCTACCGCCAATTCGGTGTCCGCGCCGACGCATGCGGCTGCTACCCCGACTGCAACGCCGGTTACCCCGACGCCATCCAGTCAGTCCTGATTTTTACGGGACACATAAAACGCCCGGTCTGCGAAGATTGGGCGTTTTTTATGCAAGCCTCAAAAACGCCGCATTCCCCATTTTGTAGGAGCGAGCTTGCTCGCGAAAAACTCAAAGACGCCGTGTTTATTCAGGAGGCACTCGTTATCGTTGACGTTTTTCGCGAGCAAGCTCGCTCCTACATGTTTAATCGGTGTCATCCAGGTACTTCAAGGCGAACCGCTCGGTCGCCTGCCGCGCCGTTGGCAGCAGATGCGGCGCCACCAGCATCATGATCTGGTACACCACCACCCGTACCTCACCTTCACGGTCCAGAATCCGTTGGTAATCCAACGAAAACAGCAATGTCAGGGTGATCTGCTCCACCAGTTGCCCCAACGCCTGGGTATCGCTAACCAGTTGCCCTGCCGCCTTCAGCCGCGCAAGCAATGACGCCAAGGTGCGCTTGAGCGCCGTGAGCAGGTGACGGATCCCCTTGGCCAGCTTGGGCAAGCGCCCCGCCAGGTTCGACAAGTCCTGGAACAGGAACCGATAGTGGGCCATGCGCTCGACAATCAGGTGCAAAAACAGCCAGTAGTCCTCAGCTTCCAGTTGCGCATCCGCAGGAGGGTCCAGCAGTGGCGCCAGCTCACACTGAAAGCGCTCGAACAGCCCCAGCACCAACGGCTCCTTGCCATGGAAGTGGTAGTAGAGGTTGCCGGGGCTGATCCCCATCTCATTGGCCACCTCCATGGTCGATACGTTCGGTTCGCCCTTGTGGTTGAACAACTGCAGGGCGCATTCAAGGATACGGTCGCGGGTCTTCATCCAGTCTTCTTAAAGTTGATTGCTGAGCTCAGCGCACGCGCACGTAAGTACCCGGCGCCGCTTCCATCGGTGGGTAATTCTGGTTGCCCAGGGCGGTGAGGGTTTCGCGTTGTACGCCGGAGCGTTTTTGTACCCACTCCAGCCATTGTGGCCACCAACTGCCTTCGACGTGCTGGGCGTCGTAATACCAGGCGCGCGGGTCGCTGCTCAGCTTGAGGTTCTCGACGTAGTTGGCCTTGGGGTTGCCCGGTGGGTTGAGGATGCTCTGGATATGCCCGCTGTTGGAGAGCACAAAGCGCCGCTCGCCACCCAGCAGTTGCGTGGAGCGGTACACCGCGTCCCACGGCGTGATGTGGTCATTGATGCCGGCCACGCTGAAGCTGTCCACCGAGACCTTGCGCAAGTCGATGGGCGTGCCGCATACCTCCAGGCCACCGGGATGGCTCAGGGGGTTGTGCTTGAAGAAGTCCAGCAGGTCGCCGTGCAGGGCGGCGGGCAGACGCGTGTTGTCATTGTTCCAGTACAGGATGTCGAACGCCGGCGGTTCCTTGCCCAGCAGGTAATTATTGATCCAGTAATTCCAGATCAGGTCGTTGGGGCGCATCCAGGCAAATATCTTGGCCATGTCGCGGCCATCCAGCACGCCTTGCTGGTAGGAGCGGCGCTTGGCGGCTTCCAGGGTTTGTTCATCAGCGAACAATGTTGTGGGGCTGTCGATCTGGCTGTCCAGCAGGCTTACCAGGTAACTGGCGCTGGAGATGCGCCGCAACTGGCGCTTGGCTTGCAGGTGGCCTTGCAGCGCGGCGATGGTCAGGCCGCCGGCGCAGGCGCCCATCAGGTTGACCTCGCGGGCGCCAGTGATGGCCCGGCATACGTTGAGCGCTTCTTCCAGCGCCGCGACGTAGGTGGACAGGCCCCATTCGCGATGCCGCACGTCCGGGTTGCGCCAGCTGACCATAAAGGTCTGCAGGCCGTTTTTCAGTGCGTATTGCACAAAGCTGTTGGCCGGGCTCAGGTCGAAGATGTAGTACTTGTTGATTTGCGGCGGCACTACCAGCAGCGGCTTGGCGTATTGTTTTTCGCTCATGGGCTTGTACTGGATCAGCTCCAGCAGTTCGTTGCGAAACACCACCGAACCGGGCGTGGTCGCCACGGTCTTGCCCACTTCAAAGGCGTGCTTGCTGACCTGGCGCGGCAAACCGTTGTTGTGCAGCAGGTCTTCGAACAAGTTGCTCACGCCGCGCACCACACTGTTGCCGCCGGAGTTGAGCAGCTCCTTGATCGCCAGCGGGTTGAGCAGGGTGTTGGAAGGGGAGACAGCATCGTTGAGCAGGGCGAAGGCGAACTGCGCGCGGGCGCGATCATCGTCACTGAGGGTGCTGTCGTCGATCCACTGCCGTGTCTGTTTTTGCCAGCTCAGATAGGCTTGCAAGCTGCGCCGGTATAGCGGGTTGAGCTTCCAGGTGGGGTCGCTGAAGCGATGGTCCCTGGGGTTGGGTTCGTGCACGGTCTCACCCAGCAGCACGCGGCCCAACTGGCCGCCCAGGGCCAGGGCGTGGCGGGCGGTGTGCACCGGGTTACGCAGGCCGTGCGCGGCGACGGTACGCAGGGTCGACAGCAAGTCCCGGCCGCGCAGGCCGGTGATCGCATTTTGCGCGTTGATGAACGCAGCGGGGGTGGGCGCCGGGTTCGTCACGGGTCTTTCTCGCATGAGCCAACACTCCTTCGTCAAGTCATCAAGCAGGCACGCCAATCCAGAACCATAGTCGGTTCCTGGCAAGTTGCGCGGTGGTGTGTTCCTTCACACCGCCGGTCGCGGATGTATCACGGCGCGCAGGCGCTCCTCCTCTAGAAACTTCATGATGATCGGCGCCACGGCTTCGGCCCGGGTGATCAGGAACAGGTGGCCGTCATCGATGATGTGCAACTGTGCATTGGGGATGCGCCAGGCGAGCATGCGCATGTTGACCAGCGGGATCAGCGGGTCATCGTCCCCGGCCAGCACCAGGGTGGGCTGGCGGATCTTGTGCAGCCAATGAATGCTGGTCCAGCCCAGCCCGGCAAACAGTTGCCAGTAGTAGCCCAGCTTGCCGGCCGAGCGCACTTTGCTGGCGTGCTCGGCGGCCAGTTTGGAATCACGGCGGAACGAACCGCCATAAATCATCGGTGCAATGCGCACCACGTGGGACGGCTGGATATAACGCCTGGGGCTTGCCATCAGCCACAAGACCTTCGGTTTGCCCGGCACCATGAAGGCCCCGGCCGCGGTGGCCGCGAGGATCAATTTCTTGCAGCGCTCGGGGTAGTCATACGCAAATTGCTGGGCCAGCGCTCCGCCCCAGGACACGCCCACGGCGTTCACTTGGCCATAGTCGAGGTAATCGAGCATACGCGCGGTGAGTTTGGCCAGACCGGGGAAGCGATAGGGTCGGTTCGGCGTCGAGGAGCCGCCCACGCCGGGCACGTCGAAGGCGATCACTTCCAGGTCCGGGTCCAGGGCCTGGACGAACGGAAACACCAGCTCAAGGTTGGCGCCGATGCCGTTGAAGATCAGCAGCGGGGTCAAGTGCGGCTTGCCCGGGCGTACCGCCGTGCGGATGGTCTGGCCATCCAGGTCGATGGTGCGGAAGATGAACGGTTGCGCCATGCTCAAGCCCTGTGAAGTGGTGCTATTGGTCTGTAGGAACTCGGTCAGTGTGGGAGCTGGCTTGCCTGCGATGGCATTCTTTCAGGCCGCGATTAGTGAGCAGGCCCATCGCTATCGCAGGCAAGCCAGCTCCCACATCTGATCTCATTTCAATCACAAGAATGCCTAGCGTTCATGTACATAGGTACCCGGCGCCGCTTCAGCGGCTGCATAGGTTTTATTGCCTAATGTCGTCGGGGCTTTTTTCAGTTTTCCCGCCCGCTCCGCCTGCCACACCTGCCAGTGCAGCCACCACGAATCGGTGTGCTTGGTCGCATTCTCCTGCCACTCCAACGCACTTCCGGCCAGGCCCTCACTGGTCTGGTAGCGTGCCTTGGGGTTGCCCGGCGGGTTGAGGATGCTCTGGATATGCCCACTGCTGGACAGCACAAACTCGACCTTGCCGCCGAACAACTGCGCTGATTTGTAGCAGGACTGCCACGGCGTGATGTGGTCGTTGGTGCCGGCCAGGGAATAGATATCGGCGGTGACCTGCTTGAGGTCGATGGGCGTGCCGCACACTTCCAGGGCGTTGGCGCGTACCAGTGGGTTGTTCTTGAACAGTTCGATCAGGTCGCCATGGAACGCGGCCGGCAAGCGTGTGGTGTCGTTGTTCCAGAACAGGATGTCGAACACCGGCGGCTCGTTGCCCAGCAGGTAGTTGTTGACCCAATAGTTCCAGATCAGATCGTTGGGGCGCATCCAGGCAAATACCTTGGCCATGTCGCGGCCTTCCAGCACGCCGGCCTGATAGGAGTGGCGCTTGGCCGCTTCCAGAGTCTGTTCATCCACAAACAGCGCCACCTGGGTGTCCAGGGTGGTATCCAGCACGCTCACTAGCAGCGTCAGGGCGTTGACCTTCTTCTCGCCCAGCGCCGCGTAGTGGCCCAACAGTGCGGTGCAGGTGATGCCGCCGGAGCAGGCACCGAGCATATTCACGTCTTTGCTGCCGGTAATTGCCGTGACCACATCGACCGCTTCCTTCAGCGCCTCGATATAGGTGGATAGCCCCCATTCGCGCTGGGCCTTGGTGGGGTTGCGCCAACTGACGATAAAGGTCTGCTGGCCATTACGCAGGCAGAAGCGTGCCAGGCTTTTATCCGGGCACAGGTCGAAGACGTAGAATTTGTTGATCTGCGGCGGTACCACCAGCAGCGGGCGTTCGTGTACCTGTTCGGTGATGGGCTTGTACTGGATCAGCTCCAGTACATCGTTGCGAAACACCACCGCGCCTTCGCTGGTGCCCAGGGTCTTGCCGACTTCAAAGGCGCCCATGTTGACCTGGCTGGGCATACCGCCGTTGTGCACCATGTCCTTGGCCAGGTGGGAAAGGCCGTCGAGCAGGCTTTTGCCGCCAGTTTCAAAGAAGCGTTTGACCGCCGCCGGGTTGGCCGCGCTGTTGGTGGGGGCCATGGCTTCGGTCATCAGGTTGATCACGAAGTGGCCGCGGCTGATGTCTTGTGCCGACAGATTGCTGTCGTCGATCCAGTCGTGAAGCTCCTTGCGCCACGCCAGGTAAGTCTGCAAATAACGTTTGTAGAGCGGGTTCTGGCTCCAGGCCGGGTCGTTGAAGCGACGGTCGTCGCCCTCGGGCACCAGCGCGGATTTGCCGAACATCACATTCTTCAATTCAACGCCAAAGTGGGCGACGTGCTTGACGCTGTGCAACGGTTGCTTGATGGCTTGGGTCAGCACCATCTTGGCCGAGGCCAATAAATCCTTTTTGCGTAACGCGATGATCGGGTTCAACCCCAGGGTGTTTTCCGAGGCCTGGCGTTTCAAGTCATCGTTATTCTTGTTACTCATCTACGACGCTCCATTGTCCGAAAGACGAGTACCGGCGATTGCTGCGCACCCAATTTCGATACACGACACCAGCCTGGTACTGCGACTCGGGTGACCGTTGATACCGCATCGTCAAATGCAGGGAACTTGCCAGCTCCATTGGTTACCCGAGTTTATTTTTTTTCGCAAGCGGGCCAATCGTTGACCACGCGACAGGGCATTCAAGCAGATGAAATTAGAAAATGCGCTCTAAACAGCAAGACCGTTGAGCTAGAGCATCAGCCGCACGACCGACTCACTCGGATCGCGGGTTTTTCCAGCAGCTTTGAGCTCGGCCAGGTAGTCGGCCCATAGAGCGTCCTGACGTAAGGCCAGCTGATAGAGATAGTCCCAGGTGAACAGTCCGCTGTCATGACCGTCGTCGAAGGTCAATTTCAGTGCGTACTGGCCGGCGGGTTCCAGCTTGATCAACCGGACGTTGAGCTTGCCGAATTGCAGGATGGGTTTGCCGTGGCCCTGGACCTCGGCAGAAGGGGAGTGCACCCGCAGGAATTCGGCGGGCAACTGGTAGGTTTCGTCTGGCCCGTAGGTCAGGCCGAGGGTGTTGGAGGTTTTGTGCAGGTTTACTGCGGTAGGAAATTTCGACATTGGAGATAACCCTGAAGGAACCGGCCCAAAATGTGGAAGGGACCAATGTGGGAGCCGGGCTTGCCCGCGATGCAGGCACCTCGGTGTTTCAGGAACACTGAAGTGATGCTATCGCAGGCAAGCCAGCTCCCACACAAGCCACTCCCACATTGAGTGAGGCTTACAGGATATAACGAGACAAGTCTTCGTTCTGCGCCAATTCGCCCAAGTGGCTGTTGACGTAGTCAGCATCGATCTTGATCGCTTCGCCATTCTGCGCACCGGCCATGTCGCCGGCGCTGAAAGACACTTCCTCAAGCAGGCGCTCAAGCAAGGTATGCAGGCGACGGGCACCGATGTTCTCGGTCTTCTCGTTGACCTGCCAGGCGATCTCCGCCAGGCGCTTGATACCGTCAGCCTGGAATTCGATACCCAGCCCTTCGGTTTTCAGCAGCTCGCGGTACTGCTCGGTGAGCGAGGCATGCGGTTCGCTGAGGATGCGCTCGAAGTCGCCCGGCGTCAGTGCCTTGAGCTCCACCCGAATCGGCAGGCGGCCTTGCAGCTCCGGCACCAGGTCGCTGGGCTTGCTCAGGTGGAAGGCACCGGAGGCGATAAACAGGATGTGGTCAGTTTTGACCATGCCCAGTTTGGTGTTAACCGTGCAGCCTTCGATCAGCGGCAACAGGTCGCGCTGTACACCCTCGCGGGACACATCGACGCCACCGGAGTTGCCGCGCTTGGCCACTTTGTCGATCTCATCGATAAACACGATGCCGTGCTGCTCGACCGCTTCCAGGGCCTTGGCCTTGAGTTCTTCCTCGTTGACCAGGCGCCCGGCTTCTTCGTCGCGCACCAGCTTCAGTGCTTCTTTCACCTTGAGCTTGCGGCTTTTCTTCTTGCCCTTGCCCATGTTGGCGAACAGGTTCTGCAACTGGCTGGTCATTTCTTCCATGCCAGGCGGGGCAGAGATATCCACGCCGGACACTTCGGCCACTTCGATCTCGATTTCCTTGTCATCCAGCTGGCCTTCACGCAGGCGCTTGCGGAACAGCTGACGGGTGTTGGAATCCGATGAAGGTGCGGCGTCTTCGTTGAAACCCATGCGTGCCGGTGGCAGCAGGGCGTCGAGGATGCGCTCTTCAGCGGCGTCTTCGGCGCGATGGCTGACCTTGGTCACTTCCTGTTCGCGCAGCATCTTCAGGGCGGCGTCAGCCAGGTCGCGAATGATCGACTCGACATCGCGGCCCACATAACCGACTTCGGTGAATTTGGTCGCTTCGACCTTGATGAACGGTGCATTGGCCAATTTGGCCAGGCGTCGGGCGATCTCGGTTTTGCCGACGCCGGTAGGGCCGATCATCAGGATGTTCTTGGGCGTTACTTCAACGCGCAGTTCTTCCGGCAGTTGCATCCGGCGCCAGCGGTTACGCAGCGCAATGGCAACGGCGCGCTTGGCATCGTCCTGGCCGATGATATGGCGGTTGAGTTCATGGACGATTTCGCGGGGAGTCATGGACATAGTGTTTGGCGGCCTCAAGCCTGAATAAGCACAGGGCTTATTCGGCGAGGTCCTGCTCCTCAATGGTCTGATTGTGGTTGGTGAACACGCAGATATCGCCAGCGATACCCAGGGCGGTCTCGACGATTTCACGGGCCGACAGGTCGGTTTTCTTCAGCAGCGCGCTGGCCGCAGCCTGGGCGTAGCCGCCACCTGAACCCATGGCGATCAGGCCATGCTCGGGTTCAACCACGTCGCCGTTGCCGGTGATGATCAGGGAAGCGTCTTTGTTCGCAACCGCGAGCATGGCCTCCAGGCGGCTGAGGGAGCGGTCGGTGCGCCATTCTTTGGCAAGTTCCACAGCGGCGCGCACCAGGTGGCCCTGGTGTTTCTCAAGCTGGCCTTCGAAACGCTCGAACAGGGTAAAGGCGTCGGCGGTTGCGCCTGCGAAGCCGGCAAGCACCTGGCCGTGGTACAGGCGGCGCACTTTCTTGGCGTTGCCTTTCATCACGGTGTTGCCCAGGGAAACCTGGCCGTCGCCGCCCATGACAACTTTGCCGTGGCGACGTACTGAAACGATGGTGGTCAAGGGGAGAGTCTCCACGCAGCGGGGCGAAAATGCCCTGATGGAAACTCATATGGGGGTGGCGAGGGGGATTTCAACCGTAGGAAGGCAGGGCAGACGAGTGGTGATCGTTCCCACGCTCCGCGTGGTAATGCCGCCTTGACGCTCTGCGCCTGCTCTGTGACGCAGAGCGTCAAGGGACACGTTCCCACGCGGAGCGTGGGAACGATCAGTGAGTATGAGTCAGCGGCTCTGGCGTTGTTGTAACAACAGGTTGCTAAACCCGGCGCCGGCCAATTGCTTTTGCGCCACGGTCAGCTGTTCGCGGTTGCTGAACGGCCCCACCAATACGCGATACCAGGTCGCGTCCTTCACCGTGCCGGACTCAACCGATACCGATTGGCCCAACAGAATGATCTGTGCGCGTACACGGTCCGCATCCGCCTGTTTCGGGAACGAGCCCGCTTGCAGGAAGAACTTGGTCACCGGCGCAGCCTTGGTGGCTGCCACTGGCGGTGCTGGCGGCGGCGTGATACCGGCCAGCGCGGCCTGGGCGCGCGCCGTGTCGATTTTTGCGGCTTCCGCTGGGGTTACCGGCGTGGTCGGCACTTGTGGCGTCGGCAGGGTTTTTTCCGGCACGGCGTCAGGCGGCACGATCACTTCCGATTCCGGCAGCAGCGTGTAGAAGTCGTACTTGGGCTTTACCGGTGCGGTCGGGCTCGGCGCGGTCTTGTTGGCTTCGGCGATTTTCGTGGCCTTTTGCTGCTCCTGTTTGACGCGCTTGACGTCATCGCCCTGGCCGGGCTCCAGCTTCATCAGAAACACGATAAATGCGCCGACCGTAAGGCCGATGGCCATCCACAGCCAACCCGGAATCGGTTGCTTCGCCGGGGCCTGGTAGCGGCTGGCGCCGCGCTTGGGTGCAGGTTTTTTCTTGGCAGCCAACTTACATACGCTCCAGAGTTTCCAGGCCCAAGAGCTCCAGGCCTTGCTTGAGGGTGCGTCCAGCCAAAGCGGCAAGGCGCAGGCGACTTTGTTTCTGGGCTTCGTCGTCGGCGGTCAGGATCGGGCAGTTCTCGTAGAAACTGGAGAACAGGCCGGCCACTTCGTACAAATAGGTGCACAGGATGTGCGGCGTGCCTTTTTCGCCAACGCTGTTGAGCACCTCGCCAAATTGCGCGAGCTTGGCCGCCAGTTCCTGTTCGTGGGCGGCGTCCAGCGCGATCTGGCCTTCAACTTCGCTGAAGTCCTTGCCCAGCTTGCGGAATACCCCGGCCACGCGAGTGTAGGCGTACAGCAGGTACGGCGCGGTGTTGCCTTCGAAGTTGAGCATCAGGTCGAAGTTGAAGCTGTAGTCGCTGGTGCGGTGCTTGGACAGATCGGCGTATTTCACCGCGCCAATGCCCACCACGCGGGCGATGTTGCGCAGGTCGGCCTCGGCCAGCTCCGGGTTCTTTTCCTTCACCAGGTTGTAGGCACGTTCCTGGGCTTCGGTCAGCAGGTCGATCAGCTTCACGGTGCCGCCGTCGCGGGTCTTGAAGGGGCGGCCATCGGCGCCGTTCATGGTGCCAAAGCCCATGTGTTCCATGTGCATCGGGTGGGTGACGAAACCGGCGCGACGCGCCACTTCGAACACCTGCTGGAAGTGCAGGGCCTGGCGCTGGTCGACGAAGTACAGTGCACGGTCAGCCTTGAGCACGCCACTGCGGTAACGCACGGCGGCCAGGTCGGTGGTGGCGTAGAGGTAGCCGCCATCGGCCTTGACGATGATCACCGGCAGCGGCTCGCCGTCGGCGGTCTTGAATTCTTCGAGGAACACGCACTGGGCGCCGTTGCTTTCGACCAGCAGGCCCTTGGCCTTGAGGTCGTTGACCACGTTGATCAGGTCGTCGTTGTAGGCGCTTTCGCCCATCACGTCGGCCATGGTCAGTTTCACGTTGAGCAGCTCGTAGATTTCCTGGCAATGGGACAGGGAAATTTCACGGAAGCGGTTCCACAGCGCCAGGCACTCTTCGTCGCCGGCTTGCAGCTTGACCACCAGGCCACGGGCGCGGTCGGCGAACTCTTCAGACTCGTCAAACCGCTTTTTGGCGGCACGGTAGAAGTTTTCCAGGTCGGCCAGCTCGTTGCTGGTGATCGGGTTTTCCTGCAGGTAGGCCATCAGCATGCCGAACTGGGTACCCCAGTCGCCCACGTGGTTCTGGCGGATCACGGTGTCGCCGAGGAATTCCAGCACCCGTGCCACGCCGTCGCCAATGATGGTGGAGCGCAGGTGGCCCACGTGCATTTCCTTGGCCAGGTTCGGTGCCGACAGGTCGATGACCACGCGCTGGCTGTCGCCGGCCTTGCGTGCACCGATGCGCGCATCGGCCAGGGCGGCATCCAGGCGCGACGCCAGGGCCTGGGTGTTCTGGAAGAAGTTGATAAAGCCTGGGCCGGCGATTTCGGCCTTGGTGACACTGGCGTCAGCCGGCAGGGCTGCGATGATTTTTTCTGCCAGGTCGCGCGGTTTCATGCCGGCCGGCTTGGACAGCATCATCGCGATGTTGCTGGCGAAGTCGCCATGGGTCTTGTCGCGGGTGTTCTCCACCTGGATCGCCGGCGACAGGCCTTCAGGCAACACACCTTCGTTGACGAGTTGGGTGAGGGCTTGTTGGATCAGCTGGCGAATGGTGTCTTTCATGGTGTTCTCTTTCGACCGCAAGCGGCGGCGCGCGATGCGCAGGTGGAAAAACTGGACATTATCCGTGGCGAGGGCGGGCTTGCCAACCGTTCAGACTATATGGCGGACCTGCGGGCCTCTTCGCGGGCAAGCCCGCTCCCACATTTAAGGGTATTCACATTTCATAATGTGCGAGCTGGCTTGCCTGCGATGACGTAATTACCCTCAATACAAATCTACCGGGTCTACATCCAACGACCATCGCACCTGCCGACCGCTGGGCAGTTGCTCCAGCTCAAGCATCCAGCGACTTAATAGCCGATGCAGCGGGGCGCGGGAGGTTGCCTGCAAGAGTAGCTGAGCGCGATAACGTCCGGCGCGCCGCTCCATGGGCGCTGGCACCGGGCCGAGTAGTTCGATGCCACTGAGGGCCAGTTCGCCCAATAAACGTTCGGCGGCGCTGCAGGCCTCATCAAGAAAGCCTTCGGCCTGCCCGGGTTTGTGGGCTTCGGCACGCAGCAGCGCCAGGTGCGCAAAGGGCGGGAGGCCGGCGGCGCGGCGTTCGCTCAAGGCCTGTTCGGCGAAGGCAAAGTAGCCTTGTTCCGTCAGTTGAATCAGCAGCGGGTGGTCGGCCAGGTGCGTCTGGATAATCACCCTGCCTGGCTCTTCGGCCCGACCGGCGCGTCCTGCCACCTGCACGATCAACTGCGCCATGCGTTCGCTGGCGCGAAAATCCCCGGAGAACAGCCCGCCATCGGCATCCAGGATCGACACCAGGGTCACCCGTGGGAAGTGATGCCCCTTGGCAAGCATCTGCGTGCCCACCAGGATGCACGGTTGGCCTTTGTGGATGGTGGCGAACAGTTGGTTCATGGCGTCTTTGCGCGACGTGCTGTCGCGGTCCACCCGTAGCACCGGGTAGTCCGGGAACAGAATGCCGAGGCGTTCTTCAGCGCGCTCGGTGCCGGCGCCCACGGGCCGCAGGTCCACCTTGCCGCACTGCGGGCAATGGCGCGGTACCCGTTCCACATGGCCGCAGTGATGGCAGCGTAACTCGCCGTGGCGCTGATGCACCGTCATGCGCGCATCGCAGCGCTCGCACCCGGACATCCAGCCGCAGTCATGGCACAGCAACGTCGGGGCAAAGCCGCGGCGGTTGAGAAATACCAATACTTGCTGGCCGGCGGCCAGGGTCTGGCCAATGGCCTGTTGCATCGGGCCGGAAATACCGCTGTCCAGCGGGCGGCTTTTCACGTCCAGGCGCAGGAAGCGCGGTTGTTTGGCGCCGCCAGCACGCTCGTTCAGGCGCAGCAGCCCGTAACGGCCGGTGTAGGCGTTGTGCAGGCTTTCCAAGGAAGGCGTGGCCGAGCCCAGCACAATCGGGATGTCTTCCTGGCGGGCGCGTACCAGCGCGAGGTCGCGGGCGTGGTAGCGCAAACCTTCCTGCTGTTTATAGGAGCCATCGTGCTCCTCGTCGACGATGATCAGCCCGGGGTTTTTCATCGGCGTGAACAGTGCTGAGCGCGTGCCGATAATAATGTCGGCCTCGCCATCCCGCGCCGCGAGCCACGACTCCAGGCGTTCACGGTCATTTACTGCCGAGTGCACCAAGGCGATCCGGGCATTGAAGCGTTGCTCGAAACGCGCCACGGTCTGCGGGCCCAGGTTGATCTCGGGGATCAGCACCAGTGCCTGCTTGCCCGCCTGCAGGGTTTCGCGGATCAGCTGCAAATAGACTTCGGTCTTGCCGCTGCCGGTGACGCCGGCCAGCAGGAATGCATGGAAACTGTCGAAACCGGCGCGAATCGCCTCATACGCGGCGCGTTGCTCGGGGTTCAGCGGCAACTCCGGCTGGGCCAGCCAGTGTTCGTGGCGCGGGTCCGGAGCGTGTTTGCGGATTTCCACCTGCACCAGGCCCTTGGCCAGCAACAGGTCGAGGCTGTCTTTGCTCAGCATCAGTTTGCTTAATAGCTGATGGGCCACGCCGTGGGGGTGCTGCGCCAAGGTGGCCAGGGCCTCACGCTGGCGCGGGGCGCGGGCGATGCGCGGGTCGTCGAGGCGTGCGCCCGGCACCATCGACCAGAAACGCTCCTGGCGCGCTTCGGCCAGTTCGCCCTGGCGCAGCAGCACCGGCAGCGCCCAGCTCAAGGTATCGCCCAGGCTGTGTTGGTAATACTGCGCGGTCCACAGGCACAGCTTGAACAGCGCGGGCGGCAGCGGTGGTGTGGCGTCGAGCAGGGCAATTGCCCGCTTGAGCTTTTCGGCAGGCACTTCGCTGTGGTCGGTGACTTCCACCAGAATGCCGATCATTTCCCGGCGTCCGAACGGCACGCGCACGCGCATGCCCGGTTGCAACTGCGCACGCGACACGCCGGGCGGGGCCCGGTAATCGAACAGGCGGCGCAGGGGCGAGGGCAGGGCTAGGCGCAAAATGGCGTCGGGCACGCGAGGATTCTCATCAATAAAGGCAAGCGGTGGCGCAGGGGCGCGAGCCTAGCAGACCGGGGGTGTCCCGTCTTCAGTACTGGAATCGGATCTTGCGGGAGCTGGCTTGCCTGCGAAAGCGCTAGTGCAGTAACAGATGCAGTGACTGACACACCGCCTTCGCGGGCAAGCCCGGCTCCCACATTGACGGCGGTGTGTGAGGAATATCTGATGAAAGGAAGTTTTCGACCACTACCGCCGCTTGCGTGATTAAAAAGGTCTGGTAGAATCCGCGGCCTAATTACGTGCGGTATTCGACAATAGTGTCGAGTGGCGGCACGCTAGCCCGAGGAAGTGCCATGAAAGCCGATATCCATCCAGCGTACGAAACCATCGAAGTCACCTGCAGCTGCGGCAACAAGTTCGAAACTCGTTCGAACCTGTGCAAGCCACTGGGTACTGACGTATGCAACGAGTGCCACCCGTTCTACACCGGTAAGCAGAAAACTCTGGACACCGGCGGCCGCGTACAGCGCTTCGCAGATCGCTTTGGTGCTTTCGGCAAGAAGCCTGCTGCTACTCCAGCAGAGTAAGGTTCAAGAGCCTTATGGGCTTTTACCTGCTGTTGAAAAAGGCGTCCCTTGTGGGCGCCTTTTTTGTGCCTGGGATTTGGCTGGCGACCGCTCAGGCCAACCCCTTCTGCCCCGCCCCGGCGGCCGTCGTGCGTGTGGAGGTACAGCGTGTGGTGGATGGCGACACGGTACGCCTCAAGGACGGTCGCAGCGTGCGCATGATCGGCCTCAACGCGCCGGAAACCAGCAAGAAGGGTCGCCCTGACGAGCCATTCGCTGTCGCCGCCCGCCAGCGCCTGCAGGCGTTGGTCAAGGCCAGCGATGGGCGTGTCGGCCTGGTGCCGGGGCGCGAACCCAAAGACCATTACGGGCGCACCCTGGCTCACCTCTACGGCGCCAATGGCGAGAATCTGGAGGCGCAACTGCTGGCCGAGGGCCTGGGGTACCAAGTGGGCGTGGCGCCGAATGTGGACCTGGTTGCCTGCCAGCAGGCGGCCGAAAACAGCGCCCGCCAGGCACGGCTTGGCCTGTGGCGCCAATCGCCGGTGCACAGCGTGGCGAATCTCAAGCGCTCCGGGTTTGCGCTGGTGGCCGGTCGGGTCAGCAAGATCGAGCGTAATCGCGGTGGAATCTGGATTGAGCTGCAGGGCTCACTGGTATTGCGTATTGCGCCCGAGCTGATCAGCCAGTTCGATACGGCCATGCTCGATGGTCTGCAAGGCCGCACCATTGAGGCGCGCGGTTGGGTGCAGGATCGAGCCCGCCGTGGCGGCCTGAAAAAAGGCCAAGCGCGCTGGCTGTTGCCGATAACCGACCCCGGCATGCTGAAATCGGCGCTTTGAATAAAAAATTGTAGACATTTTTTATTTCGATTGTGAACAGTTGAGCCCTTGTATCCCGTGGCTCTTGGCCAAAAGTCGTAGCGCAGGGCCCTTGACACCTGTGACTGCCCAGTCTTGTAGGGACTTTACGACACGCGTATCCTCGGCGGTCCGTCGACCAACAGTAAAAGCGGAATGCCGATATGTCTGATTTGAAAACTGCCGCTCTCGAATACCATGCCCATCCTCGTCCAGGAAAGCTGAGTGTAGAGCTCACCAAAGCCACTGCCACTGCCCGCGACCTGTCGCTGGCCTACAGCCCTGGTGTTGCCGAACCCGTACGTGAAATCGCCCGTGACCCAGAGCTGGCGTACAAGTACACCGGCAAAGGCAACCTGGTTGCAGTGATTTCCGATGGCACCGCGATTCTGGGCCTGGGTAACCTCGGCCCATTGGCTTCCAAGCCAGTCATGGAAGGTAAGGGCGTGCTGTTCAAGCGCTTTGCCGGCATCGACGTTTTCGACATCGAAGTCGATTCCGAAAGCCCGCAGGCGTTCATCGACACCGTCAAGCGCATTTCCATCACGTTCGGTGGCATCAACCTGGAAGACATCAAGGCACCTGAGTGCTTCGAGATCGAAAAGGCCCTGATCGAGCAGTGCGACATTCCGGTATTCCACGATGACCAACACGGCACCGCGATCGTTACCGCAGCCGGCATGATCAACGCCCTGGAAATTGCTGGCAAAACCCTGGGCGAGGCGAAAATCGTCTGCCTGGGCGCCGGTGCCGCGGCCATTTCCTGCATGAAGCTGATCATCAGCATGGGCGCCAAGCTGGAAAACATCTACATGGTCGACAGCAAGGGCGTGATTCAGTCCGAGCGCACCGACCTGAACCAGTACAAGGCGATGTTTGCCCATCCGTCCTCCAAGCGCACCCTGGCTGACGCCCTCGACGGTGCCGACGTGTTCGTTGGCCTGTCCGGCCCGAACCTGCTGAGCGCTGAAGGCCTCAAATCCATGGCGCCGAACCCTATCGTGTTCGCCTGCTCCAACCCGGATCCGGAAATCTCTCCAGAACTGGCCCACGCCACTCGCAGCGACGTGATCATGGCCACCGGCCGTTCGGACTACCCGAACCAGGTCAACAACGTATTGGGCTTCCCGTTCATCTTCCGTGGTGCCCTGGACGTTCGCGCCAAGCGCATCAACGAAGAAATGAAAGTGGCCGCTGCCAACGCCCTGCGTGAACTGGCCAAGCTGCCGGTACCTCAGGATGTGTGTGACGCCTACGGTGGCGCCAAGCTGGAATTCGGTCGTGAGTACATCATTCCGAAACCAATGGACAAGCGCCTGATCACCCTGATCTCCGATGCCGTGGCCAAGGCCGCTATCGAGACTGGTGTGGCTACCCTGCCGTATCCAAAGAACTACCCGCTGCAAAGCGTGGATGATGTGTTCAACGGCTAAGCCGTTGTAGACACACCCGCAAAAAAAGCCCCGACTGAGTGATCAGTCGGGGCTTTTTTGTGGCTGATGTCCCGTGGATGATCTTCCCACGCTCTGCGTGGGAATGCCCACCTGGACGCTCCGCGTCTGCTTTTAAGGTCGTGACGCAGAGCGTCACAGGATGCATTCCCACGCGGAGCGTGGGAACGATCGGCCGATCAGCGTGATCAGGTCAGAACAAATCGATCGGCGCGCCTTCATCCGCCGGCAGCGGGCTGCCCGGCACTGCGCCGTTGCCCAGTTCGTTGACCGATGGCGGTGTGTCTTCGCTCTTGAACAGCTCGAAGTACGCATTCGGCGTGCTCGGTGAAGCTGCGCGGCCACTGATCGGGTCGATGCGCAGGCTGAGGATGCCTTCTGGCTCTGGCTGGGTGTGCAGCGGCTTGTCCTTGAGCGCTGCGCCCATGTAGCTCATCCAGATCGGCAGGGCGACGGTGCCACCAAACTCGCGGCGGCCCAGGCTTTCAGGCTGGTCATAGCCGGTCCACACGGTGGTCACGTAGTCGCCGTTGTAGCCGGAGAACCACGCGTCCTTGGACTCGTTGGTGGTACCGGTCTTGCCAGCGATATCCGCACGGCCCAGGGCCAGTGCGCGGCGGCCGGTGCCCTTCTTGATCACGTCTTGCAGGATGCTGTTGAGGATGTAGGTAGTGCGGCCGTCCACGATGCGCTCGGCAACCGCTGGCGCTTGCGGTTCGGCCGGTGCGCCGGCGTTTGCGGCCGACGGTGTGCCTGGCGTCGCCTCGATGGTGATACCGCCGTTGCTCGGTACCGCAAGCCCGTCGGTCGCGGCCACACCATTGACCACGTCGCCGGGTACCCGTGGCGGGTTGGCGGTGAACAGGGTGTCGCCATTGCGGCTTTCGATCTTGTCGATCAGGTACGGCGCGATCTTGTAGCCGCCGTTGGCAAAGGTGCTCCAGCCGGTGGCGATTTCCATCGGCGTGAGGGTCGCGGTACCCAGGGCCAGGGACAGGTTTGGCGGCAGGTCCGACTTGGCGAAGCCAAAGCGCGTCATGTAGTCGATGGTCTTGCCTACGCCCATCGCCTGCAACAGGCGGATCGACACCAGGTTGCGTGACTTGTACAGCGCCTCGCGGATACGGATCGGGCCGAGGAACGTGTTGGTGTCATTCTTCGGACGCCAGACCTTGTCCAGATATTCATCGACAAACACGATTGGCGCGTCGTTGACCAGGCTGGCGGCGGTGTAGCCGTTGTCCAGCGCGGCACTGTAGACAAACGGCTTGAAACTGGAGCCCGGCTGGCGCTTGGCCTGGGTAGCGCGGTTGTAGTTGCTCTGCTCGAAGGCAAAGCCGCCGACCAGTGCGCGGATCGCACCGTTCTGCGGGTCCAGGGAAACCAGGGCGCCCTGGGCGAGCGGCACCTGGCTGAATTTGAGGCTGTCATCCTTTTGGCGTTGCACGCGGATCAAATCACCCACCTGGGCCACGTCGGATGGCTGCTTGGGCATCGGGCCCATGCTGTTGGTGTTCAGGAACGGGCGTGCCCACTTCATGCTGTCCCAGGCTACATGAGCTTCGCCAGAGCGGGTCAGCACTTGGATGCCGTCCTTGGTTACTTGGGTGACGATGGCCGGGTCCAGGCCGCTGATCGAACGCTGTTTGCCCAATTCGGTGGTCCAGGCACTCAGGGTCTTGCCCGGCAGGCGCGACTCGGGGCCACGGTAGCCGTGACGCTGGTCATAAGTGATCAGGCCTTCATGTACCGAATGGTTGGCGATTTCCTGCAAGTTGCTCGGCACCGTCGTGGTGACGCGGAAACCTTCGGTGTAGGCCTCGCTGCCATAACGGCCAACCATCTCGGCGCGGGCCATTTCGGCGATATAGGGTGCATTCACTTCTGGCGTCGGCACGTGATAGCTGGCGTTCAGCGGCTCGGCTACGGCACTTTCATAAGCGGCCTGGTCGATCTTGCCCAGTTTGTACATGCGGCCCAGGATCCAGTCACGGCGTTCTTTACTGCGCGCCGGGTTGGCCAGCGGGTTGAAGCGCGACGGTGCCTTGGGCAGGCCGGCGATCATCGCCATTTGCGCCAGGCTGGCGTCACGAATCGACTTGCCATAGTAGACCTGGGACGCGGCCTCGATGCCGTAAGCGCGGTTGCCCAAGTAGATCTTGTTGACGTACAGCTCGAGGATTTCATCCTTGGTCAACTGGCGTTCGATCTGCAGCGCCAGCAGGATTTCGGTGGCCTTGCGGGAAAAGCTGCGTTCGCTGGTGAGGAAGAAGTTCTTCGCCACCTGCATGGTGATGGTGCTGCCACCCGATTGAATGTGTCCACTTTTTACCAATTGCGTGGCTGCACGCACCAGGCTGCTGGGGTCTACGCCGTAGTGGTTGGCGAAATTATCGTCTTCGGCAGACAACAAAGCGCTGATGAAATTGGGTGGAATGTCGGCGAAACGGATCGGTGTGCGGCGCATTTCGCCGAACTCCGCGATCAGTTTTTCATCGCTGCTGTAGACCCGCAAAGGAATCTGCAACTGGATACTTCTGAGGGCCTCTACGGAGGGCAAACCCGGACTAAGGTAGAGGTAGGCCCCGCTGAGTACGAGCAGCAGCCCGCAAACGATGGCGACAATGGAGTACCCGAAAAACTTCAGCAGACGAATCAAGGCTTTTGGATTTCCAGAGAAAAGAATGAGTTACGCGTCGGGGATGCATGGCAAACGATGGATCGACCCGGGCAGCAGATAAAAAGCGGGAAAAAACGCTGGGCATTAAAGCATTTTTCAGCTTGGGGCGTCATTCGCGAGCCTTGAACAAGCCGACCGAATGCAAGGTGCCTGGCAGCAATCAGGCGAGATGACAGCCGGTATGACAGGGAAAGTTTTGGGGAGTTTTATGGGAAAGGGATTTTTCAGGCGAAAAGTCGACACGGTGTTGGGGGTCGATATCAATGACAGCGGCATCAAGCTGATCGAACTGGGCCGTTCATCAGGCGGTTTCAGCGTCCAGGGCTACGTTATGCAAATGCTGCCGCCCCAGGCGGTGGTGGACGGCACCTTGCTGGACCTTGAGGGTGTGGGCCGTATGCTGCAACAGGCACTGTCGCGCCTGGGTACCTCGGCCCGGTACGCCGCCGTGGCGGTTGCGGGCCCGTCGGTAATTACCCGGCTGATTGACATGGACGCCGGCCTCAGTGATGAGGAAATGGCCTGGAAGATCCAGATGGAAGCCGACCAGTTCATCCCCTATCCATTGGACGAGGTGGCCATCGACTTTCAGGTTCAAGGGCCATCGGCTCAAGGCCCGCAGTGGGTAGAGGTGATGCTGGCGGCGTGCCTGCGTGAGCAGGTCGAAGCGCGCGAGGCGGTTTTGGCCCTGGCGGGGCTGGTGCCGCGGGTGGTCGATGTAGAAGGGTTTGCATTGGAGCGCGCTTGCCTTCAGGATTTTGCCAGCTTCACGCCGGGTCATAGAGTCGATGGTGCACAATGGGCCTTGGATGCCCAAGGGATGGGAGTGGCTTGCGGGCTGGCCCTTAGGAGTTTCGCTGGATGACACGAATCAATCTTTTGCCTTGGCGCCAGGCCCTCGCGGAGCGCAGGCGCAAATACCTGTTGGTGCTATTGCTGGCGTTTGCCTGCGTGGCGCTCGCGGCACTGTGGTTGGCTGATCAAGTGATCGACCAGGCGATAGACCGGCAGGTAAGCCGCAACAGCCGCCTGGAAGAGCACATCGCTACCCAGGACTCGCGGATCAGGACTATCGACGACTTGCAGGCGCGAAGCCAGCAACTGGCCGAACGCATGAAGGTGGTTCAGGACCTGCACGATGCCCGCTCTTCCGGTGCCCGATTGTTCGAGCAATTGGCTCGCTCGGTGCCTGAAGGTGTCCATCTGCATGAGGTGGTTGCGAACGGCGACACCATCAGCATTCGCGGCACGGCAGAAAGCAACCAGGATATCGCCCGTTTGATGCAGCAACTCAAGCCAATCCACGGCTCCAGTTCGACCCGTCTGCAGCGCGTGCAAACCGAAGGTGCACGCGGCGAAAGTGAATTCCAGCTGATGGTGCGCCAGGGAGAGTCCAGCGGGGCGCAACCATGAGCCTGCCCAGGCTCGATTTTTCCACGCTCTCTTACAACGCTGCCAAATGGTCCCTGCCGGGCAAGGTGCTGCTTGGCTGTGCGCTGGCCGGCATGGTGCTGGTGCTGGGCGAGGTTTCGCATGGGGGGCCGCAGCGGGAGCGATTGCACGGGCTTGAGGCGCGGGAGCAGGCGCTGCAGCAGCAACTCACAGAAAAGACCGGCCTGGCCGCGAGCCTTGAGGTGCGCACCCGGCAAGTCCGGAGCATGGAAGACAATCTCGCCAGCCTTCTAGGGCAATTGCCCGGCGAGTCCGAGCTGCCTGCCGTGCTGGAAGACATCGCCCGGCTGGCGTCTGCCCATGGGGTGTGGGTCGAAGGCATCACCGTGCTGGATGAAGCGCCTCAGCAGCTTTATATCGAACAACCCATGCAGATAGGCGCGTCCGGGGTTTACCACGACCTGGCGACGTTTGTCAGTGCCTTGGGTGGGTTGCCACGGGTCGTTACCGTGCAGGATATTGCGCTCGGGCATCAGGGCGCCTTGTTGCGTCTGAACATGCTCGCCAAGACCTATCGCAGCACCCTGCAAAACGGCAAGGCCCGTCAGGTGCTCGACCCAGGGCCGCAATTTGTCTACGAACCCTCGTCCTTGCGCGACCCGTTCACGCCGCCCGCCTTGCAGGCACCGCACGTTCCGGGCCGCCCGGCCCTTGCCCCGGATTTCACCCGGCCACGGGGACTGTTGGAGGGTATGCGCCTCGATCAGTTCGAAATGGTCGGTACGTTGTCCCGTGGTGCGCAGGCCTTTGCCTTGTTGCGGGCTGGGGCCAGGGTGTATCGGCTGGCGGTGGGTGATTACCTGGGGCCGGACCATGGCCAGGTCACGGCCATTCAAGACGCTGCTGTCGAGCTGGTGGAGCTGTTTCCCGATGGACAGGGCGCCTGGCTGGAACGCCCGCGAACCCTTGTGCTGAACGTCAACTCATAACGGAATCAAACAATGAAAAGGACCTTCTCGTCCTTCGGTGTGGCGCTATGGATAGCGTTGACGGCACCGATGGCTGCTGCTGTGCCCAATCGCCTGGACCTTATCCAACTGCCGCCGCCCGACAGTGCCCAGCCGGTCAGCTATACAGGCGCCAAGCTGACCCTGAATTTCCAGGACATCGACCTGCGCGCGGTCTTGCAGCAAATTGCCGATGTCGCCGGGCTCAACCTGGTGACCAGCGATGATGTGCAGGGCTCGATCACCCTGCGGCTCAAGGATGTGCCCTGGGACCAGGCTCTGGACCTGGTACTGCAAACCAAGGGCTTGGACAAGCGAGTCAAGGCGGGCGTGTTGCTGGTGGCGCCCGCCGATGAATTGGCTGCTCGCGAGCTGTTGATGCTGGAGTCGCGCAAGCAGATGGCCGAGCTGGCGCCCTTGCGTCGGGAGCTGCTGCAGGTCAATTACGCCAAGGCCGCCGACCTGGCCAAGCTGTTTCAGTCGGTGACCGGCTTTGAGGGCGCCACCGATGAGCGCGGTTCGGTGGCGGTGGATGACCGCACCAACAACATCATCGCCTACCAGACTGGCGAGCGGCTCGAAGAGCTGCGGCGCATCGTGGCGCAACTGGATATCCCGGTACGCCAGGTCATGATCGAGGCGCGGATTGTGGAGGCCAATGTCGACTACGACAAAAGCCTGGGTGTGCGCTGGGGTGGGCGGCTCACCCGCGGCAACGGCGGCGTTGGCGGTATTGCCAAGCCGCCGGCGGAGGGTGCCGAGCCGCCGCAAAACCCACCCAGTTCACCCTTTGTCGACTTGGGGTCGCTGGCCGGAACCTCGGGCCTGGGGATCGCCTATATCACCGACAACCTGTTGCTGGACCTGGAGCTGACCGCCATGGAAAAAACCGGCAACGGTGAGATCGTCTCGCAGCCCAAGGTCGTCACCTCCGACAAAGAGACTGCACGCATCCTCAAAGGCACCGAGATTCCTTATCAGGAATCCACCTCCCAGGGCGCCACCTCGGTGTCGTTCAAAGAGGCTTCGCTGTCGCTTGAAGTCACGCCGCAAATCACCCCCGACGACCATGTGATCATGGCGGTCAAGGTCACCAAGGATGAGCCCGACTACCTGAACCGGCTCAATGACGTGCCGCCGATCAAGAAAAACGAGGTCAACGCCAAGGTTCTGGTCAGGGATGGCGAGACCATCGTCATTGGCGGGGTTTTCTCCAACACCCAGAGCAAAGTGGTAGATAAAGTGCCATTTTTGGGCGATGTGCCGTATCTTGGCCGCCTTTTCCGGCGCGATGTGCTGGCGGAGAAAAAATCCGAGCTGCTGGTATTCCTGACTCCGCGTATCATGAATAACCAGGCGATTGCTGTGAGTCGTTGATTCTGTGCGAAATTTGATTCTTGTAGGGCCGATGGGGGCTGGAAAAAGCACCATCGGCCGTTTGCTGGCCAAAGAGCTGCGCCTGCCGTTCAAAGATTCCGACAAGGAAATTGAATTGCGCACGGGTGCCAATATCCCATGGATCTTCGATAAAGAAGGCGAGCTGGGCTTTCGTGACCGCGAGCAGGCGATGATTGCCGAGCTGTGCGGCTGCGATGGCGTGGTATTGGCGACCGGCGGTGGCGCCGTCATGCGCGATGAAAACCGTCGAGCGCTGCATGCCGGTGGTCGGGTGGTGTATTTGCACGCGTCGGTCGAACAGCAGGTGGGCCGTACCGCCCGTGATCGCAATCGCCCGTTGCTGCGCACCGCCGACCCGGCGAAAACCCTGCGGGACCTGCTGGCGCTGCGCGATCCGCTGTATCGGGAAATCGCCGATCTGGTGGTGGAAACCGATGAGCGGCCACCTC
This sequence comes from Pseudomonas sp. NFPP02, assembly GCF_900119355.1. Classification (NCBI taxonomy): domain Bacteria; kingdom Pseudomonadati; phylum Pseudomonadota; class Gammaproteobacteria; order Pseudomonadales; family Pseudomonadaceae; genus Pseudomonas; species Pseudomonas sp. NFPP02. The sequence goes on from NZ_FPJI01000002.1 coordinate 315,338, forward strand.
GGATGGTCGTACTTGACATCCTTGAGCGCCTGCAACGGTTGCCACCCCGTTAAAGCCTGGCCCGAAATGCGCTATTCTCGGCGGCGCGCCATGACCTTATAAGGTATGGCGTAGAGCCACCAGGCGGTGTCGAGAGGTCGACAGTGCCGGTCGTTAATACATCTTCAACGCGGGGACACATGCAGACACTTAAGGTCGATCTAGGCGAGCGCAGCTACCCGATCCACATTGGCGCAGGTCTGTTGGACCAGCCCGAACTGCTTGCGCCGCATATTGCCGGCCGACAGGTGGCGATCATCTCCAACGAAACGGTCGCGCCGCTGTATCTTGAGCGTCTGAGCCGCAGCCTGGCGGCGTACTCGGTGATCTCCGTGGTGTTGCCTGACGGCGAAGCCCACAAAAACTGGGAAACCCTGCAACTGATCTTTGATGGCCTGCTGACTGCGCGCCATGACCGTCGAACCACTGTGGTCGCCCTGGGCGGCGGTGTGATTGGCGACATGGCCGGGTTTGCCGCGGCCTGCTACCAGCGCGGCGTGGATTTCATCCAGGTGCCGACCACCTTGCTGTCCCAGGTCGATTCGTCGGTGGGCGGCAAGACCGGTATCAACCACCCGCTGGGCAAGAACATGGTCGGCGCGTTCTACCAGCCTCAGGCTGTGCTGATCGACACCGCTACCCTCAACACCTTGCCGCCGCGCGAGTTGTCGGCGGGCCTGGCGGAAGTCATCAAGTACGGGCTGATCTGCGATGAGCCGTTCCTGACCTGGCTGGAAGAGCACATGGACGCCTTGCGCGGCCTCGATCAGGTAGCCCTGACCGAAGCGATTTCCCGCTCCTGCGCGGCCAAGGCGCTGGTGGTCAACGCCGACGAGCGTGAGTCCGGCGTGCGGGCCACGCTGAACCTGGGCCACACCTTCGGCCATGCGATCGAAACTCACATGGGCTATGGTGTGTGGTTGCATGGGGAGGCCGTGGCGGCTGGTACGGTGATGGCATTGGATATGTCGCAGCGCCTGGGCTGGATCAGCGCCCAAGAGCGTGATCGCGGTATCCGCCTGTTCCAGCGTGCCGGTTTGCCGGTCGTTCCGCCCACGGAGATGACCGAGGCGGATTTCCTTGAACATATGGCGATAGACAAGAAAGTGATCGACGGTCGACTTCGACTGGTACTGCTGCGCCACATCGGCGAAGCCGTGGTGACCGACGATTATCCAAAAGAGATTCTACAGGCCACGCTGGGAGCGGATTACCGCGCCCTGGCCCAGCTCAAAGGTTAATAAGACCCGATGACTAGTTTGCATGCCGACGAGGCGTTCCTCGGCCATTATCACTTGAGCCACGACCCCTTCGCTCCACGGGTGCCGGGTTTCAAGTTCTTCCCCGCCCAGCGCAAGCCGGTACTGGGGCAGTTGCATCACCTCGCGCGCTACAGCCAGTTGCTGCTGGTGGTGACCGGCCCTCTGGGCAGCGGCAAGACCTTGCTGCGCCAGGCGCTTGTGGCCAGCACCAACAAACAATCGGTGCAGAGCGTGGTGGTATCGGCCCGCGGTGCCGGTGATGCGGCTGGCGTACTGCGCGAGGTGGCGCAAGCGTTGAACGTCTCCAACGCCGAGCCGAACGCGATTCTCAAGCAGGTGGTGCAATTGGGCCTGACCGGCCAGGAAGTCTACCTGCTGGTAGACGATGCCGAGCAGCTCGACGAATCGGCCCTGGAAGCCTTGCTGGCCCTGGCAGCGGGTACGCCGGAAGGTCGCCCGCATGTGTTCCTGTTCGGTGAGTCGTCGTTGATCGCCGATCTGGAGCAGATCAGCGGTGAGCAGGAGCTGTTTCACGTCATCGAGTTGCAGCCGTACGAAGAGGAAGAAACCCGCGAATACCTTGCACAACGTCTTGAAGGCGCAGGGGCGGGTATCGAACTTTTCACCGCTGCGCAGATCTCTGATATTCACGAAAGCTCCGATGGCTGGCCTGGAAACATCAATCAGGTTGCCCGCGATGCCATGATCGAAGCCATGATTGCCAGCCGCTCTGCGGTCAAGCGTCCAAAGATGGGGTTCACTATGCCTAAGAAGCACGTATTGGCTATTTCCGCCGTTGTCGTGGTCGCTGTTGCCGCCGCCTGGTTGATCCCGGGCCGCAACAAAGCACCGACAACCACTGGCGCGCCAACCGAACAGGCGCAGTTGCCACTGGGCAAGCCCACGCCAAACGTCGAATTTGCCAACTCCGGCCAACCGACCAACCTGCCGATGGTCGGCCAACCTGTGATGCGCGGCCCTCTGGCTGAAGAAGCCGGTGGCATCTCCGAAGGCGACGACGGTGTGCCGGTGGAAGGCTCCAGCGCCACGCCGCCGACCGTGACCACTACCGCGCCACCTGCAGGCGTACCGGCCGGTGTGCCAGCGACGCCGGTTGCTCCGGTCGCCAAGCCGACTCCTACGCCGGCGCCCACCGTTGCTACCGCCAAGCCTGCTCCGGTGACCAAGCCTGTCGCACCAGCGCCAGCCGCCAAACCAGCCCCGGCCGCCAAGCCTGCGGAAAAACCAGCCGCCACCGTTGCCAAGGCCGGCGCTGCTGGCAGCAGCTGGTACAGCAGCCAGCCTACCGGTAACTTTGTGGTACAGATCCTCGGCACCAGCTCCGAAGCCAACGCCCAGGCGTTCGTCAAAGAGCAGGGCGGCCAGTACCGTTATTTCAAGAAAGTGCTCAACGGCAAACCTCTCTACGTGATCACCTACGGCAGCTTCCCAAGCCGCGCCGCAGCCGATTCTGCTATCAAAGCCTTGCCAGCGAAGGTTCAGGCTGGTAAACCTTGGCCTCGCACTGTTGCCAGCGTTCAACAAGAACTGGCAGCAACTCGCTGAAGATCCGGCGGCCTTACCCAGGCCGCCCTCCCGGCACCTCAAAAAAATCCGCAAGTGCGTGCAGTCTCCAGAGACCGCGCGCTTTGTGGTGTCTGCGTCACAGTGGCTTTTGAGTCGTAGCGGTCAGAATTAAAAAAGTTTTGACTAGCACAGCATATCGCTTTAAACCTTTCATAAATGCGACATAGATTTGCGACATTTCGTCGCTAAATTTGTGAGCGTCTGTGTCGGTGTGTACAATGACCTCCCTTTTGCCCCCGCTAAGCCGGCGTACGTTCGGCGTGGAAGGTAACCGGTTGAATTGAAAAGAAATTTGCCTCGGTAAAAGAGGCAGCCTGGTGAGAAAGTGTCTATGAAAGCAGGTCTGTACCAACCCGATGAATTCAAGGATAACTGCGGTTTCGGCCTGATAGCCCACATGCAGGGCGAACCCAGTCATACCCTTTTGCAAACGGCCATCGAGGCCCTGACCTGCATGACCCACCGCGGTGGGATCAACGCCGACGGCAAGACCGGTGACGGCTGTGGCTTGCTGATTCAAAAGCCCGACCAGTTCCTGCGCGCTGTCGCCAAAGAGCAATTCGCGGTCGAACTGCCCAAGCAGTACGCCGTGGGCATGGTGTTTTTCAACCAGGACCCGGTAAAAGCCGAAGCCGCTCGCGAGAACATGAACCGCGAGATCGCCGCCGCCGGCCTGCAAATCGTCGGATGGCGCAAAGTGCCCATCGACACCAGCGTACTCGGCCGCCTGGCCCTGGAGCGCCTGCCGCAGATCGAACAAGTGTTCATCGCCGGCGATGGCCTGAGCGACCAGGACATGGCGATCAAGCTGTTCACGTCCCGTCGTCGTTCGTCGGTGCTCAACGCCGCCGACACCGACCATTACATCTGCAGCTTTTCCCACAAGACCATCATTTATAAAGGCCTGATGATGCCGGCGGACCTCACCGCCTTCTATCCAGACCTGAGCGATGAGCGCCTGCAAACCGCAATCTGCGTGTTCCACCAGCGCTTTTCCACCAATACCCTGCCGAAATGGCCGCTGGCCCAGCCATTCCGCTTCCTCGCCCACAACGGCGAGATCAATACCATCACTGGCAACCGCAACTGGGCCCAGGCCCGTCGCACCAAGTTCGCCAACGATTTGATGGACCTCGAAGAGCTCGGCCCGCTGGTCAATCGCGTGGGGTCCGACTCCTCCAGCATGGACAACATGCTCGAACTGATGGTCACCGGCGGCATCGACCTGTTCCGTGGCGTGCGCATGATCATTCCGCCAGCGTGGCAGAACGTCGAGACGATGGACCCGGACCTGCGTGCGTTCTACGAGTACAACTCGATGCACATGGAACCGTGGGACGGCCCGGCCGGCGTGGTCATGACCGACGGCCGCTATGCGGTGTGCCTGCTCGACCGTAACGGCCTGCGCCCGGCGCGTTGGGTGACCACCACCAACGGTTTCATCACCCTCGCCTCGGAAATCGGCGTGTGGGACTACAAGCCTGAAGACGTGATCGCCAAAGGCCGTGTGGGCCCTGGCCAGATCCTGGCCGTGGACACCGAGACCGGGCAGATCCTCGACACCGACGCCATCGACAACCGCTTGAAGTCCCGTCACCCGTACAAGCAATGGCTGCGCAAGAACGCCCTGCGCATCCAGGCGACCATGGAAGACAACGACCACGGTTCGGCTTTCTATGACGTCGACCAGCTCAAGCAGTACATGAAGATGTACCAGGTCACGTTCGAAGAGCGCGACCAGGTGCTGCGTCCGCTCGGTGAGCAAGGCTACGAGGCCGTCGGCTCCATGGGCGATGACACGCCAATGGCGGTGCTGTCCCAGCGCGTACGCACGCCGTACGACTACTTCCGCCAGCAGTTCGCCCAGGTGACCAACCCGCCGATCGACCCGCTGCGTGAAGCCATCGTGATGTCCCTGGAAGTGTGCCTCGGCGCCGAGCGCAACATCTTCCAGGAATCGCCTGAGCATGCCTCCCGCGTGATCCTCAGCTCGCCGGTCATTTCCCCGGCCAAATGGCGCTCGCTGATGACCCTGGAGCGTCCGGGCTTCGATCGCCAGATCATCGACCTGAACTACGACGAGAGCCTGGGCCTTGAAGCCGCAGTGCGTAACGTTGCTGACCAGGCTGAAGAAGCCGTGCGTGCCGGTCGTACCCAGATCGTACTGACCGACCGTCACATTGTGCCTGGCAAGTTGCCGATCCACGCGTCCCTGGCGACCGGTGCGGTGCACCACCGCCTGACCGAAAAAGGCCTGCGCTGCGACTCCAACATCCTCGTGGAAACCGCCACTGCCCGCGACCCGCATCACTTTGCGGTGCTGATCGGTTTCGGCGCTTCGGCGGTGTACCCGTTCCTCGCGTACGAAGTGCTGGGTGACCTGATCCGTACCGGTGAAGTGCTGGGAGACCTCTATGAGGTGTTCAAGAACTACCGCAAGGGCATCACCAAGGGCCTGCTGAAGATCCTGTCGAAGATGGGTATCTCCACCGTCACCTCCTACCGTGGCGCGCAGTTGTTCGAAGCCATCGGTCTGTCCGAAGAAGTCTGCGAGCTGAGTTTCCGTGGCGTACCGAGCCGCATCAAGGGTGCGCGTTTCGTCGACATCGAAGCCGAGCAAAAAGCCCTGGCCGCCGAAGCCTGGAGCGCGCGCAAGCCGATCCAGCAAGGTGGCCTGCTCAAGTTCGTGCACGGTGGCGAATACCATGCCTACAACCCGGACGTGGTCAACACCCTGCAAGCCGCTGTGCAGCAGGGCGACTACGCCAAGTTCAAGGAATACACGAGCCTGGTGGATAACCGCCCGGTGTCGATGATCCGCGACCTGTTCAAAGTGAAGACCCTGGACACGCCGATGGACATCAGCCAGGTCGAGCCGCTGGAGTCGATCCTCAAGCGCTTCGACTCCGCCGGTATTTCCCTGGGCGCCCTGTCGCCCGAGGCTCACGAAGCCCTGGCCGAAGCCATGAACCGCCTGGGTGCGCGTTCCAACTCCGGCGAAGGCGGTGAAGACCCGGCGCGCTACGGCACGCTCAAAAGCTCGAAGATCAAGCAGGTGGCCACCGGCCGTTTCGGGGTGACCCCGGAGTACCTGGTGAACGCCGAGGTGCTGCAGATCAAGGTGGCCCAAGGCGCCAAGCCGGGTGAGGGTGGTCAATTGCCAGGCGGTAAGGTAAACGGTTTGATCGCCAAGCTGCGCTATGCGGTGCCGGGCGTGACGTTGATCTCGCCACCGCCGCACCACGACATTTACTCGATTGAAGACTTGTCGCAGCTGATTTTCGACTTGAAACAAGTCAACCCCCAGGCCCTGGTCTCGGTGAAACTGGTGGCAGAAGCCGGCGTCGGCACCATCGCCGCCGGTGTGGCCAAGGCCTATGCCGACCTGATCACCATCTCCGGCTACGACGGCGGCACCGGCGCTTCGCCGCTGACCTCGATCAAGTACGCCGGTGCACCGTGGGAACTCGGCCTGGCCGAAACCCACCAGACCCTGCGCGGCAACGACCTGCGCGGCAAGGTGCGAGTACAGACCGACGGCGGCCTGAAAACCGGCCTCGATGTGATCAAGGCCGCGATCCTCGGCGCCGAAAGTTTTGGCTTCGGTACTGCGCCGATGATCGCCCTGGGCTGCAAATACCTGCGCATCTGCCACCTGAACAACTGCGCCACCGGCGTGGCGACTCAGAACGAAAAACTGCGCAAGGATCACTACATCGGCACCGTCGACATGGTGGTGAATTTCTTCACCTACGTCGCCGAAGAAACCCGTGAGTGGCTGGCCAAATTGGGCGTGCGTTCGCTGGAAGAGCTGATCGGTCGCACCGACCTGTTGGACATCCTCGAAGGCCAGACCGCCAAGCAACAACACCTGGACCTCACGCCGCTGTTGGGCAGCGATCACATCCCGGCAGACAAGCCACAATTCTGCCAGGTGGACCGCAACCCACCGTTCGACAAAGGCCTGCTGGCCGAGAAAATGGTCGAAATGGCCGGCTCCTCGATCAACGACGCCAGCGGTGGCGAGTTCGCCCTGGATATCTGCAACTGCGACCGTTCCATCGGCGCACGCATCTCCGGCGAAATCGCACGCAAGCACGGCAACCAGGGCATGGCGAAAGCGCCGATCACCTTCCGCTTCAAGGGCACTGCGGGCCAGAGCTTCGGCGTGTGGAACGCCGGCGGCCTGCACATGTACCTGGAAGGCGACGCCAACGACTACGTGGGCAAGGGCATGACTGGCGGCAAACTGGTCATCGTTCCGCCGGCTGGCAGTGTGTACAAGACCCAGGACAGTGCCATCATCGGCAACACCTGCCTGTACGGCGCCACCGGTGGCAAGCTGTTTGCCGCAGGTACTGCCGGTGAGCGTTTCGCCGTGCGTAACTCCGGTGCCCACACCGTGGTGGAAGGCACTGGCGATCACTGCTGCGAGTACATGACCGGAGGCTTTGTCGCGGTACTGGGCAAGACCGGTTACAACTTCGGTTCGGGCATGACCGGCGGTTTCGCCTACGTGCTCGACCAGGACAACACCTTCGTCGACAAGGTCAACCACGAGTTGGTCGAGATCCAGCGCATCAGCGGCGAAGCCATGGAATCCTACCGGAACCACTTGCAGCACGTGCTGGACGAGTACGTCGAGGAAACCGGCAGCGAATGGGGTCGCAACCTCGCCGAAAACCTCGATGATTACCTGCGTCGTTTCTGGCTGGTCAAGCCCAAGGCTGCCAACCTGAAATCGTTGCTTTCCAGCATCCGTGCCAACCCGCAGTGATATGCGCCTGAACAGTTTGATGAGGTTTTAACATGGCTGAACGTCTGAATAACGACTTCCAGTTCATCGATGTCGGGCGCAAAGATCCGAAGAAGAAACTGTTGCGTCAACGCAAGAAAGAGTTCGTGGAAATCTACGAACCCTTCAAACCCCAGCACTCGGCCGACCAGGCCCACCGCTGCCTGGGGTGCGGTAACCCGTATTGCGAATGGAAGTGCCCGGTGCACAACTTCATTCCCAACTGGCTCAAGCTGGTGGCCGAGGGCAACATCCTCGCCGCCGCCGAGCTGTCGCACCAGACCAACACCCTGCCGGAAGTCTGCGGCCGGGTGTGCCCGCAAGACCGTCTGTGTGAAGGTGCCTGCACCCTCAACGACGGCTTCGGCGCGGTGACCATCGGTTCGGTGGAGAAGTACATCACCGATACGGCGTTCGCCATGGGCTGGCGCCCGGACATGTCCAAGGTCAAGCCAACCGGCAAGCGCGTCGCGATCATCGGCGCGGGCCCTGCTGGCCTGGGGTGTGCCGACGTGCTGGTGCGCGGTGGCGTGACCCCGGTGGTGTTCGACAAGAATCCGGAAATCGGTGGCCTGCTGACCTTCGGTATCCCTGAATTCAAGCTGGAAAAAACCGTACTCAGCCACCGTCGTGAAGTGTTCACCGGCATGGGTATCGAGTTCCGCCTCAATACCGAAATCGGCAAAGACATCACCATGGAGCAACTGCTCGCCGAATACGATGCGGTGTTCATGGGCATGGGCACCTACACCTACATGAAGGGCGGCTTTGCCGGTGAGGACTTGCCCGGAGTATATGACGCGCTCGACTTCCTGATCGCCAACGTCAACCGCAACCTGGGCTTTGAAAAGTCGCCGGAAGATTTCGTCGACATGAAGGGCAAGAAGGTCGTGGTGCTGGGCGGTGGCGACACCGCGATGGATTGCAACCGCACCTCGATCCGCCAGGGCGCCAAGTCGGTGACCTGCGCTTATCGCCGTGACGAAGCCAACATGCCCGGCTCGCGCAAAGAGGTGAAGAACGCCAAGGAAGAAGGCGTGAAATTCCTCTACAACCGCCAGCCGATCGCCATCGTCGGTGAAGACCGTGTGGAAGGTGTGAAGGTGGTCGAGACCCGTCTCGGCGAACCGGACGCCCGTGGCCGTCGCAGCCCCGAGCCGATCCCGGGTTCCGAAGAAATCATCCCGGCCGACGCCGTGGTCATCGCCTTCGGTTTCCGCCCAAGCCCGGCGTCGTGGTTCGAGCAGTTCGAAATCCAGACCGACAGCCAGGGCCGCGTCGTGGCCCCGGAACAAGGCCAGTACAAGCACCAGACCAGCAACCCGAAGATCTTCGCCGGTGGCGACATGGTGCGTGGGTCGGACCTTGTGGTCACCGCGATCTTCGAAGGCCGTAACGCCGCCGAAGGCATCCTGGACTACCTGCAAGTCTGATGATCGTTCCCACGCTCTGCGTGGGAATGCCGCCAGGACGCTCCGCGTCCCGAACAGCATGACGCGGAGCGTGGGAGCGATCCTGCGGCGGCAGTGCCGCGACAAATTGACCCGATAGACAAAAGGCACGGTGCATTCCGTGCCTTTTGCGTCGCGCTCTGAGAAAATGCCCGCACTTTTTTTGCGGATGCCGACATGACTGCCCTCAAGAACGACCGTTTCCTTCGTGCCCTGCTCAAGCAACCCGTAGACGTCACCCCGGTGTGGATGATGCGTCAAGCCGGTCGCTATCTGCCGGAATACCGCGCCAGTCGCGCCAACGCCGGTGATTTCATGAGCCTGTGCATGAACCCGGAGTTCGCCTGCGAAGTCACGATGCAGCCGCTGGACCGCTACCCACAACTGGACGCGGCCATCCTCTTCTCCGATATCCTCACCATCCCGGACGCCATGGGCCAAGGCCTGTACTTCGAAACCGGTGAAGGCCCGCGCTTCAAGAAAGTCGTCAGCACCCTGGCCGATATCGAAGCCCTGCCGATCCCTGACCCACACAAAGACCTGGGCTACGTGATGGATGCTGTGAGCACCATCCGCCGCGAGCTCAACGGCCGCGTGCCGCTGATCGGTTTCTCCGGCAGCCCCTGGACCCTGGCCACCTACATGGTTGAAGGCGGCTCGTCGAAAGACTTCCGCAAGACCAAAGCCATGCTCTACGACAACCCGCAAGCCATGCACCTGTTGCTGGACAAGCTGGCGCAGTCGGTCACGTCCTACCTCAACGGCCAGATCATGGCGGGTGCCCAAGCGGTACAGATTTTCGACACCTGGGGTGGCAACCTGTCGGCGGCGGCGTACCAGGAGTTCTCCCTGGCCTACATGCGCAAGATCGTCAGCGGCCTGATCCGTGAGCACGAAGGCCGCAAGGTTCCGGTGATCATGTTCACCAAAGGCGGCGGCCTGTGGCTGGAAAGCATCGCTGACGCGGGCGCCGATGCATTGGGCCTGGACTGGACCTGCGACCTCGGCGAAGCGCGCCGTCGCGTCGGCAACCAGGTTGCCCTGCAAGGCAACATGGACCCGACCGTGCTGTACGCCAAGCCAGAAGCGATCCGCGCCGAAGTCGGACGCATCCTGGCCAGCTATGGCAAGGGCAGTGGCCACGTGTTCAACCTTGGCCACGGCATCACACCGGAAGTGAACCCGGAGCACGCGGGTGCGTTCTTGCGCGCAGTGCACGAACTATCGGCGCAATACCACGAGTAAAACGCAAAACAAAATGTGGGATCTGGCTTGTCGGGTCGCCGCATCGCTGCGATGGCGGCGGCGAATTCAACACCGCTATCGCAGGCAAGCCAGCTCCCACATAAAGCCAGTCGCCTCAGGCTTTCACATGGCCCAGTGGCGGCAACTTCGCCAGCTTCAACGCTACCAGCAACGCGCCAACCAACAGAGCGACGATGAACCCGCCAATCCCGTTCCACCCGGCAAAGTGCCAGAAAAACCCACCCGCCGTCCCGGCAATGCTCGACCCGACGTAATAGCAGAACAGGTACAGCGACGACGCCTGCCCCTTGGCTTTCACTGCGCGGCGGCCGATCCAGCTGCTGGCGACCGAGTGGGCGCCGAAGAAGCCGAAGGTGAACACCAGCATGCCCGGTACCACCAGCCACAAAGGCGTGAAGAGCGTCAGGGCCATGCCGGCGAGCATCAGCACGATGGTGCCCCATAGCACGCGGCGGCGGCCGAGGCGGTCGGCCAGTGAGCCGATCTTGGCCGAGCTGTAGATGCCCGAGAGGTACACCACTGACAGCAAACCGACCACCGCCTGGCTCAGCTCGTAGGGGGAGGCCAGCAGGCGATAGCCGATGTAGTTGAACATCGTCACGAAGGCGCCCATCAGCAGGAAGGCTTCGAGAAACAGCCACGGCAGGCCGGCGTCCTTGAAGTGCATGACAAAGCCGTCCACCAGGCTGCGCGGCTTGAGGCTGCTGGCGCGGAAGTTGCGCGATTCGGGAAGGATCTTCCAGAACACCGTGGCTGCGATCAACGCCAGGGCGCCGATGATCAGCATTGCAGTGTGCCAACTGACGAAGTCGATCAATACGCCGATGATCAGGCGCCCGCTCATGCCGCCAATCGCGTTGCCGCCGATGTACAGGCCCATGGCTAGGCCGATGTGCTGCGGGTGGATCTCTTCGCTGAGATAGGTCATGGCCACGGCGGCCAGGCCGCTCAAGGACAGGCCCACCAGTGCACGCATCAACAGGATGCCCTCCCAGCTCGGCATCAAGCCGCTGGCGATGGTGGCCAGCGCCGCACAGAACAACGCAGCGACCATCACCGGCTTGCGCCCCAGCCTGTCGGATATCGGCCCGGTGATCAGCAGGCCGCAGGCGAGCATCGCCGTGGCGACGGATAGAATCAGGCTGCTTTGCGCCGCATTGATGGAAAACTCATGGGACAGCGCCGGCATCATCGGCTGCACGCAATACAACAGGGCGAACGTGGCGAAGCCGCCGGAGAACAGCGCCAGCACGGTGCGCATGAACATCGGCGTGCCTTTTTCGATGTACGCGTCGTTGAGCTGCGCCACTACGTCATCAAGGGCTGAGGGCGAGGTGTGTTGGGCAAGTGGGGCAACAGCAGGATTCACGGGGGACCTCGGGGAGGAAAGTCTGCCAGGACTGACAATACGAAAAAGAATATAGCTGGCTAATGATTCTTTCCAATATATTGTTCGACCTGTTTGATAGCTTTTACGACCTAATGAGGCTTGCATGGAATTTCGCCATTTGCGCTACTTCATCGCCGTTGCCGAAGAGCTGCACTTCGGCCGCGCCGCGCAGGTGCTGGGCATCTCGCAGCCGCCCCTGAGCCAGCAGATACAGGCGCTGGAACACGAGCTGGGCGCACGCTTGTTCGAGCGTACCAATCGTCGGGTCGAGCTGAGCGAGGCCGGGCGCTTGTTCTTGCAAGAGGCACGGCTGGTGCTGGCCCAGGTCGACAAGGCGGCAGATGTGGCGCGGCGTGCGCAGTTGGGGGAACTGGGTGAATTGAAGATCGGCTTCACCTCGTCTGCGCCGTTCAACGCCAGCATTCCCCAGGCGATCTTTGCCTTCCGCCAGGCATTCCCGGCGGTGCATCTGAACCTGCAAGAAATGAGCAGCACCCAAGTGGCCGAGTCGCTGGTGGACGAGTCGATTCAGGTTGGGTTGATGCGGCCTTTGCCCTTGCCCGACTCACTGAACGTGATCGAGTTGATGCGCGAACCCTTGGTCGCGGTATTGAGCGCCGGCCACCCGTTGGCGCAAGGCAGCGAGCGCGGCTTGCATCTGGAGCAATTGGCCGAGGAGCCTTTCGTGTTCTTCCCGCGCAGTTACGGCAGCGGCTTGTACGCGCAGTTGCTCAACCTCGCTCGTGACGCCGGGTTCAGCCCGCACTTTGCTCAGGAAGCAGGGGAAGCAATGACCATCATCGGCCTGGTGGCGGCGGGGTTGGGGGTGTCGGTGCTGCCGGCGTCTTACCAGCGCATCCGCATTGATGGCGTGGTCTATCGCACCTTGCTCGACCCGCAGGCAGTGACGGCGGTGTGGCTGGTGCAGCGCAAGGGCGCGCAAACGCCAATGGCGAAAGGGTTTGTGGAGTTGTTGACGCGTAAGGCCGCTCAATAACCTGTGGCGAGGGAGCTTGCTCCCGCTGGGTCGCGTAGCGGCCCTAAAAAATGGGCCTGCTGCGCAGTCCAGCGGGAGCAAGGGGGTCAGTTTTGGGGCGAAGTATTTGCTTCATTCACGCTGTAAGTACGCAACCCCGCCAGAATATCCCGATCCAGCATGCTCACCCAACGGTTGTAGTTGCGATGGATCTTACCGTCCTTGTAGCCCAGGTCGCGGCTGTCGCGGTAGGTGATGGCGTAGCTGTTGCGGGTGTAGCGGATGTCGATTGCGGCGTAGAACTGGCCGCGCACGGTGATCTCGGCCTGCACCAGTTGCGGGCTCAGGCGTTGTACCGTCCACTCGCGTTTTTGCAGGGCGGCGACGATCACCTGTTTCATTTTTTCTTCGCTGACCTGGCTCGTGGCCGGCAACTCGTGCTGGGTGTTGAGCACCGGTTTGCTGGTGCAGCCAGCCGTGGTCAGCAGGGCCAGCGTGATCAGGGTAGCGCGTAGCAGGGAAGACATTCCGTTTTCTCCAGTCGATTAAAAAGTCAGCTCCAGCGGCGGAAGATCAACGAGGTGTTGACGCCGCCGAAGGCAAAGTTGTTGTTCATCACGTAGTCGTTGTGCATCTGGCGAAAGCCACCTTGCAGGTAGTCCAGCTCGCCGCATTGCGGGTCGACCGCGTCCAGGTTGAAGGTGTGCACGTACTGGTCGCGGTTCATCATCTCGATGCTGAACCACGATTCCAGCGCGCCGCAGGCACCCAGGGTGTGGCCGAGGAAACTCTTCTGTGAACTGATCGGCATGCGGCTGCCAAACAGGCTGCTGGTGGCCAGGGTTTCAGCGATGTCGCCCTGATCGGTCGCCGTGCCGTGGCCGTTCACGTAGCCGATGGCGGATGGTTCAAGACCCGCGTCTTCCAGGGCCAGCTCCATGGCGCGGCGCATGGTTTTCTGTTCCGGGCGGGTGGTGTGCTGGCCGTCGGCATTGCTGCCGAAGCCAACCAGTTCAGCGTGAATATGCGCGCCCCGCGCCAACGCGTGCTCCAATTCTTCCAGCACCAGCATGCCGCCACCTTCACCGATCACCAGGCCGTCGCGGCCGCTGTCGTAGGGACGCGGGCTGGTTTGCGGCGCATCGTTCTTCAGGCTGGTGGCGTAGAGCGCATCGAAGACCATGGCTTCGGTGGGGCACAGCTCTTCTGCGCCGCCCGCGAGCATCAACGGCAGGCGCCCGAACTTGATTGCCTCATAGGCGTAGCCGATGCCCTGGCTGCCGCTGGTGCAGGCGCTGGAGGTAGGAATCAGCCGGCCCGTGATGCCAAAGAAGATGCTGATATTCGCTGCCGTGGTGTGGGGCATCATGCGCACATAGGAGTTGGCATTGAGCCCCTCGGCCACCGAGTTGAGCAGCATATTGCCAAACGCCTTGATCTCATCGGTGCTGCCGGTGGACGAGCCACAGGCCACGCCCATGCGTCCGTCCTTGATCGACTCGTCGCCGAGCAGGCCGGCGTCTTGCAACGCCTGCTCCGCAGCCCACACGGCCAGGCGCGAGACGCGGCCCATGCTGCGCAGTTGTTTGCGCGTCCAGTGAGCGGGCACGACGAAATCGTCGATAGGGCCGGCCAGGCGCGTGTTCAGTTCGGTGAAACGGTCCCACTCATCCATGCGCCGGATGCCGCTGCGGTTGGCGCGAAAGTTCGCGGCGATGGTGTCCCAGTCGCTGCCCAGGGAGGTCACGCCGGCCATGCCGGTGACGACAACGCGCTTCATCAGCACAGGCCCCCGTTCACGGCCAGCACCTGGCGCGTGATATAGCCGGCTTCGGCGGACATCAGGAAGTTCACGGCGCCGGCGACTTCTTCCGGCGTGCCCATGCGTTGGGCCGGGATCATTTTCATCAGTTCTTCTACCGGCACGTTTTCATCCAGCATCGCGGTGTCGATCAGGCCCGGCGCCACGCAGTTGACGGTGATCTTGCGCTTGCCCAGCTCGATGGCCAGCGCCTTGGCCGCGCCGATCAAGCCGGCTTTGGAGGCGCTGTAGTTGACCTGGCCGCGGTTGCCGATCAGCCCGGACACCGAGGTGATGCACACGATACGCCCGGCGGCGCGGCGCCGAATCATCGGCATCATCACCGGGTGCAGCACGTTGTAGAAACCATCCAGGTTGGTGCGCATCACCACATCCCAATCGTCTTCCGACAGCGCAGGAAAGGCGCCGTCGCGGGTCAGGCCGGCATTGAGCACCACGCCGTAATAGGCGCCATGCCGCTCCACATCGGCCTCAAGGATCTCTTTGCACGCAGCGCGATCCGCCACGTCGAACTGCAGCACGCGTGCCTCGCGCCCCAGGGCTTGGACCTCGAGGTGTACCGCGTCGGCTTCGGCACGACCGCTGCGGCAATGCAGCACGATGTCATGGCCGGCCTGGGCCAGGCGCAGGGCAATGGCGCGGCCGATACCACGGCTGGAGCCGGTGACCAGTACGGATTCAGTCATGGCGTATCGTCCTTCGATTCATCTAAATAGTTGGCCGCCTGGGGCGGTCGAAATACGTTTAGGCGGGCGCTGGCCTGGATACCGTCGCCGGTGAGGTGGCATTCGAACACACCCATGCCGTTGTCGTCTTCCAGGGAGCGCAGGCCGTGGATATTCAGCTCGGCACCGGCCGGGAAGTGCTCCACGTTGCACTCGAACTTACGTGTGCCCAACAGGAAACCGAGTTCCACGGCCTTGCCTTGCTGGCGTGCATGGCAACCGGCATAGGCGGCTACGCTTTGCGCCATCAGCTCGATGCCGACCCAGGCTGGCAGGCTACCGTCAGCACGGTTGAACAGGCCGCCGGGCTTGACGGTGACGCGGGTGTGGATCTGCTCTTCATCGAACGACAGCACCTGGTCGATCAGGATCATGTCGCCCGCATGGGGCAGCAGTTCGGCGAGTGGCCAATCGATCATGGGGCCTCTGCGATTATCAGGCTGACATTGTTACCGCCGAAGGCAAACGAGTTGCTCATCAGGCAGGGTTTTTTCAAGCTGTCGCCGCTGCGCACCCATTGCAAGGCGGGCAGCGCCGGGTCGGGATGGCCGTCCCATACGTGGGGTGGCAGCAGGCGATGGGTCAGGCTCAGCCAGCAGAACGCGGCTTCCAGTGCCCCGGCAGCGCCGAGGGTGTGGCCGGTCATGGGCTTGGTCGATGAGCAGGCGACGCCGCCGGGAAACAGGCTGGCGACCGCCAGGCTTTCCATGGCGTCGTTGTGTTGGGTCGCGGTGCCGTGCAGGTTCAGGTAGCCGATCTGCTCGGGCGAAAGCTTTGCACTGGCCAGGGCCTTGCGCATGGCCAGCAACGCGCCCTTGCCGCTGGGCTCGGGCGCAGAGATATGGTGCGCGTCGCAACTGGCGCCGCTGCCCAGCAAGGCGATGGGGGCCGGCTCGCGGCTCATCAGGAACAGCACCGCCGCTTCACCGATATTGATGCCGTTGCGGTTCACCGAGAACGGATTACAGCGCTCGGCAGACACCGCTTCCAGCGCGGTAAACCCGTTCAGCGTCAGCTTGCACAGGCTGTCCACGCCGCCGCAAATCACCGCATCGCACACCCCCAGGTCCAACAGGCGCTGGGCACTCATCAATGCACGGGCGCTGGAGGTGCAGGCGGTGGAAATCACATAGGCCGGGCCGCTTACTTTCAACCAGTCGGCGAGGAAGTTGGCCGGAGCGCTGAGTTCCTGTTGCTGGTAGTCGTAGTCAGCGGGGAACTGCGTGTTCTGCAGGTAATGGGCAATGCCACGGCTGGCTTCGTCAATGCCCGAGGTGCTGGTGCCCAGCACAACCCCGACCCGGCCATGGCCATAGGTTTGGATGGCCAGACGAATCTGATCTTCAATTTGCAGCGCCGCTTCCAGCAGCAACTGGTTATTGCGACTGCTTTGCTGGGCCAGTTCCGGGGGCAGGCTCGCCAGTTCGCCGTGTACGGCGGCCACCGGCACGACGCGTTCCGGCACCCAGCCGCTTTCGGCACGCATGCCCGAACAGTCGCCGGCAAACAGGTTGCGGCTGACTTGCGCCTGGCCACGGCCAAGGGCGCAGATCACGCCAAGGGCATTGAGGTAGGCGGTCATCGGCTCACACTCAGCGGGCTGATGCGGTAACTCAGCGGCGGGTCGGCCATGTTCACGCTGAACACCTCCGAAGACTGGTAGACGATCTGCCAGTGGCCCGGCAGCGTGCGCGTCAGGTCCATGGCCTGGGCAGTGGGATACAACGCTGGTACGTCACCAGGCGCGGTCAGGGCAAACAGCAGCGCGGCAAATAGCGTGCGCGCCTGGGGGTTGGGCGGCAGCAAGCCGTCTGCCTGCCACTGCCCATCAAGCAGTTTTTGCCGGGCCAGCGGAATGCCCAGCGGGTCCATCATCGACCAGCGAATCGCGCGGCCTTCGCGCTGGATCACCAGCAGCCAGTCCTGGCTCTGGCCGTCTGCCAGGCGCTGCACATGCAATTGCATCGGCAAGGCCAGGGCCGGCATTTTTTCCGGCAGCGGCGCCTGGCTGGCACAGGCGCTGAGCAGCAACAGGCAACTTATCAACAGCAGGCGCATCATGGGGCCGCATTCTCCACAGGTTTACGGGCCACGCAGTTGACCAGGGTTTCCTCGCGCTGACCCACCGGCGGTGCCTTGCGCAGGCCCCAACGTTCCAGCAGGCCGAAGTCACTGGAACGGCTCCACCACAAGTAAGGGTACGAAATGTTCTGAGCAGCGAACTCAAAGCCCTGCTCGCGCAGCATCTCCAGGTACTCTTCGGCGCTTTTCTGCACATGCATCGGGTGGCGGAACAGCCAGCGAATCACCCAGGTGTCGATGTAGGCTTCGGTGGATTCGGCAAACAGCAGATAGCCGCCCGGCTTGAGCACCCGATAGAACTCCTTGAGTGCGCGATGTTGTTCCACCAGATGATGGAAGGTCTGGTGGCAGAACAGGATATCGACGCTGGCATCCGCTAGGTTGAGGGTCGCGCAGTCGCTGCCGATCAACTCGACGTCCAGGCCCAGCCGCGCGGCTTCTTCACGGCTCAGTGCCAGGCTGTGAGGGTCGGCATCCAGGCCGATCAGGCGCGAAGGCGCGAACACCTGATGCAGCAACTGGAAGGATTTGCCCTGGCCGCAACCGGCATCCAGCAACACCGGCGCCACCGGCAGCGGCTCGCTGAACAAGCTGCGCAGGTCATTGATCGCCACGCGCAATACGTGATGCTGCCAGGTATGGCTGCGCAGGAACCAGAAGCCGAACTTGGTTTCTTCGACGTAGTTTTGACTCAGGTAGTTTTTTTCAACGCCAGGGCTGCTCATACCGCTTCACTCGCACAAATATCCGACAACATCCGCAAGCGCCGTTTCGGCTCGCTGACAAACGGGTTGCGTTCATCCCAGGCGTAACCGGCCAGGATAGAGCTGATCATGCGGCGAATCTCCGGTGAACTGCCAGGATGGAAAATCACGTCCTGGAACGTGCCCGCGTACCAGCCCTCGACGTAGCAACGGAAGGTATCGACACCGCGCTTGAGCGGTTCGGCGAACTCGGTTTGCCAGTCCACCGTTTCGCCGCTCAATTGGCGGTGCAGTACTCCTGCGGCCATGCTGGCCGAACGCATGGCAATGGTCACGCCGGAAGAGAACACCGGGTCGAGGAATTCCGCCGCATTGCCCAGTAGCGCAAAGCCTGGGCCGTGCAGGGTTTTGACGTTGGCCGAGTAGCCGCCGATGGTGCGCGCCGGGGTATCCCAGACGGCGTTTTGCAGCACGGCGGACAGGCTTGGGGTTTGCTCGACAAAGCCGCGCAGGCAGGCGTCGAGGTCGCTGTCGGCACCCTCGAAATGCTCTTTGGCTGCGACCACGCCTACCGAGCAACGGCCGTTACTGAACGGGATGGTCCAGAACCAGATATCGCGCTTGGTCGGGTGAGTGGTCACCAGGATTTTGCTGCGGTCAAAGCCTGGGTGTTCGATACGGTCTTCGACGTGGGTGAATACGGCCTGGCGCAGCGGGAAATTCGACGGTGCTTCCAGGTCAAGCAGGCGTGGCAACACACGGCCGTAGCCGCTGGCATCGAGCACGAACCTGGCCTTGAGGTGGTACTCGCTGCCATTCTGGCGGCGCACATGCAAATACCGGCTCTCGGCAGAAAAATCCACGCCGACAATGGTTTGGCCGTAGCGGATTTCCACGCCTTGCAACGCCGCCTGGTCGGCCAGCAATTTGTCGAACTCGCCGCGCTGCACCTGAAAGGTGGTGGGCTTGCCGTTGCTGAAGGTGTCGCTGAAATCAAAGGCACTGTAGCGCTCGCCCCAGGCGAAGGCCGCGCCGGTTTTTACCTGGAAGCCTGCAGCTTGCACAGCGTCGAGCATGCCGGCTTCTTCGATAAAGTCGATGCAGTGCGACAGCAGGCTTTCGCCAATCGAGAAACGCGGGAAATGCTCGCGCTCGATGATCAATACATCATGCCCTTTGCGCTTTAACAGCGCGGCCGCGATGGCACCGGAAGGCCCGGCACCGATCACCACCACCTGGCGACGTTCCATTTCAACTGTGGGCACGAGGGCTCCTTGCCGCATGGGCGCTAATCACATTCATAAGGCGTGTTTCTGGCGGCTGGCCCAGGGTGCCAGCATAAAGCTGAACGCCAGGCCCAGGCTGACCGACAAGCCGAAATTGCTCACGGCCGGTGTACTGGAGACGGCCAGCAGGCCGAACGACAACCAGGTCGTCAGCGCCGCCAGCAGCGTTCCCAACAGGCTGACGGCAGGGCCGCCGATCTGCTCGCGCATTAAAATCGCATAGTCGACGCTGATGGCCGTGACCAGCAGCAGGCCAAACAGGCTGAACAAAGTCAGCGGCTGGCCCAGCCAACCGAGGCTGGCCAGGCTGCACAACGCAGCCAGCAGCGGCAAGGCAACGATACGTAAGGCGCCGCCAAAGCCGAAGGGCGCAATCAGCAATAGCACGATCAGCACGCAAGACAGCAACTTCAATTCGGCAGCGCTGATCTGCGTGTCGGCAAACACCCGGTTCAAGTCACCCAAGCGGTCCACCAACTGCACGCCTGGCAAGTCCAGTGCCTGCACCCGCAGCAGCGCCGGGTTGTTCAAGCCTTGCAGGCTGACCATGGCCGCCACGCCACCGTCCACCGGGCCGAGCCACAGCGTGCGCCAAGGCTCGGCCAGCGGGCCTTGCAATGCGGCGCCGATGTCTGCGGTGGGCAGCGCCTGCAACTGCGCCACTTCGGCTTGCAGGGCGCTGAGGGGCACGCCGAGGTCCAGTAGCGGTTGCCAGTGCGGCGCCAGGTTGTTCAGCGCCTCGCGCAACTGTTGTTGTTCGGCGGCGAGGTTGACCAGTTGATTGAGCGCCAGGTAGCCCTGGAGCTTGTCCATCTGCACCAACTGGTCCAAGCGTTTGCCCAGGGCGGCCTGGCGCTCCAGCAACTGCTGCTGATTGTCCGCTCGCACCAGGAAAAACTGGCTGGTGGGCTGGAACCCGGTGATGCGCGCCACGGCCTGGGCTTCGTGCAGCAACTGCGGCGGCGCACCGATCCATTGGCGGATATCGTTTTTAGTGTTCAGTTGCCACAGGCCCGCCGCGCAGAACAGCAGCACCCCCACCAGCAGTACCGAACTGGGCACGCGTTTGAGCAAGGCCGTGCGCAGCTGCCATAGGCTTTGGGCGACACGCAGCGGCCATTGCGCCGGGCGCAGTTCCACGCCCTTGAGCAGCGCGGGCAACAGGCACACGGCGCACAAATAGGCACCGACCAAACCGGCAGCCGAGAACACCGCAATCTGGGTCAGCGCCGGGAAAGGCGTCCAGGCCAGCGCCAGGTAGCCGATAGCGCTGGTGGCCAGGCTCAGGCTCAGCCCTGGCAGGGTCAGGCGCAACGCCGGCCAACTGCGCCACGGCTGCAGGCTCCAGCTTTTGGACAGGTAATGCAGCGGGTAATCCACTGCCACGCCGATCAGGCTGGAACCCAGCACCAGGGTCATCACATGCATATGCCCAAACAGCGCCACACATGCCACCGCGCCAAACAGCATGCCCACCAGTACCGGCACGAACGCCAGCAACACTCGCCAGCGTCGGAACGCCAGCAGCAGCAATAACAGGATGCCCAGGGTGGCGCCGCCGCCGACCCAGGTCATTTCCCGAGTGGCCTGCTGTTGCCCGTTGGCCGCATAGAGCAAACCGCTGGCGGCGAGCAGTTGCGCGCCGTGTGCGCTGGCTTGCTCGCGGCTGGCCTTCAGCAAGTCCGCCACTTGCAGCGGCAACTTTATGTCGAAGGCGTTGCCGGTAGTGCGGGCCCGCAGCAGCACCCAGCTTTTGCCGTCGGCATCGGCGATCAAGGCGCCGCTGCCGATGTCCATTTGCACCGCACCGTGTTGCGGTTGGCTGTTCTGGATGCGCCCGGTGAGGCCGAGCCAATCGTCCTGGCTTGGCACCAGGCTGAAACCGGTGAAGGGGTCGAACAGCGATTGCACGCGTTGCTGGATGAACGCCTCAGGCTGCTGGATCAGTTGTTCGCGGTCCTTGGACGAGAGCATCGACAAACGCCCACGCAGCAGTTGTTCGCGCAACGCTGGCAAGTCGGCTTGCAGGTTCCACTGCACCTTTTCAAACAGGCCGCTGGCCTGCCAACGCTCACCCAGTTGCTGCGCCACGGCCACCGCTTGCTGGCGGTCGGCATGCCCCACCAGTACCAGCATTTCGCGGTTGAGCGGCTCTTGCATGCGCTGTTCGGCTTGCAGTTCCAAGGCGTCCGGCGTGCTGCCGGGCACCAGTTCCATCAGGTTGGCCGACAACGGCGCGCCGTCACGCCACTGCCAGCCTGCCAGGGCCAGCACGGCCACCAGCAAGGTCAGGAACAGGCGCGGCAGCAGGCGCTCACTGGGCAAAGTCGTGTTGCTCCGCATTGCTCAACGGCTGGTCGGCGGTACTGTCCTGCATGCGCAACAGCGTGCTGTCGCCTTGGGTTTCCAGCAGTTCAATGGTGCGCACCAGTGCGCCACCGTCGATATTGATCTGGGTGAACACTTGCTTGAGCAGCAGCGAACGCGGGGTCAGCGTGAGCTTCCATTGTTGGGCCTCGCCTTGCAGTTGCAGGTCGAAGTCGCGCTGCAGGCCACTGCTGTCGCCCTGCAGTACCGCCAGGAACAAACGATTCTGTTCGGCGCCGGCACTCTTGTTTGGCAGTAGTTGCCAGCCATTGGCGTCACGGCGGGCAATGCCTTGGGAGGTGATGCGGTAGTCCTGTTGCAGCGGAGTTTTCAACAGCCACAGCAGGCCGTGATCCTTGGCGAGCACGAAGGTGCCTTTGCTCACCAATGGCTGGGGCAGGGCGCGCAGGTGCTTTTCCTGGGTGAAGTTGCCGTGGATCACTAAGGGTTTGGCAAGCTGATCGCTCAACTGCTGCAAGTCAAAAGCCTGGGCGCTGAAGCTCAGCAACAACGCAGCCACCGTAGGAGCGAGCTTGCTCGCGAAAAACCTGAGGGCCCCACGGGGTGTCAGGCGCCCCGCGTTATCGTTGGCGATCTTCGCGAGCAAGCTCGCTCCTACAGGGGGTCTCATTCCAGGGCTCTCTCTACGGCGTCGGTAAAGACTTTGGGCGAGGCCAGCTGCATCTCGCGGCTGGCGATTTGCACCGCCACTTGCACGGTGCTGGCGCGGGTCAAACGCTCGCCGCTGGCCAGGTCGGTGATCAAATAATTGACCTTCAAACGGTTCTCCCATTCCACCAGGCTGGCGCGCACGTTGATGGTCTGGCCGAAGGTCGCGCCGCGTACATAGCGTAGCTGCATGTCGATCACCGGCCAGGCGTAGCCGGCTTCGAGCATCGCCGTATAGTTATGGCCGATCTTGTCCAGCAACGCACAGCGCGCCACTTCCAGGTACTTCACGTAATGCCCGTGCCACACCACGTTCATGGTGTCGATGTCGAAAAAAGGCACAAGGATTTCAGTGTCGCTGTGCAACACGCCGGGACTACGCATGCAGCCTCCAGTGTTGCGCGGCGATACGTTGCAGGCACAGGCGCAGTTCGCCTTCCAGGGCGCGGTCTTCGATGACCGGCGCAAAGTCCTGGGCCAGTTCGGCGTGCATCGCGGCCAGTGCTGGTGGCAGTGGGCGGGCATCCTCGGCCCGGGCGCGCAGCCACACGCCCTGGTGGGCGGCGAGCAGGGTCGCGGCGGCGACCTGTTCGGTCAACTCCAGCACGCGGATCGCATCGCGGGCAGCGATGGTGCCCATGCTCACCTTGTCCTGGTTGTGGCACTCGGTGGAGCGCGAGAACACGCTGGCCGGCATGGTGTTTTTCAGCGCTTCGGCGGTCCAGGCGCTGGTGCCGATCTGCACGGCCTTGAAGCCGTGGTTGATCATGGCGCGGTCAGCCGGGGCGCCTGAGAGGTTGCTCGGCAGGCCATGGTTGTAGCGCACGTCCACCAACAGTGCGAGCTGGCGGTCGAGCAGGTCGGCAACGTTGGCGACCAGGGTCTTGAGGCTGTCCATGGCGAAGGCGATATGCCCGCCGTAGAAGTGCCCGCCATGCAGCACACGTTCTTCTTCGGCGTCGATGATCGGGTTGTCGTTGGCGCTGTTCAGTTCGATCTCGATGAACGAGCGCAGCCAGTTCAGGCTGTCCGCCAATACGCCGAGCACGTGGGGCGCGCAGCGCAACGAATAACGGTCTTGCAGGCGATGCAGGGGGGCGGTGGGCGCGTCGATGGCCAGGTCCTTGCGCAGCCACGCGGCGACTTGCATCTGCCCAGGGTGCGGCTTGGCGGCGAACAGGCGCTCGTCGAAGTGTTCGGGGTTGCCTTGCAGCGCCACCACGTTGAGCGCGGTGATGCGCGTGGCCAGTTGCAACAGGTAGTCGGCGCGGGCAAAGGCCAGGCAGGCCAGGCCAGTCATCACTGCGGTGCCGTTCATCAGTGCCAGGGCTTCCTTGGGCCGCAGTACCAGCGGCTCCCAGCCCAGCTCGCGGTGTACGTCGGCCGCCGGGCGGCGTTCGCCACGGAACAGCACTTCACGTTCGCCGGACAAGGTCGCAGCCACATAGGACAGCGGCGTCAGATCACCACTGGCGCCGACCGAGCCTTCTTCCGGGATCAGTGGCAACACATCGTTTTCGAGGAAGGCATGCAGGCGTTCCAGCAGTTCCACACGCACCCCGGACACGCCATGGCACAGCGACTGCAAACGCGCCGCCAGTACGGCGCGAGTAGCCTGGGCATCAAGCAATTTGCCCAGGCCGCAACCGTGAAAGGTGTACAGATGACGCGGCAAGGCTTCGACGTGCTCCAGCGGCACCGCCACTACGCAGGAGTCGCCGTAGCCGGTGGTCACGCCGTAGATCACGCCTTCCTTGTCCAGCAGCGAGTCGAGGAACTGCGCGCCCTTGGCGATGCGTTGGCGGTACGCGGCATCGTCCTGCAGGCGAGTGGGCACCTGGCGGTTGGCCAGGGCCAGCACGTCTTCGATGCGCAGGGGGCGTTCACCAAAGGTGATGGGCTCAAGAGGCGTCGTCATCGGTCTTCCAGAAAGGGTAAAAGTTGAACCATTGTTGGGGCGCTTGCAGGCAGAACTGGCCCAGGCGTGCGGCGTAGCGGGTGGTCCATTCGGCAATGACTTGCTCACGGGTGCTGCGCTTCCATTCGATCAAATCGGCAAAGGGCTCGATAGTCAGGCGATAGCGGTCCTGGTGCTTGAGACACATCAGCAGATTGACCGGGCACTTGAGCAAGCCCGCCAGCAGCCATGGGCCTTGGGGAAATGCCGCCGTGTGTCCGAGGAAGTCCACGCGCACCGTGCGCCCGCCGTGCAGCGGGATGCGGTCGCCGGCAATCGCCAGCCACTCGCCATCGTCCAGGCGCTGGCTGAGCAGCAGCATGGTGGCCGGGTCCAATTCGCTGACCTGGATCAGGCGCAAATGGGTCGCGCCGGCCTCGCCCAGCAGGCGGTTGAAACGCTCGGCGTGCTTGGTGTGCACCAGCACGTTCATGGTGACCTGTTCACCAATCTCCGCCAGGGCACGGCACACTTCCAGGTTACCCAGGTGCGCACCCACCAGCATCTGCCCGCGCTCGCCACGCAGTTGACTGCGCAACTGCGCCGGGTCGTTGATCTCGATTTGCTCCAGGCGCAGCTTGCCGTTCCACACGTCCAGCTTGTCGAGCAGCGAATCGGCGAAGGCCATGAACTGGGCAAAGACTGTGCGGTGGCTCGGCAGCAAGTCATTGCGCCCGCTCCATTGCGCCAGCCGCTGCTGGTATTGCCAGGCGCTGTGGCGTGCGGTGCGGCCGAACAGGAAGAAGTAAAAGACGATGCTGTAGAGCAACGGGCTCAATAGGCGACGGCCGAGGACTTTGACCGCGACCGCGGTGAATTTCATCAGCCAGAAGCTGCCGCGTTCCTCGCGGTCGGCCCAATGCTTGGTGCTGTCGTTCATGCTTGCCACCGTCGCCACAGGATCATCGGCGCGCGCACGAGCATGCCGAAGAACAACCGCGTGTGCATGGCGCTGATGCGCAGGTTGTCACGCAACAAGCGAAAGTGCGACAGGCCGTCGGTGGGGTAGTGCACCTGGGTGGGCAGCCAGCGCATCGGCTGGTTGCGCCAGGCCAGGCGTACCAGGATGTCCGAGTCGAAATCCATGTGCGTGCCAATGTAGGCCGAGTCCATCAGCGCCAGGGTCGGCGCCAGTGGGTACACGCGAAAGCCGCACATCGAGTCGCGAATCTCAAGCGACAGGGTATTGATCCACACCCACACGTGGGTCAGGTAACGTGCGTACAGGCGACCCTTGGGCACGCTGTCGTCGTATTCGGGGTAGCCGCAGATGACGGCCTCGGGGTGCTGGCGTGAGGTGTGGATAAAGGTCTGGACTTCGCGCAGGTCGTGCTGGCCATCGGCGTCCACTTGCAGAGCGTGGGTGTAGCCCAGGCGCGCTGCTTCGCGAAAACCGGTCATCACGGCGGCGCCCTTGCCCTGGTTGCTGGGCAGGGTCAGCAGGGTGACGTTATCCAGCGTCGCCAACTGCGCCAGCACGGCTGCGCACGAGGCGCTGCTGCCATCGTCCACCAAGAGGCAGGGCAGGCCGCTCTTCAGCACACTGTGGACCACGGCCGGCACGGCGGCTTCGTGGTTGTATACCGGGATCAAAGCGCAGGGGTTATGCATATTCAAAGCCTGCGCAAACCCCGTGGCGAGGGAGCTTGCTCCCGCTGGGCTGCGAAGCAGCCCCAATGGAGGCGACCGAGATCATCCTGGGAGTGGGTGATGCCTGGGTTGGGAGCGCTTCGCACTCCAGCGGGAGCAAGCTCCCTCGCCACAAGAACAGGTTATGCATGCGCGGCCTCCAGCACGATCCGCCCGCTTGAGCACGCTGCAACCCCATTGCGATAGGCGAAGTACAGTTTGCTACGCTCCCGATCAAAGCGCAGATGCAATTCGATGTGATCGCCCGGGCGCACCAGTTGCTGGAACTTGAGCACTTCCATGCCGGCGAACCGGGTTGGCAGGTCGAGCAATTGTTGGCCCAGGTTGAACGCCCATTCCACCTGCACCACCCCCGGCAATACCGGGGTGACCGGGAAGTGCCCGCTGAAATAGGCCAGGTCCGGTGGGATGCTCAGTTGCAAGGTCCATTCACCTTCGGTTTCGACTTGTGCCAACACCTCAGGCCCCTTGGGGCGAGGCGCCAGCAACAAGGCTTCGATATCGGCCTGGGGCAATTTGCCCTGGCTGTTCAGCGGCAGTTGGCGCAACAAGCGCCAGCGGCGTGGCAAGGCCAGGGCTTCGCAATGTTGGCTCAGGTGCTGGCGCAGGGTCTGGGTGAGCGTGCGGCGTCCCTGGTTGCGCAAGGCATGCAGCCCCGCGTCGGTGAGCACCACCACGGCACCCAGGGACGCACGGTTTTCCTGCACCACGCCCAGGCGGGTGTCGCACACCCATTCATGGGCGATCAGCGCTTGTTCCAACATCGGCAGGGAGATGCGTTTTTCTTCCAGCTTGACGATACGGTCCAGGCGGCCCAGCAGTTCGAAGCGCCCATCGGCATGCAGGCGAACGGCGTCGGCTGTCTGTTCGACATGCCCTTCGGGCAAGTACTTTGAGGCGATGCGTAAAGCGCCGTCGGCATCCTGGCTCAGTTGCACGTCGGCAAACGGCTGCCAGGGTTGCGCACCCTGGCGCCAGGCGATGCCGCCGGTTTCCGAGCTGCCGAGGATTTCCGTCGGCCATTGCTGTAAACGGTCGTAGAGGCTGCCGGCAGCTTCAATCGGCAATGCACCGCCGGAGGAAAACACTCGCGCAACCTGGCTCAGTGCCGGCCAGTCGAGGTTGTCGCCCATGCGCTTGAGCAACGCCGGGCTGGCCACCCAGGCAAATTGCCGGTGCTCTCGGCTGGCGCGCTGCATGTCTTCGGGGAACGCCAGTTGCTTGCGTACAAAGGTGCGGCCGGCACACAGCGGCCACAACACGCGAAACAGCAAGCCGTAGATATGCTGGGTAGCGACGCTGCCGATGATGCAGGCGTCCTTGAGATCTTTGCCCCACAGGGCTTCCAGCGCCTCTACTTCATTGACCAACTGGCGCAGGGACTTGTCGATGCGCTTGGGCTCGCCGCTGGAGCCGGAGGTGCACAGGCTCAGTTGGCAGTTGTCCAGGTCGAGGGCGGCGGCACTCAAGGGCGCTTGATACAGCGCGTCCAGGTCGCTGGCTTCGACCAGCCAGGCATCCACGGCGTCGGCCCAGCGCTGGCGCGTCTGGGGTTGCAGGTCGGCGGGCAGCAGTACGCTCGCACCGGCCCGCCAGGCGCCCAGCAGCGCAATCGCCAGCAGGCCGGCGTCTTCCAGGTGCACGGCCAGGCGCCGGATACCCCGGGCCTTGAGGCCTGCGGCGAGGCTCAGGGAGTGCTCGCACAGTTGCGCGTGATTCATGAGGGGCTCGGCGGTCACCCCGCGATCTTGCAGTGGCTCAAGCAGCAAGTGCTCAAGTTTCAACCCTTTCATACGCGGCCTCGAACCCTTTGTCGTACCAGCCATTCCACGGCAAACAACAAGCCCATCAACCCGTAGGCGATCAGGCCGTTGTACAACGTCCACCAGCTCAGCGGCGCCCACAGGGTGAGCGCGGCGGCGAGCAGGCCATTACAGAGAAAAAACACACTCCACACCAGGGTGACCCGGCGGGTATACACCACCGCGTGGGGCGGCAGGTGCGGGTCGGTCATGCGTGCCAGGCGCTCGACTATCGGCGGGCCGTACTTCAGGCTCAGGCCGAACAGCGCCAGCATGAATCCGCTGACCAGGCTCGGGTACCAGCGCAGCCACTGGGGGTTATCGAACCATGCCAGTGCCAGGCAAAACACGATCACCACCACCGCCATCCAACGGCTGCCCGGGCGCCGCGCAGCGGTGAGCGCGCGCAACAGCCACAGGCTGCCCAGCAGCAAGCCGAACTGCCAAGGTGCAAAATGCTCGGTGCCGTAATACACCGCGAAGGGGTACAGCAGCCCCGCCAATAACAGGCCAAGGCCGATCAACCGGCTCATGCGGCGGGCTGGACCAGACGGTACACCGCCTCTACCACGTCGTTCACCGTGCGTACCGCCTTGAACTCTTCGGCGGCGATTTTCTTGCCGGTCTGGCGCTTGATGTGGTCGATCAGGTCCACGGCGTCGATGCTGTCGATTTCCAGGTCCTGGTACAGGTTGGCGTCGAGGGTGACGCGTTCCGGGGGCAGTTCAAACAGTTCCACCAAGGCGTCGCGCAGGGTGTTGAAGATATCGTCACGAGTTTGCATGGTACGGTCTCAAGCTGCCTGTCGGGCCGTGACGAACGCCGCAAGGCTGGCCACGTTGGTGAAGTGATTGCGGGTGTCCTTGGCGTCGGCATCGATTTTGATGCCGTATTTTTTCTGGATCGCCAGGCCCAATTCCAGCGCATCGACCGAATCCAGGCCCAGGCCTTCGCCAAACAGGGTCTGGTCGCTGCCAATATCGTCGGGGCTGATGTCTTCCAGGCCCAGGGCCTCGATGATCAGCGTCTTTATGTCGTGCTCAAGGCGGTGTTGGTCGCTCATCTTCGGCGAGCTCCTTAATGAAATAGTGATGCAGGTGATCGTTGAGCTTGCGTGAAGCCTGGGGCGCGGGCCCGACTGCGGCAAACGCTTGTGGCTCTATATCGGCGCCCACGCGCAAACTGAAGTGAAATCGACGGTGGGGGATGCGATACCAGGGTTCGGCCTTGGTCAGGGTGGTGGGGCTGACCTTGATCACCACTGGCGTGATGATTGTCGCACCACGCAGCGCAATGGCTGCACCGCCGCGATGAAAGGCCGGCGCTGCGCCCGGCGTGGTGCGGGTGCCTTCGGGAAAGATGATCAGCGTCTGGCCGGCGCGCAGGGCGTCGGCTGCGGCATCGAGCATGTCGGCACTGCCGTCGTTGCTGATATAGCCGGCATCGCGCACCGGGCTGCGGGTGAACGGGTTCTGGAACAGGCTCTGCTTGACCACGCAGTTGGTCTGGCGCATCAGGCCGATCAGGAACACCACGTCGATCAGCGACGGGTGGTTGGCGACGATCATCTGGCCAGGGCGGCCAAGCTTTTCGGCTCCCTCGACGCTGTAGGTGAGAATGCCCAGGCCCTTCATCAAGCGAATGAAAAACCAGAACAGGCAACTGATGGTGTGGCGTGCGCGCCGTTGATGCTGGCTGGCATCGCCCGGCAGGCAACTGAGCAGCGGAAACACCAGCAAACGCAGGCACAGCCCGCCGATGCCAAACAGGCAAAAGCTGAGGGCCGTGGCGAACAGGCGCCAGTAATAGGCCTGCCGTGGCTTGTGGGTCAGGGCTTGCGTTGCCAGTTCCATACTCGGTTCTTCCAGGCATGTTGGCAGGCGCCCTGTTCGGTCAGCAGGGTGCGCAGCAGGTTCAGGGCGTGGGGCCACTGGGTTTGAGTGAGTTGGACAGTGCCGGTGGTGAGTTCCAGTTGCCACTCGTCGCCCGGCGTGAGCAACAGGCCGAGGGCATAGGGGAACGGCACATCCGTAATCCAGCTGGCGTAGGCGTGGGGCGGTTGTTCTTCGGTGATCACCAGCAATACGGCGGCGGCGCCTTCGTTGAGCAACGCGGCGGCTTCGAGCAGGCCGTGTTCGAGGCCATCGCCGGCGGCGGCGAGGGCGGTCATCTCGCTGGTTTCATTGCGCAGGATTGACCACAGGCCAATCACCGCGTTATGCACCGACAGGCTGAACTGAGTGGGCGACAGCGGCTGCTCGTTGGCCAGGTCGCTGAGGATGTCCAGGGTGCGCGGGGTTTCGCCGTGGCGGGAAATAAACACCAGCGGCAGGTCTTCAAGGCCCTCGGCCAGCGGCCAGCTGACGCTGAACGCCATGCGCGCCAACCGGCTCAGACGACGGCGCTGCATGGCTGGCAAAAATGACACATCGGGGGACGCTTCGCTGACAGGCGGCAACACCGGGTCCCGGCACCAGGCGTACCAGTCGTCCGCACTCGCAAGGCCAGGAGCCCAGGCGCGCCATTGGGCGATGTTGAAGTTGATCACTGAGAAGTTATCCCGCCCCTGCGGGCTTCCATGTGCGGCCAATGGCCCCGGATTCCGGGACAGGGAGCAATGGCCGTATGGCGCGCATTATCCCGGTGCCGTGGGGTTCTAGCAAATAGTGGTGAAAGTTTGTTCACTATTGATCACAAATAAGTTGGAAGAATTTACAGATTATCGGCGAGCGAAGGCCGGACTCGATCGTTGCGCGGTTTCCATTCATTTGTGAGCCAGACAGCGCGTGAGGATGAACGAGGTAGCTAACCAGCGCTTTTGCGCTCTACACTCGGGGGATTCATTGATACACGGAGGTTTTTCCATGCGGCGCGTGGTGTTCAATCAAAAAGGCGGTGTGGGCAAGTCCAGCATCGCCTGCAACCTGGCGGCGGTCAGCGCCAGCGAAGGTTATCGAACCCTGTTGGTGGACCTCGATGCACAGGCCAACTCAACTCAGTACCTCACCGGGCTGACGGGCGACGACATCCCCATGGGAATCGCGGATTTTTTCAAGCAAACCCTGTCGACGGGGCCGTTTTCGAAGAAAAACAGGGTAGATATCTACGAAACCCCGTTCGATAACCTGCATGTGATCACCGCCACCCCGGAACTGGCCGACCTGCAGCCCAAGCTTGAGGCCAAGCACAAGATCAACAAGTTGCGAAAGCTGCTGGATGAACTGAGCGAAGATTACGACCGAATCTACCTGGATACGCCTCCAGCGCTGAATTTTTACGCGGTTTCAGCGCTGATTGCCGCCGATCGCGTACTGATCCCTTTCGATTGCGACAGCTTTTCCCGCCAGGCCCTGTATGGCCTGCTGGGTGAGATCGAAGAATTGAAGGACGACCATAACGAAGGCCTGGAAGTGGAAGGCATCGTGGTCAACCAATTCCAGGCACGGGCGAGCCTGCCGCAACAGATTCTCGATGAGTTGATTGCCGAAGGGCTGCCGGTACTGCCGGTGTACCTGGCCAGCTCCGTGCGTATGCGCGAGTCGCACCAGGAGAGCAAGCCGCTGATCCACCTGGACCCACGGCATAAGCTGACGCAGCAGTTCGTAGACCTGCACAACCTGCTGGAAAACGCCTGACCCAACAGGCAACACCGAACACGGTGGGAGCCGGGCTTGCCGGTTACGGCCTGACAGCCCACGCTGATCGAGATGAGGCACCGCGATCCAAATGTGGGAGCTGGCTTGCCTGCGAAGATATCGACTCGGTGTGCCTGAATCACCGAGTTGACTGAATCGCAGGCAAGCCAGCTCCCACAGTTTGGATTGCATTTCGACAGGTGAGTTGGATTTGTCTCACAGAGTCTGTAGGACTCCTCTGGTAATTGGGCTTGTGCCTTGTAACCTTGCCTACAGCTACGCCAGAATCCGCCGGCTTGTGCGTCTGGATGGGCGTCTCTAAGGTTTGCCGGTCGCTGAATGTTCAGTGATCGGGTTTAGTAGCCCACTCAGACGAAAGCATGTGCATCGCTCCAAGCATGGCGTTTTTTGCCTATCTGATGGTGGCTGTGCGCAGGGCGCCTTAGGGTGCGCCGGGTTTTGCTTTCGTTCTACCGGTCTACTAACCTGCGTACAGCTGCCGCCCCTTGTTTAGTAGCAAGAAGGCGATGGCCCTGGCAGAGAACGAAAATATGAATTTATTCACCGTTACACCCAACCTCCCCACCGAAACCCTGGTGCTCAACAGCTACGAAACCTTCTCCTCGGTGCGCACCTTGCTGCTCAACCTGTCCAACGACCTCACCGGCGAACACCGCGACGTAGCGCTGGCCATCCACCAGCTAAGCGAACTGGGCGTCATGCTGGTCAGCCAGATGATGGACCGTGAAGCCCTGCTGACCTGAAGCTGAAATGCATTCAATGTGGGAGCTGGCTTGCCTGCGATGGCATCGCCTCGGTGTATCAGACCGACCGAGTCGCCTGCATCGCAGGCAAGCCAGCTCCCACATTGACCGAGTTGATTGAGGGGAATGTTTACACCCCCTGGCTGCTCAACCAACTCATCAACTGCGGCAACGGGAATGCCCCGCTCTGGCGCGCCACTTCGCGGCCGTTCTTGAACAGAATCAAACTGGGAATCGAGCGAATCCCCAATTGCGCCGACAGCTGCTGGTTAGCCTCGCTGTCCAGCTTCGCCAGCCGGCACTTGCCTTCCAACTGCCCGGCGGCCTGTTCGAATACCGGCGCAAACGACTTGCACGGCCCACACCAGTCGGCCCACACATCGACCAAAAGCGGCAGGTCGCCCTTGATCTGGCTGGCATAGTCGCCCTGTTTCAAATCAAAGGGTTTGTTCAGCAACACCGGCTGCTTGCAACGCCCGCACTTGGGCGCGTCACCCAGGCGTTCGCCGGGGATACGGTTGAGGCCGTTGCAATGAGGGCAGGGGATGACAAGAGGTTCGGACATCGGAGGCTCCTGGGGTTTGGCCAGTTGGGTATTTGGTGTCGAGACAGAGGTTTGTCAAGGATATAGATACTTATTCGCTCACATTTTCGTCCTCGCCAGCGTGAACGGTGTGGCTAGGCTTTTTGTTGTGCACCACCGGTCTGTTTGCGGCTATAGCAAATTGCGATAGTTCGAATTCAGGTTTACCCTTCATAGCAAGATGCGATAAGGACGTTGCATGCGAGTCATCAGTGAAAGCAGGATCTGGGAAGCAAAAGAAAAATGGCCGCGCTCTGCAACAGCTCTGGATCAGTGGTATCGCGTGATCAAGCGCAACGCCCCCAAGGACTTTGCCGCAATGAAAGCCATGTTTCCCGCCACCGACAAGGTAGGTGAATTTCATGTATTTGATATTGGCGGTAACAAGCTGAGGTTGATTGCGTCGGTGCAGTATCGAATGCAGCGCGTTTACATCAAACACCTGCTTGACCACCGTGATTATGAGAAAAACAAATGGAAGGAAAAAATCAGATGAGCGCACTTATGCGAGTGGCGGCAGAGCACTGGCAGTTCGTTTCGCCTGTGCTGCGCAAGCCGGAAAACGAGGCAGATTACGACGCATTGGTATGCGGTTTGGATGAGCTATTGAGTCTGGTGGGTGAAGACGAGGACAGCCCGCTGATGAGCCTGGTCGACATTCTGAGCGACTGGATCGAAGCTTATGATCGTGAGCATCGCCCAATGCCCGTAGCCAGCGGGGTCGATGTGCTGCGCTACATGATGCGCGAGCACAATCTTACCCAGAGTGACCTTCCTGGCGTTGGGGCGCAATCGGTTGTCTCGGAGATACTGAGCGGAAAACGCCAGCTCAACGTGCGCCAGATTCGTTGGCTGGCCGAGCGTTTCGGGGTGTCGGTGGAGACCTTTATCTAAGGGGTCACGACGAACAACTAATCTCCAAATGCTTACCCCAATCCGGGGGCCGTTGCGCGTACTGCTCCATGCCCGCTTGTTCCTCAAACGGCCTGGTCAGCACGTCATGCAGCCGCCGCACTTCGCTGTAGTCGCCTGATTCGGCGGCGGTGATGGCGTTTTGGGCCAGGTAGTTACGCAGGATATATAGCGGGTTGACCGCGTGCATGCGCTCACGGCGCTGTTCCTGGGTGTAATCCCCATCCCGTGCAACACGGGCCTTGTACCGCTCGGCCCAGGCATCAAACCCGGCCATGTCGACAAAGTCATCACGCAACCGCGCCACGGCTAACGTCGCCGATTCGTCGCCCAGGCGGCGGAAGAATAGCGTGTAGTCCACACCGCTGTTCTGCATCAGCTTGAGCAAACCCTCCACCAGCGTCTGGTCGTCTTCTTCGGCGGTGGTCAGCCCCAGCCGGCGGCGCATCAGGTCCAGGTAGTGCGCTTGATACAGCGGCAGGTACAGGCCGAGGGCTTCCTTCAGTGCCTCAACGCTGATGAATGGCGTGAGCGCCTGTGCCAAGGCGCTGAGGTTCCACT
This sequence comes from Pseudomonas sp. NFPP02, assembly GCF_900119355.1. NCBI lineage: Bacteria > Pseudomonadati > Pseudomonadota > Gammaproteobacteria > Pseudomonadales > Pseudomonadaceae > Pseudomonas > Pseudomonas sp. NFPP02. The sequence continues at coordinate 349,623 of NZ_FPJI01000002.1, forward strand.
GCCCTATCGGCACCTGGTTGCTGAAGGAGTAGCGGCCTTCATGATCGGAATGGTTGCAGATGAAGTGCGCGTCAAAATCGTCGAGAAACGCGAAGGGCCCGAAGTCGAAGGTAATGCCCAGGATCGACATGTTGTCGGTGTTCATCACGCCGTGGCAAAAACCATAAGCCTGCCATTTGGCGATCATTTCGGCGTTGCGCTCGACGATTTCGCGGAACATCGCCAGGTAAGGCTCGGGTTGCTCGCGGCATTCGGGGTAGTGCAGGTTCAGCACGTGCTCGGCGAGTTCGGCCTGCTGCTCAGGCTTCTTGGTGTAGTAGAAATATTCGAAGTGTCCGAAGCGAATATGGCTGTGGGCCAGGCGTAAAACCATCGCCCCGCGTTCCTGTTTCTCCCGCCATACCGGCGTGCTGGAACCGATCACGCACAGGGCGCGGCTGGTGGGGATGCCTAGCGCATGCAGGGCCTCGGAGGCGAGGAATTCACGAATCGAAGAGCGCAACACGGCACGCCCGTCGCCCATGCGCGAGTAAGGCGTCATCCCGGCGCCCTTGAGGTGCAAATCCCAATGCTCGCCGGCCTCGTTATAGACCTCGCCCAGCAATAACCCGCGGCCATCGCCCAGTTGCGGCGTGTAGCCGCCGAATTGATGACCGGAATACACCATCGCCCGTGGTTCTGCCTCGGCCCACAGCTTGTGGCCGCCGAACAGCTCGGCAAATACCGGGGTTTCGGCCACGGCCGGGTCGAGATCGAGCAGGGCCATGGCGGCCTTGCTCGCGACGACCAAGCGCGGCTCGTCGAGGGGCTCTGGCAGTACGTGGGTCGAGAATGCGTCGCCCAGGCGTGCGAAGCGGTTGTCGAAGGTCAGTTCGTCGAGGGCTTTCACCGGCCATCTCCAGCAGAATGTCCGAGCATTCTGCTGGTGATAGGGCGTTTAGTCGAGTTTGCTGGGTGGCGGCTCTGGCGCATCCGCCACTTTGCCTACGGGAGGCTCCGGGGCGTCGGGCTTGTCGATGGGCTCGGCGATGGTCTTGCGCTCGTCTTCGGCCGGCACCAATTTGTATTCCTGGCCGTGAAGATTCTTCAGGTAGATTTCCATCTGCCGGAACGAGATGTTGATGTGCTGTTTCTTGAATTCACGATTGATATAGCGGTTGACCTCGTCCAACACCGGGTTGCGGTCGCCCAGGTCGCGAACATGCATGCGCAGCTCGTGGTCGAGGGTGCTTTCGCCGAAGTTGAGGAAGTACACGTGGGGTTCCGGCTCTTTGAGTACTCGTGGGTTTTCTCGCGCCGCCTTGAGTAGCAATTCCTTCACCAGGTCCAGGTCGGAGCCGTAGTCCACGCCCAGTTTCAGGGTGACACGGGTGATGGTGTCGGTCAGCGACCAGTTGATCAGTTGCCCGGTGATGAAGGTTTTGTTGGGGACGATGATGTCCTTGTTGTCGAAGTCGGTGATGGTGGTGGCACGAATGCGGATCTTGCTTACCGTACCCGACAGGTTGCCGATGGTAATGGTGTCGCCGATGCGCACCGGGCGTTCGAATAAAATCATGATGCCGGAGATGAAGTTGGCGAAGATCTCCTGCATGCCGAAACCCAGGCCCACCGACAGCGCGGCCACCAGCCATTGCAGCTTGTCCCAGCTCACACCGAGTGTGGAAAGGGTGGTGACAAAGCCCACGCCGGCAATGATGTAGGACAGCAAGGTGGTGGTGGCGTAGGCGCTGCCTTGGGCCAGGTCGAGCTTGGACAGCACCAGGACTTCGAGCAGGCCGGGCAGGTTGCGCGCCAGGGCGAAGGTGATACCGATGATGATCGACGCGCCCAGCAGGTCGCCGATGCTGATGGGCACCATGCTGATATTTGCACCTGTGCCGCTGGTGTATTCGTACAGGGTGACGTTGTCCAGGTAGGAAAATACCGAGATCAGGTCCGACCACACCCAGTACAGCGCCGCGATAAAGCCGCCGAGCAGGGCCAGGCGGATCAGGCGCATGGACTGTTCGTTGACCTGCTCGATGTCCAGGGTCGGCTCTTCGATCACCGCTTCGCCGTCACCGGCCTCCTTGGCTGCCTGGCGTTTGGCCAGGGCCCGGGCGTAGGCCAGGCGCCGTGCGGCAACACCCAGGCCGCGCACGAAGGTGGCTTCGATCACCAGCCAGAACATCAGCAGGTACAGGGTATTGATCAGCCGGTCGCTGAGTTTCAGTGCGGTGTAGTAATAGCCAAAGCACACGGCAATAAACAGTGCGATGGGCAGGGCGGTGAACACCACGCCGATAGCTTTGCGAAACAACGAGGCCTTTTCGTGGGTCGGGCTGTTCAGCAGCAGGCGGCCCAGCAGCCAGGCCATCAGCCCGTAGCAGGTCAGTACCACGGCGATACCCAGCACGTCGTCAGCCAGCGCCGCCGGTTGATGTTCGGCAATCGCGACCACGGCCACCAGCGCCAGTACCACCAGCCCGAGCTTGCGTATCCAGCCTTGCAGGAATTCGACCTGCGGCCTCTCCCAGCGAAAGTGCAGCTCCGCCACGCCGCCCGGCGCGAGGATGCGGTAGGCGGTGTAGAACACCAGCCAGGCTTGGGCGATCTGCAGCAAGGCCGCCCCCAGGTTGGCGTTTTGCCCGCGGGCGTCGATCTGCAACGCGTAGCCGCACAGCGCCAGGCCAAGGGCCACGGGCATCGCCAGCAGGATGTTGATCAGGATGGCCTGCGGCGTATGCCACTGGCTGTCGCGCTTGAAGTGGCCGATGTCCTGGTGAACCTTTTTCAGGCGCACATACAGCGCATTGCGTCGCCACAACAGCGCGCCGATCAGCAACAGCAGCGGCAGGAACAGCAGTGGGCGTTGGGTCAGGCCGTCATACAGCTCACTGACGCTGGACGCCCAGGGCAGGGTGGTGACCTGTTTGCTCAGATGCGCCGGTACGGTTTCCAGCCATTCAGTGTCCAGCGGCTTGTTGCTGGGGATCCAGAACATTTGCTCGTCGAGCGTGGCGCGCAGGGTGCTGGCGGTGCTGAGCAGTTGTTTCTGGTTCAGTTGCAGGGTGATGGATTCGTTGAGCAGTGCACTCAGCTCGCGGCTCAGACGCTCCAACAGGTCGCTGCGGGTGATCGCCACTTCCAGCAAGGTGCGGCGCAGCTGCGGGGTGACCTCATCCGGTGGCTGGTTGGCCAGCAGGTTGTCCACATAGGCGCTGGGGGAGGTAATCAGCTCACGCTGTTGGTTGACCTCAAACTGGTACAGGCGAATGTTGGCGATGTCGTCGGCCAGGTCTTTGTCCACGGTGAGACGCGGCAGGGCCTGCTTTTGTTTATAGAGAATCTTGGACAGCAGCAGGCTGCCCTTGAGCACGTTGATCTGCTCGTCCAGGGCCGAATCGCTTTGGGTCACGGTGTCCAGTTGCTGCTTGGTCTGCAGGTTTTTCTGGGTCAGGTCGTTGAGGCGGTCGGTGCTTTTGAGCAGGTAGTCGGACAGCTTCAGGTTGTCTGCGCTTTCCTTGGCCAGGATGCTACTGCCGCCGGCTTTCTGCGCTTCGATGGACTGTTGGGTCACCGTCTGCTGGGACTGGGCCAGGCGTTTCTGGTTGATCAGGGTTTGCAGGTCCTGGATTTCCTGCTCCAGGCGTGCGGTTTTTTCCTGGATCAGGTCATGCTGGCTGTTGCCCAAATCTTGCAGCTGGCTGTTGCCGGCCAATTCCTGGCGGCGCAGGGGAATCAAGGCATTCAGGGCCGCCAGTTCGGCGTTGAGCTGGTTGCGCTGGTCGCCGCTGAGAGGTTTGCCATTGTCTTTGCCAAGCTTGAGCGTCGCGTTGATTTGCTGGATGCGCGTCTGGCTGCTGCTGATTTCGGTCTGGGCGCGTTCGGGGCGGGTCTGGGCGGCGATGGTCAGGCTGTTGGCGTCGGCCAGTTCTTTTTGCAGGTCGCCTTGCTGGGTGCTGCGTTGCACCAATAACTGCTCAAGCTGCGGCACCGGCAGGCTGGCGTAGCGTTGGGCCACCGGAATGATTTTGGTGGCCTTGAGGCGCGCCAGCTCACGCTGGTTCTCATTGGTCTGGCGCGGGGCCTCTTCCAGCTGGCGCTTGAGGTCGGCCAGGCGCTGCTCGTAGTCCTGCTGATTGCCCAGGTAGGTCAGGGTCTGTTGCAGGGTCGCCTGCAGCGCCTTCATGTCGGCGTCAGGCAGCTTGCGGTCGGGCAGTTTATCCAGGCTTTGCTGGACGGCTTCGGCGCTGGGCGGGTCGGCGGCGTATACGCTGCCAACACAAAGGGTCAGGCCCAGCAGGGCAGTGGCGAGAAAAGTACGCAGGGTTGGCATAGAGACCGGTCTTGCAAAGTGAAGAATCGGGGCGTCGTTGTCCCGCAGTTTAGAGGAAGAGTCCGGGGCCCGGGCGACTTCCTTCGGGGAATCTGACGCCGACTTTGCCAATCTTGTTCCCGTCCATGACGGCGACGGTCCAGATGGTGTTGTTCCACTCCACCTGGTCGCCGACTACCGGTGCACCGCCAACCTTCTGGGTAATGAAGCGGCTCAATGGCATGTCCGGGTCGATACCTTCAAGCTTGAGCCCGTACAAGGCGGAAACCGCGCCCAGCTGGGCGTCGCCTTCGAGTACGAAGTCACCGAAGAAGCGCAAATCGAGGCCCCGTTGCGGCGCCTGGCTGAACAATTTGCCCAGGGCCGGCAGGTTGTGTTCGTGGCCGATCACACAGAGCAAATCGCCGACTTCCAGCACCGTACTACCCGACGGATGGAGCAGTTGCTGGCCACGAAACAGCGCGGCGATGCGCGTGCCTTCGGGCATTTTCAGCTCGCGCAGGGCCGCGCCGATGCACCATTTTTCGGCGCCCAGGCGGTAGACGAACAGCTCCCACTCGCTGGTAACGTGCACTTCCAGGGCCGCGCGGGAGATCGGCGCCGGGTCTGGCGGTACGGTGACTTTGAGCAACTTGGCCACCCACGGCAGGCTGGTGCCCTGCACCAACAGCGAGACCAGCACGATAAAGAATGCCAGGTTGAAGTACAGCTGCGCATGGGGCAGGCCGGCCATCAGCGGGAACACCGCGAGGATGATCGGTACCGCGCCGCGCAGGCCCACCCAGGCTATAAAGGCTTTTTCGCGCCCGTGGAACGCCTTGAATGGCAGCAGGCCAACCATCACCGACAGCGGCCGGGCAAACAGGATCATCCACAGCGCCAGGCCCAGGGCGGGCAGGGCGATGGGCAGCAAATCGTGAGGCGTGACCAGCAGGCCCAGCACCAAGAACATCCCGATCTGCGCCAGCCAGGCCATGCCGTCGAGCATGTGCAAAATGCCATGGCGGCTGCGCACCGGGCGGTTGCCGATCACCAGCCCGCACAGGTACACGGCGAGGAAGCCGCTGCCGTGCAGGGCGTTGGTCAGGGCAAACACGAACAGGCCGCCGGCAATCACCAGGATCGGGTACAGGCCGTTGGCCAGGTTGATGCGGTTGACCAGCTGCAACATCAGCCAGCCGCCGCCCAGGCCTACCAGGCCACCGATGCCGAATTCGCGGATCAGGTGCGTGAGCAGGCTCCAGTGCAGGCCGGTCTGGCCGCTGGCGAGCATGTCGATCAGGGTGACGGTGAGGAACACCGCCATCGGATCGTTGCTGCCGGATTCGATTTCCAGGCTGGCGCTGACCCGTTCGTTGAGGCCCTTGCCGCCCAGTAGCGAGAATACCGCCGCGGCGTCCGTGGAGCCGACGATGGCGCCGATCAGCAAGCCTTGGATGATGTTGAGGTCGAACAGCCAGGCCGCCGCCATGCCCGTGAGGCCGGTGGTAATCAACACCCCCACCGTGGCCAGGGACAAGGCCGGCCACAGCGCCACGCGGAAACTCGCCACCCGGGTGCGCAAACCGCCGTCGAGCAGGATCACGGCGAGGGCGAGGTTGCCCACCAGATAGGCGGTCGGGTAGTTATCGAAAATGATGCCACCGCCATCGACCCCGGCGGTCATGCCCACGGCCAGGATAATCACCAGGATGGGGATACCCAGGCGTGACGAAAGCGAACTCACCAGAATGCTCGCAGTCACCAGCAACGCGCCGATCAAGAACAGGCTGTTGATGGTCGTCGCATTCAAAGGCAGTACTCCAGGGCAGGGGAAGGCAGGACGCAAACTGACCATGCAGTCTGCGTGCCAGGGATTCTAACCTGTTGAATTGCTGCGCTGTCAAAAAGCTTTTGTGGCTGCGCATCGATCAAATGTGGGAGCTGGCTTGCCTGCGATTGCGGTGTGCCAGGCGCCAGGGGCGTTAGCTGATAGATTGCTATCGCAGGCAAGCCAGCTCCCACAGGGTATGCGGTGTGAGCAAAGGCTTATTTCAGAGGCGGAACCTTCCGACCATCCCGTTCAGGTCCACCGCCAATCGCGACAACTCACCGCTCGCCGCACTGGTCTGGCTGGCGCCCGTGGCCGATTGCACCGACAGGTCACGGATATTCACCAGGTTGCGGTCCACTTCCCGCGCCACCTGGGCCTGTTCTTCCGCCGCGCTGGCGATCACCAGGTTGCGCTCGTTGATCTCCACAATCGCCGTGTTGATAGTGTCCAGCGACAGGCCCGCGCCTCGGGCGATGTTGAGTGTCGATTCGGCGCGCTCGGTGCTGTTGCGCATCGAATCCACCGCGTGTTCAGTGCCTGTCTGGATGCTGCCGATCATGCGCTCGATTTCGCTGGTGGACTGCTGGGTGCGATGGGCCAGCGCCCGCACTTCATCAGCCACCACGGCGAAACCACGCCCGGCTTCCCCGGCTCGCGCTGCTTCGATCGCGGCGTTCAGGGCCAGCAGGTTGGTCTGGTCGGCCAGGCCACGGATCACGTCCAGCACTTTGCCGATATCCCTCGATTCATTGGCCAGGTCGCCAATCAGGGAGGCGGTGGCCTGCACATCGGTACTCATGCGTTCGATAGCGCTAACGGTTTCCTGCACCAGGTCGCGGCCGTCACCGGCAGAGGTGGTGGCGTTGCGCGAAGCTTCGGAGGTGCTCACCGCGTTGCGTGCGACTTCTTCCACCGCACTGGTCATCTCGTTGACGGCAGTGGCGGCCTGTTCGATTTCGTTGTTCTGCTGGGTCAGGCCACGGGCGCTTTCGTCGGTGACCGCATTCAGTTCTTCAGCGGCAGACGCTAGCTGGGTAGCGGAGCCGGCGATACGTTGCAGGGTGTCGCGCAGTTTGTGTTGCATCTTGGCCATGGCCGCGAGCAGGCGTCCGGCTTCGTCGTTGCCGTCCACGGTGATCGGGCGCGTCAGGTTGCCTTCGGCCACTTCTTCGGCGGCTTCTAGCGCCTGTGCGATGGGCAGGGTGATGCTGCGGGTCAGCAGCCAGGCGAACAGCAAGGTCAGCGCCGTGGCAACCACCAGCAGGCCTACCACCAGGTCAAAGGCCATGTCGTATTGGTCTTTGGCGCGCTGGTTGGTGGCGTTGGCGTCGTCGTTATTGATATCCAGCAAGCGGGTCAAGACCGCATTGACCTGCTCGGAGTTGTCCAGCAACTCGGTGTTGAGCAGGCTGCGCAGCTCGTTGACCTGATTGGCCCGAGACAGGCTCTTCATGCGCTCTTCAATCTGGCGGTACTGACCCAGCAAGCGCACGTACTCGTTGTAAGCGTTGCGCTCTTCGGTGCTGGTGATCAGTTTTTCGTAGATGTCCTGGGCTGTGCGAATCTGCTGATTGCGCAGTTCGAAGGCTTCCAGGGTCTTTTGCTGCACGTCCGGCTCGCGGTTGGTCAGCAAGCGGTACGACAGCACGCGCAGGCGCAGGGTCAGTTGGGTGAATTCATCCAGGGCGCGAATGCTGGGTACGCTGGCCGAGGTGATGTCTTCGGTGGCTGCACGAATTTTGCTCATCTGGTTCAGGGCGAACACACCGAGCAACAACATCAAGGCGCCAATAAACGCGAAGCCGAGGAAGGCCCTCGGGGCGATATTCATATTACGAAGAGACATGCTGGAGTCCTGGGGGAGGCGCTATCCATGCGGCCATGAGACGAGGTGTGCCCGCCTTATCGGCCATGCGACTAAAGTCTTAAGGGGGCGCGCGCTTTTGTCGCATCGGACCAGGGGTTGGGTGAGTTCAGGAACCAGATCGGGTAAATGCAGTCACTAAGGCTCGAAAGTGCGGCCCGGCCTTGCATCATCGGGCTGCGCGGCCAGGGATAACCCTGGCATCCGAGGTGAATTTTCTTTATCGTCACCGCCCTTTTTAAAAGCCCGAGAAATCAAAATGTTAGAAGCATCCCTCAGCCAATTGGAACAACTGGTCAGCGACCTCGTACAGCAGAATCAAGAATTGCTGGGCAGCAACGAATCCCTCAAGGCCGAGCTGGCCCGCGCCAAGGACGAAAACGACAGCCTGCAACTGAACCTGATGGAACAGGAAGAAAAGCACGGCGCCACCGCCGCCCGCATTCAGGCGCTGGTTGAGCGTGTAAGTGCAGGGCCTGTCAGCGCATGAGTGAGGGCATAAAGGTCGTTTCGATTCTCGGAGAGGATTACTCGATCAAGGCACCGGCCGGCGAAGATCAGACCTTGATGCATGCCGTGACCATGCTCAAGGCCTCCCTGGCGGTTACCAAGAAAAAGTACCCGACCCTGATCGGTGACAAACTATTGGTACTGGCCGCGCTGAACCTGTGCGCCGAGCAGATTGAAATGCAACAGGCTCACCAGCAGGAACTCGACCGTTACCAAGAGCAAGTCAGCGCCACGGTCGATGTGATCTCCAAGGTGATTGGGCAGCCATAATAAAAGCATGCTGGTGCGCAACGTTTGTCAGCGCGCGCGCCAGGCTTTTTCCGATGTTTACTCGTACACGATTTCGATGCTGTATTCGTCGTTGGCTGTAAATTTGAAAACTTTGTTAATTACTGTTTTCTTGTTTCCCAAAACGTCCAAGACATCGCCTGAGTTGGCAGAGATCAAGTATTCATCAAGCGTTATATCCTTTGCGATGGAAGGATCGCCGTTCTTATCGACGAGAATAATTTTCGGGGTGGTTTTCATGTTGATTCCTCAAAAGGGGCAGCAGGAGGTCATTGGTATGGAAGTCAGTGTGAACACGCTCTCGATACCTGAAAGCCTACCCCTTGAGAAGCCACGTCAGTAACTGTCAGAAATCACAGTCGTTTAGAACTCTAGTTCATTAGTTCGCGCGCCAGACTATTTCGCCGCTATTAGAACCACGCTTCCTGCATGCCCAGGCACGTATCGTCGCGTGCCTCAAGAATCGCCAGTTCATGATGGCAGCTCGGTACTTCCCAGGTCAGGAAGTACCGGGCGGCCTGGAACTTGCCCTTATAAAAGGCCGCGTCAGCCGCTTCCCCCTTGGCCAGCCCTTCTTCGGCGCGGATCGCCTGTTCCAGCCAGCGCCAGCCAATCACCGTGTGCCCGAACACTTTCAAGTACAGCGCCGAGTTCGCCAGGCTGCTGTTGACCTTGCCTTGGGCGAGATCGGTCAGCAGGCCAATCGTGACGCTTTGCAGCCGGTTTACAAGTTGCTCCAGGGGCTCTCGCAGTGCCGTGAGTGAAGGGTGCTTTTGCGCCCGGGCTCCGGTTTCAGCGATCAGGCGAATCAATTGCTTTAAGCCGGCACCGCCGTTCTGCGCCAATTTGCGCCCGAGCAGGTCCAGGGACTGGATGCCGTGGGTGCCTTCATGGATGGGGTTCAGGCGGTTGTCGCGGTAGTACTGCTCCACCGGGTATTCGCGGGTGTAGCCGTGGCCGCCGAGAATCTGGATCGCCAGCTCGTTGGCCTTGAGGCAGAACTCCGACGGCCAGGATTTGACGATGGGCGTGAGCAGGTCGAGCAGTTCGTGGGCTTGCTTGCGCTCGGTGTCGGTTTGCAGGGTGGTGGTGTCGTCGAACAGCCGCGCCGCGTACAGGCCGAGGTCAAAGGCGCCTTCCACATAGGCTTTCTGGGTCAGTAGCATGCGCTTGATGTCGGCGTGCTGGATGATCGCCACCGGTGCGGTGCTCGGGTCTTTGCTATCAGGCAGGCGCCCCTGGGGCCGTTCGCGGGCGTAGTCCAGGGAGTAAAGGTAGCCGGCGTAACCGAGCATCACCGCGCCCATGCCTACGCCGATGCGTGCCTCGTTCATCATCTGGAACATGCAGCTCAGCCCCTGGTGCGGCTTGCCCACCAGGTAGCCGACACAGTTGCCGTTATCGCCAAAGTTAAGCGCCGTGGACGTGGTGCCGCGCCAGCCCATCTTGTGGAACAGCCCCGCCAGCAGCACATCGTTGCGAGCGCCCAGGCTGCCGTCATCGTTGACCAGGAACTTGGGCACGATAAACAGCGAAATGCCCTTCACGCCTGCGGGAGCGTCCGGCAATTTGGCCAGCACCATGTGCACGATGTTTTCCGACAGCGAATGGTCGCCACCGGAGATAAAGATCTTGTTGCCCTTGAGCCGATAACTGCCGTCAGCCGCTGGTTCTGCACGGGTCCGAATGTCCGACAGGGAGGAACCGGCATGGGGCTCGGTCAGGGCCATGGTGCCGAAGAAGCGCCCGTCGATCATTGGCTGCAGGAAGCGTTGTTTCTGCTCCTCGGTGCCGAAGCTCTCAATGAGGTTGGCGGCGCCCATGGTCAGGAACGGGTAGGACGTCGAGGCGGCGTTGGCCGATTGGAAGTGCGCGAAACAAGCCTGGGACAACAGGGTCGGCAGTTGCATGCCGCCTGCTTCAAAGCTACGTGCTGCGTTGAGGAAGCCGGCTTCAAGGAAGGCGTCCACGGCGGGTTTGACCTCCGGGATCAGGATCGCCTGGCCGTTTTCATAGCGCGGTTCGTTTTCGTCGTTCTTGCGGTTGTGAGGGGCGAAGTACTTTTCTGCGATGTTGCGCGCCGTGCTGATCGCGGCATCGAAGGTTTCGCGGTTGTGTTCGGCAAACCGCTCGCGCTGGGTCAGGCCCTCGGCATCGAGGACTTCGTACAGCTCGAAAGCCAGATTGCGGGAACTGAGCAGCGTCTCGGACATGGCGGCGTACCTTTGAAGGAATTGGCCTGAGTCTAAGTCCGCGAATGGAGGGTGGATAGCAAGATTGATTTAAGTGATAGAAGGGCAGAACGCTGGCGAGGCATCGAGATCGTTCCCACGCTCTGCGTGGGAACGCCTCTTTTGACGCTCCGCGTCACGCTTCTGGACGCAGAGCGTCCTTGAGCTGCATTCCCACGCGGAGCGTGGGAACGATCAGCCGCGATCAGCCGCGTTGTATCAGTTAGCCGATGGTCATCAGGCTGGCGTTACCACCCGCTGCAGCAGTGTTAACGCTCAACGCACGCTCGATCACCAGACGCTCCAGCGCAATCGCCGTTTCGCCTTGCGACATGCCATGCACCCCGACAATTGCCCCACCGCGCTGCGCCACTTGCTGGCACACCGCACGCAGTTGGTCGGAATCACCGTGATGCAGCACAGCGTCAAACACCACGTCGTCCTTGGACCAGTCGGCCACGCGCTTGATCTTCGCCTGAATCTCTTTAGGCAGGCGTGGGAACAAGGCCTTGGTCAGCTCGGTTTCCGGCCATACCGCCGAACCACCGACGGCCAATACCGCCGCCAGTTGGGTCAGCAGGTCGCCTTCCACTTCGGCCAGGCACAGCACGTGCTCGCGCGGCAGGATGGCGTAGCTGTTGCGCTCGCCAGTCGGGCCGGCCAGTTGGCGGGTGATACCGCTCTGCGATTGGGCGGCGAACTGCGTGCACAACGCGCTCAGTTCGCTGAACTTATTGCCGTCGGCCCAGGTTTTCAGGGCGGTCAGCGATTGGCTCATGGCATCACGCAGGCGCACATCCGGCGCGGCCAGCTTGTCGCCCCGTACGAAGGATTGCTCGATCGCATCGGTAGGACGAGTCGACAGCAAGCGGTACAGGTACAGCGGGCCACCGGCTTTCGGGCCAGTGCCGGACAGGCCTTCGCCGCCGAACGGCTGCACGCCGACCACGGCGCCAACAATGTTGCGGTTGACGTAGACGTTACCGGCATTGACGTTGTCGATCACCTTGGCGATGGTCTCGTCGATGCGGGTGTGCACGCCCAGGGTCAGGCCGTAGCCGGAAGCGTTGATCTGGCCGATGAGCTGGTCGATCTCTTTGCGCTTGTAGCGCACTACGTGCAATACCGGGCCGAAGATCTCGCGTTGCAGTTCGTCGAAGCTTTCCAGCTCGATCAGGGTCGGCATCACGAAGGTGCCGCGCTTGATCTCTTCACCGTCGGCAATCGCCACCTGGTAAACGTTGCGGCCTTTGTCGCGCATGGCCTGGATGTGTTTCTCGATACCGGCCTTGGCTTCGGCGTCGATCACCGGGCCGATGTCGACCGACAGGCGTTCCGGGTTACCCAGGCGGCATTCAGCCATGGCGCCCTTGAGCATTTCGACCACACGGTCTGCCGAATCTTCCTGCAGGCACAGTACGCGCAGGGCCGAACAACGTTGACCGGCGCTGTCGAAGGCCGACGATACGACGTCGATCACCACTTGTTCGGTCAGCGCCGAGGAATCGACGATCATCGCGTTCTGGCCACCGGTTTCGGCGATCAGCGGAATCGGGCGACCCTGGGCATCCAGGCGACCGGCGACATTGCGTTGCAGCAGGCGCGCCACTTCGGTGGAACCGGTGAACATCACGCCTTTGACGCGATCATCACCCACCAGACGGGCACCGACGCTTTCGCCCTGGCCTGGCAGCAATTGCAGCACGCCTTCCGGAATACCGGCTTCAAGCAGAATACGTACGGCCTGGGCAGCCACCAGCGGCGTCTGCTCGGCAGGCTTGGCCAGCACCGGGTTACCAGCAGCCAGCGCTGCAGCTACCTGGCCGCTGAAGATGGCGAGCGGGAAGTTCCACGGGCTGATGCACACCACCGGGCCCAATGGGCGGTGGGCGTCATTGGTAAAGTCGTTGCGCGCCTGCACCGCGTAGTAACGCAGGAAGTCCACGGCTTCACGCACTTCGGCGATGGCGTTGGCGAAGGTCTTGCCGGCTTCACGGGCCAGCAAGCCCATCAGCGGCTGGATCTCGCCTTCCATCAGGTCGGCGGCGCGTTCGAGGATGGCAGCGCGTTCGGCGGGCGGGGTGGCCTGCCAGATCGGCGCGGCGCTGATGGCGCACTGGATGGCGTTGTCGACGTCTTCGACGGTGGCTTCCTGTACCTGGCCGACCACATCACGCAGGTCGGATGGGTTCAGAACCGGTTGTGCCGCTTCATTGCTGGCGGCGCAACCGAGCATCGGTGCGGCTTTCCAGTTGTTGTGAGCAGTGGCCAGCAGGGCGCAGGACAACGAGGCCAGGCGATGTTCGTTGGCCAGGTCGATACCGGCCGAGTTGGCGCGGTCGCTGCCGTACAGGTCACGCGGCAAAGGGATGCGCGGGTGCGGCAGGCCGAAACCGCCTTCCTGGGTTGCCATTTGCTCGATGCTGGCCACCGGGTCGGCTACCAGTTCCTGGATCGAGATGGACTGGTCAGCGATGCGGTTGACGAACGAGGTGTTGGCGCCGTTTTCCAGCAGGCGGCGTACCAGATAGGCCAGCAGCGTTTCGTGGGTACCGACCGGCGCGTACACACGGCACGGACGGTTCAACTTACCTTCGGAAACCTTGCCTACAACCTGTTCGTACAGCGGTTCACCCATGCCGTGCAGGCACTGGAACTCGTACTGGCCGGGGTAATAGTTCTGACCGGCGATGTGGTAGATAGCCGACAGGGTGTGGGCGTTGTGCGTGGCGAACTGCGGGTAGATGACTTCCGGCACCGACAGCAGTTTGCGCGCGCAGGCAATGTAGGAAACGTCGGTGTACACCTTACGGGTGTACACCGGGTAGCCTTCCAGGCCTTCGACCTGGGCGCGCTTGATTTCGCTGTCCCAGTACGCGCCTTTTACCAGGCGGATCATCAGGCGATGGCGGCTGCGGCGGGCCAGGTCGATGACGTAGTCGATCACATACGGGCAACGCTTCTGGTACGCCTGGATCACAAAGCCGATGCCGTTCCAGCCAGTCAATTGCGGCTCGAAGCACAGGCGCTCGAGCAGGTCCAGGGACAGCTCCAGGCGGTCGGCTTCTTCGGCGTCGATGTTCAGGCCGATGTCGTACTGCTTGGCCAGCAAAGTCAGCGACAGCAGGCGCGGGTACAGCTCATCCATCACACGCTCGTACTGCGCACGGCTGTAGCGCGGGTGCAGGGCGGAGAGTTTGATGGAGATGCCCGGGCCTTCATAGATCCCACGGCCATGGGAGGCTTTGCCGATGGAATGAATGGCTTGTTCGTACGAGGCCAGGTACTTCTGGGCGTCGTGTTCGGTGAGTGCGGCTTCACCGAGCATGTCGTAGGAATAGCGGAAGCCCTTGGCTTCGAATTTGCTCGCATTGGCCAAGGCTTCGGCGATGGTTTCGCCGGTGACGAACTGCTCGCCCATCAGGCGCATGGCCATGTCGACGCCCTTGCGGATCATCGGCTCGCCGCTCTTGCCGATGATGCGGCTCAGGGACGAGGTCAGCCCTGCTTCGTTGTGGGTGGACACCAGCTTGCCAGTCAGCAGCAGGCCCCAGGTAGCGGCGTTGACGAACAGCGATGGGCTGTTGCCCAAATGCGGCTGCCAGTTGCCGGTGCTGATCTTGTCGCGGATCAGTGCATCGCGGGTGCCTTTGTCCGGGATGCGCAGCAGCGCTTCGGCCAGGCACATCAGCGCCACGCCTTCCTGGGACGACAGGGAGAATTCTTGCAGCAGGCCCTGAACAATACCGGCACGGCCGCCGGCACTCTTCTGATTGCGCAGTTTTTCGGCAATGCTCGCGGCCAGCTTGTTGGTGGCTTCGGCCATCGGTGCCGGCAGGCGCGCCTGTTCGATCAGCATCGGTACCACTTCCGGCTCGGGGCGGCGGTAAGCGGCGGTGATTGCGGCACGCAATACCGATTGCGGCAGGATGCTCTCGGCGAACTCAAGGAAGCACTGGTGGGCGTGGTCGGCCTGGACCTCGCCGGCATCATCGGCCTCCTTGGTGCTCAAGCCATTGAGCTCGGACAGGGTTGCACCACCCTCGAGTTTCTCCAGGTAATTGAAAATCGCCTGCTTGATCAGCCAGTGCGGCGTGCGATCAATGGAGGTCGCGGCGGCCTTCAGGCGTTCGCGGGTCGGGTCGTCGAGTTTGACCCCAAGGGTGGTCGTTGCCATTTTTTTATCCTCATGGGTGCCACTACCGAGTGGCATCTGCTGGCGGCAAGATTAGCTTTGCCCATCCTGAGGTGCAACCGGGTGCAACCCTTTTGTTGGTTAAATATTCGACGCTTGATCGGAAAAAAATAAACACACGACCGAATCCGCTTCGCGCTGGTGCATTTGCTTCTGAGATCGGCTGTTCTTGCTCCGAAAAGGAGCAAAAAAAGCGCGTTTGTCCTAAAACACACTTGGGTGCAACTTAATCGGCAGAAACTGGTTGCACCTTATTTGCTTTGTTGAATAGCATTCGCGCACCAAGGTGCAACCAACCCTCTGGGTGGGTTCATCGGCTGGCGGCTTTCCTGGGGAAACGCCAGTCATAAATGCGCGGCATGCAGGTTCGTCTATCCGGTTATCCACGGGTGGCCGTCCCCATGACCGTCGCTACATAAAAACAAAGCCAGGGCGTCACTCCTATGAGCGTTAGTAATCCAACCCTGATCACGTTCGTGATCTACATCGCAGCAATGGTGCTGATCGGCCTGATGGCCTATCGCTCCACCAACAACCTTTCCGATTACATCCTGGGCGGTCGCAGCCTCGGTAGCGTGGTGACAGCCTTGTCCGCCGGTGCTTCCGACATGAGCGGCTGGCTGTTGATGGGCTTGCCGGGCGCGATCTACATGTCCGGTCTGTCGGAAAGCTGGATTGCCATCGGCCTGATCGTCGGTGCCTACCTCAACTGGTTGTTCGTGGCCGGCCGCCTGCGCGTGCAGACCGAACACAACGGCGACGCCCTGACCCTGCCGGATTACTTCTCCAGCCGCTTCGAAGATAAAAGCGGCCTGCTGCGGATCATCTCCGCCGTGGTGATCCTGGTGTTCTTCACCATCTACTGCGCCTCCGGCATCGTCGCCGGCGCCCGCCTGTTCGAAAGCACCTTCGGCATGTCCTACGAGACCGCGCTGTGGGCCGGTGCTGCGGCGACTATTGCCTACACCTTCATCGGTGGTTTCCTGGCAGTCAGCTGGACCGACACCGTGCAAGCCACGCTGATGATCTTCGCGCTGATCCTCACGCCGATTATCGTGCTGCTGGCCACCGGCGGCGTAGACACCACCTTCCTGGCCATTGAAGCCAAGGACCCGACCAGCTTCGACATGCTGAAAAACACCACCTTCATCGGCGTTATCTCGTTGATGGGCTGGGGCCTGGGCTACTTCGGCCAGCCGCACATCCTCGCGCGCTTCATGGCGGCGGACTCGGTTAAGTCGATCGCCAAGGCGCGTCGCATCTCCATGACCTGGATGATCCTGTGCTTGGGCGGCACCGTGGCGGTGGGCTTCTTCGGTATCGCTTACTTCTCGGCGCACCCGGAAGTGGCGGGCCCGGTGACTGAAAACCCAGAGCGTGTGTTTATCGAGCTGGCCAAAATCCTGTTCAACCCATGGGTTGCCGGTGTGTTGCTGTCGGCCATTCTGGCGGCTGTGATGAGCACCCTGAGCTGCCAACTGCTGGTGTGCTCCAGCGCCCTGACGGAAGACTTCTACAAGGCGTTCCTGCGCAAAGGCGCTTCCCAGCTTGAGCTGGTATGGGTCGGTCGCATCATGGTGCTGGTAGTGGCCTTGATCGCCATCGCCATGGCCGCCAACCCGGAAAACCGCGTACTGGGCCTGGTCAGCTACGCCTGGGCCGGTTTCGGTGCAGCCTTCGGCCCCGTGGTACTGATCTCGGTCATCTGGAAGCACATGACCCGCAACGGCGCCCTGGCCGGCATCCTGGTCGGCGCGATCACCGTGATCGTGTGGAAGCACTTCGAATTGCTGGGCCTGTACGAAATCATCCCAGGCTTCATCTTCGCCAGCCTGGCGATCTACTTCGTGAGCAAGATGGGCGCACCGACGGTGGGCATGGTCGAGCGTTTTGATGCTGCGGAAAAAGATTACAACTTGAACAAGTAATTCGCTGGGCGTTTAACGCCTACTGAACGAACAAGAAAGGCCCACGTCCGAAGGACACTGGGCCTTTTTTTGTGTGGGCTGATTGGTGCAATTGCCGTCGATGCTCGTGGGTTCCAGCGGTGCTCACGTAGGACCTTACTTATTTGCCGAGGCAGCGCTCGGCAAGGCGAACGGCTGGTGCAGAATCGACCGCCCACCCTTCGCAGAGAAACACCGGATGTTCGCTCCTGCCAACCAACCTGCATTTACCCTGGCCCTGGATGGGGCGCCGAGTGATTTCGAGGTGTTCGCGTTCGACGGCACCGAGGCCATCAGCCAGCCCTATCGTTTTGAACTTGAGCTGGTCAGCGAGCAGCCGGATATCGACCTGGAGGGCTTGCTGCATCGCCAGGTGTACTTGGGCTTCGACGATCAGGGGCATGGCGTTCACGGCCTGGTGTATCGGGTTGCCCAGGGCGACTCGGGCCGGCGCCTGACGCGTTACCAGCTCAGCCTTGCGCCGCATCTGGCGTACCTGGCACACAGCAGCCACCAGCGCATTTTTCAGCATAAGACGGTGCCGCAGATTGTTGCTCAGGTGCTGGCAGGGCAGGGGATTCACAGTGATCGCTTTGAGTTCCGGTTGAGCGGTGATTACCCGGAGCGTGAATATTGCGTGCAGTTCGGCGAGAGCGACCTGGCGTTCATCCAGCGCCTGTGTGCCGAGCTGGGTATTCACTATCACTTCCAGCATTCCCCCGCAGGGCATCTGCTGGTGTTTGGCGATGACCAGACCGTATTTGCCCAGGCAGATCAGCCCACGCCGTACCGGCCTGGTTCGGGAATGGTCGCCGCTAACCCTGCGATCAAGCGCTTCACCTTGCAATTGGCGACCTGCACCACGGCGTTGAATCTTCGCGATTACGACTTTCGCAAACCCCATGTCGAGCTGGAAAGCGCAGCCGTCGACAAGTCATTGCCCAAGCTTGAAGCGCAGCACTACCCCGGCAAGTTTTCCGACCGAGCCCAAGGCAGATGCCTCGCCCAGCGTGGCCTGGAGCGGTACCGCAGCGACTATCGTAGTGCCCATGGCCAGGGCGATGAGCCGGCGTTGGCCAGTGGCCGGTTTCTGCAGTTGCGTGAGCACCCCCGTGAGGACTGGAACGACCTGTGGCTGGTGACGCAGGTGCGCCATGAAGGCAAGCAGCCTCAGGTGCTGGAGGAAGCGGTCACCGAGGAGGACGGAGGGGAACTGCGCCAAGGGTATCGCAACGCATTTGTCGCCGCGCCATGGGATGCGGTGTTTCGTCCGCCCTTGCCGGAGCAGCCGCGCCCGACGGTATCGGGATATCAAAGTGCAGTGGTCACCGGCCCGGTTGACAGTGAGGTTCACTGTGACGAATACGGCCGGGTCAAGGTGCAACTGGCCTGGGATCGTGTCGGCGAGCACAACGACCATTCCAGTTGCTGGCTGCGGGTCGCCAGTGGCTGGGCCCATGACCGTTATGGCGTGGTGCTGATACCCCGGGTGGGCATGGAAGTGCTGGTGGGGTTCGTCAATGGCGACATGGATATGCCGCTGGTGGTGGGGTGCCTGCCCAACGCCGCCACGCCTGTGCCCCTCGACCTGCCCGCGGACAAGACCCGTAGTCTCTGGCGTAGCCAGAGCAGCCCTGGCGGTTGTGGCTACAACGAACTGCGTATCGAGGACCGCAAGGGTGCCGAAGAAATCTACCTGCGCGCCCAGCGGGACTGGACCCAGCATGTGTTGCACGACCAGCAGGTACAGGTCGATAACCAGCGTCGCGTGCAGGTGGGCGGCGAGTCGCGCCATGAGCTGCGGGGCGAAGAGCAGCGCATCACCCACGGCAACCGTTTGACCGAGCTCAAGCAGGATGACCATCTGGTGGTTGGCGGTTCGCAGCACATGCGTGCCGGGCAAATCATTGCGCTGGGCGCCGGGCAAAGCATCATCATTGATGCGGGTGCCAGCGTGACGATCCAGGCGGGTGGGCAGTCGATCACATTGTCAGCGGGCGGGATTTTCAGCAGTGTGCCGATCCAGCTCGGCAGCGCGCCTGCCCCGACGCCGGCGCCGTTAATGCCTGGGTTGAAAGAGGCTGTATTGGCAGCGGTTCCCGCGCCGTTAAGCCGTGCACAAGTGTTCAGCCTCAAACGCAGCGCGCCGTTCTGCGAAGAATGCGAGCGCTGCAAGAACGGCCAGTGCGACATCGACGCCCATACACGGAGTGCGTCCTGATGCCCGCGCTCTTGACGCCCAATGCCTGGCTGGCGCAATACCCGTTGCAGCCTGATGAACAGCTGTATGCCGTGCTGGGCAATGCCAGCGACGCCAAGCCGCTCGCCGCCTGGCAAGCCACGGCCGCTGCAAAGATGCCGCGACCGATCTGGGCGGGCACGGCCTACGCTGACTGGGATGAGGTCATGCCCTACGTTGGCGTCGTTGAGCCGAGCAGTGCCTTTCTCGATTGGATAGCCACCACCCAAGCGCCGGATTGGGGCTGGCTGGCGGTCTCGTCCAGCCCGCTGGAGGTGGTGATCGCGCATTTTAAGGGTTTGACCCAGGTGTACCTCTCTGAAAACCAGCCGGTGTTTTTGCGTTTCTGGGATGGCGCGCACCTTTTGCCGATGTTGCAGTCATTAGGCGACGAGGCCGGGCGCGTGTTGCCAGTGTTCCAGCGCTACTTGATCAACGGCCAGCCGCTGTCGGTGGCGGCCAAACCAGTCACTGCGGCCCCAGCCAGCCCCTGGTGGCAGGTGCCGGAATCGTTGCTCAAGCATATGGCGCAGCAGTCACCGCAGGTGCTGGTCGACAACCTGCTGCAATGGCTCCAAGAGCAGCGTCCTGACCTCTATACCGCGTTTACGCCAGCAACCTTGCAGCATAAAGTCGCCTACTTCGCACGCAGGCCGCAAATCAGCCATGGTGCACTGGCTGATTACCTTGCCTCGCAGCTCAGTTGAGCCCCTGGCGATAGCGTCACTTCCGTGCCGCCCGCCGTGCGGCCCTGCACCTTTGCACCGGTAGAAGGTAAACTTCGCCCCCTGCGCAGGAGCAACCATGAATTATCGTCACGCCTTTCACGCCGGCAACCATGCCGATGTCTTCAAACACCTGACCTTGACCCGCCTCATCGCCCTGATGTCGCGCAAGGAACAGCCGTTCGCCTACCTCGACACTCACGCAGGCATTGGCTTGTATGACTTGCAGGGCGACCAGGCCAACCGCACCGGTGAGTACCTGGAAGGCATTGCCCGCCTGTGGGGCGCAAGCGACCTGCCGCCGTTCACCGCCGACTACATGCGCGTGCTGCACGATATGAACCCAGATGGCCAGTTGCGCTACTACCCGGGCTCGCCGGAACTGGCGCGCCGCCTCACGCGGCCCCAGGACCGTGTGTTGCTCAACGAGAAGCACCCTGAAGATGGCGTGCTGCTCAAGGACAACATGAAGGGTGATCGCCGCGTCAAAGTGCACCTGGGCGAAGGCTGGCACGTGCCACGGGCCTTGCTGCCGGTACCGGAAAAGCGCGCGCTGATGCTGATCGACCCGCCGTTTGAAAAACTCGACGAAATGCAGCGTTGCGCCGCGTCCCTCAAGGAGGCTGTTAGCCGTATGCGCCAGACGGTGGCGGCGATTTGGTACCCGGTGAAAGACCAGCGCATGTTGCGCCGTTTCTACCAGGACCTGGCCGGCACCGGTGCGCCGAAGCTGCTGCGTGTGGAGTTGCTGGTGCATCCGCTGGACACGCCCAATACCCTCACCGGCTCGGGCCTGGCGATTGCCAACCCGCCGTGGGGCCTGGAAGAGGAATTGCGTGAGTTGCTGCCATGGTTGTCCAAGCAACTGGGCCAGACCCAGGGTGGCTGGCAGATGGATTGGCTGATCGCCGAGTAACCGATCGTTCCCGCGCTCCGCGTGGTAATGCAGCCTGTGACGCTCCGCGTCACGATGTTAAAAGCGGACGCGGAGCGTCCAGGACGGCATTCCCACGCGGAGCGTGGGAATGCCGTCCTGGCACAAGGGTTAGATCGGGCAGGTCACGCCCGTGCCGCCGATCCCGCAGTAACCCTGGGGGTTCTTCGCCAGGTACTGCTGGTGATACGCCTCGGCGAAGTACACCGTCGGGGCCTCTTCGATTTCCGTGGTGATCTCACCCAGGCCGGCCTTGCTCAGCTCTTGCTGATACGCCTCGGCACTGGCCTTGGCTGCCGCCAGTTGCTCAGGCGTGGTGGCGTAGATCACCGAACGGTACTGGCTGCCGATGTCGTTGCCCTGGCGCATGCCCTGGGTCGGGTTGTGCAGTTCCCAGAACATTTTCAGCAGGTCTTCGTATTTCACCTTGGCCTGGTCATACACCACGAGCACCACTTCGCTATGGCCGGTCAGGCCCGAGCAGACTTCTTCATAAGTCGGGTTGGGCGTAAAGCCGCCGGCGTAGCCAACCACGGTGCTGACCACGCCGTCGCGCTGCCAGAACTTGCGTTCTGCGCCCCAGAAGCAGCCCAGGCCGAAGATCGCAAAGCCGACATCATCCAGGAACGGGCCCAGCAGTGGGTTGCCGTTGACGAAGTGCGTTTCGGGCAACTTCATCGGGGTTTCACGACCAGGCAACGCTTGTTCTTGAGTAGGCAGCACGTTTTTGTTCACCAGAATTTCCGAGCGCAAGACCATGATCAGTCCTCTCGTCAGGTTGAGTAACAGTAAATTGTCAGACAGCCAGTGTGCCCGAGTGTTACAGCGCTGTCAGGCGATTGGCCCGCGCGGGTAGCGTTTAAGCCTCTGCATCAGCTCGGCACCCGGGATCGGGCGGTCGAACAGGTAGCCCTGGCCCACGTCGCAACGGTGCCGGCGCAGGAACGCCAACTGCTCAGCGGTTTCGATGCCTTCGGCCACGACCTTGAGTTTGAGGTTGTGGGCCATGGCGATCACCGCCGAGGTGATTTCCATGTCGTCCTGGTTGTCCGGGATTTCATGGATAAAGCTGCGATCAATCTTAATGATGTCGATGGGGAATTTTTTCAAGTAGCTCAGCGACGAGTAACCGGTACCGAAGTCGTCCATCGCCAGGGTCAGGCCGAAGCTCTTGAGCTGGTCCAGTTGCAGGCGCGTATCTTCAGTGGCTTCCAGCAGCAAGCCTTCGGTCAGCTCCAGCTCCAGCAGGTTGGCCGGCAGCTGTTCCTCCTTGAGGATGGTGGCAATCGAGGCCACCAGGTCCGGGTCGGAAAATTGCTTGGGCGACAGGTTGATGGCCACCTGCAAGTTGCCCAGGCCTGCGGCCGTCAATTGCCGGCTCATGCGGCAGGCCTGGCGCGCGATCCATTTGCCGATGGGGATAATCAGCCCGGTTTCTTCAGCCACGCTGATGAACTGGTCGGGGCGGATCATGCCTTTTTCCGGGTGGTTCCAGCGCAACAGTGCTTCCATGCCCAGCAGGCGACCGCTGCGCAGGCATAGCTTGGGCTGGTAGAACACGTCCAGCTCGTTCTGGGTCAGGGCACGGCGCAGGTTGTTTTCCACGAACAGCTTGTAGCTGGCCTCGGCATTCAGCGCTTCGGTAAACACTTGCACTTGGTGCTTACCGTTGGCTTTGGCCTTGTGCAGGGCCAGGCCGGCGTTGCGCATCAGGGTCTGCGGGTCGCGGCCATGCAGCGGCGCGCAGGCCAGGCCCACGGAACCGGTGACGCTGATCAACTGGTTGTCGACGAACATCGGCTTGTCGAGGGTAGTCAGCAACTGGCTGGCCACCTGCTGGCCGGTCTCAAGGTCGGCATCGTCCAACAGCACCGCGAATTCGTTACTGGCAAAACGCGCCAGGCTGCCGCCGCTGCTCAAGCTGTTGCGCAGGCGGCGCGCCAGGCTGATCAACAACTTGTCGCCAGTCTGGTGGCCGAGGCTGTCGTTGATGCGCTTGAAGTTGTCGATGTCCACCAACAGCAGGCTGATCGGGCTGTCGCTGTCGCGGGCAAAGCGCTCGTCGAGGTTGCGAATGAACGCGGGGCGATTGCCCAGGTTGGTCAGGTTGTCGGTGTAGGCAAGGCGTTCGATGCGCTGTTGCGCCAGCTTGGTCTGGGTGATGTCTTCGTAGATGCCGATGTAGTGGGTCAGCTCGCGGTTGTCGCCATACACCTTGGAAATCGACAGCTGGCCCCAGTACGGTTCCAGGTTCTTGCGGCGGCTCTTGAACTCGCCTTGCCAGCTGTTGCTTTTGGCCAGGGCCGAAGGCGCGTCGAACAGCAATTCGCTGAGGTTCTCCAGAGCTGGCAGTTGGGCCAGGCGATGGCCGTGGACTTCTTCGGCGCTGTATTGGGTAATCGCGGTGAAGCTGGGGTTGACGTACTCCACCACGCCGTCGCAATTGACCAGCAAAAACGCGTTGGCGCTTTGCTCCACGGCGCGCTGGAACAAGTGCAGGGCGCTGGTGGCAGTGCGGCGGTTGTGGTTGTTGATGACTTGGGCGAACTGGTCTGCCAGCTCGCCGGCGAACGCGATTTCATCGGACTGCCAGGCGCGTGGGCTGCCACCTTGCTCCAGGCACAGCACGCCGACGACCTGGCCGTCGACGCGGATGCTGGCGTCGAGCATCGCGTGGATGTCCTTGGCGCGCAGGCTTTCAGCCATTTCCCGGGTGCGTGGGTCGCGCAGGGCGTGGGTGGCGTCGATCGCGCGGCTGGAGTGCAGGGCTTCCAGGTAATCCGGGAAGCCGCTGGCATCGATGGCTTCAGGCAGATGGTGTTGTTGATCGGCGCGGTGATAGGCGGAGATCGGTACCAGATGATGGCCTTCGAGGTTCCAGATGCTGGCGCAGTCGATCTGGTAAATGTCGCAGGCGCTGCGCGTGATGAGTTCAGCGGCTTCTTGCAGGGAATTTGGCGTTGTGTAGCGTTGGCGCGCCAGCAGCAGGATCAGTTCTTGCTGGGCGCGCACTCGCTCCAGGTGTTGCAACTGCTCCTGCTGCGCTCGCTGGTTGAGCTCCAATGCGATTTGCAGGCGGCTGTTCTGGTTTTCCAGGTCGACCGTCGGGGCGGGTGCGCTGGTCTCGCTGAACAGCCCCTCGACCACCATCAGGTAGCCGCGCACCAGGTGGCGGTTATGTTGTTTGTAGGCCTCGCCCATCTCCAGCACGCTCAGCGGTCCGTCATGGGTGTGCAGGTTGTAGCGCACCAGATAATGGGGGCTGTGGGCCAGTTGCTGCTGGATCGCATCGTGCAACTGGTAGCGCGCCTGGGGTTCCATCAGGCTGGCGTAGGGTGTGCCGATCAAGGCGCAGAGTTCAACCGCCGGCAGGCCGAACTGGCGTTCGCAATTGGGATCGAGGTAGAGCAGGGCCCAGCTTGCCTCATTAAGCCGCTCGAAACGCAGCATACCGAGGCGCGAAGGCACCGGTAATTGCGTCACTACCTCGGCCGCCATACGGGCGACATCGGGTTGGCTTTTCATGGGGAAACTCGCTTGGGAAAATGCGCACTGCGCTGGGCTCACGCCCTCTTGACTGTCGACTGCGGCAAGGTTGCATCATGCAGGACGCAGTGACAAGAGAGGATGAAGGCTAAGTGCTATAAGCCTGTTATCGGCCGCGCAAGGGATTTCTGTAATTGGGGTGATCGGTGGTGCGTTGACGCAGGTAGGGTGCTTGCGTGTGGCGAGCAAGCTTGCTTGCGCTGGGCTGCGCAGCGGCCCCAAAATCTTGGGAGCGCTTCGCACTCCAGCGGGAGCAAGCTCCCTCGCCACAGCAGGCTCGCTCCTACAAAATACAGGCAAAAAAAGCCCCGCCAAGTGGCGGGGTTGAGGTACGAGCGTGGCGCTCGGAAATCGGTGTGGCAAGGGCCTTCCCGGCAACAGGAAGGCCCTGCGACTTACAGCAGGATGGTGCGGATGTCGTTCAGCAACTGGCTCAGGCGCTGGGTGAAGCGCGCAGCCGCGGCGCCGTTGATCACACGGTGATCGTAGGACAGCGACAGTGGCAGCATCAGCTTGGGTTGGAACGCTTTACCGTCCCACACAGGCTGGATGGTGGCCTTGGACACACCCAGGATCGCCACTTCCGGCGCGTTGACGATTGGCGTGAAGCCAGTGCCGCCAATGTGGCCGAGGCTGGAGATGGTGAAGCAAGCGCCCTGCATGTCGTCCGGGGTGAGCTTCTTGTCGCGGGCCTTGGCAGCCAGCGCAGCCGCTTCGCCAGCGAGTTGCAGCAGGCTCTTCTGGTCGACGTTCTTGATGACCGGTACCAGCAGGCCATCCGGGGTGTCGACCGCAAAGCCGATGTGCACGTACTTCTTGCGAATGATCGCCTTGCCGCTTGGCGCCAGCGAGCTGTTGAAGTCCGGCAGTTCCTTGAGCAGGTGTGCACAGGCCTTGAGCAGCAGTGGCAGCACGGTCAGCTTCACGCCGGCCTTCTCGGCCACGGCTTTCTGCGCAACGCGGAACGCTTCCAGGTCGGTGATATCGGCCTGGTCGAACTGAGTCACGTGCGGGATGTTCAGCCAGCTGGCGTGCAGGCCTGCCGCGCCGATTTGCATCAGGCGGGTCATCGGCACTTCTTCGATTTCGCCGAAACGGCTGAAATCCACGGTGCGGATCGGCGGAATGCCCGAACCACCGGTAGCGCCGCCGGCAGCCGGAGCTTCCTTGGCTTTTTGCATCATGGCTTTGACGTAAACCTGCACGTCTTCCTTCAGCACACGGCCGTGAGGGCCGCTGGCTGCAACAGCGCTCAGCTCGACGCCAAATTCACGGGCCAGCTGACGCACGGCTGGGCCGGCGTGAACCTTGGCACCGCTTGGCGCAGGCGCAGGCGCAGCAGCCGCAGGGGCTGGCGCAGCTTCGGCTTTTGCGGCCGGAGCAGGGGCAGCAGCGGCAGGTGCCGCTTCAGCCTTGGCAGCCGGAGCAGCAGCCGGTGCTGGTGCGGCGGCTGGCGCAGCACCTTGTACTTTGAGCTTGAGGATGAAGTCACCGGTGCCGACTTCGTCTTCCAGCTTGACCGCGATGCTTTCCACCACGCCGGCAGCCGGCGATGGGATTTCCATGGAAGCCTTGTCGGACTCCAGGGTGATCAGCGACTGGTCGGCTTCGACGGTGTCGCCGACCTTGACCAGCAGCTCGATGATCTTGGCCTTGCCCGACGAACCGATGTCCGGGACGTGAATGTCCTGGACGGTCGCGGCGGCAGGTGCAGCGGCCGGGGCTGGAGCAGCCTCGGCAGCGGCAGGCTTTTCAGCAGCAGGTGCAGGTGCAGCGGCGGCCGGAGCCGCGGCCGCAGGGGCTGCATCAGCAGCGCCTTCGATTTCCAGCTCCAGCAGTTCGTCGCCTTCTTTCAGGCGGTCGCCCAGCTTCACTTTCAGGCTTTTGACCACGCCGGCCTTGGGAGCAGGGATTTCCATGCTCGCCTTGTCCGACTCGAGGGTCAGGATGCTCTGGTCGGCTTCGACGGTGTCGCCGACCTTCACAAACAGCTCGATTACTTCACCTTCACCGCTGCCGATGTCAGGTACGCGAATGAGTTCGCTCACAAAAAATCTCCTCAGCAGTCCAGTGGGTTGCGTTTTTCCGGGTTGATCCCGAACTTGACGATGGCGTCAGCCACCACCTTGGGTTCGATCTCACCACGGTCAGCCAAGGCTTCCAGGGCTGCCAACACCACGAAGTGACGGTCGACTTCGAAGAAGTGACGCAGCTTCTTGCGGCTGTCACTGCGGCCGAAACCATCGGTGCCCAGGACTTTGAATTCCTTGGACGGGACCCACTGGCGAATTTGTTCAGCAAACAGTTTCATGTAGTCGGTAGAGGCAATGACTGGACCCTTACGGCCGGCCAGGCACTCTTCGACGTAGCTCTTGGCTGGCTTCTGGCCAGGGTGCAGACGGTTGCTGCGCTCTACGGCCAGGCCATCGCGACGCAGTTCGTTGAAGCTGGTGACGCTCCATACGTCGGCACCGACGTTGAACTCGTCGCGCAGGATCTTCGCCGCTTCACGTACTTCACGCAGGATAGTGCCGGAGCCCATCAGCTGTACGTGGTGCGCCGCTTCCTTGGTGTCTTCTTCGAGCAGGTACATGCCCTTGATGATGCCTTCTTCCACACCGGCCGGCATGGCTGGCTGCTGGTAGGACTCGTTCATCACGGTGATGTAGTAGAAAACGTCCTGCTGCTCTTCGGTCATCTTCTTCATGCCGTCCTGGATGATCACCGCCAGCTCATAGCCGTAGGTTGGATCAAAGGTGCGGCAGTTCGGGATGGTGGCAGCCAGGATGTGGCTGTGACCGTCTTCGTGTTGCAGGCCTTCGCCGTTCAGCGTGGTGCGGCCGGCGGTGCCGCCGATCAGGAAGCCACGGGTGCGGCTGTCGCCAGCGGCCCAAGCCAGGTCGCCGATACGCTGGAAGCCGAACATCGAGTAGAAGATGTAGAACGGCAGCATTGGCTGGTTGTGGCTGGAGTACGAAGTACCGGCAGCGATGAAGGAGCTCATGGCGCCCGCTTCGTTGATGCCTTCTTCGAGGATCTGGCCCTTCTTGTCTTCCTTGTAGAACATCACCTGGTCTTTATCGACTGGCTCGTAGAGCTGGCCGACGGAGGAGTAGATGCCCAACTGACGGAACATGCCTTCCATACCGAAGGTACGGGCTTCGTCCGGAATGATCGGGACGATGCGCGGGCCGATGTCCTTGTCCTTGACCAGCTGCGCCAGGATGCGCACGAAGGCCATGGTGGTGGAGATTTCACGGTCGCCCGAGCCGTCAAGGATAGCCTTGAGGGTGCTCAGGTCTGGCGTCGGTACGCTGAAGCTGTTGGCGCGGCGCTGTGGTACGAAACCGCCCAGTGCGCTGCGACGCTCGCTCAGGTAGCGGGCTTCGGCGCTGTTTGGCTCTGGCTTGAAGAACGGCAGGTTCTCCAGCTCTTCGTCCTTGACCGGGATGTCGAAGCGGTCGCGGAACAACTTCAGGCTGTCGACATCGACTTTCTTGGTGTTGTGCGCGGTGTTCTTCGCTTCGCCGGCACCGGTGCCATAACCCTTGATGGTCTTGGCCAGGATGACGGTGGGTTGTTCTTTGTGGTTGACCGCTTCGTGGTACGCCGCGTAGACCTTGTACGGGTCGTGGCCGCCACGGTTGAGCTTCCAGATTTCGTCGTCGGACAGGTCGGCAACCATGGCCTTGAGTTCAGGCGTGTTGAAAAAGTGCTCGCGAACGAACGCGCCGTCTTTGGCCTTGTAGTTCTGGTACTCGCCGTCGATGACTTCGTCCATGCGACGTTGCAGGATACCGTCGACGTCCTTGGCCAGCAGTGGGTCCCAGAAACGGCCCCAGATGACTTTGGTCACGTTCCACTGAGCACCGCGGAACACGCCTTCGAGTTCCTGGATGATCTTGCCATTGCCGCGAACCGGGCCGTCGAGGCGCTGCAGGTTGCAGTTGATGACGAAGATCAGGTTGTCGAGCTTCTCGCGGCCGGCCAGGGAGATGGCGCCCAGGGATTCCGGTTCGTCGCACTCGCCGTCGCCCAGGAAGCACCAGACTTTCTGCTTGCCTTCCGGGATGAACCCACGGGCTTCCAGGTACTTCATGAAGCGTGCCTGGTAGATCGCCTGGATCGGGCCAAGGCCCATGGAAACGGTCGGGAACTGCCAGAAGTCAGGCATCAGCCAAGGGTGAGGGTAGGACGACAGGCCCTGACCGTCGACTTCCTGGCGGAAGTTGTTCATTTGTTCTTCGCTGATGCGACCTTCCATGAACGCACGGGCGTAGACGCCTGGCGAGGTGTGGCCCTGGAAGTAGATCAGGTCGCCGCCGTGTTCGTCGGTCGGGGCCTGGAAGAAGTAGTTGAAGCCGATGTCATACAGGGTTGCGCTGGAAGCGAAGCTGGAGATGTGACCGCCCAGGTCCGAATCTTTCAAGTTCGTGCGCATTACCATCGCCATGGCGTTCCAACGTACCAGCGAGCGAATGCGGCGTTCCATGAACAGGTCGCCAGGCATGCGTGCTTCGTGGGTAACGGGGATGGTGTTGCGGTATGGCGTAGTGATGGCGTAAGGCAGTTGCGAGCCGCTGCGGGTCGCGAGTTCGCCCATACGGGTCATCAGGTAGTGAGCACGGTCTTCGCCTTCTTTGTCGAGAACCGATTCCAGGGCGTCCAGCCATTCCTGGGTTTCGACGGGATCGAGGTCTTGCATGGCTTGCTCCAGGGCGGAAAGGCTACCAGAATCGGTTGCCTGAAGTTTGCGACTGGCCTTGTGGGCAGACGACATAAATTCTTGGATGGCCGAAGGTTGCTTCGGCGTCCTGTAGTTTTACTACAAATCGTCGGCCATTTCAGCCTTTCGAATGTATATACGAGTAGTAAAACTACACAAGACTGAGCGTATGGCTCGGTCTTGCTGGTGAGCATAATCGTTATTGTTGGTCTATTGCGAACAAGAAAAGGTGAAACTTTGATATTGCCTGCCAAGATTAATTTAATTTCAGCTATTTCTAACCTTTGTTCGACAGTCCTTCACCGAGCATGGCTCTTGCCTTCACAACTACACGCCATTTACACGCCGATCAAGGATAGACCATGAGCCTTCCAACGCTGGCCGAACTGCCGGCCATTCTGTTGCCTTACGCCAACCGGGCCGAACAGTCATTTCGTGACGCGGTGGCCGCGCTGGATGACGATCATGGCCTTTCTGCGTGGGCGCCGCAACGGTGGGCCGACTTCGCCCGCGTGTGCGCCGCCAGTGATTTCGTCATTGAACAGAGTGTTCGTGACCCTTTGATGTTGCTGGAGTTGGTGGCCTGGGGCGAGCTGGACCGCGGTTTCGCGCCCGGCGAGCTATGCAGCCAGATAGCCGGTGCCGTGCAACAGGCCGAAACAGAAGATGAACTGGGCCGCGTGCTGCGCCGCCAACGCACGCGCCAGCAGGTGCGCATCATCTGGCGCGACCTCACACGCCAGGCCGACCTGGTGCAAACCTGTCGCGATCTGTCCGACATGGCCGACGCCTGCATCGACCAGGCCTATCAATGGCTGTACCAGCGCCACTGCGCCCAGTTCGGCACGCCGACCGGCGCACGCAGCGGCGAGGCACAGCACATGGTCATCCTCGGCATGGGCAAGCTCGGTGCAGTGGAGCTGAACCTGTCGTCGGATATCGACTTGATCTTCGCTTATCCCGAAGGTGGTGAAACGGTGGGCGTGAAGCGCGCCCTGGATAATCAGGAGTTCTTTATTCGCCTGGGTCAAAAACTGATCAAGGCCCTGGACCCGATGACCGTCGATGGTTTTGTCTTCCGCGTCGACATGCGCCTGCGCCCCTACGGTTCGGCCGGCGCCCTGGTGCTGAGCTTCAACGCGCTGGAGCAGTACTACCAGGACCAGGGTCGGGACTGGGAGCGCTACGCCATGATCAAGGCGCGGGTGGTGGCCGGCGACCAGGTGGCTGGCGCGCAACTGCTCGACATGCTGCGCCCGTTTGTCTTTCGCCGTTATCTGGACTTCTCGGCCATCGAAGCGCTGCGCACCATGAAGCAACTGATCCAGCAGGAAGTGCGGCGAAAGGGCATGGCCGACAATATCAAGCTGGGCGCGGGCGGCATTCGTGAGGTGGAATTTATCGCGCAGGCATTCCAACTGATCCATGGCGGCCGCGACCTCAGCCTGCAGCAACGCCCGCTGTTGAACGTGCTGGGCACGCTGGAAGGCCAGGGGTATTTGCCCGCGGCGGTGATCAGCGAGCTGCGCAGCGGTTACGAGTTCCTGCGCTACACCGAGCATGCGATCCAGGCGATTGCCGACCGCCAGACGCAAATGCTGCCGGACAGCCCCGAAGACCAGGCACGCATTGCCTTTATGTTGGGCTTCAGTGACTGGGGCGCGTTCCATGAGCGACTGATGTACTGGCGTGGCCGTGTGGATTGGCACTTTCGCCAGGTGATTGCCGACCCTGATGAAGAAGAGGGCGAAGAAAGCGAATTGGTGGTCGGTGGTGAATGGCTGCCGCTGTGGGAGGAGTCCCAGGATGACGACGCCGCGTGTCGCCAACTGAGTGAAGGCGGTTTCACCGATGCCCCCAAGGCCCTCAAGGCCTTGGCCAGCCTGCGCGCCAGCCCGCAGTTGCGCGCCATGCAGCGCCTGGGGCGCGAGCGCCTGGATGCGTTCATCCCGCGCCTGCTGGCCCAGGCCGTTGAACATGCCAACCCGGACCTGGTCCTGGAGCGCGTGTTGCCGCTGGTGGAAGCCGTTGCCCGGCGTTCGGCCTACCTGGTGTTGCTGACTGAGAACCCCGACGCCCTGCGTCGCCTGCTGACATTGTGCGCGGCCAGCCCGTGGATCGCCGAGCAGATCACCCGTTTTCCGCTGTTGCTGGACGAATTGCTCAACGAAGGCCGCTTGTTCAAGCCGCCGCTGGCGCCGGAGCTGGCCGCTGAGTTGCGCGAGCGCCTCACGCGCATTCCCGAAGATGACCTTGAGCAGCAAATGGAAGCCTTGCGCCATTTCAAACTGGCGCACCGCCTGCGGGTGGCCGCTTCCGAAATCGCCGGCAGCCTGCCGTTGATGAAGGTCAGCGACTACCTCACCTGGCTGGCCGAAGCGATTCTTGAACAAGTGCTGGCCCTGGCCTGGCGCCAGACGGTCGCCCGTCACGGCTCGCCGCAGCGACTGGACGGCACCCTGTGCGATCCTGGGTTCATCATTGTCGGTTATGGAAAAGTGGGCGGCATCGAACTGGGGCATGGTTCGGACCTGGACCTGGTGTTTATCCATGACGGCGACCCCCAGGCCGAGACGGACGGTGCCAAGCCGATCGATGGCGCGCAATTCTTCACACGCCTGGGCCAGCGCATCATTCACCTGCTGACCACCCAGACCAACTCCGGCCAGCTGTATGAAGTGGACATGCGCCTGCGACCTTCCGGCGCATCCGGCTTGTTGGTGAGTTCCCTGGGGGCGTTTGATCGGTATCAACAAAATGAAGCCTGGACCTGGGAGCATCAGGCCCTGATCCGCGCGCGGGTACTGGTGGGCAGCCAGGATGTGGGCCAGGCGTTCGAGCAGGTACGGGCTAACGTGTTGGGGCGTGAGCGGGACTTGGAGAAGCTGCGCCAGGAGGTCAGCGAGATGCGTGCCAAGATGCGTGACAACCTGGGCACCAAGGCCACGACGGCCGGCAGGGGCGCCAATGCCTTCGAGGCCACGGCGCTGTTCGACCTCAAGCAGGACGCCGGAGGTATCGTCGATATTGAATTTATGGTGCAATACGCGGCTTTGGCGTGGTCTGCGCAACATCCATCGTTGCTGCGCTACACCGACAATATCCGCATTCTGGAGGGCCTGGAGCAGGTCGGGCTCATGCCCGCCGCCGATGCCCATTTGCTGCGTGAAGTGTACAAGGCTTACCGCTCAGCCGCGCACCGCCAGGCTTTGCAGAACGAGGCCGGTACGGTAGCCGGGGACCAGTTCGCCGACGAGCGGCGACAGGTGATGCGAATCTGGCAGGCGCTGGGCTTAAATTGAAACTCGACTGATTGGCGTCGCCAATTTTTATATGGGATGCGGATTGATGTGGGAGCCGGGCTTGCCCGCGATGCAGGCGCCTCGGTTTATCAGGGATAGCGAGGTGATGCGATCGCAGGCAAGCCAGCTCCCACATAAAGATGCTCCCTGGCGCACCGCGATCTACAGTCATTATCGAGGCGGGGAGGCATAGGCCTCCCCGCATCGTTTGTGGAAACTACATGAATATTCTGATCGTTGGGCCCAGTTGGGTCGGTGACATGGTGATGGCACAGACACTGTTTCAGTGCCTGCGCCTGCGCTATCCAGACTGCCAGATCGACGTGCTCGCCCCTGAGTGGAGCCGGCCGATCCTTGAGCGCATGCCCGAGGTGCGCAAGGCCTTGAGCTTCCCGCTCGGCCACGGCGCCCTTGAGTTGGCGACCCGCCGACGCATCGGCAAGTCCATGGCCGGCCAGTACGACCAGGCGATCCTGCTGCCTAACTCGCTGAAGTCGGCGCTGGTGCCGTACTTTGCCGGTATCCCCAAGCGCACCGGCTGGCGCGGCGAGTTTCGCTATGTGCTGCTCAACGACGTGCGCACCCTGGATAAAGCCCGTTACCCGTTGATGATCGAACGCTTTATGGCTTTGGCCTACGAGCCGGGTGCTGAACTGCCCAAGCCGTACCCACGCCCCAGCTTGCAGATCGACCCGGTGACCCGCGACGCGGCGCTGGCCAAGTTCGGCCTCACCCTGGATCGGCCCGTATTGGCCTTGTGCCCTGGCGCCGAGTTTGGCGAGTCCAAGCGCTGGCCGTCGGAGCATTACGCCAAAGTCGCTGATACCAAGATCCGCGAAGGCTGGCAGGTGTGGTTGTTCGGTTCCAAGAACGATCATTCGGTGGGCGAAGACATTCGCCAGCGCCTTATACCCGGCCTGCGTGAAGAAGCGGTGAACCTCAGTGGCGACACGTCCCTGGCTGAGGCCATCGACCTGTTGTCGTGCGCCGACTCGGTGGTGTCCAACGATTCCGGCCTGATGCATGTGGCGGCGGCGCTGAACCGTCCGCTGGTGGCCGTGTACGGCTCCACATCCCCAGGCTTCACTCCGCCGTTGGCCGACAAGGTCGAAGTGGTGCGCCTGGGTCTGGATTGCAGTCCGTGTTTTGACCGCACCTGCCGCTTCGGCCACTACAACTGCCTGCGCCAGTTGCTGCCCCAGCCGGTAACCGATGCCTTGCAGCGTTTGCAGGGCGACGTGGTCGAGGTTCACTGAGTTGCGGGTTCTGGTAATCAAGACCTCATCCCTGGGCGACGTGATCCATGCCTTGCCGGCCCTCACTGATGCAGCACGGGCGATTCCCGGCATTCGGTTCGACTGGGTGGTGGAAGAAGGCTTTGCCGAAATCCCAACCTGGCACCCGGCGGTCGACAAGGTCATCCCGGTAGCGATTCGCCGCTGGCGCAAGAACCTCTGGCAAACCATCAAGAGCGGTGAATGGCGGCGGTTCAAGCAGGCGGTGCAGTCGACCAAATATGACCTGGTGATCGATGCCCAGGGCTTGCTCAAAAGCGCCTGGCTGACCCGCTATGTGCGGGAGCCCATCGCCGGCTTCGACAAAGATTCTGCGCGTGAACCCCTGGCTGCGCGCTTTTATTCGCGGCGCCTGGCCGTGGCCCGTGGGCAGCATGCGGTGGAGCGCTTGCGCCAGCTGTTCGCCGTGGCGCTGGGCTACGACCTGCCCCAACGCCTGGGCGACTACGGCCTGAGCGTTGAAAAGCTGCTTGGCCTGCCGCCGAAAAAACCGTTCGTATTGCTGCTGCACGGTACTACCTGGGACACCAAGCACTGGCCCGAAGCCTATTGGCGCGAGCTGGCCGAACGCATGGGCCGTTTGGGCGTCGATGTAAAGCTGCCGTGGGGCAACGCCGCCGAAAAGGCGCGGGCCGAACGCCTGGCCCTCGGCCTGCCCAACGCCGAAGTGTTGCCCAAGCTCAACCTGGCGGGCGTTGCCCGTGTCTTGGCGAGCGCCCGTGCCTGCGTGGCCGTCGACACCGGCCTTGGCCACTTGGCGGCGGCATTGGACGTGCCGACCATTTCCCTGTTCGGCCCCACCAACCCAGGCCTCACCGGTGCCTACGGCAAGGGCCAGATTCACTTGGCCAGCGACTGGCCGTGTGCGCCTTGCCTGCAAAAACAGTGCACTTATCAACCCACTGCCGACGACCTGCGGCGGTTCGACATCGCCCGCGAGTCGCCCCTGTGCTTCACGCGCTTGAACCCTGAGCGTGTCGCAAGCCGGCTGAGCACGTTGTTACTGGCCGAGGAGCAGCACTGATGCAACTGGCTTTTGTTCTGTACAAGTACTTTCCTTTCGGTGGCCTGCAGCGCGACTTCATGCGCATCGCCCTGGAATGCCAGCAGCGCGGCCACAGCATTCGGGTGTACACCCTGATCTGGGAAGGCGATATCCCGCCAGGCTTTGAGGTGCTGGTGGCGCCGGTCAAGGCCTTGGTCAACCACCGCCGCAACGAAAAGCTCTACGCCTGGATCCAGGCCGACCTGGCCAAGCGCCCAGTGGACCGCGTGGTGGGCTTCAACAAGATGCCGGGGTTGGACCTGTATTTTGCCGCCGACGGTGTGTTCGAGGACAAGGCCCAGACCCTGCGCAACCCGATGTATCGCTGGTTCGGGCGCTACAAGCACTTTGCCGAATACGAGCGCGCCGTGTTCGATAAAAACGCCAAGACGCAGATCATGGTGTTGTCCGAGCATCAGCAACAGCTGTTTACCCAGTATTACGGCACCCAGGCCGAGCGTTTTCACCTGTTGCCACCGGGTATTGCCCGCGACCGCCGCGCGCCGCCGAACGCTGCCGAGATCCGCGCCGAGTTCCGCGCTGAATTCGGCTTGGCCGAGGATGATCTGCTGTTGGTGCAGATCGGTTCGGGGTTCAAGACCAAGGGCGTCGACCGCAGCCTCAAGGCGCTGGCCGCTCTGCCTTCGCGCCTGAAGAAACGCACCCGGCTATTTGTAATTGGCCAGGACGACCCCAAAGTATTCCAATTGCAGAGCGCGGCGCTGGGCCTGGGCGACCAGGTGCAGTTCTTCAAGGGCCGCAATGATATTCCGCGTTTCCTGCTGGGGGCGGACCTGTTGATTCACCCTGCGTACAACGAGGCGGCCGGCATGGTGCTGGTCGAAGCGGTGGTCGCCGGCCTCCCGGTACTGGTGAGCCAGGTGTGCGGCTATGCGTTCTACATCGACAAGGCCCAGAGCGGCCGGGTGTTGGACGAGCCGTTCGAGCAAACCCAGCTCAACCAGTATCTGGTCGATATGCTCGACGACCCACAAGCGCGTGCGACCTGGAGTCGCAATGGTCTGGCCTTCGCCGAGACGGCCGACCTCTTTAGCATGCCGCAGTACGCTGCGGACCTGATTCTGGCGGAGCCAAACCGATGAAGTTGATTCTAGCCGAACCCTTCAAGACCCTGTGGGCCGGACGCGATGCGTTCGCCGAGGTCGAGAAGCTGGAAGGCCAGGTGTTCCGCGAGCTGGCCGCTCGCCGTACGTTGCGTACGGTGGTCGAGGGCCAGCCTTATTTTGTGAAGATCCACCGTGGGATCGGCTGGGGCGAAATCCTCAAGAACCTGGTTACTGCCAAATTACCGGTGTTGGGCGCGGGCCAGGAGTGGGTGGCGATCCAGCGCTTGCAGGCGCTTGGTGTACCGACCATGACCGCCGTGGCGTTCGGTGAAAAAGGCAGCAACCCGGCCGACCAGCACTCGTTCATCATCACCCAGGAACTGACCCCCATCATCAGCCTGGAAGACCTGACCCTCGACTGGGTCAAGCAACCGCCCGTGCCGGCGATCAAGCATGCCTTGACCCTTGAACTGGCGCGTACCGTGGGCGCGATGCACCGCGGTGGCGTCAACCACCGTGACTGCTACCTCTGCCATTTCCTGCTGCACACCGACCGGCCCATCAGTGTCGACAACCTCAAGCTGTCGGTGATCGACCTGCACCGTGCCCAGGTGCGTGCGACGATCCCCGTGCGCTGGCGCAACAAAGACTTGGCCGGCCTGTATTACTCCGCGTTGGAGATCGGCTTGACCCAGCGCGACAAGCTGCGTTTTCTCAAGGCCTATTTCCAGCAGCCGCTGCGCCAGATCCTGGCGGAGCAAACCGCGCTGTTGTCTGCGCTGGAACGCATGGCAGCAAAGCTGTATGCGCGTAAACAACGATACGGGGATGCGATCTGATGGCGGGTTGGAATCTGGAACCTGCCTACGCCGCCCTGGCGGATGACTTTGGAAGCCTGGACGCGGTGTTCGCCTTGCAAGGCGAGCGGCTGACCCGCGACCCGTTGTCGGAAGTGATTCGGGTGGAGCGTGGCGGGGTCAATTATTACGTCAAGCGCTACGTAGGTGCCGGCAAGGGCCTGCGTCGTTACCTGGGTCGGCCGCGGGTGAAGTCCGAATGGCAGAACCTCAAGCGTTTCGCCAAGTGGGGCATCCCCACCGCCGACGTGGTGGCCTGGGGCCTGGACCGCAAGGGCCTGGCCTATAACCGTGGCGCCATGATCACCCGTGAACTGCCCAAGACCGAAGATCTGTCGGTGCTGGCCGAGCGTCACGATGAGCGCCTCAAAGACCCCCGGTGGGTCGATGGCATCAGCCGCCAGCTCGCCGAATACACGCGCACCATGCACGATCACCGCTTCACCCATAACGACTTGAAGTGGCGCAACCTGCTGGTGGACGACCAGCGCACCCTGTACCTGATCGACTGCCCCAACGGTGATTTCTGGCGCGGCTTCTGGCTCAAGTACCGCATCACCAAGGACTTGGCCTGCCTGGACAAAGTCGCCAAGTATCACTTGTCGGCCACCCAGCGCCTGCGTTTCTACCTGCAATATCGCCAGCGCGCGCACCTGACCGCGTCGGACAAACAGCGAATTCGCCATGTGGTGAAGTTTTTCGAGGGACGCGAATGAGTGACTTCCTGGCGGCTGAAGACCGCGCTCTGCTTGAGCGCAACGGCCTGGCGACCTTCGACGCCCTGTGGGCCAAGCAACTGGATGCGGTGGACGAGCCGAACACCAGCGGCGACGGTTGGAGCAGTGTGTATCGCCTGGAGCTTGAGGGGCAGGGCTACTACCTCAAACGCCAGAGCAACTACCTCACACGCACCTTGCACCGGCCGTTTGGCGAGCCGAGTTTTGCCCGCGAGTTTCGCAACATCAGCCTGTATCGAAAGCTCGGCATCCCGGCCCTGCAAGCGGCGTTCTTCGGTGAGCGCAAGGTCAAGGGCGAGCGCCGGGCGATGCTGCTCACCCGTGCGCTGGATGGCTGGAATGACCTGGATTCGTTGCTGGAGCAGTGGGCGCAATTGAGCGCAGCACAGCACAGTGCGATCCTGTTGGCCTGCGGCAAGCTGGCGCGTCATCTGCACAGCGTCGGGCAGGTGCATGGCTGTTTTTACCCCAAGCATATTTTCCTGCAGCCTGCCGGTGAGGGGTATGCCGCACAGTTGATCGACCTGGAGAAAACCCGCCCGCTGTTGTTTGGCTGGCGTGACCGGGTCAAGGACCTGGAACCTTTGCTGCGCCGCGCGCCGCAATGGTCGGATGCGCAGGTGCGCCAACTGCTGGCGGCGTACCTTGAGCAGCCCGAGGACGGTGCCCTGGTGTCCACTTGGCACCAGCGCCTGACCGCGCGCCGCAGCCACAAGGAGAACCGCTGATGCGTTTATCCGAGCTGAAATCGGCTGGGCGTACCCCCAGCCTGCCACTGACCCTTGACCTGGCGGATGCCGCCGGCCCTGGGCAATTGCAATTGCTGAGCC
Source organism: Pseudomonas sp. NFPP02 (assembly GCF_900119355.1). Taxonomy (NCBI): domain Bacteria; kingdom Pseudomonadati; phylum Pseudomonadota; class Gammaproteobacteria; order Pseudomonadales; family Pseudomonadaceae; genus Pseudomonas; species Pseudomonas sp. NFPP02. The sequence continues at coordinate 388,094 of NZ_FPJI01000002.1, forward strand.
TGCTGCGGGTGTTGCCGGGGCAGCGCTACGTGGGTGCCGCCGTGTGGCGCGGTCGCCCGGTGTTGGCCAAGTTGTTGGTGGGCAGCAAGGCGGCGCGGCATTTTCAGCGTGAGCTCACGGGTGTGCGTCTGTTGGCTGAGCAAGGCCTGACCACGCCGTTGCTGCTGGCCGATGGCTTGCAGGACGGCGAGGGTGGTTGGCTGCTGTTTGAATTTATCGAGGGGGCCCAAAGCCTGTCCGACGCTTGGCTCGCCGTCGAAAACCTGCCGCCGTTGGCGGACGAACAAACCGCTGTGCTCGCCGAAGCGCTGGGCGCGATCGCCCAGATGCATGCCAAGGGCCTGTGGCAAGAAGACCTGCACCTGGACAACTTGTTGCGCAAGGATGGCAAGCTGTATCTGATCGATGGCGCCGGCATTCGTGTCGAAGAGGCGGGCAAGGCGCTGTCGCGCAATCGAGTGCTGGAGAACCTCGGTGTGTTCTTCGCCCAACTGCCGAAAAACCTCGAACCTTTTACCGAAGAGTTGCTGGTGTATTACTTGCTGGCCAACGGCGAACACGCCTTGCCAATGCAAGCCCTGGAAAAACAGGTGCGTAAAGTCAGCGCCTGGCGCTTGAGAGACTACCTGGACAAGACCGGCCGCGAATGCACGCTGTTCAGTGTGGTGCGCGGCGCTTTTGGCTTGCGTGCGATCCGCCGCGAAGAGGAAGCTGCGATGGTGCCGGTGCTTGAGCAAGCCGATGCGTTGCTCGACCAGGGTCACCTGTACAAGACCGGTGGCGCGGCGAGCGTGGCCAAGGTCGACGTGGCCGGCCGGCCGCTGGTGATCAAGCGCTACAACATCAAGGGTTTTGCCCATTGGCTCAAGCGCTTCTGGCGCCCGAGCCGCGCCTGGCACTCCTGGCGCGAAGGCAACCGCCTGGCCTTCCTGGGCTTCGCCACACCCAAGCCGCTGGCGGTGCTGGAGAAACGGTTCCTGTGGTTGCGCAGCCGCGCCTATCTGGTCACCGAATACCTGCCTGGGCCGGACATCATCGAGCGCTTTGCGCCGTATGTGGAGAGCGGCGAGGCGCCCGAGAGCGAGTTGCAGGCGCTGGACCAGCTGTTTGCCGACTTGATCCGCGAGCGCATCAGCCATGGGGATTTCAAGGGCCATAACCTGTTCTGGAATGACGGGCGCTGGGCGATGATTGACCTGGATGCGATGTGCCAGCACTCTTCCGCTGCCAGCTTTGCGCCGGCCTATGCCAAAGACCGTGCAAGGTTTATGCGTAACTGGCCGCAGGGCAGTGCGCTGTACCAGGTGATTGACCAGCGCTTGCCCAAAGAGGCGGGTGTCGGCAGTTAAACCTATCGCGGGCAAGCCCGCTCCCACACTTGATCTGTGAACGCGGTCAAAATGTGGGAGCGGGCTTGCCCGCGATGGCGCCCGTCCAGGCGCTGCATTCAGAACTGGTACTGCGCCCCAGCCCCCGCATACCACGAGCGCCCCGGCGCCGCTTCGTAGTAGCGGTTATTGCCATCCCCCACAATCACCGACCCCACGTACTGACGATCCAGCAGATTATCCAGGCGCAGGGTCTGGTGAAAGGTCCAGTGCTCTACCTTCTGCTCAAACCGTGCGCGCCAGTTGAAGACGCTGTAGGCCGGCGCGGCGTGTTGTTGGTTGGTGTCTTCTACGTAGACCTTGCTGCGGTACATGCCTTCGATGGCGGTGCTGACCCAGTCCCGTGGTTTCCAGTTCAGTTCGGCGAACAGGGTGGTTTGTGGCACGCCGGGGAGGTAGTTGCCTTTGTCGATGGTGTTGGCGCCGCTGGTAAAGTCGCTGTCGTAGGTTGCGTGCAGGCGGGTGTAGGCGAGGCTGGTGCTCCAGTGGTCGCTCAGCTGGCTTTCAACACCCAGTTCGAAGCCGCGGCGCAACGTGCGACCGGCGTTCTGGTAGCTGGTACGGCCACCGATGGATTGCTGCACCACCAGTTCGTCCTCGGTGGTGATCTGGAAAATGGCGGCGTTGATCCGCGTGTTGTTCAGTTGCGCTTTCACGCCCATTTCATATTGCGTGCTTTCAGACGGCTTCAAGCCGAAGTTGAAGCCCTCGGCGTTGCCCGGTGCATAGGCCAGCTCGGCCTGAGTCGGGGTTTCAAAGCCTTTGCCTGCGCTGATGTAGGCGTGCAAGTCGGGGGTGAACGCGTACATCACGCTCATCGAAGGGGTGTTTTTCTGGTAGGTCTTGTTGCCGCTGGCGTCGCCATTGCTCAGGAACTGATCGTCAACGTCCATTTGCATCGTGCTGTGGCGCACGCCGGCTTGCAGGGTCCAGCGGTCGAGGGCCCAGTTGGCTTGGATATACGGGTCGAGGCTGCGAGCCGTGTCGATTTCGTCGCGGCGTAGTTGGCCTTTCACGCCGAGGGTGTTGCCGCTGTAGTTCTGATAGCCATGGCGGCTGTCTTCGCTTTGGTCGAAGTCCAGGCCGGTAATGATCGTCAGCTCGCCAGGCGCGCTTTCGATGGGCTGCAGCCAGCGCACGCTGCCGCCGTAGAACTTTCGATCAAATTGCACTACGCCACCGCCGCGTTCGTTGGCGGGCGTGCCCTTGGGGATCGACAGGTACTGAATCACACTGCGCCTCCCGGTGTAGGTATTGACCTGCAAGGTCGCGCCACCGAAATACCGCTCGTAATTCATCCCCAATTGCTGGTGATCGATACTTTTACGCGTGTTGTAGTTCAGCGCATTGGCGCTTACCGAGCGCGGGTCTGCCTTGTACGCTGCCCAGGTTTGCCCCAGTGGATCTTGCGTACCGTTCTGCTCCAGGCTGCTGTAGATCAATGCCAGCTTGCTGTCGTCATCGGGCTCGACATTGAGCTTGGCGAAGGTCTGGTCGCGGCGCGCGCTGCTGTGATCGCGGTAGCCGTTGGTGTCCATGCGCGAGGCGTCGAGCACAAACCCGGCGCCATTCGCCGCGCCCTCGGCGCTGAGGTGGTTCTTGTTCAGGCCGTCGCTGCCCACCAGGGTTTCGGCGCCGATACGCGGCGGGCCTTCACCGTCGCGGGAGAACATCTGGATCACGCCCCCGGCGTTGCTGCCATACAGCGTCGCCGCCGGGCCGCGCAGCACTTCGATGCGCTCGGCCGTGTCGAGGTTGAACGTCGCGGCCTGGCCCTGGCCATCCGGGGTACTGGCGGGGATGCCGTCGGCGATCAGCTTGATGCCGCGCACGCCGAATGCTGAACGGGCGCCGAAGCCTCGGGACGAGATCTGCAGGTCTTGCGCGTAATTCTGACGGTTCTGCACCACCAGGCCGGGCACGCGGGACAGGGCTTCGGAGGCGTTGATGCCGAGCTGGCCGTCACTGATCTGCTCGCGGTTGATGCCGTCCACGGAATAGGGCAAATCGAACGTCGGGCTGGCGCTGCGCGAGCCGGTGACCACGCTGGGGTCCAGGATCAGGGGCGTATTGTCGGCCTGGGCGGTGTTACACAGGCCCAGCAGTAAGGCAAGGCAGGTTGGGGCAGAAGGAGTCATGAAAAGGCCGGTTGGTAGCGCGCAAGTGAGGGGCGTAGGCGAAAATGTTACAAGTTTAACGACTCGCCCTCTGATTTGCCGAAATCCTTACCGCTGGGCGCAATGGGATGCATCCTACGCTTAGCGTCGACTGCGTAAGCCTGAAGCCTTGGTTCTGTGGTGTTAGGTTTTCGGTCTTTATTAACAAACAAGAAGAATCAACTATGCGGACTCCTATTCTGAGGTTGCTGGTATTGCTGGGAATATCGTTGCTCATGGGCGGCTGCGGCACTACGACCACGGTACTGCGTGGCGATGACGTCACTGTTCTGAACCTCAAGAGGAAGAAAACGTACTGCAACTCTGTTCCGCGTGTTTATAGCGGCGTGGTTTATGACTTGTGTGTCTTGCATGGACCGCCGAACTCCGCAAGTGATCTCTCGCTGAATGGTATTCCCTGGGGCATTCTTGATGTGCCCGTTTCTGCTGTCCTGGACACGCTCGTCCTGCCCTACACGATCTACCGCCAAAGCGCGGACGGCAGCATCGAGCTGCGCTAACAGCTTCCTACTGCTTTTAAGCTATAATCCCGCCCTTTAGCTGTTTCCCGCCCCGGCGGGAAACACACTTTTTTCAGGCGCGATGCGCCTGCATGCAGACTAAAAGAGGCTAGACCCCAGTGGCATTGACGATTCTTGGCCTGTCCGGCGCCCTTAGCCATGATCCTTCCGCAGCCCTGTATATCGACGGCAAGCTGATTGCGGCCGCCGAAGAAGAGCGCTTCGTACGCGACAAACATGCAAAGAACCGCATGCCCTACGAGTCGGCGAAGTTCTGCCTGGAGCAGGCTGGCATCAAGCCTTCGGACGTTGACGTGGTGGCGATCCCGTTCGCCCCGATAAGCCTGTTCGGCGAGGCGCGCTGGCACTACGCCAAGCGTTACTGGTACGCCCCGGACCGCGCCCTTGACGCGATCCTGATGGGCAACCGTCGCTACAAGCGCTATCGCAACAAGATCGTCTGGTGCCTGGAGCAACTGGGCTTCGATCCGAAGAAAATCAAGATTGAACCGGTAGAACACCACCTGGCTCACGCATCCAGCGCCTACCACTGCTCGGGCTTCCAGGAAAAAACCGCTATCCTGGGCATTGACGGCAAGGGCGAGTACGCCACTACCTTCTTTGGCTACGGCGAAAACGGCAAGATCCACAAGATCAAGGAATTCTACGATCCGGACTCCCTCGGCGGCCTGTACGGCGCAATCACCGAGTTCCTCGGTTTCGAGATGCTCGATGGTGAGTTCAAGGTCATGGGCATGGCGCCGTACGGCGATGCCAGCAAATACGACTTCTCGCGCCTGGCCTCCTTTGAAAACGGCGAACTGGTGATCAACACCGACTACGCCAACGTCATCGGCCTGCGCCGCTACAAAGAGAAGGGCAAGGGGTTCTACTTCTCGCCAAAACTGATCGAGTGGCTGGGGCCGAAACGCGAAGGCGACATCGCCGACGAACCGTACATCCACTATGCAGCCAGCATGCAGGCGCTGTTCGAAAAACTGGCCTTGCAGATGATCGAACACTACCTGGGCGACATCCTCAAGGACACCGGCAAGCTGGCCTTCGCCGGCGGCTGTGCGCTGAACGTCAAGCTGAACCAGAAAATCATTGCCCGTGACGACGTCAAAGAGCTGTTCGTACAGCCGGCTTCCGGCGATGCCGGCACCGCCGTCGGTGCGGCGGCCTACGTGTCCCATGCTCGTGGCGTACCGGTCGAGAAGATGGAACACGTCTACCTCGGCCCGTCCTACAGCAACGAAGACGTGATCGCCGCGTGCGCCAAGCACGAGAGCAAGCCGAACTGGCGCAAGATCGAGAACATGCCTAAGCGCATTGCCAAGATCATGGTCGACGGCAACCCGGTGGCCTGGTTCCAGGGCCGCATGGAGTTTGGCCCGCGTGCCTTGGGCGGTCGTTCGATCATCGGTTGCCCGAGTGCGACCGGCGTGGCGGATCGCATCAACCACCAGATCAAGTTCCGCGAGCGCTGGAGGCCTTTCTGCCCGTCGATGCTCGACACCGTGGCCCCGCAGATGATCAAGGTCGATCACCCGGCGCCGTTCATGACCTTCACTTTTGAAGTCGCCGAAGAGTGGAAGACCCGTGTACCGGAAGTGGTGCACGAAGACGGTACTTCCCGCGCCCAGGTGCTCAAGCGCGAATACAACCCGCGCTACTACGACATGATGAAAGAGCTGGAAGTGCTGACCGGTAACGGCGTGTCCCTGAACACCTCGCTCAACCGTCGTGGCGAAGCGATGATCTGCTCGCCGACCGACGCGCTGAACATGTTCTTCGGCTCGGACCTGCAGTACCTGATCATGGAAGACATCCTGGTGGTCAAGGACGGCGTGGACCCTTATGACGCCGTGGTTTAAATGCTGAACCGCTTCCAGGGCTGGCGTGAACGTGGCTGGGCGCCTGTCGAGGCCGAGGTTTACGCCCAGGCCTGGCAGCGTTACGGCGGCAGTGTGGCGACCCATCCCCAGGTGATTGAGCGGTTGGCCGGGCTGGCGCAGATACCTGTGCGCTACCTGGGCTGGGAGCACGGTGGTGAACTCAAGGGGGCAATCGCCACCTGGGGACGCGACCTGGCGCTGTCCAAGGATGTGCTCAAGCGCAGCGGCAAGAAAGGCCTGTTTGACCTGGGCAACGCCGAGATCATCCTGCCGATTGCTGCCGATGCGCAGCTGCCGTTGCGTCATCGTGCGCGCTACCTGTCGACGCTCAATCAAGGGCGCGTGAGCACCCTCAAGCCCCAGGCCGAGCAATTGGCCATGGCGCGTACTCCCGAAGACCTGTCGAAGAAGTTTCGCTACAACCAGCGGCGTGAACTGCGCCTGTTGGAAGAGGCGGGCGGCTTGGTAAGGGCGGTCAGTGAGTTTTCCAGCGTAGAACTGGCGGCGATCTATTGCGACCTGTTCCAGCGTCGTTGGGGCTTCCCGGCGGCGGGCGCGGCGCGTCTGGCCGAGGTGCTGGAGTTGCTCAAGGAATTCCTGTTCGGCTCGGTGCTGTTTCTGAACGACGCGCCGATTGCAGTGCAATTGGTGTATCAGGTGCAGTCCAACGAGTGGTTCAGTGCCGAGTATGTCAATGGCGGCGTCGACCCTGAAACCCGTGCATTCAGCCCCGGCAGCGTGCTGAGTTTTCTCAATACCCAAAGTGCCTGGGAGCAGGCGCGGGCGGCGAACAAGTCGCTGCGCTTCTCCTTCGGGCGTTCCGACCGTGAATACAAGGAGCGCTGGTGCAACCCGGTGCCGGTGTTCAGTGTATGAGCCGTAAACAGCAACTGCTCAAGCGCCATCGGCGTAACAAGCGTATTGCGCTATTGATCGGCGTGCTGGTGTTGGTCGCCACCGGCGTACTGGTCGCCTGGTGGTTGCCGCTGATCCTTGCGGTGCTGCTGTGGGCCGCCCATGAAGCCTGGTTTGCCGATCACCTGTTTTACTCGCCCAAAGACAGCTATGAGTACGCGTTCCCGGCCGGCAGCGAACAGCCCGGCTTGCGCCTGGAGGCGGGCCGGCTGTTGCTGGATGCGCCGTTGGCGGCGGATGAAACCCTGATCGTCGGCATTGAGTTGAAAAGTACCTGGCTGGGGCGTTTCTTCGACCCTGCGGTGGACCTGTTGGGCCTGCAAAGCCCGGACCGGCAAGCCTTCGAGCGCGGCGTCGCTGGGCGGCGTTATCTGAACCTGACCGGCGCCGCCGAAGCCTTGGCCGCGGGCAAGCTCGAATTGCGCGGGCGTTTTTGCCGGATAAAGGGGCAGCCGACGCTGTGGCGCTTTCGCCAGCCGGACTATCGCCAGCAACGTGTGATGGTGATCGCGCCCCATGCCGACGATGCCGAGCTGGCTGCGTTCAGCCTTTACAGCCAGGCGACTGAAAGCTGGATCGTCACGCTGACGGCCGGTGAAATCGAAGCTGAGCATTATCAGCACATGGGCCTGCCCAAGGCTGAAGCTGCGCGCCTCAAGGGCCGTTTGCGGGCCTGGGACAGCGTCGCCGTGCCCCGCTGGGCGGGCGTGCCCGAGGCGCAGTGCGTGCAGTTGGGGTACTTCTGCATGCAATTGCAAGCCATGCAGGCCGCGCCAGATCAGCCTCAAGCCTCCCGCGAAGCCGGTTTGGCCGATACGCGGCTGTTCCGCCAGTTCAATGGTTTTGCTCTGCCTGGCGATGCTGATGGTGCACCGACCTGGCATAACCTGATCGCCGACCTGCGGGCGCTGCTGCTCAAGGCGCGGCCCCAGGTCATCGTCTTGCCCACGCCGTTGCTTGACCCTCACGCCGACCATATCTGCGCCCACGCGGCAGTGCTGGAAGCCTTGCAGGGCCTGGAGTGGCAGCCCGACACATTGCTCGGCTACGCCAATCACCTGCATGATAACGACCGCTGGCCAATGGGCGATTCCGGCGCTGGCGTGGCGCTGCCGCCACGTTTCGATGGTGCTGTGGAACTGGTGCCGTGCAGTTTCGCTCTCGCCTTGAGCCAGCAGCAGGACAAGGCCATGGCCCTGGGCATGATGCACGACCTGCAGCCGCCAGCGCCGTTCAAGCGTCGAGTGCGTAGGTGGTTGCAGCAACTGCTGGCGGGCCGTAGTCCATCGCCCTATGGCGAGAACGAATTCTTCCGCAAGGCCGTGCGCCGTCACGAGCTGTTGTGGGTCCTGAAGCAGGACTGAGAGCCGATTGAAGGCAGGCCGTTATGCGCCTGTCGCCCTTTTTACCGGGCTGCATGCCCGTAGCCAGATCGCTGCATGGAGAGTTATGAAGCCTCGTTTCAAGGTTTTGCAGTTACAGCCGGACTACAACGTCAAGACCCATGACTTCGCGGACTTGGGTGAGCAAATCGTCAAATCCCTGCCGGCCGAGCGCTTCGAGGTGACCTCCGGATTTCTCAGTGGGCGCCCGCTGCCCGGCCAGCCCCTGAGCGTGGCCGAGCACTCCCATTATTTCGAGCTGCCGGAAAAGTCCCTCAAGGGCATTCGCTTTGGCGCCATGTGGCAGATCTACAAGTACTGCCGCGAGCAGAAGTTCGACGTGGTCATCTGTAACCGCTTCAAGTCGGTGAACATGATGCTGTCGCTCAACCGCTGGTTGAAGATCCCGCTGTGCATCGGCATCTCCCACGGCTTTGGCGAGTACGCCCGTGGTTACCGTCGGCGTCAGACCCAGCGCTGGGTCAGCCCGGCGTGGCGCTTTGTCGGGGTGTCCGAAGCGGTCAAGGACTACCTGGTAGACCTCAACTGCGGCTTCACCCGTGAGAACACCACCTACGTCACCAACGCTATCGACATTCCCCAGGCCGAGGCTTTGCAGCTGTCTCGTGAGGACGCGCGCAAGGCCCTGGGCCTGCCAACGGATGCACGGATGATCGGCGCCCTGGGCCGCCTCGTGCCGATCAAGGGCCATACCCACCTGCTGCAAGCCTTCGCCACGCTCAAGGACAAATACCCTGAGGCGCAGGTGGGGATTATTGGTTCCGGCCGTGCCGAAGCCGACCTGCGTGCCGACATCGAGCGCCTGGGCCTGACCGGCCGTGCGCACTTGCTGGGCTTTCGCGAAGACGGCATGAAGTACGTGCGTGGCTTCGATATCTGGACCATGCCGTCGCTGTTCGAAGGCCTGGGCCTGGCCTTGCTGGAAGGCATGAGCGGCCATCTGCCGGTGATTGCCTCCAACGGCCCGGCGATGCTGCCACTGGTGCATGGCGCGGGCGGCTTGTCCCATGATCCGGGCAACGTCGAACAATTGGCTGCGGCCCTGGACACTTACCTGGCCATGAGCGATGAACAATTGCGCGCCAAGGGTGAGGAGGTGTTCCGCTATCTGGAGGCCAACCACACCCTCGACGAGTTCAAGCACAAGTACCTGACCCTGATTGAAACCGGTTTGCGTGAAGTAGGTAGAGCATGAATCAGCAACAACCCCTGGTCTCGGTGATCATCGCTTCCTACAACCATGGTCAGTACATCGAGCAAAGCATTCTTAGCGTGCTGGGGCAGACCTACCCCAATATCGAGCTGTTGGTAGTCGACGACGGCTCCAAGGATGACAGCGTCGAACGCATCCAGCGCTTGCAGGCCGAGCACGGCTTTGATTTCCAGGTGCAGCAGAACCAAGGGCTCAGCGCGACCTTGAACGGTGCGGTCGCTCGCGCCAAGGGTAGCCTGATCGCACCGTTCGGCTCGGATGACATTATGTTGCCGGACCGTATTGCCACCCAGGTGGCGTATATGGACGGCAAGCCGAAAGTGGGCATGTGTGCTGGCAATATCGAGCTGATCGACGGGGATGGCAACCTGCACCCGGAGAAGAAACAGCGTCGCGACGTGCCGTTTCGCCGTCTGGACTTCGATGACCTGTTCCTGGACCGCAAGCCGTTTCCACCGGCGCCGACCATGCTGATTCGTCGCGAAGTGCTGGAGGAGGTCGGTGGTTTCGACCCGCAGATTCCCCTGGAAGACTTGCTGATCCAACTGAAGATCACGGCGGCGGGCTACACCATCGACGCCCTTGACGTGGTGATGGCCAAGTATCGCCAGCACGCCAGCAACACGTACAAGAACCACCGCTACATGATCCAGAACATCCTCAAGACCTACGCCAAGTTCAGCGAGCACCCGGCCTATGACGCGGTTCGCTACAACTTCCTGAACTCGATGTTTCTCAAGACCGCCGACCGCGACCGCCCGTTGGCGCGGGAGGTGCTCAAGCAGATCCCTTTGAAGTTCTGGGGGCGCAAGACCTTGCGCGGGCTAGTGCGGTTGTATCTGGCGCCGCTCAAGAACTGAACCGACGCCGCCCCCTGTAGGAGCTAGCTTGCTCGCGAAAAACGTCAACGATAACGCGTACTTCCTGAATAAACGCGGCGCCGGTGAGTTTTTCGCGAGCAAGCTCGCTCCTACAGGTGTTTACAGGCTCTGGACCTGCTCGCGGATTTTCGCAGTGGCCGCTGGGCTCGCCTCCGAGGCGTAACCTTTGACCAATTGTTCGAAGTGCGTTTCGAACAGCCAGTTGCGATCCTGAGGATAACGTTGCATGTGGCGCAGGTTGCGTTGGCGCAAGGCGTAACGCAGTGAAGACGGGTAGATGCGCAGGTCAGCCACGTCGATCAGGGCGAACTCACCGTCGTCCATCAACAACACGTTACCCAAGTGCAGCGAACGGAAGTACACGCCGCGCTCGTGCAGTTGCGCCATGAACCGTCCAAAGCGCTCAACCAGTGATTCACGCAGGCTGCTGTCCAGGCTTTGCAGCGCTTGGCGCAACGTCAGGCCGGGCAACGGCGTGTAGCGCACCGCGCTGCTGGCGTCGCTCAGGCGGTAGAGCCCGAGGATGTGCGGGGTAGGAATGCCCAGGGTGCGCAGTTGCTCGCTGTTGCTGGCAAAGCGCTCGGAGTACGGGTTGAAGCTGCCGGAGGTGTACCAGCGGCGTGGGCGGAACAGCTTGAGGAAACTGCCGTCCTCCAGGCGCAGGACTTTGGGACCCAGGCCATCGGCTTCAATCACATGGGCGTTGCTGCAAAGTTGTTCAAACGCTGCGGGCTTGAGGTTCTGCACCGGCATGCGCAGCAGGCTGCGATGGCGCTGGGCGAGGCTCAGGCCGGTGATAATTGCCAACGGAATCCACAGCAGGAACCAGTGCTCCTTAGGGCGCGACAGAATGCCGCCGCCCTCGGTCAGGCCCGCACCGATGCCGTAGGCCAGCAGTGACGAAGCCAGGATGAACAGCGGCTGGGCGCGTTGCTGCAGACTTTTGTATAGAGCCCAACCGAGCATGAAGGCCCAGGGGATAAAGCCGATGATGCCGACGTAATAAAGCACCCCGAGGGCGAAGCTGTGGGGTTCGCGCAGTTGGTAGCCATCGGATACGGTCAGGTATAGCTCGGAATCGTAGCTATGCCCAATCCAGGGGTGTTCGGCGATGAGCTGTAATGTCATGGTCCACAGTTCGAGTCGGAACGAGCTGCCGCGTCCAGTGATCATTTCGGGGAAAAACAACAAGAGCCCGGCTGCACCCAGCACCATACCGGCGAAAAGCATCGCTGCGCGGCGGTTACGGCTGACAAAGCTCAACCATAGGATGGCCAGCGTCAACGCTACTAATGCAGTACGTGAACCGGTTGCCAAAACCGCGGCGGTCATGACCGCCAGGGCCGGAACGCTGAACCACAGCACCTTGAGACGCTGGGTAGTCATGCAGACATACAGCCAGTACACCGTGAAAAAGCCAAACAGATGCGAGCTGAGCAGTGGGTTGTCCAGGGCGCCCAGGCCGCCGATCATGCGCATGCCGGGCGAATAACCCTTGGCGAACGCCACCAGGTTACCCAGGCTGACCACCAGCGCAATCACCGCAGCGCTGAAGAAGATCGGCTTGAACAATTCGTTGCGGTAATGCAGCAGCAGACCGCAGCCGCCAAACAGCATGAAGGTATTCAATGGTCGCTTGAACAGGTCAGTATCGGAACTGGGCGCCGGGCTCCAGAGCAGACTGGTCAACGCCCAGGCGGAGAACGCCAGGAACGCGATTGCCAGGGGCTCGCGCAGCAGGTCCTTGAATTCCCGAGGGCGCATGCACAACAGAAACAAGGTCGGTACGCTGAACAGGATGTAGACAATGCGGTGCAGTACATTGCGATTGCCGACAAAGAACAGTGCACTCAGGAGCAGCAGCAAGCCAACAGGCAAAATCCATAGGACCAGGAAGTCGAAAACGCGATTTGAGCCATAGGTAAGGCGCTTGGAGTGCATACAGTAAAGCCATTCCAGAAATAGAAAGCCGACCATCTTAAGCTAGTGGCTAAGTAATGTCGCCGGTAGGATCCAACCGGGCCGCGGCTTACGCCGGGTGCAAGTACAACAGAGAAGCTGTGCTAAAGTCAGCCTCCTTTTTCAAAACGCCGCGTGATATGACCGACTCCAGTCCGAGCGCAAGCCCTTCGAGCTTGAAAATATACTTCCGCCTGCTCAGTTACGTTAAGCCCTATATGGGCTTGTTCGCGTTGAGTATCCTTGGATTTCTGATTTTCGCGTCGACCCAACCGATGCTGGGTTACATCCTCAAGTACTTTGTCGACGGTCTCTCCAATCCGGAAGCTGTGCTATTCCCGACCGTGCCCTTTTTGCGCGACCTGCAATTGCTGCAGGCAGTGCCGCTGCTGATCATCCTGATCGCGGCCTGGCAGGGCCTTGGCTCGTTCCTGGGCAACTACCTGTTGGCCAAGGTCTCCCTGGGTCTGGTCCACGACTTGCGGGTGCAACTGTTCAACAACCTGCTGACGCTGCCCAACCGCTACTTCGATAATCACAACTCCGGGCATCTGATTTCCCGCATCACCTTCAACGTGACCATGGTCACGGGGGCCGCGACCGATGCTATCAAGGTGGTGATCCGCGAAGGCATGACGGTGATCTTCCTGTTCGCCTCCTTGCTGTACATGAACTGGCGCCTCACGTTGGTAATGATCGCGATCCTGCCGTTGATTGCCGTGATGGTCAGTACCGCCAGCAAGAAATTCCGTAAGCAGAGCAAGAAGATCCAGGTGGCCATGGGCGACGTGACCCATGTGGCCTCGGAGACCATCCAGGGCTACCGCGTGGTGCGCAGCTTCGGCGGTGAAATCTACGAACAGAAGCGCTTTTTCAAGGCCAGCCAGAGCAACACCAACAAGCAACTGCGCATGACCCGCACCGGGGCGATCTACACCCCGGCGCTGCAATTGGTGATCTACTCCGCCATGGCCGTGCTGATGTTCCTGGTGCTGTACCTGCGTGGCGACGCCTCGGCGGGTGACATGGTGGCCTACATCACTCTGGCGGGCTTGTTGCCCAAGCCGATCCGCCAGCTCTCGGAGGTCAGCTCGACTATTCAGAAAGGTGTGGCGGGCGCCGAAAGTATCTTCGAACAGCTGGACGAAGACGTGGAGGTCGACCACGGCACTCTCGAACGCGACAAGGTCAGCGGTCGCCTGGAAGTTCGTCACCTGAACTTCACCTACCCTGGCACCGATCGCCATGTGCTCAAGGACATCAGCTTCACCGCCGAGCCTGGGCAGATGATTGCGCTGGTGGGGCGCTCGGGCAGTGGCAAGTCGACCCTGGCCAGCCTGATCCCGCGCTTTTACCATCATGAAAGCGGTGAAATCCTGCTCGATGGCATCGAGATTGAAGACTACAAGTTGCTCAACCTGCGCAAACACATTGCCCAGGTCACCCAGCATGTGACCCTGTTCAGCGACACTGTGACCAACAACATCGCCTACGGCGACCTGGCCGGTGCACCTCGTGCCGATGTGGAAGCGGCGGCAGCGGATGCCAATGCGAAGGACTTCATCGATCAGTTGCCCAAGGGCTTCGATACCCAGGTGGGTGAGAACGGTGTGCTGTTGTCCGGCGGCCAGCGCCAGCGCTTGGCGATTGCCCGTGCATTGCTCAAGAACGCGCCGTTGCTGATCCTCGACGAGGCCACCTCGGCCCTCGATACCGAGTCCGAGCGGCATATCCAGGCGGCACTCGATAAGGTCATGCAAGGCCGCACGACCCTGGTGATCGCGCACCGTTTGTCCACCATCGAGAAGGCTGACCTGATCCTGGTGATGGACGACGGGCGGATTGTCGAGCGTGGTACCCATGGCGAGTTGTTGGCGCAGAACGGTTACTACGCCCGCCTGCATGCCATGGGTCTGGATGCACCGGTGCAGGCTGATATCACCTGATCCAACCGGCATCACGGTGTAAAGGAAATGTAGGAGCGAGCTCGCTCGCGAAAAACCTCAACGATAAACCGCGCTTCCTGAATAAACGCGGCGTCTGTGAGTTTTTCGCGAGCAAGCTCGCTCCTACAGAGAGCAAATCCCCTCCCACATTTGCCCTGCGGTGGTCGCAAGCCATCGCAAACCCTGTGCTAATATCGCGCCCCTGTTCATTTTGTATGTGGGTTGCTCCATGAAGTTGTCCATGCCGCGATTCAATCAAGCCGCTGTCTTGGTGGTCGGCGATGTCATGCTCGACCGTTACTGGCATGGTGGTACCTCACGGATTTCCCCTGAGGCTCCGGTACCGGTCGTCAAGGTCGAGCAAATCGAAGACCGCCCAGGTGGCGCTGCCAACGTCGCGCTCAATATTGCCGCCCTCGGCGCCCCGGCCTCCCTGGTGGGGGTGACCGGCGACGACGAAGCGGCCGAAAGTCTGGCCAACAGCCTGCAGGGTGCCGGCGTGCATGCGTTGTTCCAGCGCATCGCTCATCAGCCGACGATCGTCAAGCTGCGGGTCATGAGCCGTCACCAGCAGTTGCTGCGTATCGATTTCGAAGAACCCTTCGCCACCGACGCCCTGGCCCTCGGCGACCAGGTCGACGCGCTGCTCGACGGTATCAAGGTGCTGGTGTTGTCCGACTACGGCAAAGGCGCCTTGCAGAATCACCAGGTGTTGATCCAGGCCGCCAAGGCTCGCAACATTCCGGTGTTGGCCGATCCCAAGGGCAAGGACTTCTCGGTTTACCGAGGCGCCAGCCTGCTCACGCCCAACCTCAGTGAGTTCGAAACCATCGTCGGCGGTTGCGCTGATGAGCACGAACTGGTGAGCAAGGGCGCGGCGCTGATGGCCGATCTCGACTTGGGCGCCTTGCTGGTGACCCGTGGCGAGCACGGTATGACCCTGTTGCGTCCGGGTCACCCGGCGATGCACCTGCCGGCGCGTGCCCGTGAAGTGTTTGACGTTACGGGCGCCGGTGACACGGTAATCTCTACTCTGGCTGCGTCTATCGCGGCTGGCGAGGAACTGCCCCACGCCGTGGCCTTGGCTAACCTGGCCGCGGGCATTGTGGTGGGCAAGCTGGGTACTGCAGCCATCAGCGCACCTGAGTTGCGCCGTGCGATCCAGCGTTCCGAAGGCTCGGAGCGCGGTGTGCTGGGCCTGGAGCAGTTGCTGCTGGCAATTGACGATGCTCGAGCTCACAACGAAAGCATTGTGTTCACCAACGGCTGCTTTGACATCCTGCACGCCGGGCATGTGACGTACCTGGAGCAGGCAAGCGCCCAAGGCGATCGCTTGATCGTTGCGGTCAACGATGACGCTTCGGTCAGCCGCTTGAAAGGTCCTGGCCGCCCGATCAACAGTGTTGACCGGCGCATGGCGGTACTCGCGGGCCTGGGCGCGGTGGACTGGGTGATCAGCTTCTCCGAAGGCACCCCGGAAAACCTGTTGGCCCAGGTCAAGCCCGACGTGCTGGTCAAGGGTGGTGACTACACTGTCGATCAGGTAGTCGGTGCGGACATCGTCAGCGCCTACGGCGGCACGGTCAAAGTGCTGGGGTTGGTTGAAAACAGCTCCACCACTGCGATTGTCGAGAAGATCCGCAACAACGAGTGATACCCCGTGGGGCGAGCCTGCTCGCCCCTAGCTTTTCTTCGGCACGATCTTGCGCAGCATCTGCCGTGCCTTGCCGGTCAAGCGCTTGAGCTTGGAGTCTTTTTCCGGTTCTGCCAGGCCCTGCTGCCTGAGCCAATCCTTCCAGCGAATCCGCTCATCGCGCACCAGCCATCCCTCTTGCTGGGCAAAACTTTCCGCCAGATAGAGGCCGCGCGTGCTGGCCGGGTACAGTTGGTCTTTCTTGACCGTGTACAACTCTGCCAGTGGCTCGCCATCTTTGAGCGGCATCAAGTACAGGTCCGGGCGCTGACGGTCCAGGCGCGCCACCAGTTGGTCACCCTCCAAACGCTCATCCACATGAAACAAGCTGAGGGACTTGGCTTCCTTCGGCACTTCCAGGCGCAGGTCATAAATCAATTGCAGCGAGGCGGTCGGCAGGTGCACATAGGCCCGTGGGCGCTCGATCAGTTGCATGGTGGCGCAGCGTACCGGGCGTGCGGCGCCGGACAAGGGGCTGAGCCGAAACGGTAGGGCCTCGCGGTAATGCAGGGCGGCGGAGTAGGGCGCCGGCAGCCAGGTGTCGTTGAAGCGCCCGCCGAGCCAGCCTTCTGGGGTTTCGAGCAGACACTCTTCGGCAATTTCCTGGATGGCGGTGTGCAGCGGCAGGTTCAGTTCATGGGCCGGGACGTAGCCGGAGATCAGCTTGAGCACCACATCGCCACGGTCCTGGCGGCGTTGGCGCACCAGCACCCAGTAGTCCTTGTTTTGCCAGTGCAGGGTCAGGCGTACCGAGACGCCGAGGTTCGCCAGTTCCAGGGCGAAGCGTTCGGCATCTGGTACCTCGACCGGCTTGCGCCGTTGCAGGGTCTGGGCGAAGTTGAGCGGCATGCCGACGCTCTGGTAGCTCAGGCCTTCGGGGGTGGCTTCGACGTGCAGCGGCAGTGTCTTGAAGTTGCTGGGGTTCTTTCTTATGAGCGTACGCGGCATGTCGGCTCCTTCTTGCGACGGGGTCGGCCGCGTGGGCGGCATCAGAGTTGACGAATGACCCGGGCAGCAGTTGCTACGTTATGGGCCAGGTGCAGCGGATTAATGGTCCCGACAATAGCACTGGCGACGCCCGTTTGCGCGAACAACAAGGTGAAACTGGCCTGAATTGGATCCATTCCCGGTTCCAGGCATACGTGGCCGCTGGCCAGCGCCTTTTTCACCAGGATGCCCTTGCCGTGGGCGGCCGCATAGTCGATCACGGCCTTCTCAGCCTGTTCGTTGAGGTTGTAGGTGACCATCGCACAGTCGCCCTGCTCCAGCGCTTTCACCCCGCCTTCGACGGTTTTGCCGGAGAAGCCGAAACCGCGGATCTTGCCGTCTTTCTTCAGCTGCGCCAGGGTCTGGTAAACCTCGCAATCATTGAGGATATGCAAGTCGTTGCCGTCGGAGTGCACCAGCACCAGGTCGATAAAATCCGTTTCAAGTCGTTTCAGGCTGCGTTCAATCGACATTCGCGTATGGGCCGCGCTGAAATCGTGGTGGGACACGCCATTGGCAAACTCTTCGCCAACCTTGCTGACGATTACCCAGTCCTTGCGCTGGTCACGCAGCAGCGGCCCCAGGCGCTCTTCGCTCATGCCGTAGGCCGGCGCGGTGTCGATCAGGTTGATGCCCAGCTCGCGGGCCTGGCGCAACAACATGCGGGCGTCGTCGTCGCCAGGGATCTGAAAGCCGTTGGGATATTTCACCCCTTGGTCGCGGCCCAACTTGACGGTGCCCAGGCCCAGGGGCGACACCAGCAGGCCGGTGCTGCCCAGGGGGCGATGCAGGTCGTGCAGGGTTGGCAGGCTCATGGCAACAGTTGCTCCCAGGCGGGTTGGCCGATTGCCGGGGTTGGCAGTTCGGGCAGAGGGGCGCTGGCGCTGGGGCGTATGCCGTCGCGCTCCAGGGCGTGGAGTACGCGGTCGGCGAAGTCCGGCGCCAGGGCCAGTTTGGTGGGCCAGCCCACCAGCAGACGGCCGTCTTCGGCAAGGAACGCGTTATCGGGACGGCTCAGCCCCGATTGCAGCGGCTCGGCGCGATCCACCCGCAGGGTGGCCCACTGAGTCTGGCTCATGTCGATCCAGGGCAGCAGTTGCGCCAGCTCTTTTTGCGCGGTGGCGATCTGTTCTTCAGGCGTACGCCCCACACCGTCAGCCTCGGCGATATCACCGCCCATGTACCAAACCCAATTGCCATCCGCGGCCGGGTGGGTGGTCACGGTGAGACGCGGCTTGGTGCCGCCGCCCAGGCAGTGGGCGTACAGCGGCTTGAGGCCTGGGCCTTTGGCGATGATCATGTGCAGCGGGCGTTTTTGCATGGCCGGCTGGCTATGGCCCAAGGCGGCGAGCAAGTCTGCCGTGCCGCCGCCAGCGCTCAGGACTATGCGCTGGGCGCGGATTTCACGGCCATCGACCTTCAAGCCCACCAGGGTGCCACCCTCTAGCAACGGTTCGATGTGCTGACCAGCAAGCAGACCGTCACCGGCCAATTGCGCCAGGCGGTTGATCAGGCTGGGCACGTCCACCACCAGCTCGGCCAAGCGATAGACCTTGCCTTTGAAGCGACGGTCCTGCAGCGCCAGGGGCAGTTCGTCGCCCTTGACCTGATCGACGCGGCCACGCACGGCCTTGCTGGCAAAAAAGCTGGTGAGGTTGCCGGCAATCGTCCCGGGCGACCACAAGTAATGCGCCTGGGACAGCACGCGCACACCGGACAGGTCCAGCTCGCCGCTGCCGGCCAGGGCTTCACGCCAGCGGCGCGGCATATCGGCAATGGCTTCGGAGGCGCCGGTGAGGGCGCCATGCAGGGCGTATTTCGCACCGCCGTGAATGATCCCCTGGGACTTCAGGCTTTGCCCGCCGCCCAGGGTGGCGCTTTCCACCAGTACCGTGGAAAACCCCTGGCCGCGCAGGCGCGCATTGAGCCAGAGGCCGGCAACCCCGGCGCCGACAATCAGAACGTCGGTGGAAATAACGGATGGCATCGGCGACCTCAGTGTTCAAGACAAGAGGCGCAGTATACAGGCTGTTGAGTGGCGGTCAGTGCCCGGCGGTTTTCGAGAACAGCTGAATCACCACCACGCCCAGCACAATCAGGCCCATCCCCAGCATCGCCGGTACATCCAGCTTCTGCCCATAGATGAACAACGCCGCGATGCTGACCATCACGATGCCCATCCCGGCCCATACCGCGTACGCCACGCCGACCGGCACGGTGCGCACCACCAGGGTCAGCATCCAGAACGCCACGCCGTAACCGACGATCACCAGCAGCAACGGAATAGGGGTGCTCCAGCCTTTGATGGCTTTCATGGAAACGGTGGCGATCACTTCCGAGCAGATGGCGATGGCCAAGTAGTAGTAGGCGGCATTCATGGGGCAATCCTCGACGTGATGCGCATTTGATAAGGTCGGCATTCTAGAGGTTCGCCAGATGGGGTAAAGTCATTACCTATCTGGAATTGAGATGGGTTGAGCCATGAGCGTGCACTGGGATCTGGAGCAGATGCGGCTGTTTGTCAGCGTCGCCGAGCAGCGTTCGTTTTCTGCCGTGGCCCGTGGGCAGCGCAAGGCGCAATCGGCGGTCAGCAATGGCATTGCCCTGCTGGAGGCGGACTTGGGCGTTGTCCTGTTCGAACGTAGCAGCGGCCGGCAACCGCGCCTGACCGAGGCCGGCAGTGTATTGTTGGAGGAAGCGCGTGAGGTGCTGCGCCAGTGTGAGCGCCTCACGGGCCGGGCGTTGTCGTTGACCCGCGGCGAGGAGGCCGGCCTGCGCCTGGCCCAGGATGAGGCGATGTTGTTCCAGCCTGTGCTCGACAGCCTGGAGGCGCTGGCGGTGCACTACCCGCTGCTGGAGGTGCAGTTGTCCAGCGCGGCTCAGGGCGATGTGGCGCGCAAGCTGGTGGAGCGCAAGGCGGACCTGGGGCTGTTGTTCTATCACGACCAGATTCCTGAAGCCCTGGAGCGAAGGGTGGTGGGCAGTGTGGAAATGGTCACGGTGTGTGGAGTCAATCACCCGTTGGCCAAGGAGCAGTACGTGACGTGCCAACACCTGGCCCAGTTTCGGCAGTTGCTGATGTCGACCCAGACCAGCGTCTACCCCGGCAGCGAGGCGGCCAGCCCCCTGGTGTGGCGCGCCGACAGCTTCTACGTATTGGCCGAATGGCTGATGAGTGGCCTGGGCTGGGCCTGGCTGCCTCGGCATATCGTGCAATACCCGACCTACCAGCAACAGATGGTCGAATTGGCCAGCGAATGGACCCCGCCCGCCCTGGTGGTGGAACTGGTGTGGCGCCGCGACGAGCACCTGGGGCCCGCCGCTCGCTTCTTGGCCAAACGTTTTGCCGAGTGCTTGCAGGCGATCGACTGAAAAAGCCGATAAACTCCGCCGCCATGAATAGAACTCTCTACAGCTGTCTGTTTTACCTGGCGCTGCCGTTGGTGGCTTTACGCTTGTGGTTGCGTGCGCGCAAAGCGCCGGCCTATGCCAAGCGGGTGGGCGAGCGGTTTTCCTATGGGTTGCCGGTGATGCGGCCCGGCGGGATCTGGGTGCACGCGGTGTCGGTCGGCGAAAGCATTGCCGCCGCCCCGATGATTCGCGGCTTATTGGAGCGTTATCCACAGCTGCCGATGACTGTCACCTGCATGACACCCACAGGTTCCGAGCGTATCCAGGCGCTATTTGCCAACGAACCGCGCATCCAGCACTGCTATTTGCCGTACGACTTGCCCTGCGCCGCCAAGCGTTTTCTCGACCGCGTGCAGCCTACGCTGGCGGTGATCATGGAAACCGAGCTGTGGCCCAACCATATCCATGCCTGCGCCCAGCGCGGTATCCCGGTGGCGCTGGCCAATGCGCGGCTGTCGGCGCGTTCGGCCAAGGGGTATGCGCGATTTGCCAAGCTGACGGCGCCGATGCTGGCAGAAATGAGCTTGTTCGCGGTACAGACCGAGACAGAGGCCGAACGTTTTCGCGGCCTGGGCGCACGGCCTGAAACCGTGGAAGTGACCGGCTCGATCAAGTTCGACCTGAGCATCGACTCTCAGTTGACGGCCCGCGCCGCCGCCCTGCGTGAACAATGGGGCGCCAGCGAGCGTCCGGTCTGGATCGCCGCCAGTACCCACGAAGGTGAAGACGACGTGGTGCTGGCAGCTCATCGCCAGTTGCTGGCGAACTATCCCAATGCACTGCTGATTCTGGTGCCCCGTCATCAGGAGCGCTTTGGCCCGACGTTTGAGCGCTGCGTGCAGCAAGGGTTTGCCACCGTGCGTCGCTCCAGCGGTGAGCCGGTCACCGAGCAAACCGCGGTGCTGCTTGGCGACACCATGGGCGAATTGCTGTTTCTTTACGCCCTGGCCGACAGCGCATTTGTCGGTGGCAGCCTGGTGCCGACCGGCGGGCACAACCCGCTGGAACCGGCGGCGCTGGGTAAACCGCTGATCATGGGCCCGCATGTCTTCAACTTCCTTGACATCACCGCGATGATGCGCGACGCCGGGGCTTTGCGAGAGGTGGACGATGCCGATGGGCTGGCCGAAGCGGTGCGACAGTTGTTTGAGTTGCCCCAGGACGCACGCAAGATGGCGCAGGCTGGGCTCAAGGTGATGCAGGCCAACCAGGGCGCGTTAAAGCGTTTACTGGATGGCTTGGACAAACTGATCAAACACTGACCACACCAACCCAATGTGGGAGCTGGCTTGCCTGCGATAGCATCACCTCGGTGTACCAGATATACCGAGGTGTCTGCATCGCAGGCAAGCCAGCTCCCACATGGGTTCGGCGGTGCGCTTAATAGCCGGGGCGGGCCTTGAGCTGTTCGGCAGCGGCTTTGGCCAGGTCCGGCGGCAGGAAGTCTTTGTCCGGGTTGTAGTCGGCCTTGAGGTAGCGCGCCAGATCCTGCAAATCCCCTGGGTTGAGCGTGCCTGCCGCCTGCTTCAAGCGCAGGTTATCGAGGATGTAGTCGTAGCGGCTGTTGTTGTAGTTGCGCACCGACGCGTACAACTGGCGCTGTGAATCCAGTACGTCGACGATGTTGCGCGTGCCCACCTGATAGCCGATTTCCGTGGCTTCCACCGCGCTCTGGTTGGAGATGATCGACTGACGGCGTGCCTGTACCTGCTCCACATCGGTGTTGACTGCACGGTGCAGGTTACGGGTGTTTTCCACTACCTGGCGGCGTAGGCCTTCGCGCTGTTGCTCGGTCTGGTCGAGGCGCGAATAGGATTCGCGCACTTGCGAACTGGTGAGGCCGCCGCTGTAGATCGGGATGTTCAAGCGCAGGCCGACGGTGCGTTGCGACACATCGCCACCGTACGGGATGGGCAACTGATTCGGGTTGCTGAAGCCCAGGGCGTCGTTGTCGCCTTTTTCGTATTGCGCAACCGCATCGAGCGTCGGCAAGTGGCCGGCCTTGCGCTGCCGGAGGGTCTCTTCGGCGGCGGTTACCGCGTAATTGCTGGCGAGCAGGTTAAGGTTCTGGCGCCCGGCAGTTTCGACCCAGGCCTTGGCGTCGTTCGGTGCCGGCGGCAGCACCGGCAGCGTGTGGACGATACCCTGAATCGAGTTGTATTGGCGGTTGGTCAGGGTGATCAGCGCTTCGAAAGCGTCGTCCACCTGACGCTGGGCCAGGATGCGGTTGGCCCGGGCAGTGTCGTAGCTGGCCTGGGATTGCAGCACATCGGTCTTGTCCGACAGGCCCACATCGAAGCGTTCGTTGGACTGGTCGAGCTGGCGCTTGAAGGCATTTTCTTCGGCCTTGGTCGACGCCAGGTTGTCCTGGGCGCGCAGCACGGCGAAGTAGCTCTCGGCACTTTGCAAAATCAGGTTCTGCTCGGAGGCCGACAGTTGCAGCGAGGCTTGCTCGTTAACGGCTTGGGCGGCTTGCAGCTGGAACCAGCGGTCGGCACGGAACAGCGGCTGGCTCAGGGTGGCCCGCCAGGAGTGGGCGTCACGGTTGGCCGTGGCGGCCGGTTGGTCGATCTGGGTACGTACGTTATTGCTGTCGGCGCCGGCCGACAGATTCGGCAGCAAACCTGCGCGGGCCTGGGGCACTACTTCTTTTTGCGCGCCGTACTGCGCACGGGCAGCGGCCAGGTCGGCGTTGTTGTTCGCCGCTTCCTGATAGACGCTGACCAGGTCGGTATTGGCGGACAAGGGCGCTTCAGCTGCCCAGACCAGTCCGTTGGTCGCACAAGACACGGCAACAGCCAGTGAGAGTTTGCGCAGCATGAGGCGATCCCTAGTAAGAATATTACGGTGATAATTCAGTGCCCAAGGCTAAGGCTGGCCATGCCTGGCGTCAAGCCTTGAGGCCGTGCCCGAGTGTAGTGGCCGTACCGTCACACAACAATCCCACGATCACGCCATTCATCACGCTGAATGCACCGCTATTGGCAATTTGCCCACGCCATGGTCTAGACTGGCCGCGTTCTTGTCGGGGTGCCTTGTTGGAAGGCTGAGATCGGTAAATACCGGATCCCGTTGAACCTGATCAGGTTAGCGCCTGCGTAGGGAACAAGATTTCTCGTCACCCGGCGAGTCCTCTTGTGCTTCGTCCGGGATGTTGTTCGACAATCGAACAGCCCTCGTGCGCCAAGCACAGCACTGGTTCCAGTGCGTCCGTCCGTCACAGGTTCGCTCCGACAAAAATCCACCGCCTGGATAAGTTGGAGAGCCTGTGATGAGTACAAAACTAAAAAATACCGTGCACCTGAGTGAATCGGCCAAGGTCGACTCCGGCTCCGTGCAGCCATTTACCCGCTCGCAAAAAATCTACGTGCAGGGCTCCCGCCCGGATATTCGCGTGCCGATGCGTGAAATCAGCCTGGATGTGACCCCCACTGAGTTTGGTGGCGAAATCAACGCCCCTGTAGTGGTCTACGATACCTCCGGCCCCTATACCGACCCCAATGTCATCATCGACGTGCGCAAAGGCTTGGCCGATGTGCGCTCGCCGTGGATCGAAGAGCGTGGTGACACCGAGCGGCTGGCCTGCTTGAGTTCACGCTACGGCCAGGAACGTCTGGATAACCCCGACCTGGCCTACCTGCGCTTTGCCCACCTGCAAAACCCGCGTCGGGCCAAGGCCGGCGCCAACGTCAGCCAGATGCACTACGCGCGCAAAGGCATCATCACGCCAGAAATGGAATACGTGGCCATCCGCGAAAACATGAAGCTTGAGGAAGCCCGCGCCAGCGGCCTGCTCAAGCAACAACATGCCGGGCACAGCTTCGGCGCCAGTATTCCGAAAATCATCACTCCCGAGTTCGTGCGCGAAGAAATCGCCCGCGGCCGCGCAATCATCCCGGCCAACATCAACCACACTGAGCTGGAGCCGATGATTATCGGCCGTAACTTCCTGGTGAAGATCAACGGCAACATCGGCAACAGCGCCTTGGGTTCGTCCATTGAAGAAGAAGTGGCGAAGATGACCTGGGGCATTCGCTGGGGCTCGGACAACATCATGGACCTGTCCACCGGCAAACATATCCATGAAACCCGCGAGTGGATCATCCGTAACTCGCCCGTGCCGATCGGCACCGTGCCTATCTACCAGGCCCTGGAAAAAGTCGACGGTGTTGCCGAAGACCTGACCTGGGAGCTGTTCCGCGACACCCTGATCGAACAGGCTGAGCAAGGCGTGGACTACTTCACCATTCACGCCGGCGTATTGCTGCGCTACGTGCCGCTGACCGCCAATCGCGTCACCGGCATTGTCAGCCGTGGCGGCGCGATCATGGCCAAGTGGTGCTTGGCCCATCACAAGGAAAACTTCGCCTACACGCACTTCGAAGAGATCTGCGAAATCATGAAGGCCTATGACGTCAGCTTCTCCCTGGGGGATGGCCTGCGCCCGGGGTCGGTGGCCGATGCCAACGACGCTGCGCAATTCGGTGAACTGGAGACTCTGGGCGAGCTGACCAAGATCGCCTGGAAGCACGACGTACAAACCATGATCGAAGGCCCCGGCCATGTGCCGATGCAACTGATCAAAGAGAACATGGACAAGCAGCTGGAGTGCTGCGACGAGGCGCCGTTCTACACCCTCGGCCCGCTGACCACTGATATTGCGCCGGGCTACGACCACATCACCTCGGGTATCGGTGCGGCGATGATCGGCTGGTTCGGTTGCGCCATGCTCTGCTACGTCACGCCCAAGGAGCACTTGGGGCTGCCGAACAAGGATGACGTGAAGACCGGGATCATCACCTACAAGATTGCGGCCCACGCGGCCGACCTTGCCAAAGGCCACCCTGGCGCGCAGATTCGCGATAACGCCCTGAGCAAGGCGCGCTTCGAATTCCGCTGGGAAGACCAGTTCAACCTCGGCCTGGACCCGGACACCGCACGGGCATTCCACGACGAGACGTTGCCCAAGGAATCGGCCAAGGTCGCGCATTTCTGCTCCATGTGTGGGCCTAAATTCTGCTCGATGAAGGTCACCCATGAGGTGCGTGAGTACGCGGCCAACCAGCGCATCGATGCGGTGGATGTGGACGTGGCCAAGGGCTTGGCCGAGCAGGCTGAGCGTTTCAAACAGGAAGGTAGCCAGCTCTACAAGAAGGTCTGATCCCTAGGCGGCGGTGCCTGCACCGCCGTCATCGCGGGCAAGCCCGGCTCCCACAGTTGGCCTAAGTGGACACAGATTTTGTGTTCACAGCCGGTCCCCTGTGGGAGTCGGGCTTGCCCGCGATAGCGATCTGACAAACACCCAATCTCTCCCTGCAATAACAACCGATCAGCGGCGTGCCGGCATCAGCTCAGGCTTGATCACGCCGGTGAGGCGCGTATAGGGCAGGGTGATTTCGATCAGCCCCTGTGCGTAAGGGGCGATGGTACTGACGTTGTACTTGAGCACCACGCCGCCGCTGGTCAGGGCCACGTTCGGGGTTTTCTGGAACGGCCAGCTCTTCACGAACTCCGGATCGCGATCCATCTTGGTGCTGATCAACCAGCTGTTGTGGGCAACTTTAGCGGTATTCCAGAAGGCCTGCTCCTGGCCGGGCAACAGCATGTCGGCCAGGGTCAGTTCCTTATGCAGAATCCGTGAATAGTTGATAAACCCGCGGCCTGGCTCGCCGTGGGCGACGCCGGTGTCCAGGTAACTGGACACTTCAACGATCACCAGTCCGTCATGCTGGTCACGTACCTTGGCTTGCAAGTACATGCCATGGCGGTCCGGCGACTCACGCAGGAAGGTGTTCCGGTAGGCGTTCAGGCTCGCCGGGACGCTGGCGCCAGGCGTGGTGCGGGTCATTTGCAGCAAACGCTGTTCCACCAGGCTGTCGAGTTGTGGCTCGGTGGGGAAATGCACGGTGTCGATGTTCACCAGCGGGCAGGCCGGGCTGTCACAGCCGGGCTTGATCTGCTCGGATTTGTCGGTGGTAACGTCCAGCGGCTTGAGATAGGCCGGTTGGAACAGGCTCTGGCAAGCACCCAGGGTCAAGGCAATACAGGCCACGGAGGCGATTTTTAAAAGCGACATGTGTGTCCTTCGTAAATCGATGGAAAGCGAAAAGAGTAGCGCTTGGACTGCCAACGTGGCCGCCAGTTCGCCACTAAACTGATTGCAGTGAGTTTGACGCTCGCCGCCTCTCCCGGCAACCGCAAAGGGGCTGCATCAACGGGCGTCGGCGCGTTAGGATGGCGCCCATTGCACGAGCTTAACGAGGGACACCATGACGGACATCGCGAAGTCGACGCCGAACAAGATCGAGATTGTTCAGCGTGACAATGCCTATAAAGGCTTCTACAAGCTCGATCGCGTGCAACTGCGCCACGAAAAATTTGACGGCGGCATGAGCCGGGTGATCAACCGCGAGGTGTTCGTGCGTCACGACGCCGTGTGCGTGCTGCCCTACGACCCGCTGCGCGATGAGGTGGTGTTGATCGAACAGTTCCGCGTCGGCGCCATGGGCCGCGCCGACAACCCCTGGCTGGTGGAGATGGTCGCCGGCCTGATTGACAAGGATGAGCAACCCGAGGAGGTTGCACACCGCGAGGCCGAGGAGGAAGCTGGGCTGACATTCTCCGCGCTGTGGCCGATCACCAAGTATTTCCCGTCGCCGGGCGGCAGTACTGAATTTGTCCACCTGTACCTGGGCCGATGCGACAGCTCGGGCGCGGGTGGTGTCCATGGATTGGAAGAAGAAGCAGAAGACATCCGCGTCACCGTCTGGGCATTCGAAGATGCCTTGCAGGCGGTGCGCGATGGCAAGATTTCCAACGCAGCCAGCATTATCGCCCTGCAATGGCTTGCGCTTAATCGCGCGGAAGTGAGGGGGTTATGGCAGTAAAGGCACGGGAACGTTATCGAGTTGACCTGGTCGGGCTGCAAGCGGCCTGCGAGGCCAACTATGCGCGGCTGATGCGCCTGCTCCCCGACATGCGCCACGCCCCCCAGGCGCGGCGCATTGCTGTCACCCATGGCGACCAGATGCTCGGTGTGCTGACCCTGGAAGTCATTCTCACCTGCCCGTACACCACCACCCTGCGGGTGCGCCAGGAACACAGCCTGCCGTGGTTGCCGGTGCCGCAACTGGAAGTACAGGTCTACCACGACGCCCGTATGGCCGAAGTGATCAGCGCCGAGCACGCACGACGCTTTCGCAGCATCTATCCTTACCCGAATGTGTTCATGCACCAGCCCGATGAGAAAGCACAGCTCAATGTGTTCCTCGGCGAATGGCTCAGCCACTGCCTGGCCTTGGGCCATGAGTTTGAAGTGGTGCGGTAGAGGTGAACTGTGCCTGCTTCCTTGGGTTTCCTCTTTGTGTCCTGCCCCAGCATAATCGCGCCAAATGTCCATTCCTGTAGTTGCCAGGGAGAGCGCCTTGCCGAGCGTATCCGCCGTGAATCCTGATGCCGTGTTGCTGGTGCAGTTGTCCGACAGTCACCTGTTCGCCGACGCTGACGCCACGTTGCTGGGCATGAATACCCGTGAAAGCCTGCAGCGGGTGGTCGAGCTGGTGCGTGCGCAACAGCCGGCCATCGACCTGATACTGGCGACCGGCGACTTGTCTCAGGACGGCACGCTGGCGTCCTATCAGCAGTTTCGCGATTTGACCGCTCCCCTTGGCGCCCCGGCGCGCTGGATTCCCGGCAACCACGACGAACCGCAGGTCATGGCCCAGGCTGCCATGCACAGTGATTTGCTCGAACCGGTGGTGGATATCGGCAACTGGCGTATCACCCTGCTGGATTCGGCGGTACCCGGGTCGGTGCCGGGCTACTTGCAAGACGAGCAACTGCAACGGCTGGCGCAGGCCTTGAGCGAAGCGCCGGACCGCCATCACCTGGTGTGTTTCCACCATCATCCGGTGCCCATCGGTTGTGCGTGGATGGAGCCTATCGGCCTGCGCAACCCCGAGGCGCTGTTTGCCGTGCTTGAGCGCTTCCCGCAGACCAAGGCATTGCTTTGGGGCCATGTGCATCAGGAGATCGACGGCGAGCGCAACGGGGTGCGACTGCTGGCTTCGCCGTCCACCTGTATCCAGTTCGCGCCGGGAAGTGAGGATTTCCAGGTCAGCGAGCAGGCGCCGGGTTATCGCTGGTTGCGTTTGCATGGCGACGGACGGTTGGAGACGGGGGTGGAGCGTTTGGTCGGCTTTGCGTTCACCGTCGATTACGGCAGCAACGGCTATTAAGACCTGCAAACACTGATCAAAGGGTGGGAGCTGGCTTGCCTGCGATGGCGGTGTACCTGGCGCTGACTCGTTGACTGAATCGCCGCCATCGCAGGCAAGCCAGCTCCCACATTGGGTCCGCTTCTGCCTGCATTCCCTGTAAACTGCGCCTCTTTGGCCCCAGCACGGAGAGCCCGGCATGTCCGCTTCGATCCTGTATATCCACGGTTTCAACAGTGCGCCGGCTTCCAACAAGGCCAGCCAGTTGACCACTGTGATGGGCACCCTCGGCCTGTCCGACCAGCTACGTGTACCGGCGCTGCATCACCACCCTCGTCAGGCGATTCTTCAATTGGAGCAAGCGATTGCGCAACTGGGCCGGCCACTGCTGGTCGGCAGCTCACTCGGCGGCTACTATGCAACCCATCTTGCAGAACGCCATGGTCTCAAGGCGTTGCTGGTCAACCCGGCGGTCAGTCCCCATCGGATGTTCGACGGTTACCTGGGCACCCAGAAGAACCTCTACACCGATGAGACCTGGGAATTGACACAGGACCAC
This sequence comes from Pseudomonas sp. NFPP02, assembly GCF_900119355.1. Taxonomy (NCBI): domain Bacteria; kingdom Pseudomonadati; phylum Pseudomonadota; class Gammaproteobacteria; order Pseudomonadales; family Pseudomonadaceae; genus Pseudomonas; species Pseudomonas sp. NFPP02. The sequence continues at coordinate 417,240 of NZ_FPJI01000002.1, forward strand.
GTCACGGCCCTGGCCGAGCTGGAAGTACCGGCGCCCCAGGATGCCGCGCGTTATCAGGTGTGGTTGCAGACCGGGGACGAAACCCTGGATTATCGCCTGGCCCAACAGTATTACCGGGCCTGCGCCTTGCGCATCCAGGCCGGTGGCGACCATGGCTACCAGGGGTTCGCCCAGCAATTGCCGGCACTGTTGTGTTTTGCCGGCATTGGCGCAGATCAGTTTCAATCCTTCGATTTTTCGTCACTGTAGAAAATCGCAGGTCACTTTTTAATCGAACGACTCACGACGAGACCCCATGGCCACTCCCAGCGCTAGCTCTTATAACGCCGACGCCATCGAAGTCCTCTCGGGCCTCGACCCGGTGCGCAAACGCCCCGGCATGTATACCGACACCAGTCGGCCGAACCACCTTGCCCAGGAAGTCATCGACAACAGCGTCGACGAAGCCTTGGCCGGGCACGCCAAGTCGGTGCAAGTCATCCTTCACGCCGACCATTCCCTGGAAGTGTCCGACGATGGTCGTGGCATGCCGGTGGACATTCACCCCGAAGAGGGTGTGCCGGGCGTCGAGCTGATCCTTACCAAGCTCCATGCCGGCGGCAAGTTCTCCAACAAGAACTACCAGTTCTCCGGCGGTTTGCACGGCGTGGGTATTTCCGTGGTCAACGCGCTGTCGACCCTGGTGCGGGTCAAGGTCAAGCGCGATGGCAACGAGTACCAGATGACTTTCGCCGATGGCTACAAAGCCACCGACCTGGAAGTGATCGGTACCGTTGGCAAGCGCAACACCGGCACCAGCGTGTACTTTGCGCCGGACCCCAAGTATTTCGATTCGCCCAAATTCTCCATCAGCCGCCTCAAGCACGTGCTCAAGGCCAAGGCCGTGCTGTGCCCGGGGCTGCTGGTCAGCTTTGAAGACAAAGGCACCGGCGAGAAGGTCGAGTGGCACTACGAAGACGGCCTGCGTTCCTACCTGGAAGACTCGGTCAGCGACTTCGAACGCCTGCCCAACGAGCCGTTCTGCGGCAGCCTTTCGGGTAATAAAGAAGCGGTGGACTGGGCGCTGCTGTGGTTGCCCGAAGGTGGCGACAGCGTGCAGGAAAGCTACGTCAACCTGATCCCCACGGCCCAGGGCGGCACCCACGTCAACGGTTTGCGCCAAGGCTTGCTGGATGCCATGCGTGAATTCTGCGAATACCGCAGCCTGTTGCCGCGTGGCGTCAAGCTGGCGCCGGAAGACGTGTGGGAGCGCATCGCGTTCGTGCTGTCGATGAAGATGCAGGAACCGCAATTTTCCGGCCAGACCAAGGAGCGCCTGTCGTCCCGCGAGGCAGCGGCGTTTGTCTCTGGCGTGGTCAAGGACGCCTTCAGCCTGTGGCTCAACGAGCATCCCGAGCTGGGCCTGGCCCTGGCGGAGCTGGCGATCAACAACGCCGGCCGGCGCTTGAAGGCCAGCAAAAAGGTCGAGCGCAAGCGCATCACCCAGGGCCCGGCACTGCCGGGCAAACTGGCCGATTGCGCCGGGCAAGACCCGATGCGTTCCGAGCTGTTCCTGGTCGAAGGTGACTCCGCCGGCGGTTCCGCCAAGCAAGCGCGGGACAAGGAGTTCCAGGCGATCCTGCCACTGCGCGGCAAGATCCTCAACACCTGGGAAGTCGACGGCAGCGAAGTGCTGGCCAGCCAGGAAGTGCACAACATCGCCGTGGCCATCGGGGTCGACCCGGGTGCAGCGGACATGAGCCAGCTGCGCTATGGCAAGATCTGTATCCTCGCCGACGCCGACTCCGACGGCCTGCACATCGCTACCTTGCTGTGCGCGTTGTTTGTGCAGCACTTCCGCCCATTAGTGGATGCCGGTCACGTCTACGTCGCCATGCCGCCGCTGTACCGCATCGACCTGGGCAAGGAAATTTTCTACGCTCTGGACGAAGCCGAGCGCGATGGCATCCTCGACCGCCTGGTGGCCGAGAAGAAACGCGGCAAGCCACAGGTCACGCGATTCAAGGGCCTGGGTGAGATGAACCCGCCGCAACTGCGCGAAACCACCATGGACCCGAACACCCGGCGCCTGGTGCAGTTGACCCTGGAAGACTTCGCCGCCACCTCGGAAATGATGGACATGCTGCTGGCGAAGAAACGCGCTGGCGACCGCAAGACCTGGCTTGAATCCAAAGGCAACCTGGCCGAGGTTCTGGGCTGATGCGCACAGGCTTCGCCCTGGCGATCCTGATGTTGAGCGGGCTGGCGGTCACCCAGGTGGCCGCAGCCAGCGTGGCAGAGCTCAAGCTGGTCTCGGAACACCCGGTTGACGGCATGCGCGGCGGGAACCTGTCGGGCCTGGCGTTGTGTGGCAACGAGCTGTGGACGGTTTCGGACCGCGATGACGACCAGATCTACCGCCTGGACACCCGTGCGCCGACGTGGAGCGCGCAAGCGCTGAAGATCGACGTGCCGCCCGTGCCCGAGTCCGGCCTGCCTTGGGGCTTGCGTTCGCGCACCAAGGCCGCTTCGTTCATACGTGGTGGTGACCTGGACTTTGAAGGCATCAGCTGTGATGCCGCAGGCAACCGTTACATTGTCAGCGAAGCCCATGCCGCGGTGTTGCAGGTGCCCGCGACGGGCGCGCCGGAGTGGTTGAAAATCGCGCCGGGCATGGTGCGTGAAGCCAGGGCTAGTGGCATGTTGCTGCACTTTAATGCCTTGTTCGAAGGCCTGGCGGTAAACCCTGAAGGCAATCAGATCTGGCTGGCTGCCGAGCGTGAACGCCGTGGCCTGGTCTCGATCAAGCGTGGGCAGAGCGTATGGGATTGCGATGGTCGTTGTGTATTGTTGAGCGAGGCCGGCCAGGAAGTGCAGCCGGCGCAGTTCCCCAACGCCAAGGCCGTGTCCAAGGACTTTGCCGACTTGTCGCTGTTCAACGGCAAGCTGTTTACCCTGGAGCGTAATGCGTTTCAGATCTGCCGGCGCGACCCGCTCACGGCCAAGGTTGAGCTGTGCTGGTCGTTTGCCGACGAAACCCTGACGCCACAGCGACGTTACCCACAGTCGTATGGCCTGGCTGAGGCCCTGTTGGTGGATGCCGACGGTGCCTGGGTCGGGATCGATAACAATTTCGGCCCGCGTGACGATGGTGAAAAACGTCCGATGGTCTATCGTTTTGCCGCTCCGGATGGCGGCTGGAGTGCCCAGCCATGAGTCGAGATTTTTTTGAATTGAATCAGCGCAGCGGCAGTTCCGCTGCGCCTTACCCCATGATGAGGCCCGCATGAGTGACATCCTCGCAGACAGCTTAGATGGCGTAGAACGCCGGTCGCTGGCTGAATTCACCGAAAATGCCTACCTCAATTACTCCATGTACGTGATCATGGACCGTGCCTTGCCGCATATCGGCGACGGCCTGAAGCCCGTGCAACGGCGCATCATCTACGCCATGAGTGAGTTGGGCCTGGACGCCGATTCCAAGCACAAGAAGTCGGCGCGTACCGTCGGTGACGTGCTCGGTAAGTTCCACCCCCACGGCGATTCGGCGTGCTATGAAGCGATGGTGCTGATGGCCCAGCCGTTCAGCTACCGCTATACCCTGGTGGACGGCCAGGGTAACTGGGGGGCACCGGATGACCCCAAATCCTTCGCCGCCATGCGTTACACCGAGGCGCGGTTGTCGCGTTATTCCGAAGTGCTGCTCAGCGAGCTGGGCCAGGGCACTGCCGACTGGGGGCCGAACTTTGACGGCACCCTTGACGAACCCCTGGTGTTGCCGGCGCGTTTGCCGAATATCCTGCTCAATGGCACCACCGGTATCGCGGTCGGCATGGCCACCGACGTGCCGCCGCACAACCTGCGCGAAGTCGCCACCGCCTGCGTGCGCTTGCTCGATGAGCCCAAGGCTACGGTCGAGCAGCTCTGCGAGCATATCCAGGGCCCGGATTACCCGACCGAAGCAGAGATCATCACGCCGCGCGCCGACCTGCTGAAGATGTACGAAACGGGCAAGGGCTCGGTGCGTATGCGTGCCGTGTACCACATTGAGGACGGCGACATTATTGTGACGGCGCTTCCGCACCAGGTATCGGGTGCCAAGGTGCTGGAGCAGATCGCCGCGTTGATGCAGGCCAAGCCGTCGAAATTACCGCAAGTGGCCGACCTGCGTGACGAGTCCGACCATGAGAACCCGTGCCGTATCGTGATCATCCCGACCAACAGCCGGGTGGATCATGAAGTGTTGATGCAGCATTTGTTTGCCAGCACCGACCTGGAGTCCAGCTATCGGGTCAACGTCAATATCATCGGCCTGGACGGCAAGCCGCAGTTGAAGAACCTGCGCAATCTGCTGGTGGAATGGCTGGAGTTCCGTGTACAAACCGTGCGCCGCCGCCTGCAATTCCGCCTCGACAAGGTTGAGCGCCGCTTGCATCTGTTGGACGGTTTGCTGATCGCCTACCTCAACCTGGATGAAGTGATCCATATCATCCGTACCGCCGAGCATCCGAAGGCCGAGCTGATCGCGCGTTTCGAGCTGAGCGAAATCCAGGCGGACTACATCCTCGACACCCGCTTGCGCCAGTTGGCACGCCTGGAAGAAATGAAGCTGCGCGACGAGCAGGATGCACTGCTCAAGGAGCAAGCCAAGCTGCAAGCCCTGCTGGGCAGCGAAGCCAAGCTCAAGAAACTGGTGCGTAGCGAACTGATCAAAGACGCCGAAACCTATGGCGATGACCGTCGCTCGCCTATCGTCGAGCGCGCTGAAGCCAAGGCCCTGACCGAAACCGAACTGTTGCCCAACGAGAAAATTACCGTCGTTCTGTCGGAAAAGGGTTGGGTTCGCTCCGCCAAAGGGCATGATATTGACGCCACCGGCCTTTCGTACAAAGCCGGTGATGGCTTCAAGACCGCTGCCGCCGGGCGTTCCAATCAGTTTGCGGTGTTTATCGACTCGACCGGGCGCAGTTATTCGGTGCCGGCCCATACCCTGCCGTCTGCACGGGGGCAGGGCGAGCCGTTGACCGGGCGCCTCACGCCGCCGCCGGGGGCGAATTTCGAGTGCGTGCTGTTGCCGGACGATGATTCGCTGTATGTCATCGCCTCCGACGCCGGTTACGGTTTCGTGGTCAAGGGTGAAGACCTGCAGGCCAAGAACAAGGCGGGCAAGGCGCTGTTGAGCCTGCCGAACAATGCCAAGGTGATCCTGCCAAGGCCGGTGGAGGATCGTGAAAGCAACTGGCTGGCGTCGGTGACCACCGAAGGGCGCTTGCTGGTGTTCAAGATCAGCGACTTGCCGCAGTTGGGCAAGGGTAAAGGCAACAAGATCATCGGGATACCCGGTGACCGGGTGGCCAGTCGCGAGGAGTATGTGACTGACATCGCCGTGGTCCCGGAAGGCTCTACCCTGGTGCTCCAGGCCGGCAAGCGCACGTTGTCATTGCGCCCTGACGACCTTGAACACTACAAGGGTGAGCGTGGCCGGCGAGGTAACAAACTGCCACGAGGCTTCCAGCGAGTGGATGCCTTGCTGGTCGAAACGCCGGTTTAAGCGGTACTAGAGGCCTCGATCTACGATTTAACGCGTAGATCGATGCTTTCGCGCTGGAGTCATGGCGCATATTCACGGATGATATGGCCTTTCCAGCGCCGGCGTGGCCGAGCGTGTTCAGGTTATTTTTAGTATTACATTGTGGTTCGCCTTGTGGCAGCCACTTGGATGGGATGATGACTGCTCCACGCCTTCCTCTATTTTTGATGCTCGCTGGCCTTTTGGGGTTGGCGGGTTGCAGCACACATCAACCGGTGTCGCTGTACCAGCTGGACAGCGGAAGTCCGGCTCAGCCAGCCCAAACCGCTGGCATGGCAGTATTGCTGGGGCCGGTAGTCGTTGCCGATTACCTGCAACGCGAAACCCTGCTTCAACGTCAGAACGACGGCAGCCTGCAAGGTTCCACAGATGGTCGTTGGGCCGGTAGCCTGTCGTCGGATATCAACCAGTTGATGTTGCGTCAGGTCGCCGGCCAGTTAGACAGCCAGCGAGTAGTCCTGGCGCCGGGACCCTCCGGGTTCACCCCGGATGTACAGGTGTTGCTGACCATTACGCGGCTGGATTCCGGCAAGTCGCAACCGGCGATCCTGGATGCACAGTGGCGCCTGATCGACCGTCGCGGGCAGGTGCGGGACAACCGCATTGTGCACCTGCAGGAAGAACACGCCGGCACCACTGCGTCCCAGGTCCAGGCCCAGGGTGTGCTGTTGCAGCACTTGGCACAGCAGTTGTCGGTGGCGCTCAAACCACTGGCCAACCAGCCGCCGATTGCCGAAGCGCAGCCGCGTAAACAGGCCCCCGCCCAGGCCAAGCCTGCGGCCCCGGAAAAGCCGAAGATGCCGATGGCCACGCCGATTCGTACGGATCTGGAAGTGTTCAGGTTCTGATCTGAAATTTATTTTTGAAAAAGCCCGCCAAGCCCGCGGGCTTTTTCATGCCTGCTGTAAAACGCCAGCGCCTAATTCTGCGTACCTGTTAATTCTGACAGTATCCAGCTGCGCATAAGGTCTCTAGTGTGATTTCAGTCCTATCTCTTAAGGTACTGAACTCATGAAAAAAATATCGATCTTCCTCGCTTGGTTTTTTTGTAGTGCATTAAGTGTTGCTCTCATGGGCTGTAGCCATGAAGTTAATCGTGAATTTGGCGGCCTTGAAAATGATGAACTTCCGCCCGCCGAAGGTGAACTGTCAAGCTTGAGTCAGATAATCCGCCCTGTGACGGGCACCAAGAGGATGCTGGTCACGGTAACCCATTGGCAGGGAGAGCGAGTGTTGGACAGGGATCAGGTGGAGTTGCATACGCTGTCTACTGATCCTAATTCATTACGCTCTTATATTCTGGCTGCGTCCGGTGGAAAGCTGAAGTTGGAGGGGCGGGTAGTGGAGGCGACGTCTGGACCGAAGCCTGAGGGATGCTCTATGTCCACGTCTATCGCGGAGGGTCGCAAGACTGCCGAAAAGAATGGCCTTAATCCCGATGATTTCGACTATGAAATTAACATCGTTAATTGTGGCGGTGGCGCCTTGGCCTTTACCCCCGGTAGGCATGTTGGAGTGTTTGGCAAGGCAGGCTCACCGCATGTTTACAAGCACGAGCTTGGTCATAATTTAGGCTTTCGTCATGGGGGAAGCCTCATAGGCTGCCCCCGCAATGGCGCGTCTGTGAGTGCGCCTGTTGATTGCACTTACGTTGAGTATGGAGACACTGGTGACTCAGTGTCAGGTGGTGGCACGCTTTATCCTGCGGTCAGCCGCCGCTATGTCGGCTGGCTGGATGATGGCCAGGCGACGACTATCACGCGCACCGGCCTTTACAGTTTGAAGGTGTTGGGACGCGAAGGCCCGCAGCTGTACCTGATCAAGATCCCTGAAACCCATTCGCCCGGTGGGGCCTACTACCCGTTGTTGTCGCTCGAATACAGGAAACCTACGGTCTTTGATAACTTTCCGGAGAATGACAACCGGGTCAATGGCGTGTGGATGCGTTATGCGAGGGAGCAAGGCGTGCAGAATGTGCAGATTGATGCCACGCCAGAGACGCCAAGAACCAACGATCCTACCTTACTTACGGGGCAGACATTTGAGGACTCTTCCGGCAAGGTTAAAGTGCTTGTGTGCAGCGCCGGGCCGGACGAGGCGATAGTCGCGGTCGCGCTTGATGGGGCGGGTTTTCCTTACTGTACAACCACGGTCCCCGCTCCCGTCATTGCGGTCCCTCTCGAGGGGGCCAGCACCGGTAAACAGCCAGTATTTGCCGGCACTGCCTGGCCTGGCGCACGTATTGAAATAGTAAATGCTTCCAAGCCCGAGGAAGTCGTGGGCACAGCCATTGCTGATGGCAACGGCAACTGGTCGGTGTACTCGCTGTCAGTGCATGATGTTGGCAGTTATTCTTATACTGCCCGACAAACTTTTGGGGGAAGAACCTCGGTGTTATCTGGCAATCGCAGCTTCAAGGTGGCTGAACTGAGCGTGCCTGCGGCAATAATCGAGACCCCCGCCCAAAATGTCGAAGTTGGCCGCCTGCCGCAAGTGTCAGGTACCGGTGTTCCTGGTGCTACTGTGGTGTTGCTTAAATCCAACGATCCTTACAATCCGCTGGCCACTACTAGGGTCGATGGCTATGGCCGCTGGTCAGTGCGCATAGAGCGCCCTCTACCGATAAGTCCACCCGCCTTTACCATGACCGGCTATCAAACCCTTGATGGAAAACGTTCGGGTTGGCTGGCGAACAGGACACTCAAGGTTGTTGATGTACCTGACCCGGCGATTATCCAAACGCCGGCCCAAAGCGTCAGAACGGGCCGCCGGCCTTTTGTGACAGGTACGGGTGTAGCAGGTGCTACTGTTGTGTTGATGCAGTCGTACAAACCTGAAAATATTTTAGCCACTACTACCGTCGATGGTTATGGGCGATGGGCCACGCAGGTTGATAATCCGCTGCCGATAAGCCCACCAGCTTTTACCATGACTGGATATCAGTCGATTGAGGGGAAAAGATCCGGTTGGTTGGCCAATAGAACTATCCAGGTTGTCGATGCTCCCGATCTGGCGATTATCGAAACCCCTGCACAAGGTGTGAAAACAGGACGTCGGCCAGTTGTGTCAGGTAGTGGTATTGCGGGCGCGACCGTCGTGTTGCTCAAATCGGGTGACCCGTATAACGCCTTGGCGACCACCACTGTCGATGGCTATGGACGCTGGTCGGTGCAGGTTGATCAGCCTCTGCCGGTCACAAACTCCTTTGTCATGACGGGCTATCAGCAGCTTGACGGTAAAATCGCCCGCTGGTTGGCGAATAGGACCTTCCAGGTAGTGCAGGTTCCCGATGCTCCGGTTATCGAAACCCCTGCCGAAAACCAGACCGTTGGCCGCCAGCCTCTTGTAAAAGGCACTGGCGTTGTGGGGGCCGTGGTTGAGTTGAATCAGGAGAACAGGCCCGGAATTCCACTTGGGTACGCGGTTGTCGATGGTTTTGGACAATGGTCTGTCCAGATAGAAAGGCCGCTACCCGTCGGGTCCAACTTTAAAATGAGTGGGTATCAGCTTTTGGACCAGGTCAGGTCAGGCTGGATTCCACGCCGAACCATTAATGTCGTGGATAGCAAGAAAATCAAATAGTACTCGAAAGCCCGCAGGTGTTCGTTCTCTGCGGGCTTGTGATCATCAATGCATTAGTCTTGGAGTCGACCCTTGTTGCGGGTCTCATGCATCCGCGCCAATTGCCGCTCCAGCATCGATGGATACGGCTCCATCAAGCGCTCCACACAGCTGGCCCCTTCAGGGCTGGCAATCGGGCGGATACGTGCGCGTTGGCGGATCAACGTGTCCTCACTGATCTTGCGCTCCACCAACAGCAGGTTACGGCTGTGCTGGGACAAGGCCAGGGCATCCTGGGCGATTTCGGTGAGTAGCAGGTCGATCTGGCTAATGCCAAACAGATCGTCACCCACGGTTAGACCCAACTGCAGTTGCAGGGTAATGCCGCTGTCGGCCACTTCGATCTGCAGGGCATGGCCCAGGGCGCGCAACAGCTCGCCGCAGCAGATGGCATTGGTCAGGTAGTCCTCGCCGCTGTCTTCACTGTGGAACAGCATCAGCGTGCTGCCATCGTTCAGGGTGTGCAGTTCGCTCTGGTAGAGCGAAGCGGCCTGGTCGAGGCAGTCGCGGTAGCGTTCGAGCAGTTCGGTCAGGCGGGCACGGGGCAGGCGGCGCAGTTGCTCCTGGGCGCCCAGTTGCACGGCGAGTACGGCACTGTGCTGTGGCTCGGCGTTCTTGACCGCAACGGGTTTGGGCGCAGCGACTGGGGCGGCTGCCGAGGTGTCGCGCAGGTCGGCGAACGGGTCTTCGTCGTCCAGTTCGTCTTCCTCGGCCTTGATCACATGGCGCGGCGCAGGCTTGAGGCCGGCCACCGGGGCGCTTTCGTCGAAGCCTGGGTCGCGCAGGTCGCGCACTTCAAACTCAGGCTCGTCGGCGTAGTCCTCGGCGTCGTCGTACTCAGGCTCGGGCTCGACTTCAGGCGCTTTTGGCTCCGGGGCAAAGCTGGCGTGGAGCTGGCGCGCGAGGTCGCCGATTTCGTCCTGGCGATCAGTGGCCGGGGTGTGTTCGTCGATATCCCGCAGCCAGATGCGCAGTTGCATCAACGGCGTGGAGATATGCCGGCCCAGGCGCAGGCTCAAGGCCAGGGCCAAGGCCAGTAGGATCGCGCTCAGAATGCCCATGCTTTGCAGGCTGATGGTCATCGGCTGCTGGAACTGTTGCATATCAAGGCTGATACGCAGTTGGCCGGCCTTCACGTCCTGGAACGTAATATTACTCTGATACAGGCCTTCGGCCTCACCGAGCAGACCGTTTTTCGGGCGTTGCCCGGCCTCGGCCATGATCCGGTTGTCCACGCTATAGATAGCGGCGTGGGCCACGAGCGGGTTCTTGGTCAGGTTGTTGAGCAACACGTTGAGGCTGAGGATGTCGTTGGATACCAGCAACTCAGTCGCCGAAGTGGCAGTCTGGGTTGTCAGGCTCGCGCCCAGGGCGTCAGCTTGCTCGTGCATGGCCTGCTTGAACTGCAAACCCATCACGCAGGCGTAGATCACCAGGGCCAGAGCGACCAGGATCACGTTATGGCTGGCGATGCGCAATGCAATCGGTACACGGCGATGGCGCAGTGCCCGGAAGATCAGCAGGAAGAAGTTATCGGTTTTTACTGGCGTGGGCCGGTTCACTTGCGCTCGGCTCTTGGTCCGTGAAGTTGACGCGCAGTATAGCGACAGGCCCATGGCCGGCAAAGCGCTGGCTGTGCCCGATGGTCACTGAAAGTGGGTAGAATGCGGTTTTTTTCCAGCCTGGGGGTGCGCTTTGCGCGAAATTGTCCTGATCAACATCACGGGTGAAGACCGGCCGGGTCTCACCGCAGCCATTACCGGCGTCCTGGCCCAGGGTGGTGTGAACATTCTCGACATCGGCCAGGCGGTGATCCACGACACCTTGTCGTTCGGCATCCTGGTGGAGATCCCCAGCACCGAACAGGCCTCCTCGGTACTCAAGGACATCCTGTTTACGGCGTATAAGCTCGATCAACAGGTACGTTTCACCCCGGTGTCCGAAGCTGACTACCAGCACTGGGTCGAAGGCCAGGGTAAAAAGCGCCATATCGTCACCCTGTTGACCCGCAAGGTAACGGCTGAGCAGTTGCAGCGCGTCAGTTCGATCACCGCGCAATACGGATTGAATATCGACCATATCGACCGTCTGTCGGGTCGCATGCCCTTGGACACTCCGGCTGACAAAGGCAAGGGCTGCATCGAGTTCTCCGTGCGCGGTGAACCGGCTGATGCGCAAGCGCTACGCGCTGATTTCCTGAGCGTGGCCCAGGAACTGAATGTCGATATCGCCTTCCAGGAAGACTCCCTGTTCCGTCGCAACCGCCGCTTGGCGGTGTTCGACATGGACTCCACCTTGATCGAAGCCGAAGTCATCGACGAGCTGGCCAAGGCGGCCGGTGTGGGCGAGCAAGTCTCGGAGATTACCGAGCGCGCGATGGCCGGCGAGCTGGATTTTCGTGCCAGCTTCAAGGAGCGTCTGGCGCTGCTCAAAGGCTTGGACGTTGGCGTGCTGGATTCGATCGGCGCGTCGCTGCGCCTGACTGAAGGCGCCGAAACCCTGTTCGCCGAACTCAAGCGCCTGGGCTACAAGACCGCCATCCTGTCCGGCGGCTTCACTTACTTTGCCAAGCAGTTGCAGGCCAAGCTGGGCATTGACTATGTATTCGCCAACGAGCTGGAAGTGGTGGATGGCAAAGTGACTGGCGTCGCGGTGGAGCCGATTGTCGACGCCCAGCGCAAGGCCGACCTGCTCAAGGAATTGGCCCATAAGGAAGGCTTGCGCCTGGAGCAGACCATTGCGGTCGGCGACGGCGCCAATGACTTGCCGATGCTGGCGATTGCCGGGTTGGGCGTGGCCTTTCGCGCCAAACCGTTGGTCAAGCAGTCAGCCAAGCAGGCGATTTCGACCTTGGGGTTGGATGGCGTGTTGTATCTGCTGGGCTTGCGTGACCGCGACGGTCAGCTATAAGCCGATCTCACTGTCACTGATCGTTCCCACGCTCCGCGTGGGAGCGCCTCCAGTGACGCTCTGCGTCACGCTTTGGGCGCAGAGCGCCTCGGGCTGCATTCCCACGCGGAGCGTGGGAACGATCAACTGCAATATCAGGCTTTAGCAGCGGCGATGCCCTGGCCCATCTGCACCGGCGTACCCGCTGCCAGTTCTTCAGCCCACTTCACCTGGTCCGGCCCGAACAACACGATGGCGGTCGATCCCAGTTTGAAGCGACCCAGTTCCGCACCTTTCTCCAGATGAATCGGCGCGCGGGCCGCTTCGTCGTAGCGGAAGGTTTTCAGCTCGCGTTTCGGCGGCGTCACCAAACCGGCCCACACGGTTTCAATCGACGCAACGATCATCGCACCTACCAACACCACGGCCATCGGGCCGCGTTCGGTGTCGAACAAGCAAACAACGCGTTCGTTACGGGCGAACAGTTCCGGCACGTTTTCGGCGGTGGTCTGGTTGACCGAGAAAATCCGCCCTGGCACATACACCATCTCGCGCAGGGTACCGGCCAGTGGCATGTGCACCCGGTGGTAGTCCTTGGGCGACAGGTAAATAGTCGCGAAGTCCCCGCCCATGAACGGCGCAGCCATTGCCGCATCGCCACCGAGCAGTTCCAGCACGCTGAAGCTGTGGCCCTTGGCCTGGAAGATACGACCATGTTCGATCGGGCCTAGCTGGCTGACCGCGCCATCGGCAGGGCTCAGCACTGCGCCTGGGGTTGGATCTAACGGACGGGCGCCGTCTTTCAGCGCGCGGGTGAAGAAGGCGTTGAAGTGCTCGTAGGCGGTCAGGTCTTCCACCAGGGCCTGGGACATGTCCACCTGGTAGCGCTTGGCGAACCAGGCAGTGAAGGCGTTCTTGAACCAGCGCACGCGGCACTCGGCGATACAGCCGGCCAGGCGCGACAGCAAGTGATGCGGCAGCAAGTACTGGCTGAGGATAAACAACTGCTTTTTCATAACTGTCCTTAAACCTTAAATCTCAACGGGGGTGTCGGGGTGGTTGCCCCATTCGCCCCAGGAACCGGCATAACCTTTGACTCGCGGATAACCGAGCGCCTTGGCCACCAGGTAGGTGAAGCCAGAGCGGTGGTGAGTCTGGCAGTGGGTGATGATTTCTTTGTCTTTGGTCAGCCCGAGGTCTTCGAGGATTTGCGGCATGTCACGGCGGATACGCAGGCTGCGCGCCTTGTCCATGCCGGCGGTCCATTCGAAGTTCACCGCGCCGGGAATGTGGCCGCCCTTGGCTGCGAGCACTTTCTCGCCGGAATACTCCAGCGGGCCACGAGCGTCCCAGATCCCCAGGTCGGCCGCGCCGAGGCGGCTTTGCAGGTATTCGCGGGTGGCTGTGGGGCCGTCGTGCAGCGTAAGGCTGACCGGGCCGCCGGCTGCTGGGGGCGCATCGGTGGAAAGCGGGTGCCCTTCCTCCAGCCAAGCCAGCAGGCCACCGTCGAGGTAGTGATATTTCTGGTGGCCGATCACGTCGAGCATCCAGATAAAACGCCCGGCCCAACCGCCGCCTTCGTCGTCATAGACCACATAGGTGGCGTCCGGGGTGTGGCCCAGTTCGCCGAACAGTTTTTCCAGGTCGGCCTTGCTTGGTAGCAGGCCGGGTGCCGGTGGCTGTCCCAGTTGGGTGCGCTTGGGGTCAACGAAGTGCGCGCCGGGGATATGCCCTTCGGCGTAGCGGGCGACACTGGTGAGGTCTACCAGTATCAAGTGCTTAGAATCGAGGCGACCCAACAGGTCGGCGGATTCGATCACCAGCGGCAAGCCAGAGAAGTCAGGCATGTGAGGTCTCCTGGGCACAAATGTTGGCGATAAAGGCCGGTGATTGTAGCGCAAGCATCAGGCGCTGCGGTTGGTAAAGCTGTGCAGGGCTTTCTCGATGCATTGGGCGGTTTTGCCGAACGCCTGCACGGTGGTTTCCGAGAACGGCCCGCCGCCCTGGTCCGCCACGATCAGCATGACCACGCGACCGTTGCAGCTCAGTGAGCGCAACAGCAAGTGCTCGCCAATAAATAGACGACGCAGGATTGGTGGCAGCAATGCGGAAAACTGCGCATGGTTGTCGGGGTTCAGGCGTACCTGGGCGGACTTTTCCAGCAGGCGTTGCAGCAGTGTGCTATTGACCACATCCAGGCTCAGGTGAGCCGCTTCCTTGGGCAGGCCGTCGGCCTGATGTACACGCAAGGTGCTCAAGGCGCGATCTGCCATGAATATCAGTACCCGCTGCATGCCACTGGCGACCAGGGCTTCCTTGGCGCAAGTGGTCAGGTGCATGGCGTTGGCAAAGCGGCTCGGCTCCACCAGCAACTCGGTGCAACGCGTGCGCCACACGGCCAAGGCTTCGGCAGTGGGCGGTGGTGCCGGCAGCAAGCCGCGATGGACTTTCTGTACGTGCCACGGCCAGATCAGCGACAGCGCCGGGTGCCAGAGGTCGGGCATCAAGGTGGTACGAGCACTGGTCACCGCTTGTTGGTGGGCTTGCTGTTGCACATCGCTCAACGGCGTTTGCAGGTACAGCGCCGTCAGGTATTGCCAGCGCTCAGTGTGCGGGCAGGTCCAGGATTCCTGGGCCGACATCGCCAGGCCGTTGGCCAGCAATACGGTGTTGGCCGGCTGGTTCAGCCAGCGTCGCAGGTTGGGCTCGGCATCGAGCAATTGCTGGTGGCGCAGGGCGTCGTCTTGACGGGCAATGTGCAGCGCCTTGACCAGCAGGCGTTGCTCGGCCAACAGCAACTTGTAGCCCTGTGAAACCCAGATCGGCAGGTGCCAGGCTTCGGTCAAGCCCAGGCACAGGTCAAGCAAACGCACGCCGAACAGCTGTTGCTCGACCTGGCGCGCCGATTGGCCTTTATGGATCACCCGTAACTCCCATTCCTCCAGGAGCTTGGGGTAGGCGACGGCCATCGGCCACAGTGGCGACAGAAACAGCAGGCTGCCCCAGTGGATGTCCTGCCACAGCCGCGCGAGGCGACTGCCGAACAAACCGTTGGCTTGCTGGGATGCGTGCTGGCTGATCAGCAACAGCTGACGCAAGGCCACGGGGATTTCCCGGGCGGGTACCGAAGGCAGGCGCGCCAACAACTCTTCGGCACGTTTGAGGCCAAGACGGTTAAGTGCGACTTCAAGGTTTTCTGCAGGTTCGGTCAGGCTGCCGTGGGCGTGGCTGTTGGCTTCGCGCATCACACTCAGCACCAGGGCCGGACTGTTTTGCATCAACTCAGCAATATCTCGCAATGAACTGCGGCTATCGCGAATGGCTTTGCACACGCGTTCATGGCTGGCCTGCGGCACGGGCAGCAGCACGTCGTCCAGGCACTTGATCCAAGCGGCGAGGGTAGTGGGGCGGTTTGTTGGGACTGTCGTTTCAATTGCCATGATTGGGGCGCGATCATCACTTGCGTTCAACACGCCCGGAACGGGCCGAATTGGCTTTTCGCCTTAACGGGCTATAGTCTGGCGCAGTTTTGCCGATAAGTAGAACAAGAGTTTTCTGCTGCACCCCATATGTCCATGAACCCGACGGCGCAAGTACCCCTCTCCTATGGCTAAAATTATCGGCATCATTGTCGTCATCGCAAGTGTGCTCGGAGGGTACGTCCTCTCCCACGGTAAAATCGCCGCACTGATCCAGCCTTTCGAAGTGCTGATTATCGGCGGTGCCGCGTTCGGCGCATTTTTGCAGGCCAACCCAGGCTATATGACCATGCACGTGGTCAAGAAGTCCCTGGGCATGTTCAGTTCGCGCTTCTCCCACACGTTTTATCTTGAAGTGCTGGGGCTGATCTACGAGATCCTCAACAAAAGCCGCCGTGAAGGCATGATGGCGATCGAAGGCGATATCGAAGACGCTGCGGCCAGCCCGATTTTTGCCAAGTACCCGGCCGTGCTCAAAGACGAGCGCATGACCGCGTATATCTGTGATTACCTGCGCATCATGTCCTCCGGCAACATGGCGCCTCACGAGCTGGAAGGCCTGTTCGACATGGAGTTGTTCAGCCTCAAGGAAGAGCTGGAGCATCCTTCCCACGCCGTGACCGGCATTGCCGACGGTATGCCCGGTTTTGGTATTGTCGCGGCGGTACTGGGGATCGTGGTGACCATGGCGTCCCTGGGCGAGGGCGATCAGGCGGCCATCGGCATGCACGTAGGTGCGGCGCTGGTCGGCACCTTCTTCGGTATTCTCGCCGCCTATGGTTTCTTCGGCCCGCTCGCCACCTCCCTGGCCCACGATGCCAAGGAAGAGATCAACCTCTACGAAGCGATCAAGGCGTGCCTGGTGGCATCGGCGTCGGGCATGCCGCCGTCGTTGGCCGTGGAGTTCGGGCGCAAGGTGCTGTACCCGAAACATCGCCCAAGCTTCTCCGAGCTGGAACAAGCGGTTCGCGGTCGCTAAGCCATGGAAAACAACCAGCCGATCATCATCAAGCGCGTCAAGCGCTTCGCTGCGGGGCACCATGGCGGCGCCTGGAAAATCGCCTTCGCCGACTTTGCCACGGCGATGATGGCGTTTTTCCTGGTGTTGTGGCTGATGTCCACCGCTACGCCAGAACAGAAAATCGCCATCGCCGGCTACTTCAAGGACCCGATTGGCTTTTCGGAAAGCGGTACGCCGTTTGTCATTGACCTGGGCGGCTCGCCGGAACTGGCGCCCGAGCGCACCATCAACCCGGAAGTGCAAACTGAATCGCCTCAGGAAAAAATCCCGATCGAGCGCGACACTGTCGAATCCATGGCCGAGCAGGTCGAACAGGAGCGACTGGAACTGTTGCTGCAGGAATTGCAGAACAAGGTTGAAGAAAACCCACAGTTGCTGAAGTTCAAGGACCAGATTTCCTTCGAGATCACCCCCGAGGGGCTGCGCATCCAGATTACCGATGCCGCCAACCGGCCGATGTTCGACTCGGGCAGTGCGCGCTTGAAGCCGTACTTTGAAGACATCCTGCTGGCCATGGCTGACACCATCAAGGCGGTGCCCAACAAGATCAGCATCAGCGGGCACACCGACGCCAAGCCCTACGCGGGCCAGGGTGATTTCGGCAACTGGGAACTCTCGGCCAACCGCGCCAATGCTGCCCGGCGTGCGCTAGTGGCCGGCAGCTACCCGGACCCGCAAGTGGCGCGGGTGGTGGGCTTTGCCTCCTCGCAGCTGTTTGATCCCAAAGACCCGTACAACCCGGTCAACCGCCGTATCGACATCGTGGTGCTGACCAAAAAAGCCCAGCGTGCGATTGAAGGCGATCAACCGCCACCACCGGCACCAACCCAGGGCGACGGTGCACCTGGCGAAGTGCCGACCGATCCGAACGCGCTGCCGCCGGAGCAGGAGCCGCTGCCGGCCCATGAGCTGCGCCAGAAGCTGAACCTGTTTGATGATGGGGGCGTCAAGGATCCTACGGCGCCTGCACCGGGGTCCTAAGCTCCAGATACAACAAGGCCGCGATAATCGCGGCCTTGTTGTATCTGCGCTGTCATAGATATCTACACAATTTTGGGGCGACGCTGGGCCTGTGGCGAGGGAGCTTGCTCCCGTGACGGCCTGACAGCCGGCGCCTATCTACCTGACGCCCTCAATCCAAATGTGGGAGCTGGCTTGCCTGCGATGGCGATTTGCCGATGTACATATCCATTCCTGCGGTAACGGCCACCGATACCGATGCTGCATTGTAGGAGCGAGCTTGCTCGCGAAAAACGTCAACGATAACGCGTGTATCCAGGATGCCCGCGTTGCGCTTGAGGTCTTCGCGAGCAAGCTCGCTCCTACAGAGGTGGGGGCTGCTTAGTAGCTGCTCTCGGGCAAGCTCGCAATAATCGACCGATAGCTGTTCATCCGCTGCTGCTGCACGCGCCCATCTTCCAGTGCCTTGAGCAGCGCACAACCCGGCTCGCGGTCGTGTTTGCAGTCGCGGAAGCGGCAGGTGCCGATCAGGTCGTTGAACTCAATAAAGCCGGCTTCCACATCGCTACGGCTGACGTGGCCCAAGCCGAACTCACGAATACCCGGGGAGTCAATCAACTCGCCGCCGCCCGGGAAGTGGAACAGCCGTGCGGTGGTGGTGGTGTGGGTGCCCTGGCCGGACAGCTCCGACAGCGGGCCCACGCGGGTTTCGACTTCCGGCAACAGGCTGTTGACCAGCGACGACTTGCCCACGCCAGACTGGCCGACGAACACGCTGATCCGCCCGTCCAACTGCTGTTGCAGCTGTTCCATGCCGTTGCCGTGGTGAGCCGACACTTCCAGCACCGGGTAGCCCAGGGTGCGGTAGACCGCCAGCAATGCGTTGAGCGCCGGGGCGTTCTGCTCGTCGATCAGGTCGAATTTGTTCAGCAGCAGCAACGGGCGGATGCCAGCATGCTCAGCCGCGACCAGGTAACGGTCGATCAGGTTGGCATGGGGCTCGGGCAGTGGCGCGAACACGATCACGATCATGTCGACGTTGGCCGCCACCGGCTTGAGCTGCCCACGGCTGTCGGGGCGGCGCAGTTCGGTGCTGCGCGGCAACTGGGCGACGATGACGCCGATGCCCTGGTTGCCGGCACGCCACACCACCTTGTCGCCGGTGACCAGCGCGGGCAGGTTGGCGCGCAGGTGGCAACGGAACACCTGGCCTGCGAGTTCGCCTTCGAGCGCCTCGACTTCGACCTGCACACCAAAGTGCGCGATCACCAGGCCCGTTTGTTCGGGGCCCAGGTCGCCGCCCTCGAGCGCTTCCACGGCGGAGGATTCACGTTTGGCGGCGCGGGCGGCGCGTTCACCTTGAATCTTTTCGATGCGCCAGTTTTGGCGACGGTTGAGCTGGCGTTTGGCCATTGGTGTTCCGTGTCGATAATGCAAAAGTTGGGTAAAACGGTCGCGAGTCTAGCACGCCCCCGCCTGCTAAACTGCCCGGCTACGCCAAGGTGCCAAGAGAATCAAGCCATGCAAAACCCACAGAACCTGATTTGGATCGATCTGGAAATGACCGGTCTGAACCCCGACACTGACGTCATCATCGAGATGGCGACCATTGTCACCGACAGCAACCTCAACACCTTGGCCGAAGGCCCGGTGATCGCCATCCACCACAGCGACGCCGTACTCGCCACCATGGACGAGTGGAACACCCGCACCCACGGTAACTCCGGGCTGACCCAGCGCGTGCGCGACAGCCGCATCAGCATGGCCGAAGCCGAGGCCGAAACTATCGCCTTCCTGGAAAAATGGGTGCCCAAGGGCAAGTCGCCAATCTGCGGCAATAGCATCTGCCAGGATCGCCGCTTCCTTTATACGCACATGAAGGGGCTGGAAAGTTACTTCCACTACCGCAACCTGGACGTGTCGACCTTGAAGGAACTGGCTGCGCGTTGGGCGCCGGAAGTCAAAGACAGCTTCCATAAAGGCAGCACGCACCTGGCGCTGGACGATATTCGTGAGTCGATTGCCGAGTTGCAGCATTACCGCAAGCATTTCATCAAGGCTTGATTCTGCGGCGCCAGTGAGTGCGCTATCGCAGGCAAGCCAGCTCCCACATTTGACTGCATTCGCAAATTCAAAGTGTGGGAGCTGGCTTGCCTGCGATACAGGCGACGCGGTTCATCGCCAAGCGCCCCCTTTTGGTGCCCTCGGCAAATGATTAGACTGCCGGCCTCTCTGTCAGGATCGCCATCATGTTGCTGATGCTCTACCTCGTCGCCATCACCGCCGAAGCCATGACTGGCGCCCTGTCCGCGGGTCGGCGTGGCATGGACTGGTTTGGCGTGGTGCTGATCGCTTGCGTGACAGCCCTGGGCGGCGGTTCGGTGCGCGATGTGTTGCTCGGCCACTACCCGCTGACCTGGGTCAAACACCCGGAATACTTGGTGCTGACCTCTGTTGCAGCATTGGTGACGATCTTTATCGCGCCCTTGATGCGCCACCTGCGCTCGCTGTTCCTGGCGCTGGATGCGGTGGGGTTGGTGGCCTTCACCCTGATCGGCTGCATGACCGCCCTGGAAATGGGCCACGGCATGTTGGTGGCGTCGGTCAGCGGGGTCATCACCGGGGTATTCGGCGGCATCCTGCGGGATATCTTCTGTAACGACATCCCGCTGATCTTCCGCCGCGAGCTGTATGCCAGCGTGTCGTTCCTGGCTGCCTGGTTCTACTTGCTGTGCCTGTACCTGAAGCTGCCCAGCGAGCAAGCGATTCTGCTGACGCTGTTCAGTGGCTTCCTGTTACGCCTGCTGGCGATCCGGTTTCACTGGGAAATGCCCAAGTTCGTCTACAACGACGATGTGCACTAGCGGGCCGCGTGTTGCTCCAGCGCCCATTCCACGTGTTCGCGTACCAACTCCGACGGGTAGTCCCGCCGCGCCTTGAGTGCTTCCAATACCGGAATGCTGGAGGGCGCATTGCCCAGGCCCACCGCCAGATTGCGTAACCAGCGCTCATAACCGGCACGGCGCAGGGGCGAGCCCTCGGTGCTGCTGAGGAATTTATCCTCGTCCCACATAAACAATTCGGCCAGTTCTGCGTTATCCAGATTGTGCCGTGGCTTGAAATCGCTTTCGGCGGTAGGTCGAGCGAAACGATTCCACGGGCAAACGATCTGACAGTCATCGCAGCCAAATACCCGGTTACCAATCAGTGGGCGCAGGTCTTCGGGGATAGCGCTCTTGAGTTCGATGGTCAGGTACGAAATGCAGCGTCGCGCGTCCAGCACGTAAGGGCCAACGAAGGCGTTGGTGGGACAGATGTCCAGGCACGCCGTGCAGCGGCCGCAGTGTTCTGTGGCGTGGGGTGGGTCTACCGGCAACGGTAGATCGACAAACAGTTCGCTCAGGAAGAAATAACTGCCGGCCTTGCGGTTGAGAACCAGGGTGTTTTTACCGATCCAGCCCAGGCCCGCTTGCTCGGCAATGGCTTTTTCCAGGACGGGCGCGCTGTCGACGAAGGCGCGAAAGCCGAACGGCCCGATCTGCGCCTGGATGCGGTCGGCCAGTTGCTGCACGCGCTTGCGGATCAGCTTGTGGTAATCGCGGCCCAGGGCGTAGCGCGAGATGTAGGCTTTTTCTGGTTGGGCCAGCAATTGCGCCATCTGGGTGTCGCCAGGTAGGTAGTCCATGCGCAGTGAAACCACGCGCAGGGTGCCGGGCACCAGCTCTTCGGGGTGGGAGCGTTTGCTGCCGTGGGCGCCCATGTACTCCATCTCGCCGTGGTAACCCGCGTCGAGCCAGCGTTGCAGGTGCTGTTCATGCTCAGCCAGGTCGAGGCCGCTGATGCCCACTTGTTGAAAGCCCAGCTCGCGACCCCAGTCTTTGATCGATTGGGCGAGAGCGGGCAGATCGGAGGTAATAGCAGGCATGAGACAGGGGAAACCACAGGTTAGATGCGTATAATTCTGCCAGACATCGGAGCTTGAAGACGCATGCCTCAGACAAAACACCCAATTACCGACGTTCAGCTGTTGTTGCCCGGCCATTTACCGCAACTGGCTGCGCGTTCCCCGGACGCCCATAAGGGCCAGTTCGGCCACCTGTTGGTCATCGGTGGTGACCGTGGCTTTGGCGGCGCAGCGTTGCTGAGCAGCGAAAGTGCCTTGCGCAGCGGCGCCGGCATGGTCTCGCTGGCGACGCGGCCGGAACACGTGCCGGCCGCTCTGGCTCGGCTGCCGGAGGTCATGGCCGTCGGCGTAAGCTCGGCCAACCAGTTGATGGGCCTGCTGGAAAAAACCTCGGTGATCGTCATTGGCCCAGGCATGGGCGATGCCGCCTGGGGCAAGAGTCTGTTGTCGGTCGCGGCCAATGCCAGCGTGCCGCAGGTGTGGGATGCCGACGCGCTCAATCAACTGGCCACTGGCAGCGTCGAGCTGCCGGCCAACTGTGTGATTACCCCTCATCCGGGCGAAGCTGCGCGTTTGTTGGGGCTATCGACAGCCGAGGTTCAGGCAGATCGCCTTAAGGTGGCGCGCGCGTTGAGCCACAAATTCAATGCAGTGGCTATCCTCAAGGGTGCTGGCAGTTTGATTGCCAGCCCGGATGGACGGTTTGCCCGTTGTGATCAAGGCCACCCGGCAATGGCGGCGGCGGGGCTCGGTGATGTCTTGGCCGGCCTGGTCGGGGCACTATTGGCTCAGGGTATGCCCGCGTACGAAGCGAGCTGCCTGGCCGTGTGGTTGCACGCGACCGCCGGAGACCGCCAGGGTAGTTTTGGTCGCGGCTTGGCTGCCAGCGACCTGATCCCCGCCATTCGTCAATTGCTGGAGGAGCAGTCGCCGTGCCTGAAGTAATTCTTTTCCTGGCAGATGAAGAGGCCATGGTCGCGTTGGGCCAGCGTATTTCGCAGGTCACGCAAGGGGCCGGGTTGATCTTTCTCGAGGGTGACCTGGGCGCAGGCAAAACCACACTGTCCCGAGGGATTATTCGCGGCCTTGGCCATACCGGCGCGGTAAAAAGCCCGACCTTCACGTTGGTCGAGCCCTACGAGATCGGCGACGTGCGTGCTTTCCACTTCGACCTCTATCGCCTGGTCGATCCGGAAGAGTTGGAGTTCATGGGCATCCGTGATTACTTCGAGGATGATGCGCTGTGCCTGATCGAGTGGCCAAATAAAGGCACAGGCTTTTTGCCAAAGCCGGACCTGACCATTACCATTACGCCGCATGAGCACGGACGTCAGCTGAAGTTGTTGCCCCAGAGCCCACGCGCTGAGTCGTGGTGTGCTGCTCTGGCATTGGAATTCAAATAATTGGTGGGGTTAGGTATGCGCTTTCGCGCGTTGGTTGCTGT
The DNA here is from genome assembly GCF_900119355.1 of Pseudomonas sp. NFPP02. Classification (NCBI taxonomy): domain Bacteria; kingdom Pseudomonadati; phylum Pseudomonadota; class Gammaproteobacteria; order Pseudomonadales; family Pseudomonadaceae; genus Pseudomonas; species Pseudomonas sp. NFPP02. The sequence continues at coordinate 440,127 of NZ_FPJI01000002.1, forward strand.
CGTGGGGGTGTTGCTTGCGGCAATGACTGTCAATGCTCTGGCTGCTTCACAGGTGAAAAGTGTTCGCCTGTGGCGAGCGCCGGATAACACGCGACTGGTGTTCGACCTGTCTGGCCCGGTCCAGCACAGCGTCTTTACCTTGACGGCGCCTGATCGCCTGGTGATCGATATCAACGGTGCCAGCCTGGCCGCGCCGCTGAAAGTCTCCACCGCCAACACGCCCATCACCGCCATGCGCTCTGCCCAGCGTACGCCGACCGACCTGCGTGTGGTCATTGACCTGAAAAAGGCCGTGACCCCCAAAAGCTTCTCCCTGGCCCCCAACGCCCAGTACGGCAACCGCCTGGTGGTCGACCTGTTCGACAACCCCGCCGACGCCGCACCGCCGCCTGCGCCAACGCCAAGCGTGGCGACGGTGCCTGCGGTGCCGGTCAACCCTTCGCAACCCCAGGTCAAGCTGCCACCGCCGCCGCCTGCACCGGCAGGCAAGCGCGACATTATCGTGGTGATCGACGCCGGCCACGGTGGCGAAGACCCTGGGGCTTCCGGCTCACGCGGCCAGCATGAGAAAGACGTGGTGCTCGCCATCGCGCGTGAACTGCAGCGCCAGGTCAACGGCATGAAAGGCTACCGCGCCGAGCTGACCCGTACCGGTGACTACTTCATTCCGTTGCGTGGCCGTACCGAAATTGCCCGTAAGAAGGGCGCTGACCTGTTCGTGTCCATTCACGCCGACGCCGCGCCTTCAACCGCTGCCTTTGGCGCCTCGGTATTTGCCCTGTCGGATCGCGGCGCTACCTCCGAGACTGCGCGCTGGCTGGCCGACAGTGAAAACCGTTCCGACTTGATCGGCGGGGCCGGCAACGTGTCCCTTGATGACAAGGACAAGATGCTTGCCGGGGTGCTGCTCGACCTGTCGATGACGGCCTCGCTGACTTCCAGCCTTAACGTCGGGCAGAAAGTGCTGAGTAATATCGGTCGCGTGACGTCGCTGCATAAACAGCGTGTGGAACAAGCCGGGTTCATGGTGTTGAAGTCGCCGGACATCCCGTCGATCCTGGTGGAAACCGGGTTTATCTCCAACGCCAACGAAGCGTCGAAACTGGCCAGCGCCAGCCACCAGCAAGCGCTGGCGCGCTCGATCAGCGCCGGTGTGCGCCAGTTTTTCCAGCAAAACCCGCCGCCGGGCACCTATATCGCCTGGTTGCGCGACTCCGGCAAAATCGCCCAGGGCCCGCGTGACCATCGTGTCCAACCCGGTGATACCGTGGCCATGCTGGCGGTCCGTTTCCAGGTCACGCCTGCAGCCTTGCGCAGCGCCAATAACCTGAAAACCGACGAGTTGAAGATTGGCCAGGTGTTGACCATCCCCGGCACCTCATTGGCGGCGCAGTGATGAGCGAATCCACCTTGAACAGCGGCTCGCGCATTGAATTGCTCAGCCCGCGCCTTGCCAACCAGATCGCCGCGGGTGAGGTGGTTGAACGCCCGGCGTCGGTAATCAAGGAGTTGCTGGAAAACAGCATCGACTCCGGTGCCAAACGCATTGATGTCGATGTGGAGCAGGGCGGCGTCAAGCTGCTGCGGGTACGTGACGATGGCAGCGGCATCTCTTCGGATGACCTGCCCCTGGCCCTGGCCCGTCACGCCACCAGCAAGATCCGCGACCTGGAAGACCTGGAGCGGGTCATGAGCCTGGGCTTTCGAGGCGAGGCCCTGGCCTCCATCAGCTCCGTGGCCCGCCTGACCCTGACCTCCCGCACCCGTAGCGCCGAGCAAGCCTGGCAGGTGGAAACCGAAGGCCGCGACATGGCGCCTCGGGTCCAGCCTGCGGCGCATCCGGTGGGCACCTCGGTGGAAGTGCGCGACCTGTTCTTCAATACCCCGGCGCGGCGCAAATTCCTCAAGGCCGAAAAAACCGAATTCGATCACCTGCAAGAAGTCATCAAGCGCCTGGCCTTGGCGCGTTTCGATGTGGCGTTTCACCTGCGCCACAATGGCAAGACCATCCTCAGCCTGCACGAAGCCAACGACGACGCCGCGCGTGCTCGGCGGGTGGCAGCGGTGTGTGGCAGCGGGTTCCTGGAACAGGCGCTGCCGATTGAGATCGAGCGCAATGGCTTGAGGTTGTGGGGCTGGGTCGGGTTGCCGACGTTCTCTCGAAGCCAGGCCGACTTGCAGTATTTCTTTGTGAACGGCCGGGCGGTCCGCGACAAACTGGTGGCCCATGCGGTACGCCAGGCTTATCGCGATGTGCTGTTCAACGGGCGGCACCCGACCTTTGTACTGTTCTTTGAGGTTGACCCTTCGGTGGTCGACGTCAACGTGCACCCAACCAAGCACGAAGTACGTTTCCGTGATGGGCGCATGGTGCATGACTTCCTGTATGGCACGCTGCACCGTGCCCTGGGTGATGTGCGCCCGGATGATCAATTGTCGGCGCCGATCGTCACCGCGGTGGTGCGCCCGAGCGGTCCCGAGGCCGGCGAGTTCGGGCCGCAAGGTGAAATGAGCCTGGCGGCCAACCTGCTGCAATCGCCCCAGGCGCAGCCAGCCTACACGGCGCCGAATTCGGGTGCCGGTGCGGGTTATCAGTACCAATACACACCGCGCCCGCAATCGACGGCGCCGGTGGCCGAAGCCCAGGCGGCGTACCGTGAGTTTTTCGCGCCGTTGCCGGGTGCCGAGCCGGGTGCTGCTGTGGCGTTGCCCGAAGGCGGCGGTGATATTCCGCCGCTGGGCTATGCCCTGGCGCAGCTCAAAGGCATTTATATCCTCGCCGAAAACGCCCATGGCCTGGTGCTGGTGGACATGCACGCTGCCCATGAACGGATCATGTACGAGCGCCTGAAGATCGCCATGGCCAGCGAAGGCCTCAGCGGCCAGCCGCTGCTGGTGCCCGAATCCCTGGCGGTGAGCCAGCGTGAAGCCGACTGCGCAGAAGAACATCACGGTGTGTTCCAGAAGCTTGGCTTCGAGCTGCAACGCCTGGGCCCGGAAACCCTGGCGATCCGCCAGATTCCCGCGCTGCTCAAGCAGGCCGAGGCCAACCGCCTGGTGGCCGACGTACTGGCAGACCTGATGGAGTACGGCACCAGTGACCGTATCCAGGCGCATATCAACGAATTGCTCGGCACCATGGCCTGCCACGGCGCCATCCGCGCCAACCGCCGCCTGGCCCTGCCGGAAATGAACGGCCTGCTGCGCGACATGGAAAACACCGAGCGCAGCGGCCAATGCAACCATGGCCGACCGACCTGGACCCAGATGGGCCTGGATGATTTGGACAAACTGTTCTTGCGCGGCCGCTGATGAGTGCCTTGCCCCCCGCCATTTTCCTGATGGGCCCCACGGCCGCCGGCAAGACCGACCTGGCCATCGAGCTGACCAAGGTGCTGCCCTGCGAGTTGATCAGCGTCGACTCTGCCCTGGTTTACCGGGACATGGATATCGGTACGGCCAAGCCGTCGAAGGCGCTGTTGGCCCAGTATCCGCACAAGTTGATCGACATCATCGATCCGGCGCAGAGCTATTCGGCGGCGGATTTTCGCACCGACGCCCTGGCGGCCATGGCCGAGATCACCGCGCGCGGCAATATCCCGCTGCTGGTGGGCGGCACCATGCTCTATTACAAGGCGTTGCAGGAAGGCTTGGCCGATATGCCGCCTGCCGATGCCCAGGTGCGCGCCGAACTTGAAGATGAGGCTGCGCGCCTTGGCTGGCAGGCCCTTCACGACCAGTTGGCGGCGGTAGACCCGGTGTCTGCGGCACGTATTCACCCCAATGACCCCCAGCGGCTCACACGCGCCCTGGAAGTCTGGCGCGTCAGTGGCCAGACCATGACTGAACATCGCCTGAAACAAACTGCGCAAAGTACTGATGCAGGCGCATCTGGACAGTCACAATTGCCCTATACTGTGGCGAATCTGGCCATCGCTCCGGCAAACCGCCAGGTGTTGCATGAACGAATTGCACAAAGATTCACAATAATGTTGGAACAGGGGTTTGTGGACGAGGTCGTAGCATTGCGTTCAAGAGGCGACCTGCATGCAGGGCTGCCTTCGATACGTGCTGTAGGCTACCGCCAAGTCTGGGATCATCTGGATGGCAAGCTGACGTCCGCCGAAATGCAAGAGCGCGGCATCATTGCCACGCGCCAATTGGCGAAGCGCCAGTTCACCTGGCTGCGCAGCTGGAGCGATTTGCACTGGTTGGACAGCCTGGACAGCGACAATCTGTCACGCGCCTTGAAATACTTGGGAACGGTCTCCATATTGAGCTGAGTCCTTGCAATTGCCGTCTATCCTTGGGGGTGTGACGGCCATAAGCTATCTATTTTCCGATTTTTTATTATTGATCCTTAAAGGAGTGCGGCACATGTCAAAAGGGCATTCGCTACAAGACCCTTACTTGAATACTTTACGTAAAGAGAAAGTTGGGGTTTCCATCTATCTGGTCAACGGCATCAAGCTGCAAGGTACGATCGAGTCGTTCGACCAATTCGTTATCCTGCTGAAAAACACCGTCAGCCAGATGGTTTACAAGCACGCTATCTCGACAGTCGTTCCAGTTCGTCCAATCCGTCTGCCTAGCGCAGCAGGTGATGAACAGGGTGACGCTGAGCCAGGTAACGCCTGATAGGAGTCTCCTTTGTTCTTTGAGCGCCACGGTGGTGGTGAGCGAGTAATCCTCGTTCACTTGGATGGACAGGACCCTGAGGCGCGCGAAGATCCGCAGGAGTTTCAGGAGTTGGCAAATTCGGCCGGCGCCGAGACCGTTGCGTTTTTTAACGTACCGCGTCATCGGCCAACCGCCAAATACCTGATTGGCAGCGGCAAGGTCGAGGAACTGCGCGACCTGGTTCATGCCGAAGAAGCCGATCTGGTGATCTTCAATCACACCCTCACTCCCAGTCAGGAACGTAACCTCGAACGTGTTTTCGAGTGTCGCGTGATCGACCGTACCGGTCTGATTCTCGATATTTTCGCCCAGCGCGCCCGCACCCATGAAGGCAAGCTCCAGGTTGAACTGGCCCAGCTTGACCACATGAGCACCCGCCTGGTTCGCGGCTGGACTCACCTTGAGCGTCAGGGTGGCGGTATCGGTATGCGTGGCCCGGGTGAAACCCAGTTGGAAACCGACCGGCGTCTGCTGCGGGTTCGCCTGCGCCAGATCAAGGGCCGCCTGGAAAAAGTGCGCAGCCAGCGCGAGCAGTCGCGACGTGGCCGTTCCCGTGCGGATATCCCGACCGTGTCCCTGGTGGGGTACACCAACGCCGGCAAGTCCACGTTGTTCAATAACGTGACCAAGTCGGATGTGTACGCGGCCGACCAACTGTTCGCCACCCTCGACCCGACCCTGCGGCGTCTGGACATCGACGACCTGGGGCCGATTGTGCTGGCCGATACTGTGGGTTTCATTCGTCACCTGCCCCACAAGCTCGTCGAGGCATTTCGGTCTACGCTCGAAGAGTCGAGCAATTCCGACCTGCTGTTGCACGTGATCGATGCGGCCGAACCGGATCGCATGTTGCAGATTGAACAGGTCATGGTGGTGCTGGGCGAGATTGGTGCCCAGGACTTGCCGATCCTCGAGGTCTATAACAAACTCGATTTGCTTGAAGGCGTTGAGCCACAGATCCAGCGCGACGAGAACGGCAAGCCCCAGCGGGTCTGGTTATCGGCGCGAGATGGCAGTGGCTTGGAGTTGCTGGAACAAGCCATTGCCGAATTGCTCGGCAGCGATTTGTTCGTCGGCACCTTGCGCTTGCCGCAGCGTTTTGCTCGACTGCGTGCACAGTTTTTCGAGTTGGGCGCGGTACAGAAAGAAGAACACGACGAAGAAGGTGTCAGCTTGCTGGCCGTTCGATTGCCACGCTCGGAACTCAATCGGCTGGTCAGCCGAGAGGGTGTTGTACCGGCAGAGTTCATCGAACAACACACTTTGCAATAAAAGCCTGAGAAAGCGGTTGTGCCGCAGTAGCAGGCATTCTGTAGCATTGGTCGGCGCGCCGTGGGTGCGTCTTTGCTTTATCAGATGGAGAGCGCTATGGCTTGGAATGAGCCGGGTGGCAACTCGAATAATCAGGATCCTTGGGGTGGTAAGCGCCGCAATAATGGCGACCGCAAGGGGCCACCGGATCTCGACGAGGCCTTCCGAAAGCTGCAGGAAAGCCTGAATGGGTTGTTCGGTGGTGGAAAAAAACGTGGTGGTGACGACGGCGGTCGCACAAGCAAGGGCGGTGGCTATGGCCTGCTGGGCCTGGGTCTTGTCGTGCTCGCGGCCGTATGGCTGTACAGCGCGGTCTACGTGGTGGACGAGCAGGAGCAAGCCGTGGTGCTGCGCTTCGGCAAGTACTACGAGACTGTCGGGCCAGGCCTGAACATCTATTTCCCGCCGATCGACAAGAAGTACATGGAGAACGTGACGCGTGAGCGTGCGTACACCAAGCAGGGCCAGATGCTGACCGAAGACGAGAACATCGTCGAAGTGCCGCTGACCGTGCAGTACAAGATCAGCAACCTGCAAGACTTCGTGCTGAACGTTGATCAGCCGGAAATCAGCCTGCAACACGCAACCGAAAGTGCCCTGCGCCACGTGGTGGGTTCCACCGCCATGGACCAGGTGCTCACCGAAGGTCGTGAGTTGATGGCCAGCGAAATCAAGGAGCGTCTGCAACGCTTCCTCGACACTTACCGCACCGGTATCACCGTTACCCAGGTGAACGTACAGAGCGCAGCGGCACCGCGTGAAGTGCAGGAAGCCTTTGACGACGTGATCCGTGCACGTGAAGACGAGCAGCGTTCGCGCAACCAGGCTGAAACCTATGCCAACGGCGTTGTGCCGGAAGCCCGTGGTCAGGCCCAGCGCATCCTTGAAGATGCCAACGGTTACCGCGATGAAGTGGTCTCCCGCGCCAAGGGTGAGGCAGATCGTTTCACCAAGCTGGTCGCCGAGTACCGCAAGGCTCCTGAAGTGACCCGCGAGCGTCTGTACCTGGACACCATGCAGGAAGTCTTCAGCAACACCAGCAAGGTTCTCGTGACCGGCAGCAAAGGTGGGCAGAACAACCTGCTGTACCTGCCGCTGGACAAGATGATCGAAGGTGGTCGTAGCGGCGCCAGTGCACCGTCCACCGGTTCGAATGCCGCTGCCAACGAAGCGAGCGCCCGTGCGGCCGCTGACTTGCTGCAACAGCAAACACGTACCAGGGAGAGCCGTTGATGAGCAATAAATCGCTGACCGCCCTGATTGTGGGCGTCGTCGTGGTCATCGCTGCCTGGAACTGCTTCTACATCGTCGCTCAGACCGAGCGTGCGGTGCTGCTGCAATTCGGTCGCGTGGTCCAGGCGGATGTCCAGCCGGGCCTGCATGTGAAAGTCCCCTACGTCAACCAGGTGCGCAAGTTCGACGCCCGCCTGATGACCCTGGATGCACCGACACAGCGCTTCCTGACCCTGGAAAAGAAAGCCGTGATGGTTGACGCCTACGCCAAGTGGCGCGTCAAGGATGCCGAGCGCTTCTACACTGCGACTTCCGGCCTCAAGCAGATTGCCGACGAGCGTTTGTCCCGTCGTCTGGAATCGGGCCTGCGTGACCAGTTTGGTAAGCGCACCCTGCACGAGGTGGTATCCGGTGAACGTGATGCGCTGATGGCTGACATCACCCGTTCGCTGAACACCATGGCGGAAAAAGAGCTGGGTATTGAAGTGGTCGACGTTCGCGTCAAGGCCATTGACCTGCCCAAGGAAGTGAACCGCAGCGTGTTCGAGCGTATGAGCACCGAGCGTGAGCGTGAAGCGCGTGAGCACCGCGCCAAGGGTAACGAGTTGGCTGAAGGTATCCGTGCCGATGCCGACCGTCAGCGTCGTGTACTGCTGGCAGAAGCCTATCGTGAGTCTGAAGAGGCTCGTGGTGACGGCGATGCTCAAGCCGCGGCGATCTACGCCAAGGCCTACGGCCAGGACCAGGAGTTCTACGCGTTCTACCGTAGCCTGCGCGCTTACCGTGAAAGCTTCGCGAACAAAACCGACGTACTGGTGTTGGACCCAAGCAGCGACTTCTTCCGCTACCTGGAAAAGTCCAAGTAACCAGCCCGTGATTCTGTAAGGCGCACTCCGTCGGGCGGCTAAAATGCCTGGCGGGGTGATCCTTTCAGAAAACGGGTGTATGATGCGGCAGCCGGGAAATTCCCGGCTTTTTTGCGTCTGCATGTTTGATTCGGCAGGCGTGACAGGTTTTTCGAGGAAAGTGCCCGACGAGGCCGTTTGCAGGCCGTTCGTCACGTCGCTCTTGCGCGTGGTTTATGCAAGGGGCGGGTATTTTCTGCTTCACTCAAGGCTCGGCCGAGGGCTGGCCGCCCGGATCAAAGGGGAATGGCGTAATGGCAACGGTAGACCGCTGGCTGCTGCCAGATGGCATCGAAGAAGTACTGCCACCAGAAGCTGCGCGCATTGAAGTAGCGCGTCGCCAGGTGTTGGATCTGTTCCAGAGCTGGGGTTACGAGTTTGTCGTGACTCCCCATATCGAGTACCTGGAATCCCTGCTGACCGGCGCGGGCCAGGACCTGGATCTGCGCACCTTCAAGGTCATCGACCCGCAATCGGGCCGGCAAATGGGGTTCCGTGCCGACATCACGCCACAAGTGGCGCGCATCGATGCGCACACCCTGCGTCGTGAAGGCCCGAGCCGCCTGTGCTACGCCGGCAGCGTACTGCATGCCCAGCCGCGCGCCTTGTCGTCTTCCCGTAGCCCGATCCAGTTGGGCGCCGAGTTGTACGGCGACGCCAGCCCGAGCAGCGATGTGGAAGTGATCAGCCTGATGCTGGCCATGCTGCAACTGGCGGATGTGCCGGACGTGCACATGGACCTGGGCCACGTCGGTATCTACCGTGGCCTGGCGCGTGCTGCCGGGTTGTCCGGTGAAGTGGAGCAACAGTTGTTCGATGCCCTGCAGCGCAAGGCGATCGATGAAGTGATCGCTCTCACCGAGGGTGTGCCTGCTGAGCTGGCTGGCATGCTGCGGGCGCTGGTAAATCTGTGCGGCGGCCGTGAAGTGCTGGTGGCTGCGCGTGAGCGCCTGGCCAATGCGCCGGCACCGGTATTGGCGGCACTGGATGATGTGCTGGCAATTGCCGAGCGCCTGTCAGCACGGTTCCCGGAGCTGCCGCTGTATTTTGATCTGGGTGAATTGCGCGGCTACCACTACCACACCGGTGTGGTGTTCGCGGTATTCGTCCCGGGTGTTGGCCAGGCCATCGCCCAAGGTGGTCGCTATGACGATATCGGCGCCGACTTCGGTCGTGCGCGTCCGGCCACTGGTTTTTCCACCGATTTGAAAACCCTGGTGACCCTGGGGCGTGCTGAGGTCGAGCTGCCGTCTGGTGGCATCTGGATGCCCGACAGTACGGACGCAGCGCTCTGGCAGCAGGTTTGCCAGTTACGCCGTGAGGGTCAGCGTGTAGTCCAGGCCTTGCCTGGGCAGCCATTGGCCGCCGCCCGTGAAGCGGACTGCGACCGGCAATTGATTCAGCAGAACGGGCTTTGGCAAGTATCGCCACTGGCTTCTTGAGTTTTCCTGCCGGCCATCGCCGGCACCAAGTTTGCGCGAATGAGGACAAGTGTTATGGGTAAGAATGTCGTAGTCCTGGGCACCCAATGGGGTGATGAGGGCAAAGGCAAGATCGTTGATCTGCTGACCGAACATGCTGCCGCCGTAGTGCGCTACCAAGGTGGCCACAACGCTGGCCACACCCTGGTCATCGATGGCGAAAAAACTGTCTTGCACCTGATCCCGTCGGGTGTCCTGCGCGAAGGCGTGCAGTGCCTGATCGGCAACGGCGTGGTGGTTGCACCTGACGCTCTGCTGCGCGAGATCACCAAGCTGGAGGAGAAAGGCGTACCGGTGCGCGAGCGCCTGCGTATCAGCCCGTCCTGCCCGCTGATCCTGTCCTTCCACGTTGCGCTGGACCAGGCCCGTGAAAAGGCGCGTGGCGAGCTGAAGATCGGCACCACCGGTCGCGGCATCGGCCCGGCCTACGAAGACAAGGTTGCACGTCGTGGCCTGCGTGTGGGCGACCTGCTCAACATGCCGCGCTTTGAAGACAAGCTGCGTGAACTGGTGGATTACCACAACTTCATGCTGGTCGGTTACTACAAAGAGCCAGCCATCGAGTTTGAAAAGACCCTGGCCGAGTGCAAGGAATACGCTGAGCTGCTCAAGCCGCTGATGCTGGACGTGACGGCCGAGCTGCACGACCTGCGTCGCGCTGGCAAGGACATCATGTTCGAAGGTGCCCAGGGTTCGTTGCTGGACATCGACCACGGTACCTACCCGTACGTGACCAGCTCCAACACCACCGCTGGCGGCGTTGCGACCGGTTCTGGCGTTGGCCCGATGTTCCTGGACTACATCCTGGGTATCACCAAGGCCTACACCACTCGCGTAGGTTCGGGCCCGTTCCCGACTGAGCTGTTCGACGACGTCGGCGCGCACCTGGCCAAGCAAGGCCACGAATTCGGCGCCACCACTGGCCGTGCTCGTCGTTGCGGCTGGTTCGATGCCGTTATCCTGCGTCGCGCTATCGATGTGAACAGCATCTCGGGCATCTGCCTGACCAAGCTGGACGTACTCGACGGTCTGGAAGCCATCAACATCTGCGTCGGCTACAAAGACGCCCAAGGCAACGATGTTGCCCCGACTGACGCTGACAGCTACGTGGGCCTGCAGCCTGTGTACGAAGAAGTGCCAGGCTGGACCGAATCGACCGTGGGCGCCAAGACCCTGGAAGAGCTGCCAGCCAACGCCCGCGCCTACATCAAGCGTGTGGAAGAGCTGATCGGTGCGCCGATCGACATTATTTCGACGGGCCCGGACCGCAACGAGACCATCGTTCTGCGTCACCCGTTCGCGTAATAAGCTGTTGATGTGAAAAGCAAAGGGCTCCTTCGGGAGCCCTTTGTCGTTTCTGCCTGGCAAGCGGCACGACCCTTGCTGTGTTTCCCTCTTTCGAGGTGCTATCAAATTAGTGGCACCCGTGGTGGAGGGATTTCCAGTGTCTGCCGTTCTCTCGTTGTTACAAAGCCGTCTGTTGCGGCCGGTGTTCGTTACCCTTGGTATCGCTCTTTTGGTGCAAGTGCTGGTGGCCGTCGCGCTTACGCGGAGCACGGTGACGGCGCTGGAAGCCGATTTGGGCAATCGCCTGGGCATAGATAGCCAGAAGTTGTCTGGTGAACTGGCCCAGGCTGGCAAGGAAGTCACGTCCAGCCTGGACAGCCTGTCCGCCAGCACGCGCCAGCGACTGACAACTGGGCTTTCCACGCGCTTGCAGGAAGAGCAAAAGCAGTTGCGTGCGACGCTGGAAAAAGACCTGCAGGACTCCGCCAATGACATGGCGCAACTGCTGGCCTCGGTCGCGCCCCGTGCCATGTGGGACAGTGACGTGCCGACCCTTTCAGAGTTTGCCCGCCGGGCCCAGCGCAACCCCAATGTGCTGTTCGTGGTGTATGACGACGCCGCAGGCGAGCACCTGACGCGTTATCTGAACCGTGAGAACCCGATCAACCAGGCGTTGCTGGCAAAAGGCGCGGGTGAGCGTGCTCTGGATAAGGTACTGGACGCGGCCAAGACTGACCCTTCCGTGTACTACGTTGAAGCCTCCATCAGCCCCAACGGTGTGGAAATCGGCAAGGTGCGCATGGGCGTGTCGACCGCTGCGGTTGAGGCCGACCTGCAAGCCTTGGATAAGCGCTTTGCCGCGCTGATCGCCAGCGGTGATCAACTGGTGGGTGACAGCCTCAAGGGAGCCGCCGCTGACAGCGCCAACGCCATGGGCGCCCGGCTGCAATCGGCGCAAGCCACTGCCACGCAAATGACGGCCAATACCGCCAGCGCCGTGCAAGACGCGGCGGGCACCCTGCGCTGGCGCATCGGCATGGGGCTGGCACTGGTGGGGCTTGGGGTATTGCTGCTGATCGCCATTGTGCTGGGGCGACGCGTGGTCAATCGCCTGAAGTTGCTGATTGCCGCGATGGATGATCTGGCGGCCGGCGAGGGCGACCTCACCAAGCGCGTGCAGATCAACAGCAAGGATGAAATCGGCGATATGGCCTCGGCGGTCAATCGCTTTGTGGATAAGTTGCAGCCCATCGTGCGGGAGGCAGGCGACGTGGCCCAGCGTACTGGCGTGGAAATCGGCGCCATGACGTTGCGCAATGCTGGCGCCGATGCGGCGGCGGGCTTGCAGCGTGATGAAGTGGCCGAGAGTTTGCGCGCTTTGTCGCAAATGGCCGATGAGGCCCAGGCCGAAAGCCACGCCATGCAGGCGGCCCTGCAGCAGGTGGTGGATATTCGCCAGGCCACGGATGAGAACTCACGGACCTCGGCCGAAGTTGGCAGCTTGATCGAGGCGTTGGCGGGGCAGGTGCAGGCCGGTTCCCAGGTAATCGAACGGCTCGCGCAGCAAAGCGAACAGATTGAAGTGGTGTTGACCGTGATTCACGGCATCGCCGAGCAAACCAACCTGCTCGCTCTCAACGCGGCCATCGAGGCGGCACGGGCTGGCGAGACTGGGCGCGGCTTTGCGGTGGTGGCCGATGAAGTGCGTGCGCTGGCGAGCAAGACTCAAAGCTCCACTGGCGACATCCAGGCGCATATCGTGGCATTGCAGCAGGGCGCACGTGAGGCGGTGGAAACCATCGGCAAGGCGGGGCGCCAGGCCAGTGAGGGCTTGCTGGTGCTGCGCGACAGCGTGCGCTTGCAGCAGACGGTGCAGGCTTCTGTGGAGCAGGTGCATGCGGCGATTGGCCTGGCGACGCGTGCGGCTGAGCATCAGGCCCAGGGCGCGCATGCGGTGCGTGGGCGCGTGGAGGTGATCCATGCCCAGGCGGAGCGTGCGGCGCAAGCGGTGGTGGAGACGACGGCCAGTGGGAAGGTGCTGGATGGGTTGGCGGCGCAGTTGAAGGCGAGCTTGGGGCAGTTCAGGGCGTGAGGTTGTCTGGACGGGCTTCATCGCAGGCAAGCCAGCTCCCACATTCAACTGCATTCCAAAGTTGGAGCGCGGTCAACTGTGGGAGCTGGCTTGCCTGCGATAGCTGTTTCAGCGGCTCAAATACATCCGCGTCGTAAGTAGATACACCGGCAACCCCGACACCAGAATCAACAACGCTGCATACGGCGCCGCCGCCGCAAATTCCACATTCGAGGTATGCGCCCAGACGGCCGTTGCCAAGGTATTCAGCCCGGTCGGGCTCAGCAGCAATGTCGCCGTCAATTCCTTCATCGCATCCAGGAACACCAAGGCAAACGCCGCCCCCAGCGCCGGAAAGATAATTGGCAACGTCACCCGGCAAAACGCACTGAAGGACGATGCGCCTAACGTGCGCGCAGCCTCTTCCAACTGTGGCGCCGCCTTGTTCAGCGCTGTACGAATCGGCGCCTGGGCCAATGGCAAAAACAGCAGCGCATAAGCAATCAGCAGCAATGCCGAGGTCTGGTACAGCGCCGGCACGTAATGCAGGGCGAAATACACCAGGGTCAACGCAATCACCAGGCCGGGCAGGGCATGCAGTAAGTACGGCAAGCGTTCGGCCCATAGCGCCAGTTGCCCTTTGTAGCGCACCACCAGCAAACCAACCGGTACTGCCAGTACCAGGCACAGTGCGGCGCCGCCCAGCGAGAGCGCCAGGGAAGACAGCAGCGCCTCACCGATCTCGGCCATCGGAAACGCTGCCGACGAACCGACTGCCAACCAATACCCGAGCATTCCCAGTGGGATGCCGCTGCCGATGATCGCTAGCGCCAGGCAATACACCTGGCCCAATGGCGTCCACTTGCCCAGTCGAACCTGCTCGGCGTGCCGCGCCGCGCCCTGGCCGATGCGCACGTGCCGGCCTTTTCCGCGTACGCGCAGTTCCAGCCATAGCAGGGTCAGGCACATCGCCAGCAGCACTGCCGAGAGCATTGCCGCATTGGCATTGCTGAATTCCAGTTCGAACTGCTGGTAGATCGCGGTGGTGAAGGTCTGCAGGCCAATGATCGACAGCGCGCCGAATTCCACCAGCATGTGCAGTGCGATCAATAGTGAGCCGGCCAGCAGCGATGGCCACAGCAGCGGCAAGGTGATGCGAAAGAACACGCCCCAGCGGTTGAGCCCCAGCGTGCGGGCCGATTCTTCCAGGGAGGGGTCAAGATTGCGTAGCGTTGCCGCCACCGGCAGAAATACCAGCGGGTATTTGGACAGGCTCATCACCAGGATCGCGCCGCCAAGCCCCTCGAACTGGGCGCTCAGCGACACCCAGGTAAAACTGCTGACGAACGCCGGCACCGCAAACGGCAGGCACAGGATCACACCCCAGATGCGCCGCCCTGGCAGGTTGCTGCGTTCCAGCAGCCAGGCCAGGGACAGGCCGATCACGCCGCAGGTCAGGGTCACGCCGACCATCAGCGCCAGGGTGTTGCGCAGCAGTCCGAACACATAAGGCCGCCACAGTAGATGCACCGCCTCCGTCCAGCCCGCCTGCCAGGCTTTGAGCCCGACGTAGGCGAGCGGCAACAGGCTCAGGCCAACCAGCAACAGCACAGGTAGCAGCAGCCAGATCGACGGGCGTTTGCGACGGGGGGTGAACCCCGCGACGGAAAGCGATGGGTTCATCAGTTCAAGCCAACGTCACGTTCCAGTTCCAGGGCTTCTTCGGCGTTGCCCAGGTCTGCGGGGGTGACTTTCGGCGGCTGCAACTCGCTGAATGGCTTGAGGCCGCGGTTCGATTCCATGCCCTTGCGCAGCGGGTACTCGGCCGACGTGTTGGTGATCACGCGCTGGCCTTCTTCGCTGGCCATGAATGCCAGCAATTGCTGAGCTTCTTTGGGATGCTTGCTGGATTTGAGTGCGGCAGCGGAGGATACGGTGATCAGGCCGCCAGCATCACCATCGGTGAAGTAGTGCAGTTGGGAATCCAGATTGGTTTTTTCCTTTTTCAGGGCAAACCAGTAGTAGTTATTCACCAGCACGGTGGCCACTTCGCCTTTTTCCACGGCCTTGAGGGCGACCATATTGTTGCTGTACACCTTGCCGAAGGCGCGCAGGCCGGTCAGCCATTCTTCTGCGGCTTCGCGACCGTGCAGCTTGATGATCGCCACGGCTTGCTCCTGAAACGCGCCGCTGGTGGGGACGAAGCCGACTTTGCCTTGCCACTCGGGGCCGGCAAAATCCAGTACCGACTTGGGCAGGTCTTTTTCGGCAATCAGTTTGGGGTTGAAGGCTACGACGCGGGTGCGTGCGGTCACGCCCATCCAGTCGCCGTTTTTGCCCACGTAATCCTTGGGCAGGACATCGAGGGTGCTGGCATCGATTTTTGCCAACAGGCCTTGCTCGCCGAGTTTGTTGAGGGGCGGTGATTCTTCGGTGTAGATGACGTCGGCAGGGGAGCGCTCACCTTCTTCGACGACCTGGCTGGCCAGCTGGTTGCTGCTACCTTTGCGCACGTTGACGTGGATGCCGGTCTTGGCTTCGAAGGCCTTGGCGAGTTCATCGCCGACTTCTTTGTGTTGGCCGTTGTATAAGGTCAGGGAGACCTTGTCGGCAGAGTGGGCGGCGGGCGAGAGCAGGGTCAGGCTGAGTAGAGTGAGGGTCAGGCCGCGCAGAAGGGATGTCTTGAGTCGGTTGTCACGGATCATCATCCGAAGTGTTCCTCGCTTATATGCAACAAATCATTGCAAGGATAAACGATAAATCTTCTCAAGTGCGGATGAGGGGGAAATCATGGGGGAAGTTTTCAAACCTCGGAAACGAAAAAACCCGCTTTCGCGGGTTTGATCTGAATTTGGTGCCCAGGAGAAGACTCGAACTTCCACGACCTTGCGATCACCAGCACCTGAAGCTGGCGTGTCTACCAATTTCACCACCTGGGCATTATCTAACAACGTTGCCGCTGTTGATGGGGCGAACTATACGGCGGGGCTTTTGATCTGTAAACCCCTGATTCGAAAAATATAAATCAATTTTTCCGTTAAAAATCAGAGGCCTGAAACGAAAAAACCCGCTTTCGCGGGTTTGATCTGAATTTGGTGCCCAGGAGAAGACTCGAACTTCCACGACCTTGCGATCACCAGCACCTGAAGCTGGCGTGTCTACCAATTTCACCACCTGGGCAGCATCAACAACGTTGCCGTCGTCGATGGCGCGCACTATACGGAGCGATATTTGAGCTGTAAACCCCTGCCATGAAAAAAGCCTGGAAAATTTCGCCAGTGGTCGTGCAAGGTGCGCGCCGGGGGTCGCAAAGGGCTTTTAAACGCTTGTTGATACCTGAAATTTCCCGTTTCAATACGCGTATGCCAAACTAACCCGCATATAGACAAGGTGAAAACTCTCTAATGGCCGATTGGCAGTCCCTCGATCCCGAGGCCGCTCGTGAAGCGGAAAAATATGAAAACCCTATTCCTAGCCGCGAACTGATCCTGGCGCACCTCGCCGATCGTGGTTCGCCTGCTAGCCGTGAGCAACTGGTTGAAGAATTCGGTCTGACCACCGAAGACCAGCTCGAAGCCCTGCGCCGCCGTCTGCGTGCGATGGAGCGCGATGCTCAATTGATCTACACCCGTCGTGGCACTTACGCGCCGGTCGACAAGCTGGACCTGATCCTGGGTCGCATTGCCGGCCACCGTGACGGCTTCGGCTTCCTGATCCCGGACGATGGCAGCGACGACTTGTTCATGAGCCCGGCGCAAATGCGTCTGGTGTTCGATGGCGACCGTGCCCTGGCGCGGGTTTCTGGCCTCGACCGCCGTGGTCGTCGTGAAGGCGTGATCGTCGAAGTGGTGTCCCGCGCCCACGAATCCATCGTCGGCCGTTACTTCGAAGAAGGCGGCATCGGCTTCGTTGTGCCGGATAACCCGAAGGTCCAGCAGGAAGTGCTGATCACCCCGGGCCGTAATGGCGCCGCCAAGGTCGGCCAGTTCGTCGAGGTGAAAATCACTCACTGGCCAACGGCGCGCTTCCAGCCCCAGGGCGATATCGTTGAAGTGGTCGGCAACTACATGGCGCCGGGCATGGAAATCGACGTTGCCTTGCGCACCTACGATATCCCTCACGTCTGGCCTGAGGCCGTGCTCAAGGAAGCCGCCAAGCTCAAGCCGGAAGTCGAAGAGAAAGACAAAGAAAAACGCATCGACCTGCGTCATCTGCCGTTTGTCACGATTGACGGTGAAGATGCCCGCGACTTCGACGATGCGGTCTACTGCGAAGCCAAGCCTGGCAAGCTGCGCCTGTTCTCCGGCGGCTGGAAGTTGTACGTCGCGATTGCCGACGTGTCCAGCTACGTGAAGATCGGTTCGGCCCTGGATAACGAAGCCCAGGTGCGCGGCAACTCCGTGTACTTCCCAGAGCGCGTGATCCCGATGCTGCCCGAGCAGCTGTCCAACGGCCTGTGCTCCCTGAACCCGAAAGTCGACCGTTTGGCCATGGTGTGCGAGATGACCATCTCCAAAACCGGCGAAATGACCGACTACCAGTTCTACGAAGCGGTGATCCACTCCCAGGCACGCCTGACCTACAACAAGGTCAGCACCATCCTGGAAACGCCGAAGACCAGCGAAGCCAAGGCCCTGCGTACCGAGTACGCTGGCGTGGTGCCACACCTCAAGCAGCTGTACTCGCTGTACAAGGTGTTGCTGGGTGCCCGTCATACCCGTGGCGCGATCGATTTCGAAACCCAGGAAACCCGCATTGTCTTCGGCTCCGAGCGCAAGATTGCGGCGATCACCCCGACCACCCGTAACGACGCGCACAAGCTGATCGAGGAGTGCATGCTGGCGGCCAACGTGGCCACTGCCGAGTTCCTCAAGAAGCACGAAATTCCTGCGTTGTACCGTGTGCACGACGGCCCGCCGCCGGAGCGCCTGGAAAAACTTCGCGCCTTCCTCGGCGAACTCGGCCTGTCCCTGCACAAAGGCAAGGACGGCCCGACGCCGAAGGATTACCAGGCCCTGCTGGCCAGCATCAAGGACCGTCCGGATTACCACGTGATCCAGACCGTGATGCTGCGCTCGCTGAGCCAGGCGGTGTACAGCGCCGATAACCAGGGCCACTTCGGCCTGAATTACGAGGCGTACACCCACTTCACTTCGCCAATTCGCCGTTACCCGGACTTGCTCACGCACCGGGCGATCCGCAGCGTGATCCATTCCAAGCAGAACACCCCGCACGTCAAGCGCGCCGGTGCCATGACCATTCCGAAAGCACGGATCTACCCGTACGACGAAGCGGCCCTGGAACAACTGGGCGAGCAGTGCTCCATGAGCGAACGCCGCGCCGACGAAGCCACCCGCGACGTGGTGAACTGGCTCAAGTGCGAGTTCATGAAGGATCGCGTGGGCGAGTCGTTCCCGGGTGTCATCACCGCCGTGACCGGCTTTGGCCTGTTCGTCGAGCTGACCGACATCTACGTCGAGGGCCTGGTGCACGTCACCGCCTTGCCGGGTGATTACTACCACTTCGATCCTGTGCATCACCGCCTGGCGGGCGAGCGCACCGGTCGCAGCTTCCGCTTGGGCGATACCGTTGAAGTGCAGGTCATGCGTGTCGATCTCGACGAGCGCAAGATCGACTTCGGCATGCCTGACAAACCGGCAGAGCCTGCGGGTCGTAAAAAACGTGGTGAAACCACAGCGCCTGCGTCCAAAGGCAAAGCGGCCACCCCAAAAACCACGGCCGAGCCTGCACCTGCCAAGGCTGGTCGTCGTTCTTCCGCCAAGGACAAGGCCCCTGAAGCCTACCGCCCAAGCGACGCGGCGGCGAAAAACGCCGAGCTGCGCAAGAGCCGCGAGTTGAAGCAACAGTTGCTCAACGAAGCCAAAAGCGGTGGTAAAGCGGCGTCTGGGGGAAAGTCCCACGGGGCGGAAAAGCCGTCGAGCAAGCCAAGTAAACACCGTAAAGGCCCGCCAAAAGCGGGTTCGGCTCCCGCAAAAAGCGGCGGGTCGCGCAAACCTAAGGCCAAGTCATGAGTCTGGAAAAAATCTACGGCGTGCACGCCGTAGAAGCACTGCTGCGTCACCATCCCAAGCGCGTCAAGCAGGTGTGGTTGGCCGAAGGTCGCAGCGAGCCGCGCGTACAGGCGCTGGTCGAGTTGGCCACGCAGAATAAGGTTGCCATCGGCCAGGCCGAGCGTCGTGAAATGGACGTGTGGGTCGAAGGCGTTCACCAAGGTGTGGTGGCTGACGTCAGTCCGAGCCAGGTGTGGGGCGAGGCGATGCTCGACGAGCTGCTCGACCGTACCGAAGGTGCACCGTTGCTCTTGGTGCTGGACGGCGTGACCGACCCGCACAACCTCGGCGCCTGCCTGCGTTCGGCGGATGCTGCCGGTGCGCTGGCAGTGATCGTGCCCAAGGACAAGTCCGCGACCCTGACGCCGGTGGTGCGCAAGGTCGCCTGCGGTGCGGCGGAAGTGATTCCGCTGGTGGCCGTGACCAACCTGGCGCGTACCCTGGAGAAGCTCCAGCAGCGCGGCCTGTGGGTCGTGGGCACGGCGGGGGAGGCTGAGGTCAGCATTTATGACCAGGACCTTACCGGCCCTACCATCCTGATCATGGGCGCCGAAGGCAAAGGCATGCGCCGCCTGACCCGTGAGCATTGCGATTATCTGGTGCACCTGCCGATGGCCGGTAGTGTCAGCAGCCTCAATGTGTCGGTGGCGACGGGCGTGTGCCTATTTGAAGCCCAGCGTCAGCGTGGTGCCAAGGCTAAGGCCAAGCCCAAGAAGTAATCACCATGTGGGGCTTGCCCCAATCCTGATGTAGGAGCGAGCTTGCTCGCGAAAAACGTCAACGATAACGCGGGCTTCCTGAATGAGCGCGGTGTCTGTGAGTTTTTCGCGAGCAAGCTCGCTCCTACATTTGTGTTTGTGGTGCTTGGGGTTGTTCAAATAATCACCAATTGCCTTGCGCCGCTTCTCCCCCTTCTCTACAATTGCGCCCCTTGCCTTCCTGGCAGGCACCGATGTGCCTCCCTTGCGGCAAGATCCATAAGTGTCATTCACTCCTTGTCTGACCGTTTTTGAGCGGCAGGCTACAACCCGTAAGGAGCATTCATGCGTCATTACGAAATCATCTTTTTGGTCCACCCGGATCAAAGCGAGCAAGTCGGCGGCATGGTTGAGCGTTACACCAAGCTGATCGAAGAAGACGGCGGCAAAATCCACCGTCTGGAAGATTGGGGCCGTCGTCAACTGGCCTACGCAATCAACAATGTTCACAAGGCTCACTACGTGATGCTGAACGTTGAGTGCACTGGCAAGGCCCTGGCCGAGCTGGAAGACAACTTCCGCTACAACGATGCTGTGATCCGTAACCTGGTCATCCGTCGCGAAGAAGCCGTTACTGGCCAATCCGAGATGCTCAAGGCTGAAGAAAACCGCAGTGAGCGCCGTGAGCGTCGCGACCGTCCTGAGCACGAAGGCGCTGATAGCGCTGATAGTGATGACAGCGACAACAGCGATAACGCTGACGAGTAATCCACGGACCTTTTAAGGAGCCTATCAAATGGCACGTTTCTTCCGTCGTCGTAAATTCTGCCGCTTCACCGCTGAAGACGTGAAAGAGATCGATTACAAAGATCTCAACACTCTGAAAGCCTACGTATCCGAGACCGGCAAAATCGTTCCAAGCCGTATCACCGGTACCAAAGCACGTTATCAGCGTCAGCTGGCCACCGCTATCAAGCGCGCCCGCTTCCTGGCCCTGCTGGCCTACACCGACAGCCACGGCCGCTGAGACCGGGCAGTCGACAAGTAGTAAGGGATTGAATGCATGCGCGCCTTAGCTGAGTTCATCATGCGCGGTCGCGTGCAGGCCACTCTGGTAGTGGCTGGATGTGCGGCATTGCCGTTGCTTTATTGGTTGGGTGCTGCCGCAGGTTGCCTTGTGCTACTGCGGCGCGGTTTGAAGGACGCCCTTGGCGTTCTTGCCCTGGGTTTGTTGCCGGCCTTGATCTGGTGGCTGCAAATGGGTGATCCACGGGTACTTCTGGTACTGCTGGGGTCATCGAGCCTTGCGTTGGTTTTGCGCGCAAGTGAGTCCTGGGTCCGCACGCTGCTGGTCAGCGTGGCATTGGGGTTGGTGTACTCAGTGATGCTTGGCGCGGCTTTCCGCCCGCAGATCGAGGCGCTGGCGCAGGAGATCGTCAAGATCCTGCCGTTGGCCCTCGGGGATCTCTACCAGCATTTGTCGGTAGATGAGCGAGCGCGGTTTGCGTCACTGATTGCCCCGGTCCTGACCGGCCTGATTGCGGCTTTGTTGCAGGTCGTCAGCGTGCTGAGCCTGATTCTTGGGCGTTATTGGCAGGCGTTGTTGTACAACCCGGGTGGTTTTGGTCGCGAGTTTCGCAGTATCAGAATCCCAGCGGGGCCGGCGATGTTGCTGCTGGCGTGCATGGTTGTCGGGCCGAACTTCGGCCCACAGATGGCCTTGCTGGCGCCGATTTGCAGCGTACCGCTGGTGTTTGCCGGGCTGGCCCTGATTCATGGGCTGGTTGCGCGAAAGCGCCTGGCCAGGTTCTGGCTGGTGGGGTTGTACGTCACGCTGTTGCTGTTCATGCAGCTGATCTATCCGTTACTCGTGGTCTTGGCCATTGTTGACAGCCTGATTGATTTTCGCGGTCGTCTGGCGTCGAAAGACGCCGATAACGCGAACGGTGAAGGTTAAAAGTTAGAGGATTTTCACATGCAACTGATCCTTCTGGAAAAAGTCGCCAACCTGGGCAACCTGGGCGACAAAGTGAACGTTAAGGCCGGCTACGGTCGTAACTACCTGCTGCCATACGGCAAAGCCACCGCTGCAACCGCTGCCAACCTGGCTGCGTTTGAAGAGCGTCGTGCTGAGCTGGAAAAAGCCGCAGCAGACAAAAAAGCGTCGGCCGAAACTCGCGCTGCCCAACTGGCTGAGCTGGAAGTGACTATCACTGCCACCGCTGGTGACGAAGGCAAGCTGTTCGGTTCGATCGGCACCCACGACATCGCTGATGCACTGACCGCCTCCGGCGTTGAAGTGCAGAAGAGCGAAGTTCGTCTGCCGAACGGCACCATCCGCAACGTAGGCGAATTCGACGTAGCCGTGCACCTGCACGCCGAAGTTGAAGCCACCGTACGCGTTGTCGTGGTAGCAGCTTAAGTCGCACCTAACTGACTGGCACCTCGCGTGCCAGCCGGTTAACATCGGGCACGATCCTGTTTACAGGTCGTGCCTTTTGTTTTTCTACACACCCCAAATTCCAAGTGGCCATGAACGAAATCTCCGCTCCTGAGCAATACGATCTGCAAACCGCTGCCCTGAAGGTGCCGCCGCATTCCATCGAGGCCGAACAGGCCGTGCTCGGTGGCTTGATGCTGGACAACAACGCCTGGGAACGCGTGCTGGATCAAGTCTCGGACGGTGACTTCTACCGACATGACCACCGCCTGATCTTCCGCGCCATCGCCAAGCTGGCCGACCAGAACTCACCGATCGACGTGGTAACCCTGGCCGAGCAGTTGGACAAGGAAGGCCAGACCTCCCAAGTGGGTGGTCTGGGCTACCTCGGTGAGCTGGCAAAAAACACGCCGTCCGTCGCCAACATCAAGGCCTATGCCCAGATCGTCCGCGAGCGCGCCACGTTGCGCCAGTTGATCGGCATCAGCACCGAAATCGCCGACAGCGCCTTCAACCCCGAAGGCCGCACCGCTGCCGAGATCCTTGACGAAGCCGAGCGCCAGATCTTCCAGATCGCCGAGGCCCGCCCGAAAACCGGCGGCCCGGTCAGCGTCAACGACCTGCTGACCAAAGCCATCGACCGCATCGACACCCTGTTCAACACCGATGCCGCGATTACCGGTATTTCCACCGGTTACACCGACCTCGACGAAAAGACCAGCGGCCTGCAGCCGTCCGACTTGATCATCGTCGCCGGTCGTCCGTCCATGGGTAAGACCACCTTCGCGATGAACCTGGTGGAAAACGCCGTGTTACGCAGCGACAAGGCGGTGCTGGTGTACTCCCTCGAGATGCCAGGCGAATCGTTGATCATGCGTATGCTCTCGTCGCTTGGCCGTATCGACCAGACCAAGGTGCGTTCCGGCCAGCTTGAAGACGACGACTGGCCGCGCCTGACCTCAGCGGTCAACCTGCTCAACGACCGCAAGCTATTCATTGATGACACTGCGGGTATCAGCCCGTCCGAAATGCGCGCGCGTACCCGGCGCCTGGTGCGTGAGCATGGCGACATCGCCCTGATCATGATCGACTACCTGCAGTTGATGCAGATCCCCGGTTCCAGTGGCGACAACCGTACCAACGAGATTTCTGAAATCTCTCGTTCCTTGAAGGCCCTGGCCAAGGAATTCAACTGCCCGGTGGTGGCGTTGTCCCAGCTCAACCGTTCCCTGGAACAACGTCCCAACAAGCGTCCGGTGAACTCCGACTTGCGGGAATCCGGAGCGATCGAGCAGGACGCCGACGTGATCATGTTCGTGTACCGCGACGAGGTGTACCACCCCGAGACGGAACACAAGGGCATTGCCGAAATCATCATCGGCAAGCAGCGGAACGGCCCGATCGGGTTTATCCGGTTGGCGTTCATCGGCAAGTACACGCGTTTCGAGAACCTGGCGCCGGGTAGCTACAACTTCGACGACGACGAGTAGTTTCAAGCGCCTGTAAGGGCCTCATCGCAGGCAAGCCACAATTCCGACTACTACCGTCGGAATTGGTCAAAATTTGTGCTATATTCCGCGCCCGCGATTTTTCATCTTCACACCGGTCACCGTCATGCAAACAGCCAAGCCGTTATTTGACTATCCCAAGTACTGGGCCGAATGTTTCGGTCCTGCGCCATTCCTGCCGATGAGCAGGGAGGAGATGGATCAGCTTGGCTGGGATTCGTGCGACATCATCATCGTCACCGGTGATGCCTATGTTGACCACCCCTCGTTCGGCATGGCGATCATCGGCCGGCTGCTGGAGTCCCAGGGCTTTCGCGTCGGGATCATCGCGCAACCGAACTGGCAGTCCAAAGACGACTTCATGAAGCTCGGCGAGCCGAACCTGTTCTTCGGCGTCGCGGCCGGCAACATGGACTCGATGATCAACCGCTACACCGCCGACAAGAAAATCCGCTCCGACGACGCCTATACCCCTGGCGGCATGGCCGGCAAACGTCCCGACCGTGCAAGCCTGGTGTACAGCCAGCGTTGCAAGGAAGCCTACAAGAACGTGCCGATCGTGCTTGGCGGCATCGAAGCTTCCCTGCGTCGTATCGCCCACTACGACTACTGGCAGGACCGCGTGCGCAACTCGATCCTGATCGACGCCACCGCCGATATCCTGCTGTACGGCAACGCCGAGCGGGCCATCGTCGAAGTTGCCCAGCGTTTGTCGTGGGGCCACAAGATCGAAGACATCACCGATGTGCGCGGTACCGCGTTCATCCGCCGTGATACGCCAGCCGGTTGGTACGAAGTGGATTCCACGCGCATCGACCGTCCGGGCAAGATCGACAAGATCATCAACCCGTACGTGAACACCCAGGACACCCAGGCCTGCGCCATCGAGCAGGAAAAGGGGCCGGTGGATGATCCGGAAGAAGCCAAGGTTGTGCAGATCCTGGCCAGCCCGCGCATGACCCGTGACAAGACCGTGATCCGCCTGCCATCGGTGGAAAAAGTCCGCGGCGACGCGGTGCTCTATGCCCACGCCAACCGCGTGTTGCACCTGGAAACCAACCCAGGCAACGCCCGCGCCCTGGTGCAGAAGCACGGTGAAGTGGACGTATGGTTCAACCCGCCGCCCATTCCGATGACTACCGAAGAAATGGACTACGTGTTCGGCATGCCTTATGCCCGCGTACCGCACCCGGCGTATGGCAAGGAGAAGATCCCGGCCTACGACATGATCCGTTTCTCGGTGAATATCATGCGTGGCTGCTTCGGCGGCTGCACCTTCTGCTCGATCACCGAGCACGAAGGCCGCATCATCCAGAACCGTTCCGAAGAGTCGATCATTCGCGAGATCGAAGAGATCCGCGACAAAGTGCCGGGCTTCACCGGCGTGATCTCCGACCTCGGCGGCCCGACGGCGAACATGTACCGCATCGCCTGCAAGAGCCCGGAAATCGAATCCGCGTGCCGCAAGCCGTCGTGCGTGTTCCCTGGCATCTGCCCTAACCTGAACACCGACCACTCGTCGTTGATCCAGCTGTACCGCAGCGCCCGTGCGTTGCCGGGTGTGAAGAAGATCCTGATCGCTTCCGGCCTGCGCTACGACCTGGCCGTCGAGTCGCCGGAATACGTCAAAGAGCTGGTCACCCACCACGTCGGTGGTTACCTCAAGATCGCCCCGGAACACACCGAGGAAGGTCCGCTCAACCAGATGATGAAGCCGGGCATTGGCAGCTATGACAAGTTCAAGCGCATGTTCGAGAAGTACACCAAGGAAGCGGGCAAGGAGCAGTACCTGATCCCGTACTTCATCGCCGCCCACCCGGGCACCACCGATGAAGACATGATGAACCTGGCCCTGTGGCTCAAGGGCAATGGCTTCCGTGCCGACCAGGTGCAGGCGTTCTACCCGTCGCCGATGGCCACCGCCACCGCGATGTACCACTCGGGCAAAAACCCGCTGCGCAAGGTCACCTACAAGAGCGACGCGGTGACCATCGTCAAGAGCGAGGAGCAGCGCCGCCTGCACAAGGCGTTCCTGCGTTACCACGACCCGAAGGGCTGGCCGATGCTGCGTGAAGCATTGACCCGCATGGGCCGTGCCGACCTGATCGGGTCGGGCAAGGACCAGTTGATCCCGCTGCACCAGCCGTCCACCGACAGCTACCAGAGCGCCCGGCGCAAGAACTCGACGCCGGCCGGCAGCCATAAGGTCGCCAAGGAAACCACCACCAAGATCCTCACCCAGCACACCGGCCTGCCACCCCGTGGCAGCGACGGCAGCAACCCGTGGGACAAGCGCGAGCAAGCCAAGGCTGCGGCCCAGGCGCGCAATAAGCAGGCGGCCAAAGAGCGCAGCGATGCGGCCAAGGGCAAGGGCGGCAAGCCTACGCGCAAGCCGGTTGTACCGCGGTGATCGACGTCTGAAATGCAAAACGCCAGCCTCGTGCTAGCGTTTTGCTTTCTGGTCGGTGGTGAGTCTGTTTGGTAAGGTGGCGCCCATTAGATTGCTATCGCAGGCAAGCCAGCTCCCACAAGAGAATGTATTTCAAGCGTGGGAGCTGGCTTGCCTGCGATGAGGCCGGTCTGGGCACTCTCGATTTCAAGGAAGAACACTTATGGGCAACCCCTTGCTCAACATCGGCATGGACTCCAACCGCTCCCAATTCATGGCGCGCCAGCGCATTGAGAGCCAGATCAACCTGCCGCGGCTGTTCGCCGTCATTGACGCCGACCCCAGCATCGTCGGCGCTGGCGTGGTGTACATCGACGCCGACTTCAACGTGATCACCCTGCGCGAATTCAAGCCCATCTGCAGCATCAAACCCAAGCGCGTCATTTTGCGCGAGGCGCAGAAGTACATCTCGCCGGCGCAGTTTGTCGAGCAGGTGAAGACCGACCCCCGTGAAGGGCGCCTCCAGAAGGAGGCCTTTGACATGGGGCTTTCCTGTGGGGCGGCGGTGATCGGCTGGATCGTGGTGTTCAGTGGCAGCGTCGCCGTACCGTTCACCGCCGGTGCCAGTGCTTTTGTGGTGGGTATCGGTGTCACGGCTGCGCTGGCCAGCAGCGCTCAGTGCGGGTTTGGCGTGGCCCGGACCTATAACGAGATCCTTGACCCAGATGCCAACGACCGCATGGACGACGCCCAGTGGTATGGCGCGGTGTCACCGATTCTCGATGCCGCGTCGTTGGTCGGGATCGGAACGGGAGCTTTCACCACATTAAGGCTGCTCAAGGCCAAAAAAGCCGCTGCGTTGGGCAAGAGCTGGTATGAATTGCTCAAGGGCTTGAATCGCCAGGAGCGCAAGAAGTTGACCCAGGAATTGCTCAGTCTCAAAGACCCAAGCCTGACCCCCAAGTTGCTCAAGTTGCAGCAGCGCGCCGGCACGTTGCCCAAGCGCTACAGCTCCACGGAAATTCGTCATGCCACGCTCACCCAGCTCAAGGACGCCTTGGGCGGCATGTTGGGTATCTGGGGCAGCTATCGAACCGGTCACGTTGGCTCGGCGTCGACGCTTGCCATTGGCCTGTATGAGGAACTGACGGAATGAAGGGGTTTCCCGATAGGCGCAGTTTCCTTGCGCGTTATTTTCCGGTGTTCATGGGCACCATCTTCATGGCGATTTTCTCTGGTTCGGTGGCTGTGTCCACGGCGGGCGTAACCTATTTGCGCGGGGTTGAACCGGCGCTCAAGGCCAACTACTCCGGGGCTGCAATCCTGATGCTGGTAGCGGTGCTGGTGTTTGGCAATGTGATGATTGCACGCGGATTCCCCTGGGCGACCCGGCTGGTGGCGAGCTACTTGGTGTGTTGCCTGCTGTTCGTTTTGCCGATGATTCAATACGGCCTCAATACCCTGGTGTACGGTTCGGCGGTGCTGTTTCCGCTGCTGGGTTTGTTGCTGCTCAACAGCAAGCGCCATCGTGAAATGCGTCAGCGATTACTCGAAATACGTCACCTGCGTCGGGCGGCGATTGCGCAACGCAAGACCCGTTGATTAGATAGGTTTATTGGCGGTAGGTGGCCTGTTTGTTAGGGGGGGCGCTCATCAGATTGCTATCGCAGGCAAGCCAGCTCCCACAGGGGAATGCATTTCAAGTGTGGGCGCTGGCTTGCCTGCGATGAGGCCGGTCTGGGCACTTTCAATTTCAAGGAAGAACACTTATGGGCAGCTCCTTGTTCAACATCGGCATGGATTCCAACCGCTCTCAATTTATGGCGCGCCAGCGTATCGAGAGCCTGATCAACCTGCCACGGCTGTTCGCCGCCATCGATGCAGACCCCGCCATTGTCGGTGCAGGTGTTGTGTATATCGATGCCGATTTCAACGTTGTCACCCTGCGCGAATTTCAGCCCATCTGCAGCATCGCACCCAAGCGTTTGATCCTGCGTGAGGCGCAGAAGTACATCGCGCCAACGCAATTCGCTCAGCAGGTGCAAGACAATCCGCGTGAGTCCCGCTTGGTGGGCGAAGCGGTCAATACCACGCTATCGTGTGCCGGCGCGGTTATCGGTTGGATCGTGGTGCTCAGTGGTTCCGTCGCAGTTCCGTTTTCGGCGGGGGCCAGTTCGGTGGTCGTGGCGCTCGGCTATACGGCCGCGGCAGCCAGTTCTGTGCAGTGCTTTGCCAGCGGCTATCGCACCGTCAATGAGATCCGCAACCCCGCGCGCAATGATCAGCTCGACAGTGAGGAGTGGTACCAATACACCATGATTGCCTTGGATGCGGCGTCGTTGGTTGGGGTGGGTTCATCGGCATTGGCAACGGTCAAGCTGGTGCGGCTGAATAAGGCCTCTACCGGGAAAAGTGTGAGAGAGGTGCTCAGGGGCCTGAATCGACAGGAGCGCGCCAAGTTGACCAAAGAGCTGCTGAGCATCAACGACCCACGCTTGACGTCCAAGATGATCAAGTTAAAGCAGTTGTCGGGCGAGTTGCCTAAGCGGTTCACGCCCACCGAGGTCAAGCATGCAACGGTCACGCAGATCAAGGACGCGTTGGGCGCAGCCATCGGTTTTACCGGTAGTGCGGTGTCAGGGAACGTACGCACAATTGCCATAGGTCTGTATGAGGAGGCCGAACAATGAACGAGCTGCCTAGCATTCGCAGTTTTCTGTCGACGTATTTCCCCGTCTTTATGGGGGCGATATTCGTCTGCATTTTCACCCTCGTGTTTGCGGTTCCGGTGTTCTTCGATAGCTATATGCCAAGCCTGTCCATGGCAGATAATGCCAAATACTCCTTCCTGGCGGGTATCGCACTCACGCTAGTCATTGTGCACTGCAATTTCATGATCGCACGCGGGCGTCCCCAATGGATTTGGCCGCTAGTGTTGCTGCTGGGGGTATGCTTTCTGGGTGTATTGCCAACACTCAATGATCAACCGAACGGGGTGGTATATGCCTTGAGCCTGGTGTTTCCATTAATTGGGCTATTGCTGTTCAACAGCAAACGCCACCGTGAAATGCGCCAGAAACTGGTCGAAGTCCGCTGCCTGCGCCAGGCCATGATTGCCCAACACAAACACCATTGATTGGGTAGATTCACCACCTGCCCTCAGCCCGGCGCTACAAATGTGTGCAGCGCCTGCACCATAGCCACAACGTTGGCGCCGTTTTGGTGCTGTACTGCACCGGGCCTGACGTTTTAGTGCAATGACTGCTGCTGTGGCATAAGTCTTGCGCGCGTTGTGCTTATGCCCTGGCTCGCAGGAGGCCGCCGTGTCGATTCATGTCGCGTTGCACCACGTTACGCATTACCGCTACGACCGTGCTGTCGAACTCGGCCCACAGATCGTTCGGCTACGCCCGGCAGCCCATAGTCGTACGCGAATACTGTCCTACGCGCTGAAGGTGTTGCCCGAGCAGCATTTCATCAACTGGCAGCAAGACCCCCAGGGCAATTATCTGGCGCGCCTGGTGTTCCCGGAAAAGACTGACGAGTTGCGCATTGAGGTCGACCTGGTCGCCGAGATGGCGGTGTTCAATCCGTTCGATTTTTTCCTCGAGCCGTACGCCGAAAAAATCCCGTTCAGCTACGCCGCCGATGAGCAGCGCGAGCTGGCGCCGTACTTGGAAACCCTGCCGCTGACGCCAAGGTTTGCCGCTTACCTGGCCGGTATCGATCGCACGCCGCTGCCTGCTGTGGATTTCCTGGTCGGCCTCAACCAGCGCCTGGCCGCCGATATCGGTTACCTGATTCGCATGGAGCCGGGCGTGCAAACTCCGGAATTTACCCTGGAAAATGCATCCGGCTCCTGCCGCGACTCGGCCTGGTTGTTGGTGCAATTGCTGCGCAATCTCGGGTTGGCGGCGCGATTTGTCTCTGGTTACCTGATACAGCTCACCGCTGACGTCAAAGCCCTCGACGGCCCGTCCGGTACCGAGGTGGACTTCACCGACCTGCACGCCTGGTGCGAAGTGTATCTGCCCGGCGCTGGCTGGATTGGCCTGGATGCCACGTCCGGGTTGTTCGCCGGTGAAGGGCATATCCCCTTGGCCTGCAGCCCCGATCCATCGTCTGCCGCGCCCATCAGTGGGTTGGTTGAGCCGTGCGAATGCGAGTTCACCCATGAGATGTCGGTGGAACGGATCTGGGAAGCGCCACGGGTGACCAAGCCCTACACCGAAGAACAATGGTTGGCGATCCAGGCCCTGGGCCGGCAGATCGACGGCGACCTGCTCAAGGACGACGTACGCCTGACCATGGGCGGCGAGCCGACCTTCGTCTCTATCGACGACCCAGACGGCGCCGAATGGAACACCGCAGCCCTGGGCCCGGACAAGCGTCGCCTGTCGGCCGAGCTGTTCCAGCGCCTGCGCCAGCACTATGCGCCCAAGGGCCTGGTGCATTTCGGCCAAGGCAAGTGGTACCCCGGCGAGCAACTGCCGCGCTGGTCGCTCAATTGCTACTGGCGCCGCGACGGCGTGCCGATCTGGCACAACAGCGCACTGATCGCCGATGAGCAAGAAGACTACGGCGCCGATGGGGTGATGGCCGGGCGTTTCCTGGCCAGCGTCGCCGAGCGCCTGAAACTGCCGGCGCGCTTTGTGTTCCCGGCGTTCGAGGACAATTTCTACTACCTGTGGCGCGAAGGGGCGCTGCCCCAGAACGTCACCGCCCAGGACCCGCGCCTGAGCGACGACCTGGAGCGTGAGCGCCTGCGCAAAGTGTTCAGCCAGGGCCTGGATAAAGTCATCGGCCAGGTGCTGCCGCTGGCACGTACTGCGGCCAATGACCGCTGGCAGAGTGGGCGTTGGTACCTGCGCGACAACCATTGCCGGTTGGTGCCGGGTGATTCGCCGCTGGGTTACCGGCTGCCCTTGGCTTCCCAGCCCTGGGTGACGGCGGCTGAGTATCCGTTCATACACCCCACCGACCCGAACCAGGACCAGCCCGAGCTTCCCACTGCGGCGCAATTGCGCAGCCATGGCGAGCCGGCCCCGGACGACGAGCGTGTGCCCAAGGTCGACGAGTCCGCCGACTGGCTGACCCGTACCGCGCTGTGCGCCGAAGCACGGGAAGGCCGCCTGTACCTGTTTATGCCGCCGCTGGAGCGCATCGAGGATTACCTGGAGCTGGTGACTGCCATTGAGGCCACCGCCGAAGAGCTGCATTGCCCGGTACTGCTGGAGGGCTACGAGCCGCCAGCGGATACGCGCCTGAGCAATTTCCGGGTCACGCCAGATCCCGGTGTCATCGAGGTCAACGTACAGCCGTCCGCCACCTGGGACGAGTTGGTAGAACGCACCGAATTCCTCTACGAAGAGGCCCGGCAAACCCGCCTGACCACCGAGAAGTTCATGATCGATGGGCGCCATACCGGCACCGGTGGCGGTAACCACTTCGTACTGGGCGGTGCGACGCCCAAGGATTCGCCCTTCCTGCGCCGACCGGACCTGCTGCGCAGCCTGATCAGCTACTGGCATAACCACCCGTCGTTGTCCTATTTGTTCTCCGGCCTGTTTATCGGCCCCACCTCCCAGGCACCCCGGGTGGATGAGGCGCGCAACGATGCGCTGTATGAACTGGAAATCGCCTTCGCGCAGATGCCGGCACAGGGCGAGGACTGCCCGCCATGGTTGGTGGATCGCCTGTTGCGCAACCTGCTGATCGACGTGACGGGTAATACCCATCGCGCCGAATTCTGTATCGACAAACTTTACTCACCCGACGGCGCCACTGGCCGCCTGGGGCTGCTGGAACTGCGCGCCTTTGAAATGCCCCCCCATGCGCGCATGAGCCTGACCCAGCAGTTGTTGCTGCGGGCGCTGGTCGCGCGGTTCTGGCGCGAGCCCTATGCGCCGCCGAAGCTGGCGCGCTGGGGCACTGAACTGCATGACCGTTTCCTGTTGCCGCACTTTATCGAGCAGGACTTTGCCGACGTGATCGTCGAGCTGAACGCGGCCGGCTACCCGCTGCGTGCCGAATGGTTCGCGGCGCATCTGGAGTTTCGTTTCCCCAAGGTGGGCGACTACGCCGTCAGCGGTATCGAACTGGAACTGCGCCAGGCCTTGGAACTCTGGCACGTGCTGGGCGAGGAGGGCGCAGTGGGTGGCACGGTGCGGTATGTGGATTCGTCCCTGGAGCGCCTGCAAGTGAAGTTGAGCGGGTTGCCACCGCAACGCTACCTGCTGACCTGCAATGGCGTGCCGGTGCCGCTGCAACCAACCGGCCGCGTCGGCGAGTTCGTGGCGGGCGTGCGTTACCGCGCCTGGCAACCGGCCAACTGCCTGCAACCGACCATCCCCGTGCATGCGCCGCTGGTATTTGACCTGCTCGACACCTGGATGCAGCGTTCGTTGGGTGGCTGCCAATATCATGTGGCGCACCCGGGCGGGCGCAATTACGACAGCCTGCCGGTGAATGCCAATGAGGCGGAGAGCCGGCGCATGGCGCGGTTTTTCCGCTTGGGGCATAGCCCGGGCAAGCTGCCAGTGCCGACTGTAACGGTAAACGATGAGTTGCCAATGACCCTGGATTTGCGGCGCTTCACAAAAAATAAGGAATGAACATGATCCTAGTGTGGGAGGGCTTTTGTGGCGAGGGAGCTTGCTCCCGCTGGGGTGCGAAGCGCCCCCAATTGCAGGCGACTGCTGCGCAGTCGAACGGGAGCAAGCTCCCTCGCCACAACAAGCCAGCTCCCACATTGGATCGTAGTGAATTTGAGTTAACCTGACTTCCCTTGCCTCTGCCGAGCGTTCCATGTCCGACTTGCTCGACCGTTACCCGCTCACCGCGGGCACCTATCACGAACTGCTGGACGCCAGCGGCGCGGTGCGTGCCCATTGGCGACGCTTGTTCGATCACCTGCAACGCAGCACGCCCGCACAACTGGCCCAGCGCCAGGCGTTGTTGACGCGTCAGATCCAGGAAAACGGCGTCACCTATAACGTCTACGCCGACCCCAAGGGCGCCGACCGCCCCTGGGAACTGGACCTGCTGCCTCATGTGCTGGCGGCCGAGGAGTGGCAGCAACTGTCGGCCGGCATCGCCCAGCGTGCGCGCCTGCTCAATGCGGTGCTGGCCGACCTGTATGGCCCGCAGCGCCTGATCAAGGAAGGCTTGCTGCCGGCCGAACTGGTGTTCGGGCATAACAATTTTCTGTGGCCGTGCCAGGGCATCCAGCCGCCCGACGGTGCGTTCCTGCATCTGTACGCGGTCGACCTGGCGCGCACGCCGGACGGCCGCTGGTGGGTCACCGCCGACCGTACCCAAGCCCCATCGGGCGCCGGCTACGCCCTGGAAAACCGCACCATCGTGTCCCGCGCCTTCCCGGACCTGTACCGGGATATGCAGGTGCAGCACCTCACCGGTTTCTTTCGCACGCTGCAGGAAACCCTGGCGCGCCAGGCCCCTGGCGATGATCAGCCGCCGCTGATCGTGCTGCTCACGCCGGGGCGTTTCAACGAAAGCTATTTCGAACACCTGTACCTGGCGCGCCAGCTCGGGTACCCCTTGGTAGAGGGCGGCGACCTCACCGTGCGCGACAGCACCGTGTTCCTGAAAACCCTTAGCGGCCTGCGCCGGGTGCACGCGATCATGCGTCGCCTTGATGATGATTTCTGCGACCCGCTGGAGCTGCGCACCGACTCCGCGCTCGGCGTGCCGGGCCTGCTCGACGCCGTACGCCAAGGCAATGTGCTGGTGGCCAATGCCTTGGGCAGCGGCGTGCTGGAGTCCCCGGGGTTGCTGGGCTTTTTGCCCAAGATCAACGAGTTTTTGTTCGGTGAAGCCTTGATCCTGCCGTCGATTGCCACCTGGTGGTGCGGCGAAGCGCCGGTGCTTGCCGAAGCCCTGGAAAAACTCCCGGAGCTGCTGATCAAGCCGGCATTTCCCTCACAAAGTTTCGCCCCGGTGTTTGGTCGCGACCTTGACGACGAACAGCGCCAGGCCCTGGCTGAACGCATGCGTGCGCGGCCCTATGCCTATGTCGCCCAAGAGCTGGCGCAACTGTCTCAGGCGCCGGTATGGCACACCGTGGATGACCACCTGCAACACCGTGCCATTGGTATGCGTGTCTACGCCGTGGCCAGTGAAGACGGTTATCGGGTACTGCCCGGCGGCCTGACTCGCGTGGCGGCCGACGCCGATGCCGAGGTGGTGTCGATGCAGCGCGGCGGGGCGAGCAAGGACACCTGGGTACTCGGCGAACGTGTGCCGGGTGGCGAGCAGTGGCGCGCCCAACGCACCATTGGCGCCTATGACCTAGTGCGCCGCGATCCCTATCTGCCCTCGCGCGTGGTGGAAAACCTGTTCTGGTTTGGTCGTTACTGCGAGCGATGCGACGACAGTGCGCGCTGGCTGCGCATTGTGCTGGCGCGGTATGTCGATGGCGACGATCCGCTGGCGTTGCAGGCCGCCGTCGAACTCGGCGAAAGCCTGCGCCTGTTGCCGGAGGAGGGCGAGCTGCCTGAGCGCCTGCTCGCCGCCTTGCTGGGTGATGACTGGCCTTCAAGTCTGCGCGCCAACCTGCAGCGTCTGCAGTGGGCGGCGTCCCAGGTGCGCGGCAAGTTGTCCAGGGAAAACTGGCAGGCCCTGGTGGAGCTGCAACGCGAAGCCATGGAACTGGAAAGCGACACTGCAGACTTTGGCGAGCTGCTCGACTTTCTCAATCGCCTGGTGATGTCCCTGGCGGCACTGTCCGGTTTTGCCCTCGACGACATGACCCGCGATGAAGGCTGGCGCTTCTTGATGATGGGCCGGCGCATCGAGCGTCTGCAATTTCTGAGCAGCAGCCTTGCGGCATTCCTGCGTGGCGTGGCGGTGTTCGATCAGGCCGGGCTGGAATGGTTGCTGGAGCTGGGCAACAGCAGTATCACCTACCGCTCGCGCTACCTGGCGGTGCCGCAGTTGATCCCGGTGCTCGACCTGCTGCTGCTCGACGAGCAGAACCCCCATGCGGTGCTGTTCCAGCTCAAGTTGGTGAGCCGCACCCTGCGCCGTCTCAATGATGATTTTGGCGTGCCCCGTGAAACCGGGCTGGTGCCTTTGGTCGAGTGCCTGGCGCGTTTTGACCTGGGCTGCCTGGAGAACGGCCTGTTTGGCGAAACCAGCGTGCGTGCCGCGCTGGACGGCCTGGCCGACCTGTTGCAAGCGGTGGCCGATGAAAGCGGGCAAGTGTCGGATCGCCTGGCGCTGCGCCATTTTGCCCACGTGGATGATGTCAGCCAGCAAACGGTGTCGGTGTAATGAGCGCGCGCTACCAGATTTTCCACGATACCCATTACCACTATGACAGCCCGGTGTCCCTGGCCCAGCAACTGGCGCACCTGTGGCCAAGGCCGTGCGCCTGGCAGAAGTGCACCTGGCAGCAGTTGGATATCAGCCCGGAACCCACCTCGCGCCGCGACGAACTGGACGTATTCGGCAACCCGATCACTCGCCTGGCGTTCGAACGGCCCCATGATGAATTGCTGGTGAACGCCGGGCTCACCGTGGAAGTGCTGGCGCGACCCGCTCTGGACTTCCAGCGGTCGCCGCCCTGGGACCACACCCGCGACAGCCTGACTTACAGCAGCCAGGCATTGAGCGCCGAACTGATCGAAGCCTGTCGTTATCGCTTCGAGTCGCCCTATGTCCATCTGAAGAAAACCTTCGTCGAGTTCTCCGAAAGCTGCTTCCCGCCCGGCGAGCCTTTACTGCTGGGCACGCAGGCATTGATGAAGAAGATCTTCAGCGAGTTTACCTTCGATGCCGAAGCCACCCAGGTCGCCACGCCGCTGGTGGAAGTGCTGGAGCGCCGTCGTGGCGTGTGCCAGGACTTCGCTCACCTGATGCTTGCCTGCCTGCGTTCCCGTGGCCTGGCGGCGCGCTATATCAGCGGCTACCTGCTGACCCAGCCACCGCCCGGCCAGCCACGGCTGATTGGCGCGGATGCTTCCCATGCGTGGGTCTCGGTGTTTTGCCCGGTATCAGGCTGGGTGGATTTTGACCCGACCAACAATGTGCAGCCGGCGCTGGAGCACATCACTCTGGCCTGGGGCCGGGATTTCTCCGATGTGTCGCCGTTGCGTGGGGTGATTCTGGGGGGAGGCAGCCACGACCCGGAGGTGCGGGTGACGGTGATGCCGCTGGAATGAAAAACGATCATTCCCACGCTCTGCGTGGGAATGCCTGCTGTGACGCTCTGCGTCACCCTTGCGCTGGCTTCAAGCCTGGTGCGGGACGCGGAGCGTCCTGGGCTGCATTCCCACGCGGAGCGTGGGAACGATCATTCAGTTGGGGCTTTCGGGGTTTCGGTCTCGTCAGGTGCCGCTTCACCTTCGGCATCCGGGTTCAGCGCGCCGGCTTCTTCCTCAGCAGCGGCTTTCTTGCGTTGCAGCTTTTCCTCTTTCTTCTGTTCCTTGGCCAAGTCTCTCTGACGTTTGGCGAAGGAGTAATTAGGTTTGGCCATGGGCGATCCTCTAGGGTCGAAGGTGAGGGTGGGCGGCGCGCAGCTGCCTCGGGTCGTCATGGTAGCAGCTTCGGGGGGGCGTTTGCTTTCACTTACCGCAGGCGTAGGCAGCCAGGAGGCCGTTGAACAGGTGATTGAGGTGCATGGCATGAACTCCCGTGAGTGATGGGCCGATCATAATCAGGGTGCGGCAGTTTGGCTGGTTGATTGTGTTGATGAAGCTGATAGCCTAAAGTTGTATACAATCTGTTGATTCAGATCATAAGAACTCAAGCCTGATTGAGGCACCCTTACCGCAATCCGCGTTTTTAAAACCCTGCCTTGGAGATTCACATGTTTGCCAAACTCGTTGCTGTTTCCCTGCTGACTCTGGCGAGCGGCCAGTTGCTTGCTGCAGAGTGCAAGGTCACTGTCGACTCCACCGACCAAATGTCGTTCAACACTAAAGAAATCACCATCGACAAGAGCTGCAAGCAGTTCACCGTTGAGCTGACTCACTCGGGTAACCTGCCCAAGAACGTGATGGGCCATAACTGGGTGCTGACTACCGAAGCCAATATGCAACCGGTGGCAACCGACGGCATGGCTGCGGGGATCGACAAGGATTACCTGAAAGCCGGTGATGAGCGCATCATCGCCCACACCAAAATCATCGGTGCTGGCGAGAAAGACTCGGTGACCTTCGACGTCTCCAAGCTGAAGGCCGATGAGAAATACAGCTTCTTCTGCTCGTTCCCAGGCCACATCTCGATGATGAAAGGTGCTGTGGTCCTGAAGTAAGACCGCGTTATCGTTCATCGCAGACAAGCCAGCTCCCACATTCGACCGCATTCCCATGTTGGAATCCGGTCAAGTGTGGGAGCTGGCTTGCCTGCGATGGCGATCTGACAATCAATGCAAAACCATCGGGTTCACCTCAAGGCGCAAACGGCATCACCCGCTTGTGCTCAGTCTTGCGATAGGTCTCGCAGATAATCCTGAACGCCTCCTCACGCACCGGCTCCCCCTGCAGGAACGCATCGATCTCGGCATAGGTCACGCCATGTGACGCCTCGTCCGGCTTGCCCGGCGACAGGTCTTCGAGGTCGGCGGTCGGCACCTTCTCCACCAGCGATTCCGGCGCACCAAAGTGGCGGGCAATGGCCCGCACCTGATGTTTCACCAGCCCGCTCAACGGTGCCAGATCGCACGCGCCATCACCGAACTTGGTGTAGAAGCCCATCACCGCCTCCGCCGCATGGTCGGTGCCGATCACCAGCCCACCGGCCGCGCCAGCGATGGTGTACTGCGCCACCATACGCATGCGCGCCTTGGTGTTGCCCAGCACGAAGTCACGGGACGCCGCGGCCTTGCCTTCAAAGGCGGCCACTTCATTGGCCAGGGCTTTAACCGCTGGGCCGATGTTCACGGTGTGACGTTCATCCGGCTCGATAAAGTCCACCGAGGCCTGGGCGTCGTGCTCGTCGAACTGGGTTTCGTAGGGCAGGCGCACGGCGATAAAGCGGTACGCCTCATCGCCGGTGCTGGCGCGCAGTTCCTGCACCGCACGTTGGGCCAAGAGGCCTGCGGTCAGGGAGTCGACACCACCACTGATGCCGAGCACCAGGGTCTTGAGCCCGGAATTGCGCAGGCAGTCCTGGATAAAGGCCACGCGCCGGGCAACCTCGGCTTCGAGTGCGGCCTGGTCCTTGAACGGGGCTTGCACCTTGAG
The DNA here is from genome assembly GCF_900119355.1 of Pseudomonas sp. NFPP02. Lineage (NCBI taxonomy): Bacteria > Pseudomonadati > Pseudomonadota > Gammaproteobacteria > Pseudomonadales > Pseudomonadaceae > Pseudomonas > Pseudomonas sp. NFPP02. The sequence continues at coordinate 478,410 of NZ_FPJI01000002.1, forward strand.
CTGTTGTGCAATCTCACGCTGTACGGCTTGCATGATTCACTCCTTGCTGGATAGGGCAGGTACTTTGAAAACGTGACGCAAATAGGCGACAAAATTCGGGTCGGTGCAATGGGTCTTGCCCGCTTCATCGGAGATCTTCGCGACGGGCTGGCCATTGCAGGCGGTCATTTTAAGCACGATGCTCATCGGTTCCACCCCTGGAATATCACAGGTCAGGTTGGTGCCGATGCCAAAGCTCACATTAATGCGACCGCGCAACGCCCGGAATATTTCCAAGGCTTTGGGCAATGTCAGACTGTCGGAGAACACCAGGGTCTTGCTCATCGGTTCGATGCCCAGCTTGTGGTAGTGAGCGATGGCTTTTTCTGCCCACTGGATCGGATCACCGGAGTCATGGCGCAGGCCGTCGAACAGCTTGGCGAAGTACAAGTCGAAGTCGCCGAGGAAGGCGTCGGTAGTGATGCAATCGGTGAGGGCGATACCCAGCAGGCCACGGTACTCGCGTACCCAGCAATCAAGGGCGGCGATCTGGCTGTCGATCAGGCGCGGGCCGAGTTGCTGGTGGGCCATGATCCACTCATGGGCCATGGTGCCCAGCGGCTTCATATCGAATTCGCGCGCCAGGTGCACGTTGCTGGTGCCGACAAAGCGCCCAGGGAAATCGTGCTTGAGCACGCTGACCACTTCCTCCTGCACCCGGTAGGAAAAACGCCGGCGCGTGCCGAAGTCCGCCACTTGCAGCTCCGACAGCTCATCGCTGCTGGCGTTGGCGGTCAACCAGTCGAACTTGCGATACAGCTGCTCGCGGGCCTGTTCAAGGATCACGGTCTGGTAGCGGTAGCGGTTACGCACCTCGCTGACGATGGCCAGCATTGGCACTTCAAACAGGATCACATGCAGCCACGGTCCGCGCAGGCGGATAAACAACTCGCCGTTCTCGATGCCGGTTTGCACATACCGCAGGTTGAAGCGAAACAGCCCGAGGAAGCGCAGAAAATCCGGCTTCATAAAGCTGATGCGTTCCAGGAACCCCAGTTGATCGGGGCTCAGGCTCAGCTCGGCGAGGCGCTCGATCTGGTAACGAATCTCCGCCAGGTAAGGGCGTAGGTCTTCACTGTTACGGCAACGAAACTCCCATTCAACTTCCACGTTCGGGTAGTTGTGCAGCACCGCCTGCATCATGGTCAGCTTGTAGAAGTCGGTGTCGAGCAGGTTCTGCACGATGCGATCGGCAAACACACTCTCGCTCATAACGGGAATCTCCAGACGGGTCGGCGATGGAGGCCGGCCTTTACGCACAATTGAGGAAGGGGGTTAGTGGCGCATAGACTTGTGGGGTTTTGCCAGTGATTTTTTCAGTAAGGCCACTGGCTTGCCTGCGATGGCGATTCTCCAGGCGCTAAAGCACCTGCTCCATCATCCACTTCACAAACTCGCGCACCTTGGGCACCTCCGCCGAATGCTCGGGATACGCCAGGTAGTAAGCATCCTGGCTCGGCATCGCATGTTGCCAGGGGATCACCAACTTGCCCTCGGCCAATTCCTCCTCCACCAGAAAGCGCGGCAACAGCGCCACGCCGCATCCCACCTGCGCCGCACGGATACACATATAAAACGTGTCGAACCGCGGGCCATGGTAGCTGTGCTCGGTATGGAAGCCCTGGCTGGCGAACCAGTCATGCCAGCCCTGGGGCCGCGAGGCGTTTTGCAGTAGCACCAGGTCGCTCAGTTGCGTGGGGTCGGTGAAAGGCTGGGCGGGCAGGCTGTCGGGCGAACACACCGGTACCAGCTCTTCACTGAACAGTTTCAGGCTCTCGGTGCCGGGACGTGCGCCCTGGCCGAAATAGAACGCCATGTCGGCCTTGCCTTGCAGTAACTCGTCCGGGTCCTGTTCGTTGCACAGGTCCAGGTGGATCTGCGGGTGGCGCAAACGCCAGCCTTTGAGGCGCGGCACCAGCCAGCGTGCTCCGAAGGTGTAGGGCGTGGACACGCGCAGCACTTCGGTTTCGCCCCCGTAGGAGCGCAGGTAGTGGGTGGACATTTCCACCTGGGTGAGGATCTTGCGCACCTCCACCAGGTACAGGTCGCCCGCCGGGGTCATCTGCAAGCGGCGGCGCACGCGGCGAAACAGCAGGTGTTGCAACAGTTCTTCCAGCTGCGCTACTTGTTTGCTCACCGCGCTTTGGGTGAGGTTCAGTTCCTCGGCGGCGCGGGTGAAGCTCAGGTGGCGGGTGGCCGCTTCGAAACACTGCAGGGCGGTGATCGAGGGCAAATATCTTTTGTTCAGCACGGCATGCCTCTTTTTATTCTTTGCATGAATAAAGGGAATGATATCTCGCCTAATCGTCGTTTGTTGGCAAGTCTTGAGCCAGCTACAAATAGGCTCAGGATCGCCGTGCAAGCAGCGGCGCGATTTTTCTACGCAGATTTGAAGGAGTGACCCATGGTTGCCGCATTGCTTGATCGTCTCGGGGTAAACCCGGCGCTGTACCAGGCTGGGAAACAACCCGTGCATTCACCGATCGATGGCAGCCGTATCGGCAGTGTCCATTGGGAAGGCGCCGCCGAGGTGGAGCAACAGGTCAGTCGCGCCGAGCATGCATTCGAAGCCTGGCGCAAGGTGCCGGCGCCGCGACGTGGCGAGCTGGTGCGCCAGTTCGGCGACGTATTGCGCGAGTACAAGGCCGACCTGGGCGAACTCGTTTCCTGGGAGGCCGGCAAGATCACCCAGGAAGGTTTGGGTGAAGTGCAGGAAATGATCGACATCTGCGACTTCGCCGTCGGCCTGTCGCGCCAGTTGTACGGCTTGACCATCGCCTCCGAGCGCCCCGGCCACCATATGCGTGAAACCTGGCACCCGCTGGGCGTGGTCGGCGTGATCAGCGCCTTCAACTTCCCCGTGGCCGTGTGGGCGTGGAACACCGCGCTGGCCTTGGTGTGCGGCAACGCGGTGATCTGGAAACCGTCGGAAAAGACCCCGCTCACTGCACTGGCCTGCCAGGCCTTGTTCGAGCGCGTACTGAAAAAATTCGACGGTGCCCCCGAGTACCTCAGCCAAGTGATCATCGGCGGCCGCGACGCCGGCGCTGCGCTGGTGGATGACCCGCGCGTTGCCCTGATCAGCGCCACCGGCAGCACGCGTATGGGCCGTGAAGTGGCACCCAAAGTCGCCGCGCGTTTCGCCCGCAGCATCCTTGAGCTGGGCGGCAACAACGCGATGATCCTCGGCCCAAGCGCCGACCTGGACATGGCCGTGCGCGCTATCCTGTTCAGCGCAGTGGGCACAGCCGGCCAACGCTGCACCACCCTGCGCCGGCTGATCGCCCATGAGTCGGTCAAGGAAGAAATCGTCACCCGCCTCAAGGCCGCCTATTCCAAAGTGCGCATCGGCCACCCACTGGAAGGCAATCTGATCGGCCCGCTGATCGACAAGCACAGTTTCGACAACATGCAGGACGCCCTTGAGCAAGCCTTGAGCGAAGGCGGCAAGGTGTTCGGCGGCAAGCGCCAACTGCAAGACAAATTCCCCAACGCCTACTACGTATCGCCGGCCATCGTGGAAATGCCCGAGCAAAGCGACGTAGTGTGCAGCGAAACCTTCGCGCCGATTCTTTACGTGGTCGGCTACACCGACTTCGCCGAAGCCCTGCGCCTGAACAACGCCGTGCCACAAGGCTTGTCATCCTGCATCTTCACCACTGACGTGCGTGAAGCCGAGCAGTTCATGTCGGCGGTGGGCAGCGACTGTGGCATTGCCAACGTCAACATCGGCCCGAGCGGCGCGGAGATCGGTGGCGCGTTCGGGGGTGAAAAAGAAACCGGCGGCGGGCGTGAATCGGGCTCGGATGCGTGGCGCGGGTATATGCGCAGGCAGACCAATACCGTGAACTACTCGCTGGAGCTGCCGTTGGCACAAGGCATCACGTTCGACTGATCTGGCACGGTCGATGTGATCGTTCCCACGCTCTGCGTGGGAACGCATTCTGTGACGCTCCGCGTCACGACAATGCGGACGCGGAGCGTCCAAGGCTACATTCCCACGCAGAGCGTGGGAACGAGCGGTGGTGAATTCATCCCGGAGTCTGGCAATGGCACTGCGCGAAACATGTTTATGGGAACACCTCACTCCAGGCCGCCCCGACCGAGCCGCGCTCAAGGGCGCGGTCAAGGTGGATGTGTGCGTGATCGGCGCTGGCATCACCGGTTTGTCGGCGGCCATTCATTTGCTGGAACAGGGTAAAAGCGTCGCCGTACTCGAGGCCCATCGCACCGGCCACGGTGGTTCGGGGCGCAACGTCGGGCTGGTTAACGCCGGCCTGTGGATTCCACCGGACGAGATCGAGGCCGGTTTCGGCACGGCGGTGGGCAGCCAGCTCAACCGCATGTTGGGTGCGGCGCCGTCCCTGGTGTTCAGCCTGATCGACAAGTACAACATCGACTGCCAATTGCGCCGTGAAGGCACCTTGCACATGGCGCACAACGCCCGTGGCGAGGCGGATTTGCGCAGCCGTGAGGAGCAGTGGAAACGCCGTGGCGCACCGGTTGAGTTACTCACCGGCCAGGCCTGCGAGCAGGCCACCGGTACCCGGAAAATCGCCGCCGCGTTGCTGGATCGGCGCGCCGGCACCTTGAACCCCATGGCCTACACCACTGGGTTGGCGAATGCCGCCGCAGCGTTGGGCGGGCAGTTGTTCGATCATTCCCCGGTCACCCAGCTTGAACGCCAAGGCGCCGATTGGTCGGTGCAGACCGCCGAGGGCGCGGTGCAGGCCGCGCAGGTGGTGATCGCCTCCAACGCCTACACCGAAGGCGAATGGACCGAACTGCGGCGTAACTTCTTCCCCGGCTATTACTATCAGGTGGCCTCGGCGCCGCTGACCGATGACGCGGCCAAGCAGATCCTCCCCGGCGGCCAGGGTTCGTGGGACACGCGCCAGGTCCTGAGCAGCATTCGCCGCGATGCCGATGGCCGCCTGTTGCTGGGCAGCCTGGGTAACGGCAACCAGAAACCGGCGTGGTTCCTCAAGGCGTGGGCCGATCGGGTGCAGCAACACTACTTCCCGTACCTCAAACCGGTGCAGTGGGAATACACCTGGACCGGCTGCATCGCATTCACTCCCGACCACTTGATGCGCCTGTTCGAACCGGCCCCCGGCCTGGTGGCGGTTACCGGTTATAACGGACGCGGGGTGACCACCGGCAGCGTGGTGGGCAAGGCGTTTGCCGACTACCTGTGTCACCAGGACACCCAAGCCTTGCCGATCCCTTTTACGCCCATGCAACCCTTGGCCGCGGTGGGCTTGCGCAGCTGCCTGTATGAAGCCGGCTTCTCGCTCTATCACGCCGGGCAATGCCTGAGGATCGTGATCTGATCAGCGAAATACCCCTCAAAAGCCTGCGTTTTCTTAGCAGGCTACCCATCTGTATTGGTGCAAGTCGTAGCAATCACGCACTGTAAATGTGCAGTTCCGTTACGCACATTGTTACAGCTGCAGGAACTGTCGTTTATGCCTGTGGTTGCAGGTGCGACCTGCCAGGGTTGTACTTTTTTGAAGTGTTGGTTGCACCTATAGACGCTAGACGGTTGCACGTCCTGGCAAAAGGCGTCGAAACGCCTGTAATAACAATGACACCGTGTCTTTTTGAAGAATAAAAAAGTAATGGCACGCGGCTTGCTCTGAGCTTTCGGTGAAAGGTTTGAATGCAAGTTGTCGTGCCAAAAATCAAAAATATCGGAGCACCACTCATGTCCCAGACGTTTTACAAGAAAGGTTTTCTGGCCCTCGCCGTTGCTGCGGCGCTGGGTGTTTCTACGTTTGTTCAAGCTGATGTGAAAATTGGTGTGGCGGGCCCGATGACGGGTGCCAACGCCGCTTTCGGTGAGCAGTACATGAAGGGTGCCCAGGCGGCAGCCGACGTTATCAACAAGGCCGGCGGCATCAACGGTGAGCAGATCAAGCTGGTGGCGGGCGATGACGCCTGCGAGCCCAAGCAGGCCGTGGCCGTGGCCAACCGCCTGGCCGACCAGGACAAAGTGATCGGTGTGGTCGGGCACTTCTGCTCATCCAATACCATCCCGGCGTCTGAGGTTTACGACGAAGCAGGCATCATCGCCATCACCCCAGGCTCCACCAACCCACAAGTGACCGAACGCGGCCTGGGCGCCATGTTCCGTATGTGCGGGCGTGACGACCAGCAAGGCATCGTCGCCGGCGACTACATCGTCGACGTGCTCAAGGGCAAGAAAGTCGCGGTGATCAACGACAAGGACACCTACGGCAAAGGCCTGGCCGACGCCACCGCCGCCCAGTTGACCAAGCGCGGCGTCAAGCCGGTGCTGGAAGAGGGCCTGACCCGTGGCGAGAAAGACTTCAGCGCCCTGGTCACCAAGATCCGCTCCCTGGGCGCCGACGTCGTGTACTTCGGCGGCCTGCATCCGGAAGCCGGCCCACTGGTGCGCCAGATCCGTGAAGCGGGCTTGAAAGACGTCAAGTTCATGTCCGATGACGGCGTGGTCACCGACGAGTTGGTGTCCACCGCAGGTGGTGCGCAGTACGTCGATGGCGTGTACATGACCTTCGGCGCCGACCCGCGCCTGCTGCCGGACAGCAAGACGGTCGTGGAAGAGTTCCGCAAGAACGGCACCGAGCCTGAAGGCTACACCCTGTACGCCTACGCTTCGATCCAGGCCTTGGCCGCCGGCTTCAACGGTGCCAAGTCCAACAAGGGCGAAGACGCTGCCAAGTGGCTCAAGGCCAACCCGGTTAAAACCGTCATGGGCGAAAAAGCCTGGGATACCAAGGGCGACCTGAAAGTCTCTGACTACGTGGTTTACCAGTGGGACAAAGACGGCAAATACCATCAGCTGGAAAAGCAGAAGTAAGTACAAGCACCACGGGCCTAAGGTTAGGGGGGCTTGCTGTGGCGAGGGAGCTTGCTCCCGCTGGAGTGCGTAGCACTCCCAACCGCTTACCGAAATACATCTGATGTATCTCGATTGCCCAGTTTGGGGCTGCTTCGCAGCCCAGCGGGAGCAAGCTCCCTCGCCACATAAGCCAGCTCCCACAGAGGGCGTGGTTGCCTGCTCCATTGCAACAAACCTGTCTTTTCCTCCAGAAGCGCCGCACACCCACCGGTGTGCAGGTGCTCACCGCGTGAGATTGCGTTATGGATGGTATTTTCCTGCAGCAACTGGTCAACGGCCTGACCCTCGGGTCGGTCTATGGCCTGATCGCCATCGGCTACACAATGGTCTATGGCATCATTGGCATGATCAACTTCGCCCACGGCGAGGTTTATATGATTTCCGCTTACCTCGCGGCGATCAGTCTGGCACTGCTGGCTTACTTCGGCATCGAATCCTTCCCGCTGCTCATTCTCGGTACCTTGATCTTCACCGTGGTCGTCACCGGAGTGTACGGTTGGGTGATTGAGCGTGTCGCCTACAAACCCCTGCGTAACTCCACCCGCCTGGCACCGCTGATCAGCGCCATCGGTATCTCCCTGATCCTGCAGAACTACGCGCAGATCGCCCAGGGCGCCAAGCAACAAGGCATTCCCACCCTGCTGGCCGGCGCCTGGCGCGTCGATATCGGCACCGGGTTCGTGCAACTGACCTACACCAAAGTGTTCATCCTGGTCGCCGCTTTTGCCGGCATGGCCTTGCTCACCTACATCATCAAATACACCAAGCTCGGCCGCATGTGCCGCGCTACCCAGCAAGACCGCAAGATGGCCTCGATCCTGGGCATCAACACCGACCGCGTGATCTCCTACGTGTTTGTCATCGGTGCCGCCATGGCCGCCCTGGCCGGCGTGCTCATCACCCTCAACTACGGCACCTTCGACTTCTATGCCGGCTTCATCATCGGCATCAAGGCGTTTACCGCGGCGGTACTCGGCGGCATCGGCTCCCTGCCTGGGGCGATGCTGGGCGGGATCATCCTCGGTATCTCCGAGTCGCTGTTCGCGGGGTTGATCAACTCTGACTACAAAGACGTGTTCAGTTTCTCCCTGCTGGTGGTGATTCTGATTTTCCGTCCCCAGGGCCTGCTTGGTCGCCCACTCGTGGCGAAGGTGTAAACATGTCTGCTGCCAAATCCATTGATATCAAGAAAAGTGTGGTCGATACGGTACTCGCGGGGCTGATTTCGCTGATCGTGTTCGGCCCGATTGTCGGCGTTGTGCTCGACGGCTACAGCTTCAACCTGGAACCTGCGCGGGTTGCCGTGCTGGTCGCCATCGTGATGGCCGGGCGCTTTGCCCTCAGCCTGTTCCTGCAAACACCCAAGGGCGTGAAGATCCTGCAGGGGTTCGAGAGCAGCGGCTCCGGCGTGCACGTGCTGCCACCGGACTACAAGTCGCGGCTGCGCTGGATCATCCCGGCGCTGATCGTGATCGCCATCGTGTTTCCGATCTTCGCCAACAAATACCTGCTCACCGTGGTGATCCTGGGGCTGATCTACGTGTTGCTCGGCCTGGGCCTGAACATCGTGGTGGGCCTGGCGGGCCTGCTCGACCTGGGTTATGTGGCCTTCTACGCCATCGGTGCCTACGGCCTGGCGCTGGGTTATCAATACCTGGGCCTGGGCTTCTGGACGGTGCTGCCACTGGCGGCCATCGCGGCGGCGTTGGCGGGTTGCATACTCGGCTTCCCGGTGCTGCGAATGCACGGTGACTACCTGGCCATCGTGACCCTGGGTTTTGGTGAAATCATTCGCCTGGTGCTCAACAACTGGCTGTCGTTCACCGGTGGCCCCAACGGTATGCCCGTGCCGTCACCGACCTTTCTGGGCCTGGAGTTCGGCAAGCGTGCGAAGGATGGCGGCATTCCGTTTCACGAGTTTTTCGGCATCGATTACAACCCCAACATCAAGTTCATGTTCATCTACATCGTGCTGTTTCTGATGGTGCTGGCCGTGCTGTACATCAAGCATCGCCTGACGCGCATGCCGGTCGGCCGCGCCTGGGAAGCCCTGCGCGAAGATGAAATCGCCTGCCGTTCCATGGGCCTGAACCATGTGCTGGTCAAACTCTCAGCCTTCACCATCGGCGCGTCCACCGCCGGTTTGGCCGGGGTGTTCTTTGCCAGCTACCAGGGCTTCGTCAACCCGTCGTCGTTTACCTTCTTCGAGTCGGCGTTGATCCTCGCCATTGTGGTGTTGGGCGGCATGGGCTCGACGGTTGGCGTGGTGATCGCAGCGTTCGTGTTGACCGTGGCGCCGGAACTGCTGCGTAGTTTTTCCGAGTACCGCGTGCTGCTGTTTGGGGTGTTGATGGTGGTGATGATGATCTGGCGACCGCGTGGCTTGATTCGGATTAGCCGTACCGGTGTGACGCCACGCAAAGGGGTAGCGCCATGAGCAAGGAAGTCGTGCTGTCTGTCGAACACCTGATGATGCACTTCGGTGGTATCAAAGCCTTGAGCGATGTAAGCCTCAAGGTTGAACGCAACTCGATCTTCGCCCTGATCGGCCCCAACGGCGCCGGCAAGACCACGGTGTTCAACTGCCTCACCGGCTTCTACAAAGCCAGTGGCGGCAAGATCGAGCTCAACGTGCGCGGCAAGCAAACCAACGTGATCCAACTGCTCGGCGAGCGCTTTGAGGCCACCGACTTCGTGTCGCCCAAAAGCTTCCTCAGCCGCGTTTACTACAAGATGTTCGGCGGCACCCACCTGGTGAACCGTGCCGGCCTGGCGCGCACCTTCCAGAACATTCGCCTGTTCAAGGAAATGTCGGTGCTGGAAAACCTGCTGGTGGCCCAGCACATGTGGGTCAACCGCAACATGCTTGCCGGCATCCTCAACACCAAGGGCTACCGCAAGGCCGAAAGCGATGCGCTGGACTGCGCGTTCTACTGGCTGGAAGTGGTCGACCTGGTGGACTGCGCCAACCGTCTGGCCGGCGAGCTCTCCTACGGCCAGCAGCGCCGCCTGGAGATCGCCCGCGCCATGTGCACGCGGCCGCAGATCATCTGCCTGGACGAACCGGCAGCGGGCCTCAACCCGCAGGAAACCGAAGCCCTCAGCGCGATGATTCGCCTGCTGCGCGACGAACACGACCTTACGGTGGTGCTGATCGAACACGACATGGGCATGGTGATGAGTATTTCCGACCACATTGTGGTGCTGGACCACGGCAACGTGATCGCCGAAGGCGGCCCGGATGCGATCCGCAACGACCCGAAAGTGATCGCCGCCTACCTGGGCGCGGACGAAGAGGAGCTGGTATGAGCGCACCTATCCTCGAAATGAAGGACCTGGACGTGTTCTACGGCCCGATCCAGGCCCTGAAAAAAGTCTCGCTGCACATCAACGAAGGCGAAACCGTCAGCCTGATCGGCTCCAATGGCGCGGGTAAGTCCACGTTGCTGATGTCGATCTTCGGTCAGCCTCGGGCCGAGTCGGGGCAGATCCTCTACAACGGCGTCGACATTACTCACAAGTCGTCCCACTACATCGCTTCCAACGGCATTGCGCAGTCGCCGGAAGGGCGGCGGGTGTTCCCCGACATGACCGTCGAGGAAAACCTGCTGATGGGCACCATCCCCATTGGCGACAAGTTCGCCAGCGAGGACATGCAACGCATGTTCGAGCTGTTCCCCAGGCTCAAGGAGCGACGCAACCAGCGGGCGATGACCATGTCCGGTGGTGAGCAACAAATGCTCGCCATCGCCCGTGCGCTGATGAGTCGGCCCAAGCTGTTGTTGCTCGATGAGCCAAGCCTGGGGTTGGCTCCGATTGTGGTGAAGCAGATCTTTTCCACCCTGCGCGAGCTGGCGTCCACCGGGATGACCATTTTCCTGGTGGAACAGAACGCCAACCATGCGTTGCGCCTGTCGGACCGGGCGTATGTGATGGTCAATGGTGAGATTCGCCTGACAGGCACCGGCAAGGAGTTGCTGGTGAACGAGGAAGTGCGCAACGCCTACCTGGGCGGTCACTGACCCAAGATCCAGGCGCATCAACCCTGTGGGAACCGGGCCTTATGTGGGAGCCGGGCTTGCCCGCGATAGCATCACCTCGGTTTAGCTGACATACCGAGGTGGCCGCATCGCAGGCAAGCCAGCGCCCACCCAAAGCCGGTTCCCACATTTGTTTTTGCGGTGTCAACAAGCCCTCCACCAAATTGTGGAAAACAAATCCAGCCCACCTCAAAAGCGCGACATATAGCCGCCGCAAATCCCTGTTTTGTCACAGTTTTGACTTGTCCCCATCCACTGTGGAACCGGCTGTGGGTAACGTGGGAGTAGCTGGCTGAAAGCCTTTAACCACGTGGCTTGTAGCGTGTTGGTTGTTTTTCGATCAGGGTATTTTTCGCGACCGTCTCAAGGGTTTGTCAACCTGTTTAAAGACACAGGTATATGAACGAAATAAGTCCTTCCAGCCTGTGGATAAGTCTGTGACTAAACTCTGGAAAGACTTGCGCAGGGGCCGGAATGACTGGCCTGGAGCCATCGTTGTGTTTTTCTGCATTTGTCAGCGGCTACATAGGCGCTCGCCCAGGTCAAGCAAAAAACTTTATAAAACCGCCTGCAACCCTTGTACACAGCGGCTTTGAGCCGTTTGCACTTGCCCCCAAAGACTGTGGGCGCAGTTGTGGATAACCTGCGCGCATATGGCTGCAAGCTACGGTTTATAAGGCTTTGCGAAGATTGGTTAAAAAATGATCAGCCAAGCATGCGTGTGTGTGCACAGCGGTTGCCGCAAACGCGGCGTAAGGGCATTCTGCTGGCTGTTTTTTTCCCGATGCCCGCAAGGAGAACCCCATGTCTGACACGCTGTTTATCACTGGCGCTACTTCAGGTTTCGGCGAAGCCTGTGCCCGTCGCTTTGCCGAGGCCGGCTGGAAACTGGTGCTCACCGGTCGTCGTGCCGAGCGCTTGAACGCCTTGGTCGAAGAGCTTTCCAAGCAGACCGAAGTGCATGGCCTGGTGGTGGATGTGCGCGACCGTAAGGGCATGGAGGAGGCCATCGCCAACCTGCCGGCGTCGTTCGCCACGCTGCGCGGCCTGATCAACAACGCCGGCCTGGCCGTGGGCACCGACCCTGCGCCCAAGTGCGACCTCGACGATTGGGAAACCATGGTCGATACCAACATCAAGGGCCTGCTGACCACCACTAACCTGCTGTTGCCGCGCCTGATTGCCCATGGCCGCGGTGCCGGGATCATCAACCTGGGTTCCATCGCCGGTAACTACCCGTACCCGGGCAGCCATGTGTATGGCGGTTCCAAGGCGTTCGTGAAGCAGTTCTCGTTGAACCTGCGCTGCGACTTGCAAGGCACCGGCGTGCGCGTGACCAATATCGAGCCGGGCTTGTGTGAAAGCGAGTTCTCCCTGGTGCGCTTCGGCGGTGACCAGGCGCGTTATGACGCCACCTACGCAGGTGCGGAGCCGATCCAGCCGCAGGACATTGCCGATACGATTTTCTGGGTGATGAACACTCCGGCGCACGTGAACATCAACCGCCTGGAGTTGATGCCGGTGAGCCAGACTTGGGCGGGGTTTGCGATTGAGCGTGGGGCCAAGGGCTAAGCGCCTGCGCGACACACGCTGATCGTTCCCACGCTCCGCGTGGTAATGCCGCCGGGGGCGCTCTGCGCCCCGCTTTCTGCTGGTGACGCAGAGCGTCACGCGATGCATTCCCACGCGGAGCGTGGGAACGATCAGTGGCGGCAAATCGGTCAAAATGCGGCATAAGGTACACTGCCCGCCTGAAAACCCCACCGCACCCAGCGGTTTAAAGGTTTTGACAGGAGGCAATGTGAGTAACCGAGGTGAGCAGGCACTGCTCAAACAATCGACTATCCTGATGTTCGCAGTCGCGATCGCAGGGATTGTCACGGGTGTGATATCCGGCGCCCAATCCATTCTGTTCGACGGCTTTTTCTCGCTGATCGCCACCGCCATCAAGGTGCTGATGCTGATCACGGCCAAGCTGATCGCCAAGAAAAGCAACGAGCGTTTCCAATTCGGCTATTGGCACCTGGAGCCGATGGTGCTGCTGATAGAAGGCAGTTTCCTGCTGCTGATCGCCATCTACGCGTTCCTCAATGGCGTGTTCGGCATTATCAATGGCGGGCGCGAAATCGAGTTGGGGCTGGTGATCATTTATGCGGCGGTATTTACGGTCGTGGAGTTCGCGTACTTCTTTTATGTGCGCTACCGCAATCGCACACTCAAATCGTCATTGATCCAGTTCGACAACATCAGCTGGCTGGTGGACGCGATGCTGTCGGTGGGCTTGCTGATCAGCTTCCTGGCGGCGCTGTTGCTCAAGTCCCAGGGCTATGGCGAGTGGGCGGTCTACGTGGACCCGTTGATCCTGATCCTGCTGGCCCTGAGCATGCTGGCGCCGGCGTTCAAGATCCTGCGCCCGGCGCTGCGCGAAGTGTTGGGGATCGCGCCGGATCACTTGGACGACAAGGTCCGCGAGGTGATGGACGCGGCGCAGGCCAAGCATGGTTTCGACGACTACGTGTCCTATGTGCAGAAGCACGGGCGGGCGCGGTTTATCGAGATTCATGTGGTGCTGCCAGCGGATTACCCGGTGGATAACGTCGCCACCCTCGATGGGCTGCGTGAAGAGATATCCACAGGGCTGGGGGCGGCGGATGCGGCGCGGTGGTTGACGATCAGTTTTACGGGCGACCGCAAGTGGATTGCCTAAAGTCTGTTAGAGCGAGGTGAGGCTATCGCAGGCAAGCCAGCTCCCACATTTAAATGTGCGAACACAATCAACTGCGGGAGCTGGCTTGCCTGCGATGGAGCCCTGCAGGTCAGCCCAGATGCTGGACCAAACCCTGATAGCAAGTCGCCAAATGATAGGGCGTAGTCGACGGCATATCCCGTCGGCTCACCTTACCCTCGGCATCCAGGCATTCATGCCAACCCTTGGCATGCAAAAAGCGCTGTTGCAGCGCCTGCAACTGACGCTGCAGCATCGCCTCGCTGCCTGGCCGCAAAGTCAGTGCCCGCAGGTACTCCGCCTGAGCCCAGATCCGTTGGGTACCGTCGCGCACCGTGCCATCCAGCGCCAGCATGCCGCTGACCGCACCGCTTAACTTATCCACACCCTTTTGCTCGGCATAGGCAAATGCCCGTGTCAGCGACTCATGCAGTGCAGTGCCGCGCAGCACAGCTGAAGATTCCAGCAAAAAGAACCATTCGAACTGGTGCCCCGGCTCAAACCAGTTATCCACAGCGCCCAAAGGTTTCTCCATCATCACGCCGTGCTCGCGGTCGATGAAGCGTTGCTGCATGGCCGTCGCCAGTGCCAGCAGGGCCGCTTGTACCTGGGCGTCCTCACGCACCGCGAGGGTGGCGAGGAAGCCTTCAGCCAGGTGCATCAACGGGTTTTGCAACGGGCCGGAGTCGAGCGAGGCCCAGTTGCGCTCCAGTACGGCCTCGTACAAGCCGTCACCGGTGGCAAAGCGTTGGGCGACGACTTCCAGGGCAGCGTTGAGTACCGACTCGACCAACGGCTCACGCACCTTGGCCCAGTAATGGGCGCAGGCAAAGATAATGAAGGCGTGGGTGTAGAGGTCTTTGCGCTCGTCCAGCGGCTGGCCGGCGGGGTCGATGCTGTAGAACCAGCCACCGTGTTCGGCATCATGAAAGTGCCGTTGCAGGGAGCGAAACAGCGCAGCCGCACGTTCTTCGGCGAAAGCCGCGCCGGGTTCGCCGATCAGGCTGGCGAACAGGTACAACTGCCGGGCGCAAGCCATGGCGCGATAGCGCTGGGGGGGCAGTGGCTGGTGATCGGCATCCAGTGCCTCAAAGGGCAGTGCCAGGTCGGCATTCCAGCCCGGGCCTTGCCAGAGAGGCACGATCAGGTCATGGAAGTGCGTGAGCACAGGCGTCAGGGAAGAGGGGGAAGCGATGGGCATTGGCTGGCGTCGTCACGGCAGGGGTGTAGGCGCGCATGGTAGCAGGCTGATCGTTCCCACGCTCTGCGTGGGAATGCATTTTATGACGCTCTGCGTCATGCTTTGGGACGCAGAGCGTCCTAGGCTGCATTCCCACGCGGAGCGTGGGAACGATCTTTTCCTCAGCCCGCCAGCAACCACACCCCAGTCGCCGCCGAAGCAGCCCCGGCCACTCGCACCAAGGGTGCCGCAGCTGCCGGCAAAAAGCGCACCACTGCATAACCCGCAGCGTGCAACACGGCTGTTGCCCCCACGAACCCAGCCGCATACGCCCAAGGGCTGGTCATATCCGGCAGTTCCAGGCCATGGGCCACGCCATGAAACAGCGCAAACAACGCCGTGGCGCCCACGGCCACGAACAGCGGCGGCCGGACCGCCAACGCTACCGCCAGGCCCAAGGCCAGCACCGATGCAGCAATCCCGCTTTCCAGCGCCGGCAATTGCAGCCCTTCGAAACCCAACACCCCGCCGATCAGCATGGTACCGACAAAGGTGCACGGCAGCGCCCAGCGCGCGGCGCCTTTTTGCTGGGCCGCCCAGAGGCCCACCGCAAGCATGGCCAGCAAGTGATCGAGGCCGCCCAAGGGGTGGCTGATACCGGCCACCAGGCCATTGTCGCCATGGCCCGGATGGGCGAAGGCCAAGGCAGGGGCGAGCAGCAGCGCGGCGGCGGCGAAAAGTCTGTTGAGTCTCATGGACAGGTTCCTTATGGGTTGATCAGGCGGCGGTCAGCAGGCCCTGGCGTTCGATGAAGGCGACGATGTCGTCCAGGCCGACCCCGGTCTTCTGGTTGCTGAACACAAAGGGTTTGCCGTTGCGCATGCGCTGGGTGTCGCTGTTCATCAGTTCCAGCGAGGCACCCACCAGCGGGGCCAGGTCAATCTTGTTGATCACCAGCAGGTCGGATTTGCAAATACCGGGCCCGCCCTTGCGCGGCAGTTTGTCGCCCGCAGAGACATCAATCACATAGATGGTCAGGTCCGACAGTTCCGGGCTGAAGGTGGCCGACAGGTTGTCGCCGCCGGACTCCACCAGAATCAGGTCCAGGCCGGGAAAACGGCGGTTGAGTTGGTCTACGGCCTCCAGGTTGATCGAGGCATCTTCGCGAATCGCCGTGTGTGGGCAGCCACCGGTTTCCACGCCGATAATGCGCTCCGGCGCCAGGGCCTGGTTACGCACCAGGAAGTCGGCGTCTTCACGGGTGTAGATGTCGTTGGTGACCACCGCCAGGTTGTAGCGATCGCGCAGCGCCAGGCACAGGGCCAGGGTCAGGGCGGTCTTGCCCGAGCCTACCGGGCCTCCGATACCGACGCGCAGGGGTTGTGTGTTCATGTGCTTCTCCAGAATCAGGAACGGAACAGGCGGCTGTACTGGCGCTCGTGGGCCATGCACGCCAGGGACAGGCCAAAAGCGGCGCTGCCCAAATGGTTAGGGTTAATGCGTTCGGCATCCTGCTGTGCTTGTTGCAGCAGCGGCAGCAGTTCGCTGGTCAACCGCTGGGCCGCTTGCTGGCCCAATGGCAGGGTTTTCATCAGTACCGCCAGTTGGTTTTCCAGCCAGCTCCATAGCCAGGCGGCAAGAGCATCGCCGGGGTTAATGTGCCAGGCGCGCGCGCCCAAGGCCCAGCCCAGGGCCAGATGCGGTTCGTCGCGTTGTGCAAGAAAATCACGGGCGCTGTCGTCCAGTTCCGGCAAGCCGTTGAGCAGTTGTTGCAGTGAATAGCCCATCTGACGACTCTCCTGATACAGCTCCCGGGTCTCACGGCTGGCGCGATGCTCGTCGCACCACTGCGCCAATTGGGCCCAGTCCTGTTCGACGGCTGCGCGGCAGTGGGCGAGCAGCAGCGGGGCTTCGAAACGCGCCAGGTTGAGCTGCAACTGGTCACTGATCCAGCGCCGGGCGCTCGCGGCATCCTGCACGCGGCCGTTGTCCACCGCCATTTCCAGGCCTTGGGAATAGCTGTAGCCGCCAATCGGCAGTTGCGGACTGGCCAGGCGCAGCAGCGCCCAGGCTGGGTTCATAGACGCACGCCGAACTGATGCAGCTTGGGCGCGTAGTTGAAGTCTTCATCACCATGCCGTGAATGATGATGGCCGCCGCCATAGGCGCCGTGCTCGGGTTGAAACGGCGCCTCGAGGGTCTGCGCATCGGCACCCAGTTGCTCGAGCATGGCCTTGAGCACGTAGTCATCGAGCAGGCGCAGCCAGCCGTCACCGACTTGCAGGGCCACATGGCGGTTGCCCAGGTGATAGGCGGCACGGGTGAGCTCGAAGGCGTTGCGGCAGGTGACGTGCAGCAGTTGTTCAGGGCGGGCGCATACCCGTACGACGCGTCCGTCTTCTGCCTGCAGGAATTCACCATCGTGCAAGGGCGGCTGGCCCCGCTCCAAAAACAGGCCGACGTCTTCACCGTCGGCACTGAAACAGCGCAGGCGGCTTTTGCTGCGGGCTTCGAAGTTGAGCAGCAACTCGGCGGCCCAGAGGGCTTGGGGGGCGATTCTGCGGTGTATCACCAGCATCAGAGAGCTTCCAACTGTGAGCGATGAAAGACCTAGAGCAAGGGGCTTGCCAATCACGGAATCGAGTAGGAATTCCCTGTAGTCAGGCAGGCATGCTGCTCAATAGGGCGTCGGATGATTTCCGCGCGTGTATCAATTTGGTGCGTGCCGAGGTTTATAGCACCGGGGAAGGGCATTCTGCGTTGATGGCGCCGCTCAGTTTGATGAAGTTTCTTTCATCTTTTTCTTTGTAGGTGTTTTTTAGGATTTTTCCTACGGGTCATCAGGATTTGGAGCTCATGAGATTACCTGCGGGTTCTTTAGGCTATGCGGCCTGTTTAATTCCACCGCGACGTTCATCATGCTTCGATCAATTTTTTGTGTATGCCTTGTCAGCCTGACCTGCTTTATTTCATCGGCAAAGGCCAATTTTCAACCCCGCGCCACCTTCAGCTCTTCGCTGCAAAGCATCAAGCCGGCCTCTATCGACGATGTCATTGATCGCGCCCATGAGTTGCTGGGTACGCCCTATAAGTGGGGCGGCACATCGGCAGAGCAGGGCTTCGATTGCAGTAGCTTCCTGGTGTACTTGTTCAAGACCCAAGCCAATATCCAGCTACCCCGCACCACTGCCGCCATGCACCGCTCATCGGCGGCGACAATCAAACGCAGTGCTTTAAAGCCAGGGGATGCAGTGTTTTTCAAAGGCAACGGGCGGGGCCAGGTCAGCCATGTCGGCCTTTATATCGGCCAGGGCAAATTCATCCATTCGCCGCGTACCGGCAAAACCATCCGTATCGATTCATTGAGCAATAGCTACTGGAACAAGCACTACACCACCGCCAAACGGTTCCACACGGCGGGTTGATTGACTTACTCGGTACTGCCCAGCCCTTGCCAATGTTTAAGGCCGATAAAGATAAAGCGCAGCTGCTGGGTGATTTTCGCCTGGGGCGTAAGGTGGGCCGGCAAGGCGTGGGCCGGTGGGTCGATGATATCGGGCAGGGTGGCGAACACACTCTTGACGATCAGGTCGGCCATCACGTGCAAACCTTCGGCATCCAAGTGCTGAAGTTTGGGCATCAGTGTCAGGTCGGCGGCCAGGTCGCGAGTGATGTCTTCGCGCAGGGCAGCGATGGCTTGGCGCACGGCCAGGCAGCCGCCGTACTGTTCGCGAGCCAGGAACAGGAACTGAGAGCGGTTAGCCGAAACCACATCGAGAAAGATGCGCACCGAGGCATCAATGATGCCGCCCATCACGAATTCGTTGTGGCGCACCAGGCGGATCGTGGCGCGAAAGGTCTGGCCGACCTCGCTTACCAGTACCAGCCCAAGTTGGTCCATGTCGGCAAAGTGACGATAGAAACCGGTGGGCACGATACCCGCGGTCTTGGCCACTTCGCGCAGGCTCAGGCTGCCAAACCCACGGCCACACTCCATCAGATGGCGGGCTGCGTCCATCAGGGCGAGGCGGGTCTGTTGCTTCTGTTCGGCGCGGGGCAGCATGAGCGGATGAGCTTTGTCGGCAAGTACAGCGACGCACTCTAGCAAAAGCGCTTTGCCGGCGTCGAACTTGGCAGGGGCGGGGCGTGACGCGTTCTATATAAAAGCAAAAGCCCGATCGGCAGATCGGGCTTTTTTCTGGGCCACCACAGGCTTAGCTCTGTGCTTGATGCAGTTCTTGCAGACGGTCGGCACCGCCTTCAGCAACGCCTTCGGTGTAGGCGCGTTTGTTGGCTTGTTCAGCACCGCCTTCGACCAGACCTTTCTCTTGCAGGCGGTTGTAGCCATTTTCAGCTACGGCGCCTTTGGCGTAATCACGGTTTTCGTCTTCTTGCGAACCGCTGCGAGCCACGGTTTGGCTGGTTTGCACGGCTTGAGCTTTGTTCTGCGGGGTGGCCTGTTCGGCAGCTGGCAGGGCAAAAGCGCTGGAAGCCAGGACAGATAACAGAACGGTAGCGAGTAATTGGCGTTTCATGATGGTTGCTCCTAGGGAGGGCGATAAAGTGGGTACAGGGCTAATGTTACCCTTGATAAGTCGATATAAAAGTTCATAAACACAATGGTAATAATCAACAGAATTGATTGTTCTCGCCGGAGGCTCTAGATCGAGCCTCTCAAGCCCGCGGCTTTGCACCGATGTGGGTATTTTCGACACGAACCTGGGTAACAATGGTGCGTCGTCGATGGGGGAAATTGTCTGGTTGATCAGGAAAATCGCTTTTTTCGGTTAAATCCGCGGTTGCGTTAAACCCCCAGGCACTTTGCCAGTCGTAGTCCTATAAGCTGTTTAAAAGGCTGTTGCCCAGCCAGTCGTATTCAGGAGTCCTGTGCAATGACGCGCACTCGTAAAATTCTCGCTTGGAGCTGCGCCAGCTTCGTTCTGTTGATTGCCATCGTGGTACTGGTGTTGGTGTTCTTCGACTGGAACCGCATCAAGCCGCCCCTCAATGCCAAGGTCTCCGAAGAACTGCATCGTCCGTTCGCCATCAACGGCAACCTCGCCGTGGTGTGGCAGCGTGAGCCCGATGAAGGCGGCTGGCGCGCCTGGGTGCCGTGGCCCCATGTGATTGCCGAAGACCTGACTCTGGGGAACCCCGATTGGTCGAAACAACCGCAGATGGTCACGCTCAAGAAGGTTGAGCTGCGCATTTCGCCCCTGGCCTTGCTGGTGCAGCGTGTGGTGATCCCGCGCATCGACCTCACCGAACCCAGTGCCCAGTTGCAGCGCCTGGCTGATGGCCGCGCCAACTGGACGTTCAAGTTCGACCCCAAGGACCCCAACGCCGAACCGTCCAATTGGGTGGTGGATATTGGCGCCATCGGCTTCGACAAAGGCCATGTGACCCTTGACGATCAAAGCCTCAAGACCCAGTTGGATGTGATCATCGACCCGCTGGGCAAGCCGATTCCCTTCGGTGAAATCGTCGGCGATGCCGATGCCAAAAAAACCCTGGAAAAAGGCTCGGCGCCCCAGGACTACGCGTTCGGCCTCAAGGTCAAAGGCCAGTACCACGGCCAGAAACTCGCGGGCACGGGCAAGATCGGTGGCTTGCTGGCCTTGCAGGACGCGGCCAAGCCGTTCCCGCTGCAAGCCCAAGTCAAGATCGCGGACACCAGCATCGCCCTGGCCGGCACCCTGACCGACCCGCTGAACCTCGGTGCCCTGGACCTGCGCCTGAAACTGTCGGGCAGCAGCCTGGGCAACCTGTATCCGTTGACCGGCGTGACCCTGCCGGATTCGCCGGCCTATTCCACCGACGGCCACCTGATCGCCAAACTGCATGAGGCCAGCGGCGCCTCCTTTCGCTACGAGAACTTCAACGGCAAGATCGGCAACAGCGACATCCACGGCGACCTGGCCTATGTTGCCAGCCAGCCACGGCCCAAGCTCAGCGGCGCGCTGGTGTCCAACCAACTGCTGATGGATGACCTGGCGCCGCTGATTGGCGCAGATTCCAATGCCGAGCAAAAAGCCCGTGGCGGTGAAAGCAAGCAACCGGCGACCAAAGTGCTGCCGGTTGAAGAGTTCCGCACCGAACGCTGGCGCGAGATGGATGCCGATGTGGAGTTCACCGGCAAGCGTATCGTGCACAGTGCCGACTTGCCCTTTACCGACCTCTACACCCACCTGGTGCTCAACGACGGCCAACTGAGCCTTGAACCCCTGCGCTTTGGCGTGGCCGGTGGGAAGCTCGATGCGCAGATTCGCTTGAACGGCCGCACTACGCCGATGGAGGGCCGCGCCAAGCTGACGGCGCGCAACTTCAAGCTCAAGCAGCTGTTCCCGACTTTCGAACCGATGAAAACCAGCTTCGGTGAACTCAACGGCGATGCCGATATTTCCGGGCGCGGCAACTCGGTGGCGGCACTGTTGGGCACGTCCAACGGTGACCTGAAGATGCTCATCAACGATGGCGCCATTAGCCGAAGCCTGATGGAAATCGCCGGGCTCAACGTGGGCAACTACGTGGTCGGCCGCCTGTTCGGCGACGAGGAAGTGAAGATCAACTGCGCAGCGGCGGACTTCGGCATCAAGACGGGCCTGGCGACCACGCGGCTGTTTGTGTTCGATACCGAGAACGCGATCATCTACATCGACGGCACCGCGAATATGGCCACCGAGCAGTTGGACCTGACCATCACGCCGGAATCCAAGGGCTTTCGCCTGTTCTCCCTGCGTTCACCGCTCTACGTCAATGGACCTTTCATCAAGCCCAATGCTGGCGTGAAAGCCATTCCGTTGGCGCTACGCGGTGCGGGCATGGTCGCCCTCGGCGTGATCGCCGGGCCTGCTGCTGGCTTGCTCGCCTTGGTTGCCCCAAGCGGTGGCGAGCCCAATGAGTGCGCACCGTTGCTGCAACAGATGAAGGAAGGCAAGGCGCCCAAGACCGTGAAGTAACTGTGGGAGCGGGTTTGCTCGCGATAGCGGAGTATCAGTCAAAGATTTATCAACTGATCCAACGCTATCGCGAGCAAGCCCGCTCCCACAGGGGGATGTTGCGGTGTTAGTTATTACAGATCCTGCAGAATATCCGCCATATCGTCGGCGTGTTCTTCTTCCTGAGCCAGGATGTCTTCGAAGATGCGACGGGTAGTCGGGTCTTTGTCACCGATGTACTGGATGATCTCGCGGTAGCTGTCTACCGCGATCCGCTCGGCCACCAGGTCTTCGTAGACCATTTCCTTCAAGGTGTTGCCCGCCACGTATTGCGCATGGGAGTTTTTCGACAGCAGGTCGGGGTTGAACTCCGGCTCGCCGCCCAGTTGCACGATACGCTCGGCCAGTTTGTCAGCGTGCTCGGCTTCCTGGGTCGCATGTTCCAGGAACTCATCGGCAGCCACGCTGGCCTTGAGGCCGTTGGCCATGAAGTAGTGACGCTTGTAGCGCAACACGCAGACCAGTTCGGTGGCCAGCGACTCGTTGAGCAGGCGGATGATTTCTTCGCGGTCGGCGTCATAGCCTTCGGTCACGGCGCCGTTTTCGACGTTCTGGCGGGCGCGGCTGCGCAGGGTTGCAACGTCAGTCAATCGTGCTTCAGTCATTTCAATCTCCTGGGGCTAATCCGGTTGTACGCCACGCTCTGCCGGCGTGATCGCTATTGGTTGTGAGTCCCGGGCCAGGCGAAAAGTTTTATCGGATTTAACAGGATGTGTCCTGAGGGCGTCTGACCGGTGTGGTCCAACGCTCTGACAGAATTACTCCACCCAGGGTCAGCAAGCCCCCCACCAGGTGATACAGCGCCAACTCCTCCTTCAGCACCACGGCTGCAATCAGCGCGGTAATCAACGGCAGCAGGTTGAAAAACAGTGTGGTACGGCTTGGCCCCAGGGTCTTGACCGAGTGCATCCACGCCAGCGGTGCCAGCATCGAAGCCAGCAGGCAGGCGTATAGCACCAGCGGAATATTCGCCCAGCCCAAACCGGCCTTGGCCGAGAACAGATACAGCGGCAACAGCACCACCACCGCGACCAGCACCTGCAAATACAGCAGCACCAACGGCGGCAGGCGCAGTTGCCATTTTTTCAGCAGGGTGCTGTAGACCGCATAAGCCAGGGTCGCCACCAGCATCATGCCGTCGCCCAGGTTGACCCCATGTTGCAGCAACGCGCCCAGGCTGCCGGCCGACACGACCACTACCACGCCTGCGAACGACAGCACCGCGCCGGTCAGCGCGCCAAAGGTCAGGCGTTGGCCGAGGCTGATAATCGCGGCGGTCAACGCCATCAGTGGCATCAGCGAGAGGATGATGCCCATGTTGGTGGCACTGGTCAGCGTTGCGGCGTAGTAGGCCAGGCTTTGATACACCGCCATACCGAGCACGCCGAGGATAAAGATCTTGCCCAGGTTGGGGCGGATCTGCGGCCAGTGGGCGATCACCTGCTTGAGCATGAACGGCGTGAACAGCAACGCAGCGAACAGCCAGCGGTAAAAGCCGATTTCAGCCGGGAAGATCGAGCCCACGGCCAATTTGTTGACCACGGTGTTGCCGGCCCAGATAAAGATAGCCAGCAGCGGATACGCGTATTGCATTGAAAAGAAACCCAGTGTGTTGACGAGGCAGGATTATCCTCTGTCTGGATCGAAGCCTATACTGCGATCCAGACAACTGAGCGTTGAATCCAGACAATATGTCCCGACATACCGTGCGCCTGCCCGATTTTGCCCGCCTGCCAAGCCCGGTGTACTTTCGGTATTCCGATTTTGCCCCGGACACCGAATGCACCCCGCACCAGCACACCTGGGGCTCGCTGGATTACTCGGCCAGCGGTGTGATGCGCATGGAAGTGGCGGGCAATCGCTTCATGTCGCCACCGCAATACGCGGTGTGGGTGCCGCCGCATACCGAGCACAGCTCCTACAATGCCGAGGCGATTGTCTACCACTCCGTAGGGCTGGCGCCGCAGCTGTGCGAGCAGTTGCCACAGCAGCCTTGCACGCTGGCGATCAGCGACATTCTCAAGGCGATCCTCAAGGATTTCGCCCTGCGCGATGTCAATGCACCGCGCACCGACGCCGACATCCGCCTGGCCCAGGTGCTGGTGGATCAGCTCAGGCAGGCGCCGGTCCACGACTGCTTCCTGCCCTACGCCCGCCACTCGGGATTGCTTGGGGTCTTGGAGGGCATGCAGGCAGAGCCGGGAGACAACCGCCCTCTGGCGCAATGGGCCGAGCAGGTGCATGTGAGCGAGCGCACCCTGGCGCGCCAGTTTGTGCGCGAGCTGGGCATGAGCTTTGGCGAATGGCGCCAGCGCCTGCGCTACCTGGCGGCCATCGAGGCGCTGGACAGCGACCGCAGTGTGCAACACGTGGCGTTTGATCTGGGCTACAGCACCGCCTCGGCGTTTATCGCCATGTTCCAACGCCACGCCGGCTGTACGCCGGAGCAATACCGGCGGGCGAATATTCGTGGCCGGTGAAGTTGTAACAGGTTTTGACTACACTGCGCTGTAGGCCGTGCCCGTCGGCACGGTAACAGGGAGAAAACTCCATGAAGATGCTGCGTATTCCGTTGTTGATGATGGGCCTGCTGATGTGTGCCCAGGGTTTTGCCGCCACTGCCCAGCAGAACAAAATGACCACCTGCAATGCCGAGGCCACCACCAAGACGCTCAAGGGCGATGACCGTAAGGCCTTCATGAAGACCTGCCTGTCGGCACCTGCCGCCAACGACGCCAAGACCCTGACCCCGCAGCAGCAGAAGATGAAAGACTGCAATGCGTCGGCGAAAACCAAGGCGTTGACCGGTGATGCGCGCAAGACATTCATGAGCACCTGCTTGAAGAAATAATAGCCCCGGGCCATAGAAGGCTGCGACACTCGCACACAGCCCCTTTGTAGGAGCGAGCAAGTGTGGCGAGGGAGCTTGCTCCCGCTGGAGCGCGAAGCGCTCCCAAACCGAACAGACGAGTATGCCTGGTGCACACCGGCTCAATGGTTTGGGGCTGCTTCGCAGCCCAGCGGGAGCAAGCTCCCTCGCCACAGTAAGCTCGCTCCTACAACATCCTTCAACGCCGTTTGTTTTGAGGCTGTATGCCAACGTTTTCTCAGCGTCATGTGTTGTTGCTGTCCAGCTACATCATCATTTTCGGCGGGTTGCTGCTGGTACTGCCGCTGAAATTGCTGCCCAGTCTGCTGGCCGGCCTGTTGGTCTATGAACTGGTCAACATGCTCACCCCTCAACTGCAACGCCTGATCGAAGGCCGGCGCGCGCGTTGGCTGGCGGTGGCCTTGCTGGGCACCTTGATCGTCAGCGTGTTGGCCTTGATCTTCGCTGGCGCCATCAGCTTCCTGCTCCACGAAGCGGAAAACCCGGGGGCTTCCCTGGACAAATTCATGGGCGTGGTCGACCGCGCGCGCGGTCAATTACCGCCGTCCATCGACGCCTATTTGCCCGCCAGCGCCGCGGAGTTTCGCGTGGCCATTGGCGATTGGCTAAGCAAGCACTTGAGCGAACTGCAACTGGTCGGCAAAGACGCCGCCCACATGTTCGTCACCTTGCTGATCGGCATGGTGCTGGGTGCGATCATCGCCTTGCAGCGCGTGCCCGACCTGACCAAGCGCAAACCCTTGGCCGCCGCGCTGTTCGACCGCCTGCACCTGCTGGTCCAGGCGTTTCGCAATATCGTGTTCGCCCAGATCAAGATCGCCGCGCTCAACACCGCCTTCACCGCGGTGTTCCTGGCAGTGGTGCTGCCGTTATGCGGCATTCACCTGCCGTTGACCAAGACCCTGATCGTGCTGACCTTCCTGCTCGGTCTGCTGCCAGTGATTGGCAACCTGATCTCCAACACCCTGATCACCATCGTGGCGTTGTCGCTGTCGATCTGGGTGGCGGTGGCGGCGCTGGGGTATTTGATCGTGATCCACAAGGTCGAGTACTTCCTCAACGCGCGAATCGTCGGCGGGCAGATCAGTGCCAAGTCATGGGAGTTGTTGTTGGCGATGCTGGTGTTTGAGGCAGCGTTCGGCCTGCCGGGGGTGGTGGCGGGGCCGATTTACTATGCCTATCTGAAAAGCGAGCTGAAGCTGGGTGGGATGGTTTAAGCCTTGTGTCGCCTGGGCTGACGCCATCGCGGGCAAGCCCGCTCCTACATTGAAATGCGATCACCTGTGGGAGCTGGCTTGCCTGCGATGACGGCCTCACAGCCGGCCCCTATCTATCTGACGCCCCGCGATCAAACTGTGGGAGCGGGCTTGCTCGCGAAGGCGGCCTGACTGCCGACCGGGATATTGGATTTGACCGCGTACATATCCGTTATTTAGGTAACGGCCACTTAGGGTTCCGCCCTGACGGCGGCTCACTTTTGAAAAGCGCAAAAGTAAGCAAAACGCTCTTGCCCCACCACTCGGCACCTCGCCTAGGCTCGGTGTGCCCGTAATCCGACAGGGATTTGGGGGGCCGCCGCCACGCGCCATCCATGGCGCGGGGCGGCTAAACCGGCATCCCTGCCGGTTTACCCCCCAAATCCCTGTCGAATTCCGGCCAGCGTGGTTTAACGGGGCGCCTAAGATCAAAAGCAGATCAAGATCAAAAGCGGCTCGCTTCGCATCGTGGTTACCGTCAAGTGGGCGCGCCACGGTTTCAGCTGAAACTCAGCTGCCGTAGCGCTTGCTCGCCTCAATCGCCAAACCACTGCCAATACTGCCGAAGATATTGCCTTCCACATGCCGCGCATTCGGCAGCATTGCAGAGATGCTGTGGCGCAGCGCCGGGATGCCGCTGGAGCCGCCGGTAAAGAACACCGTGTCCACCTGCGCCACGCTCACCGAGGCGTCGTTGAGCAACTGCGTGACGCTGCCGCGTACACGTTCCAGCAAGCTGTCGATGGACGACTCGAACAGTGCGCGGCTCAGGTCTACGCTCAGGCCCGCTTCGATGCGGTCCAGCGGCACGTGGCGGCTGTCTTGATGGGTGAGCTGGATCTTGGTTTCTTCCACTTCCATGGCAAGCCAGTGCCCGGCGCGCTGTTCGATCAGTTTGAACAGGCGGTCGATGCCGCCGGTGTCTTCGATGTCGTAGCGCATGCTGCCCAGGGCCAGCTGGGATTTTTGCGAGTACACCGAGTTGATGGTGTGCCAGGTGGCCAGGTTCATGTGGTGGCTGGTGGGCATGTAGGCACCGCTCTTCATGCGGCTGCCGTAGCCGAACAGCGGCATCATGCCTTGCAGGCTGAGCTGTTTGTCGAAGTCGGTACCGCCGATGTGCACGCCGCCGGTGGCGAGGATGTCGCTCTGGCGATTGTCGTTGTGACGACGATCCGGCGACAGACGCACCAGGGAGAAGTCGGAGGTACCACCGCCGATGTCGACGATCAGCACCAGCTCTTCTTTCTCGATGGTCGACTCGTAGTCGAACGCCGCTGCAATCGGTTCGTACTGGAACGAGATGTCCTTGAAGCCGATCTTGCGCGCCACATCCACCAGGGTGTTTTCCGCTTCCTGGTCGGCCATCGGGTCGTCATCGACGAAGAATACCGGGCGGCCCAGTACCACTTCTTCGAATTCACGACCGGCGTTGGCTTCGGCGCGGCTCTTGAGTTGGCCGATAAACAGTGCCAGCAGGTCGGTGAAGGGCATGGCAGTGCCGAGCACGCTGGTGTCGTGCTTGATCAGCTTGGAACCCAGCAGGCTCTTGAGCGAGCGCATCAGGCGGCCTTCGTAGTTCTCCAGGTATTCGTGCAGCGCCAGGCGACCATATACCGGGCGGCGCTCCTCGAAGTTGAAGAACACCACTGACGGCAGGGTGATCTTGTCGTCCTCCAGCGCGATCAGCGTCTCCTCGCCGGGGCGGATCCAGCCGACGGTGGAGTTGGACGTGCCGAAATCGATGCCGCAGGCACGGGCTGGAGATTCGTTTTTCATGTCTTACAGGTTCCGGGCAAAAAACGGCCGCGCAGTGTATGTCACTCGCGAGCGGATGCGTAGACCGGCGATCCGTAAATTCGCGCTATATAGCTACGTCTTGAACCGGCAGGGGCTTGGTTAGGCTCGGGTTTTACTGCCCTCACGGACGAATCGCTATGCCTGATGCAACCTTCAACGCCGACCTGCGCGGCGTGCATTACGACTTTCTCAAACAACGCGTGCCGAACTGGTTCATGGAAGGCACGCCGCAACGCCAGCAAGAGCTAGGCACGCACGAGATGGATATTCCTGCCTGGTACCTGGCCGCCACTCACCAAGACAAAACCACTCTGGCTGCCCGGCACACGCGCTTTCGCGAAACGCTCAATGCGATTGAAGAGCACCTGGGCCAGATCGAAGACGTCCTGGCCTTCGCCGAACAGCCGCTCAAAGAGGCGATCAAGAAAGAGTTCAACCTGGAACTGGATGTGCGCAATGTATTTTTCGTGCGCAAATACGGCTCAAAAGGTGCTCGCGATGACTTCTACGGTGCCTTTGTTTTCGAGCAGCAAAACGACCCGTCACTGAGCTACAGGTATCGCGGCATTTCCCTGTTGGAAGCGGCCCTGGCCAATTTCGAGGCCGATGAAGAGCAGCCGTCGTCGTGCACCGATTGCCAACTGATCACCACCTTCAACCTAGAAAACCCCCACATCATTGCGACCTTCGCGGCCGTCCATGCACAGGCGGTGGCGATCACGCCCCATGCTTTCGCCAGGCTTTGCCGCACATTGGACCTTGGCGCGCTTTATCAGGCGCATATCAAGGCCATTGTAGAGCCCCAGGACGCGGATGAACGCCAGGCGCTTGAACAGCTGTTGGAAGAGCATCAACGCGAGCAGTTGGCACTGTGCATCGATATTGCCCGGTTGCAAAGCACCGGACCGCTCAGTGCCGACGCCTGCCAGATGCTCCAGAATGTGGTCACGGGCTCCGCCACGCCGAAACTGGCCGGGAAGCCAGTGACATACACCGCGCTCAACGTGTTCGACAGCGTATTGGTGGGGCCGCTGCTGATCGGCCCTGATCGGCAAAACACCAACCGCCCCGAGCCTCTGGTGGTGTACATCCCCGGCGACCCGCAACAGCCCCTCAAGGAGTATGCGTCCAGTGGCGAATTCATGGCCGACTTGCGTACCCGTCTGCACAGCGCATCGTACCGGCGCTTCTTCAGCCGCTTTGTGCCGGTGCGCGAACAAGGCGGGTTCTTCACCCGGTTCAACCGTCTGTACCAGCCTGCCAGTAACGGCAATGGCGGCGCGGACTACCCGTTGCGCACGCCGTTGGCGCGCTTGCCTATGCAAGAGTTCGCCCTTGCCGGTGAGCTGTGGCAGCGCAGTCGCCAAGCGCATATCA
The DNA here is from genome assembly GCF_900119355.1 of Pseudomonas sp. NFPP02. NCBI lineage: Bacteria > Pseudomonadati > Pseudomonadota > Gammaproteobacteria > Pseudomonadales > Pseudomonadaceae > Pseudomonas > Pseudomonas sp. NFPP02. Next base: position 507,601 of record NZ_FPJI01000002.1, read on the forward strand.
GCAAGATCTTGAGCGATGCACGCGCAGTGGCCGTGCCCACCGAGGACGAGGACCGCAAGGCCCGGCTTGAACGCCTGGAAGGCTTTTTCGAGGCGGCCGTCAGCGTATTCAACCTGGCCGCGTTCGTGGTGCCGGGGCTTGGCCCGATCATGTTGGCCGTGGGTGCATCGCAGATGTGCTACGAAGTGTTTGAAGGCATCGAGGCCTACGATCAAGGCGAGCCCCGGCAGATGTGGGCGCATTTTTCATCGGTAGCCCTGAACGTAGCGTTCATTGCCACGGGGTCCAAGGTGGTGCCCGCCGTCAAATGGCAAAGCGCAGTGGATCACCTCAAACCGGTGACGCTGCCCGCGGGCAAGCAGGTGCTGTGGAACCCCGACCTCAGGCCCTATGCCTCTACCACCAAGCCGGCGCCAGAGGTCAAGCCCAATGCGTTGGGCCTGTACGATCATGCCGGTCAGCAATGGGTGTCGTTCGAGGATGCGCATTACCAGGTCAAGCAAGACCCGAGCGGCCAGTACCGTATCCAGCACCCGACTCGCCCTGACGCCTATGCGCCGGAATTGGAACACAACCATAACGGGGTGTGGACCCATGAGCTCGAAGAACCGCTGACCTGGGACGAACCCACCTTGATCAAGCGCCTCGGGCTGGTCGAGCAGGCGGATCCGTTGCGTATCAGCGGTGTCGAACCTGACGCTCTGCGCCAGGTTGCGGTCGATCATGAACCCTTGCCGCTGTTGCTTGACGACACCATCAAGCGCTTCGAGCTGCATCAGCAACTGACCACCTTTGTCGAGCAAATCAAAAGCAGCGACCCGCTGGTCTACCAGAAGGCCGAACCGGCACTGCAGTTTGACCTGCTTCAACGCCGCGGCCTGCTGCCTGATGGCGTAGCGCTGAAAGTCATCGGCCCAACGGGCGAGGTCGTGTGGGAAAGCGCCGATGCGTCTCCCCTATTGCCCAAGCGCGTGATGGTGTTGACCGAGACCGCCATGGCCCAGGGCCGCTTACTCAGGGAGTTGCTGTACACCTTGCAAGGTGTCGACCCGCAGCTCAAGGAATTCCCCGGCAGCCCCGAAGAGTCGCTGGACGTTCGCGCCGCCAAGCTGCGCCAGTACCTTGGCGATGCCGTTGATAGTCTCAAGGGACCGCTGCTGGAGGAACGTTACCGTGCGTTGAACCCAACGCCTGACGCCGATGTGCAGCGCGTGCTGGATGCCTACCCGGCCTTGCCGACGCTGGCCGCCGAACGCTTGCTGCAAGGCGCTGCTGTGGATGAGCTGACCGCTTTTCGCAGCAGCGGCAGCCTGCCTGACCGGTTGGCCACGCAGGCTCAATGGTGCGCGCAGGAAACCCGCGTGGCGCGCGCCTACGAAGGGCTGCACCTGGACACTCAGACCCACCTCGACAGTCAGCGCCTGGCCTTGCGTACCCTGGAAACCCTGCCGGGCTGGCACCGTGGCTCGCGGGTGGAGTTGCGTCAGTATTCGGCGCAGGGCACGCTGATGGATGCCATCGGCTCCCCCGACTTCCCGCACAAGCGCAGCCTGATACTGCTGGACAGCGGTGAGTTCCAGGCAACCATGCCCGGCGATTTCTACAGCGCCATCTGGGAGCAACTCGCGCCCGATGAGCGTCAGCGTCTCGGGTTGGCCAGCGCGGCCGAATTGAAGCAGGCGATTCAACGCAACCCTCTTTCGCGCCAGGCGTTGCGCACGGTGCTGGAGGACTACCCGCTGCGCAAGCCCGAGTACGATCCGATGGTCCGCTTGATGGGCGGCGCTCCGGGCTTTCGGCATATGGCAAGGGTGGCGGCTAATGTGCTTCGCTCTCCGGCAGAGCGGGTACGCCGGTTGTATCCATCATTCAATGAGGAGCAAGTCACAGCGTTTATTCAGTCGCTGGGCGAAGATGTCCCAGGCGGGTTGGCCAGTCGTGAGCTGGAATACCACCACCTGAAAAAATCCTTGAAAGCGTGGGCTCGCTCCAGAGGGCCACATGCCCTGGCGTACTACAGCGCCGAATGGCGTGTGAGTGATGCAATCAAACGCTGCTGGCGTCGCGAGACCGCAAGCCAGTTGAATATTCGCCTTTCAAAAGACGAGATTCGTTGGGTGGATTTGCCGCCGCTGAAGGCCGACTTCAGTCATGTCCAGGAAGTGGCGTTATCGGGGCTCACATGGAAGGGGCACTCCAGCTCGTTGTTCCTCGAAAATTTCACGCATATCAAGAGCCTGAGCATGACTGGCGCCGAGTTGGTCGAGTTGCCGGCGGTGATCGGCGATATGAAGCAGCTCACGTCGTTGAAACTGCCCTCCAATGAACTGAAACTGAGCGAGCGTAGCGCGGCAAGCTTGAGCGCTCTGGATGCCTTGCAAGTGCTGGATCTTTCGGAAAATCCGCTGGGTACATTGCCTGATTTCGGCGGTATGCCGCATTTAAGAGCGCTGAATCTATCTTTCACCCGAATCGAGCGTTGGCCTTCGGGGTTGAGGACGCAGACTGGGCTGGAGCGCGTCGACTTACGTCACAATCGACTGCTGCAGGTACCGCAGGACAATCTTGTTCCGCCGGCAGATCAACTGGAAACGATCGTGCGGATCAATAACGTCACCTTGCTTGATGGCAATCGCTTCCCACACGATTACTGGGAAACATTCGATAAGTATTGGCAGGACGTGAACCAGTCACGCCCCGACCTTGTGTCAGGCGCTCTCGATGGCGCCTTTGACAGCAGAAATCCACGCCTGGAAATGGTGCAGCACATGTACCCCGAGTATTCCCTGCAAAAGGCCCGGGAGCTTGTCTGGAGCTGGGGCGAAGGCGCCGATACCGAGCTGGACCGGCGCTGGCAGGAGTTTTCTGTGCTGCTCAGGCAGTTGAACGCGTGGGCATTTTCAGGCGGCGGCGAGCGCCAGCGCTATGTGCGCGTGGGGGAGCGCGCCACCGATGCTGCGTCACTGCGTGATCGCAACCTGGCGCACAACCGCATCATGCGCTGCTGGCGCCGTGAAACCCCGCAACAGCTCACCAACGACGGCGAGCCCTTCGGCCTGGAGCTGGACCTCAGCGGCCTGACGCTGCCAAGCCTGCCCGACCTGGATGCGGACTTCAGCCACGTAGGCTCACTCAAGCTGAGCAACATGAACCTCAGTACTTCGCCTGAGGGGTTCCTCGCTCGCCATCAGGGCGTACGCTGGCTGGACATGTCGCGCAACCAGTTGCGCGAGTTGCCGCCGGCGCTGGGGCAGATGCATGGTCTGACCCGGCTGTCGTTGCAAAATAACCAGATACGCCTGAACCCGGAGTCGGCTGCGATGCTGGCGTCGCGCAGCACCCTCAGAGCCTTGATCCTCAATTCAAACCCCCTTGATATCGCGCCGGATTTCAGCCAGATGACGGATTTGCGTTCGCTGGGGATGGGCAACACCCATATTGAAACCTTTCCCACCGGGCTGGGGGCGCAGCCCAGCCTGGATGCGGTGTACCTGAGGGGCAGTCGGATTTCAACGCTGCCCGATGCGCTGATTGCCCCCTCGGACGAGGCGTTGGCGCAATCCCTGCGGGTAACCAGCGTCACTGACCTGGGCCTGAACCCCTTGTCCGCCGAAACTCAGGCGCGAATCGCCGATTACAACCGTCGGCTTACCGACCCGGAGCGAGCGGCCAACAGGTTGGTGCGCAGCACTCTGGAGGTGGCTGTGCCGCAGGCCGTTACTGGCGACTCAGCGCCGTTTCAGCGCTGGGCCAGAGGGTTGTCAACGCAGCAGCTTGCCCAGCGCCAAAGCCAATGGTCCACCCTGCGTGCACTGCCAGGCTCGGACGGTTTTTTCGACATGCTCAGAGACCTGAACGTGGCGCCCGCTGAATATGAGGATGTGCAGCAGCGGGTGTGGGAGGTGATCGACGCGATTGCCAGCCACAGCGCCGAGTCGGAGCAGCTGCGCAAGGAGATGTTCGAATGGGCGGGCCAGGCGACGTGTTGCGACCGTGCCGCGTTGACCTTCGGTAATCTGGAAATCCTGCTGATGACCAGCAATGCCAAGGCCCAGGCGTTGGATTCGACTCAGGGCGCCGCGCTGGTGAAGCTGTCCAGGGGCTTGTTCCGTCTGGAGGAAGTGGAAAAGATCGCCCTTACGGATATCGACCAGCGCCGGACTGCGATCAATAGCCGCGAAGACCTGACGGCGACGCAGAAGGCTGACGCTCTAAGGGCTCTGGAAGAAGTGGAAATCAGGCTGGCCTATCGTTACGGCCTTAAAGAGCGGCTTGACTTGCCTGGCCAGGCGCAGCAGACCAGGTTCATTCGTTTCGGCAACGTCAGCCAGGCGATGCTGGATGCTGCGTACGATAAGGTGATCGGCCTGGATAATTCGGTGCATGAGTTTCAAGCCATGCTTGCCAGAGAATTCTGGCAAGACTACATCGCGAACAAATACCGCTCGCGGTTCGAGGCGCAGAACCAACCCCATCACGAACAAATGAATGCGTTGTTGCGCGATTTCGAGTCCGGTGCAATCTCCAAGGCGGTGTTCGACGGTGAGGCCGAAGCACTGCAGGGGCAGTTTGCAATCGAAGAAGCACAGCTGATTCAAACCCTGTCCCGCGATGAAGTGGCGCAGGCGTTGATGCCCACTGCGAGCCTTGAAGTGTTGGTGGAGCCTGTGGGTCAGGAGCTGCAACTGTCTGAGGCTAAAGCCATCGATTTCAACGGCAAACAGTATTTTGTCGCGAGCATGCCGGATGCTGGCGATGGCGAGCATTACATCTTGCGGGTGCAGGCACCCCAGAACCCGTTGGCGCTGGTCAGCAGTGGTGTGGTAGCCAAGCCCGATATCCATGGGGTCTGGAAGCGCAGGGGTTTGGCGGGTGGAATGAAGCCGCAGGGCTCCGACGATGAGTTTTTCGACGCGTCGGAGTCCATGCCGGTAACGCCCTACACGGCGGAGGAACTGCGCCATATGCGTCGCGATATCCACTTTACGGCCAGCCCCAATCGCATCGGCAGTTATAACCGTGCCAATAACGGCAAATACCCGCTCAGGGACTATCAAGGCCGGGCGATCCGCATTCGCGAATTGGAGCAAGCGGTCACGATAGATCCCGGTGTGCGCTACACCTCGGAGCAGATCAAGCCCTACATTCAATTTCAGGGCTATGAGCAGGTGGGCGCACGCTATGAAGAGAAACTCCAGCTACGTTCGTTTACGGCCCAGGACATGAAAGCGCCCGGTGAAAGCGCGTTGATAGGCCAGGCCATGGTGGTTGCCAACCGGCGTATCGCCAAGGGCGAAATCGTCGGCGTGTACGGCGGAACGGTATTGCCCATGGGGATCTTCGGACCCAGCGGGCAGACGTACACCATGAGGGTAGGAAGCAAGAAGGTCGCGAGGGGCAATACCCTGGTGGAAGAGCCGATCCACCTGTCGGGGGATAATATTATTTCCAGAATCAATACCCTCTTCGAGTATGACGCCCAGGGCAAACCGTTGCGCCAGGCCCCCAGTGGCTACAACGTTGAAGCGGTGGGCTTCAATGTCGAGGCAGACAGGTGGATGGGGGTAGGGGAGGGTGCGCGAACCAAACGCGAGAATTTGATACTGACGGCGGTATTTGCCACTGAAGACATTTCAGCGGGCGCCGAGCTGCGCATGGATTATCAGTACACTGAGGGGGCAATAAAAAACCTGTTCGCTTGATCCTACCCGAGTAAGTAACGGGTCTGTCGTCGTAAATAGCCATATCCCATCTTGAAAGGGCGGGTTTTGCCCCAATCTTGTGGGCATATCCAGGCGGTACACAGTGATTGCACTGACCCTGTGTGCCGCCGATTAACTTATGACGCGCCCTGACATCAATTCCCAGGCTGCCAGCCATGGCGTGCCGTGTGGCGGGCTGCGCGATATCGATAACGGATGGTGATGCCCCCATGGATTTCAAAGATTATTACAAGATTCTCGGTGTCGAGCCCACGGCTGACGACAAAGAGATCAAGTCGGCTTATCGCAAGCTGGCGCGCAAATATCACCCGGACGTCAGCAAGGAAAAGGACGCCGAAGCCAAGTTCAAGGACGCGTCCGAAGCCTATGAAGCGCTGAAAAGCGCCGACAAGCGCGCCGAATACGACGAACTGCGCAAGTACGGCCAGCACGGCCAGCCATTCCAGGGGCCGCCGGGCTGGCAGAGCCGTGGTGGTTTTGGCGGTGGCCAGGACGCGGGCGATTTCTCGGACTTTTTCAGCTCGATCTTCGGCTCGCGTGGCGATGCTTTCGGTGGTGGACAGCGTCGTCCTACCGGGCGCAAGGGCCAGGATGTGGAGATGCAGCTCACGGTCTCCCTGGAGGAAACCCTGTCCACTGAGTCCAAGCAGATCAGCTTCCAGGTGCCGCAATACGATGCCTCCGGTCGGCATGTGAGCAACACCACCAAAAGCCTGAACGTGAAGATCCCGGCCGGTGTGGCCGATGGCGAGCGCATTCGCCTCAAGGCCCAGGGCGCGCCTGGCATTGGCGGCGGGGCCAATGGTGATTTGTACCTGATCATCAAGTTTGCGCCCCACCCCAGGTTCGAGGTGGACGGCGAAAACCTGATCATCAACCTGCCGCTGGCACCCTGGGAGTTGGCGCTGGGCACGGAAGTGGCCGTGCCGACCCTCACCGGCAAGATCAACCTCAAGGTGCCTGCCGGTAGCCAGAACGGCCAGCGCATGCGTGCCAAGGGCCATGGTTTGCTGAACAAGGCCGGGCAACGCGGCTATCTGTTCATCCAGCTCAAGGCCGTCATGCCCAAGGCGGCGGATGATGAGGTCAAGGCATTGTGGGAGGCCCTGGCGCAAAAGGCTGCGTTCAACCCGCGCGAGCAGTTCTGAACGGGTCATTGATTTAGTTAGCGCCAGCCGCAAAAACGGCGTGCCTAGGATGACAACCTCTTCCAAGAAAAAGGTTGTCATCCCATGCCGGACTTTCAGGTCACCGACCCCGCCACGCCGCTTCCCGGTGAGCAGGGCCAACATTACGAGCTGATCAAACAGGCGATCCCCACTTGCCTGGTCAACAGTTCGCCCTCCCGTCGCAAGGCCCTCAAAGACACGCCGCCAGCCATTCCCCGCTGGTATGACGCTGCTTCCCAGGCACACAAAGATCAGCTCAAAGTGTTGCTGGACGCCCGTTGCGATTCGCTCAACGAACTGGAGAAAACCTTCAGTCACATACACTCGGAGCAAGCGTTTGCCCAACCCTTGTTGGAAGCCAAGCTAAAGGCTATCGGCCACGAGCTGGACGTCAATCAAACCTGGTTGCGCCTGTATGTACCGGTGGAAGATGCCTTTGGCGTAAAGACCAGTGGCTTCAGGGTCAAAACGTTCTCCCTGCTGCACGCTGCCCTTGGCAACTTTGAGCAACGCGAGACTCGAGAGGGCTATTTCGACAGTGCCTCAGGTTTCATCACCCAACCGGACGTGCGCGATCATTTCGAGCGCCACACCACGACCCTGAAGATTCATGCGTTCACCCAGCTGTGCCGAGACCTGGACCTGGGCAAGCAGTACCAGGCTCACCTCAAGGCGCAGTTGAAACCTGACCACGCCGAGTCCCAGGCCGAACTGCGCGAGCGTTATGTCCGGCACCAGAAAGCCGCCTTCAAGGCGGCAGCGTACCTGGCGTTGCTCAAGGGCGACATTGGTGACAGCGACCACGCCTTGCTGATGCGTGTGGCGGCCGGGGAAAAACACATTCTCAGCGACGGCAAGCCCATCGTGTATCGCAGCCTGAGCCTGATGAACCTGCACCTGCATGATTGCCTGGTCATCGACGCTTGCGCCAAGCCTGGCTACACCTGCTGGGTCATCGTTTATATTCCCGATGACCCCGACCATCCCATCAAGCGCTATGACACCTTCAATGACTTCAGCACTGCATTGACCGAGCGCCTGAGCGCGAAAACCACCCAGGAAGCTGACCGCTCCCAAGGCTGGAGGGCTACGCCGAACCAGCATTTTTTTGCCCGGTTCGTTGCCGACAAAGACCGCGCCTACTACTACAAACGGCTGACCGAACTGGTGCTGGACGCACCTCCCCAGCCGTTTGGCGCACAGGCCTTGCGATCGGAATGGGGGCGCCTGCTCACTTCTCCGTCCTTTGCCACGCCTTCGACACTGGGCGAACCACATCCCTACGTGCGCGTGCATGCCACTGCCCCTGAATTCAACATTCGCGCCCACACCCTGACGGACCTATGGCAAGTTGCAGACCTGTGGACCTATCGCCTGGGCAGCCTGCGTGCCCGCCTGTTCGAGAATGCGCGGCATCGTGCGGTGAGCACCGCCGATGTCGATGAGGCCTCGCGCTCACTGCGCGCCGCGCATTACATGAGCATTGGCCTGTTCGGTCTCAACCTGGTGGCCATGGCGGTGCCACCGCTTGGCGTGCTGATGGCCGTGGCGATGGCCGGGCAAATGCTCTACGAAGTCATCGAAGGTGTCATCGAGCTGAGCGAAGGCGATCGCGAAGAGGGCTGGGCGCACATCACCGACGTGGTGGAAAACCTGGCGACGCTGGCGGTGCAGGCAGCCGTGGTGCACTTCACCGTGTCGCCGTTTATCGAGCAGCTCAAGGCCGTCACTCTCCCCAGTGGCAAGACTCGGCTGTGGAAACCCGACTTGTCGACCTATGAGCACACCGCGTCCCTACCTTCAGTGGCGGCGGATGAGCAAGGCCTGCACCGGCACAACGGCCAGACCGTGCTGCCATTGGAGGGTAAACGCTATGCCGTGCAACAAGACCCGCTGACCGAGCAATACCGCATCCTCCATCCCACGCGCGCCGAGGCCTATCAACCGATATTGAAGAGCAACGGCGCTGGCCTCTGGAACCATGAAGTGGAACGCCCGCACACCTGGGAAGGCGCCACGTTGATGCGGCGATTGGGCCCGGTGACGGAGGGCTTCAGTGATGCCGAGTTGGAGCAGGTGCGCAGCGTTGCGGCGGTGAGTGAGGACGTGCTGCGCCGCGTGCATGTGGAAGGCGAGCCGGTACCGGCGATCCTGCTCGACACCCTGCGCCAGTTCAGGGCGTATCGCGATGCGGTGAGCGTCGCCGAGGGTATTCGCCATGGCTCGCTCAGCAGCGCACTGTGCAGCTATGCCGCATCCCTGGCGGTGGAGTTGCCTGGATGGCCAGCGAGCAAGGCGATCGAGGCATTTTCCGGCACCGAGTTGAGCGGGCCGTCGATCAAATACGGTAATCAGCAGGCTGCGGCGGCGGACACCGTGCAGGTCCACCGCGCCGAATTGATGAGCGGCCAGTTGCCCATACGCATTATCGAAGCGTTCAGCGAACCTCAGCGCGATGCTCTGGTGGGCAGTTACACCGCCCGCACACCCGAGGCGAGAACCGAGGCCCTGCAATTGAAACTCGAACAAAGGGCCATCGAGGTGCGCGAGCGGTTGATGAAGAGTATTTACGTCGAGCAGCAGCCACTCTCCGACACCGCGATTATGCTGATCCAGCGTGACTTCAGCGGTGTGCCGACGATTTTGGCGCGCGAAGTGCTGGCGGACGCGACGCCGACCGAGCGCGACACGATGAGCCGCGCCAAGCGCATTCCCCTGCGCCTCGCTGAAAAGGCGCGCCGGGCGCAGCAGCAAATGCGCCTGACCCTCGCGTATGAAGGCTTGTACCTCGATGCGTTGGCCGGCCCAGACACCGAAACCCTGGCCCTCCACACACTGCCGGCGCTGCCCGGCTGGTCGGACAATCTGCGCCTGGAAGTGCGCGAGGGTCGGTTTGAAGGCCCATTGCGTGCCAGTTTTGGCCCTCAGGAGGCGAGCAATCGCAAGGTCCTGGCACGTACGGAGGATGGACGTTATCAAGCCTTTGATGAGCGCGGTCAGGATCTGCATGGCCTCAATGGTTTCTATGGCGCCTTGCAGCACGCGTTGACCGACGCCCATCGCAACGCGATTGGCCTGCCCCATGTCGGCCAGGGTGAGCAATTGAAGGGGTTGATCCAGCAACATGCATTAGGCCGAGCACCGTTGCGCAAAGCCTTGGGCATGTCGCCGGAAAAGCTGCCGTTTTTTCGACCGCCGAGCGTGTTGCCGGGCGAGCGTCGCGGCTATCCATTGAGCGGGCGCGGTGGCACTGAGTGGGAAAAAATCACACGCGAGCGGGTCCGCAGCCTGTACCCGGAAATCACCCGGGACGAAATGCTCGCCCTGATCAACGAGCGCGGCGCGCTGGATCTGAGCTGGCTGCGTGCGTTGGAGCAAGAGTACAAGACCCTGCAGGCCACCTTGCACAACTGGTTGAGCACACCGCCCCAAGGCATGGAGGCGTTCGGTGACCAGCAACGCCAGGTGCTGAGGGCCAGGCGCAAGATTTATACGGCGCTGGATGACGCCTGGAGAAAGGTTGGCCCACGGCACTACGATCGAAATGGGCGCCTCTTGGGGCAGAAAATCGAATGGTTGGAAGAGGACCTGGCGCAGCAGCTCCGAACCTTGCCCGCACTGACTGCAAACTTCGACCATGTCAGCTACTTGGGCATTGTGGGAACCGAAGGCTCGCAGCTGACGGATGCGGATGTGCAGCCACTGCTCGCCAACTTTCGCGGTCTGCGTCGATTAGGGATCGAGGCCGCTCAACTGACACGCCTGCCGTCAGCCATCGAACAGATGCCGCATTTGCAGCGGTTGCATTTGGGCGGTAACAGTATTGTCCTTACGCCTGAAGACGTCTTGCGTTTGAAAGATCGGGTGCATCTCAAAGAGTTATTTTTGGAAATGAACCCACTCGGCTTGCCACCGGATGTCGGGCGCATGCCGCGCTTACATACCTTGCTGCTCAATGAAACAAGCCTGGTGGAGTGGCCTAGCAGTGTGTTCCGTGTGCCCAGGCCGGAAGACTTCATTCTGGATATGCGGCAGAACCCGATAGCGCGGATTCCCGAGTTCGCGCCGGGCTCGGATAAGGCATTGATTGTGGCGAAAACCTTCCTCACCCGTGAAACGCTGACGCCTGAACTGCTTGCTCAATTCAAGCGGTACATCGAGGCTGCCGGCCGGGATCCGGATCGCCAATTGCCGAAAAGGGGCGCGCGCGACAGCGAGCAGTGGAAAACCGGTTATTCGGCGCAGGAATGGCCCTCCAGGCAAGTGTTATGGGACATGCTTGAAGGTTCGTTTGGCTCTGAGGGCTTTTTCAATGTTCTTCGTGCCGTCAGAAACTCCGGGGACTCGACACTCAGGGGCGGCGTATGGTTGCCGGAACTGACCGCCAAGGTCTGGCGCATACTCGAGGCGATGGGCGAAGACGCCGAATTGCGCGAGCAGTTGTTCCTGATGGCCCGGGACCCTGCAGCCTGCGTGGACGCCGGAGCCCAGATGTTCAATGCGATGGGCGTTGCCGTGCTGCATTGGTCGGCGTACTTCAGCGAGGACGTGGCCTCCGTGCGCAAAACTGTCTTCAACCTGGCCAGGGGCAAGTGGCGGCTCGATGAGTTGGGCCGTATCGCCCATGAGCGCGTGTCCCAACTGCAGGATGACGGCGTCAAGTTTCCGGAGTACGACGCCAAAGGCGCACGCATCGATCATTACGATGCCCGCGGCAATTTGATCGCTGATATCGACGAAGTCGAGATCTACCTGGCGTACACAACGCCATTGGCAACCCGTCTGGACCTGCCCTGGCAATCGCGGAGCATGATGTTCCGCGAGGATTATGTGACGGCGCCCATGGTCGAGGAGGCATTCAACCGCGTACAGCTACTGGACCAAGGCGAGCTGCTGCGTGGCAACCTGCTGGAGCAACCGATGTGGACCGACTTTCTGCAGCGGGCTCATCCAGCTGACTACGCGTCGATTGCCGCAAAATTCGATGCACTGATTGACTATCAGGCCGCGCAGGAACAATGGGCCGCCGCAGCCAACCTCCCTGAGAGCGCGAGGCAGGCCCTGCGCCAAACCATCAGCCGGTCGGCCCAGCGCCTGGGCCGACCGGCTTCGGAAAGTGAGCCGGGGCAACTGATGTCCCAGCAAGACTACGACGACACCTTTGGTCGCATCAATGGCGAACTGATCACCTTGAACCAGACACTGACCGATCAAGCGATCCGCGCCATCCTCTAGAACAGGAAGTACCGCTGGGCCATCGGCAACACCTCGGCCGGTTCGCACCACAGCAACTGACCGTCAGCCTTGACCTGATAGGTCTGTGGGTCCACCTCGATATCCGGCAGGTAATCGTTGTGGATCAGGTCGGTTTTCTGCACGTCGCGGCAACCTTTGACCACCGCGATCTGCTTCTTCAGGCCCAGGGCCTCGGGCAGTCCGGCCGCCTGCGCGGCCTGGCTGATAAACGTCAGGCTGGTGGCGTGCAGGGAGCTGCCGAAGCTGGCGAACATGGGGCGGTAATGCACCGGCTGCGGCGTCGGGATCGAGGCGTTGGCGTCGCCCATCAGGCTCGAAGCAATGGCGCCGCCCTTGAGGATCAGCGTGGGCTTGATGCCGAAAAACGCCGGGCGCCACAGCACCAGGTCGGCCCATTTGCCGACTTCGATGGAACCGACGATATGGCTGATACCGTGGGTGATCGCCGGGTTGATGGTGTACTTGGCGATGTAGCGTTTGGCGCGGAAGTTATCGTTGCCCACGCCGTCGCCCGGCAGGGGGCCACGCTGTTTTTTCATCTTGTCGGCGGTCTGCCAGGTGCGTGTGATCACTTCGCCGACACGGCCCATGGCCTGGCTGTCGGAGCTGATCATCGAGAACGCGCCGAGGTCGTGCAGGATGTCTTCGGCGGCGATGGTTTCGCGGCGGATGCGGCTTTCGGCGAAGGCCACGTCTTCGGCAATGCTTGGGTCCAGGTGGTGACACACCATCAACATGTCCAGGTGTTCGTCGATGGTATTACGCGTGAACGGCCGCGTCGGGTTGGTGGAGCTGGGCAGCACATTGGGGAAGCCGCAGGCCTTGATGATGTCCGGTGCATGGCCGCCACCGGCACCTTCGGTGTGGTACGTGTGGATGGTGCGGCCCTTGAGCGCGGCGAGGGTGGTTTCGACAAAGCCCGACTCATTGAGGGTGTCACTGTGGATCGCCACCTGCACGTCGTAGGCATCGGCGACGCTCAGGCAGTTGTCGATGCTGGCGGGCGTGGTGCCCCAGTCTTCATGTAGCTTCAAACCGATAGCACCGGCCTTGACCTGCTCGATCAGCGGCTCGGGCAAACTGGCGTTGCCCTTGCCGGTAAAGCCAATGTTCATCGGGAACGAATCGCTGGCCTGCAGCATCCGCGCAAGGTGCCACGGGCCGGAGGTGCAGGTGGTGGCGTTGGTGCCGGTAGCCGGCCCCGTGCCGCCGCCGATCATGGTGGTGACGCCGCTGGTCAGGGCCTCTTCGATCTGCTGTGGGCAAATGAAATGCACGTGGGAGTCGATGCCGCCGGCGGTGAGGATCATGCCTTCACCGGCAATCACTTCGGTGCTCGCGCCGATGGCCATGGTCACGCCGGGCTGGATGTCCGGGTTGCCGGCTTTGCCAATCGCGTGGATGCGGCCATTCTTCAAGCCGACGTCGGCCTTGACGATGCCCCAGTGGTCGATGATCAATGCGTTGGTGATCAGCGTGTCGACCACTTCATGGGCGAGCAATTGGCTCTGGCCCTGGCCGTCACGGATCACCTTGCCGCCGCCGAATTTGACCTCTTCGCCGTAGACGGTGAAGTCCTGCTCGACTTCGACGAACAGTTCGGTGTCGGCCAGGCGCACCTTGTCACCGACGGTGGGGCCGTACATGTCGGCGTAGGCTTGTCTGGATATCTTCATGGGTGTGTCCTCGATCGTTCCCACGTTCTGCGTGGGAATGCATCCTGTGACGCTTTGCGTCACGACGTAAAGAGCGGACGCAGAGCGTCCCTGGCGGCGTTCCCACGCGGAGCGTGGGAACGATCTAATTGCATTCCAACGGTGGGAGCTGGCTCGCCTGCGATGAGGCCCTAAAGGTCGCCCATGACTCGCCCTGCAAACCCAAATACCCGCCTTGCACCACTCAACTCCACCAACTCCACCTCCCGACGCTGCCCCGGCTCAAACCGCACCGCCGTGCCCGCCGGAATATTAAGGCGCATGCCACGGCTGGCCGCGCGGTCGAATTCCAGCGCGTCATTGGTCTCGAAAAAGTGGTAATGCGAGCCCACCTGGATCGGCCGGTCGCCGCTGTTGGCTACGCCGAGGATGAGGGTGCGGCGGCCGACATTCAGTTCGATCTCGCCAGGCTGGATCTGATATTCACCAGGAATCATGCAGGTTGCCCCAGGGTCTTGTAGTAGATGGCGGTCGGGCTGTAACGCCCGTCCGGGCTTTGGCAATAGTCGGGCAGTTCACCGAGCTTGGTGTAGCGCAGCGACTGGTAAAAGGCTTCGGCGCCGGAGCCGGCCTCGGTGTCCAGGTACAGCAGGCCACGCTTGTGCTGGCGCGCGGCGAGTTCCAGGGTATTCATCAATTGCTGGCCCAGGCCATGGCGACGGGCGCTGCTGTGCACCAGCAACTTTTGCACCTCGGCGCGGTTCAGGCCGTTGGCTTTCTGGCACAACGCCAATTGCACGCTGGCGATCACCTGCTCGTCGCGCACCACTACCCACAGCAGCAGGCTGGTGTCCTCGACGCCGGCTTGCACGCCGGTCAGGTAGTCCCGGGCCTGGGCCTCATCGAAGTCGGCCATGAAGCCCACCGACGCGCCGTGCTGCACCGCGTCCAGCAACAGCTCGATCAAGCCCCGGCGGTAGTGGGCAAAACTTTCCGCATTGACTCGACGCAGTTGTGCAGCGCTCATCGATGTCACTCCTTGGGCGGTTGTGCGCCCGGGTTCAAGGTCAGTTGCATAAAGGTCAGGTCCAGCCAGCGGCCGAACTTGATGCCCACTTGCGGCATTTGCCCGGTAGTCACGAAGCCCAGGCGCTCATGCAGGCGGATCGAGGCCAGGTTGCCGCTTTCGATGGCGGCGACCATGACGTGCTTGCCGCAGCTGCGGGCGCGCTCGATCAGGGCCTGCATCAGGTGTGGGCCGAGGCCTTTGCCACGCTGGTCATTGCGCACGTATACCGAGTGTTCGACGCTGTAGCGGAAGCCTTCGAAGGGGCGCCAGTCGCCGAATGAGGCGTAGCCGGTGACTTCGTCGTTGTCCACCGCGACCAGGATCGGGTACTGCTGGGCCTGGCGCGCACTGAACCAGGCCTGGCGGTTGGCCAGGTCCACCGGTTGCTCGTTCCAGATCGCCGTGGTGTTCAACACCGCGTCGTTGTAGATGGCGCGGATCGCCGGCAGGTCGTGTTCGGTTGCATCACGAATCATGGCTGCGCCTCAGGCAATGGGCTGGTGGACGGTGACCAGCTTGGTGCCGTCGGGGAACGTGGCTTCCACCTGGATATCCGGGATCATTTCCGGGATACCTTCCATAACCTGTTCGCGGCTGAGCAGGGTGGTGCCGTAGTGCATCAGGTCGGCCACCGTGCGGCCATCGCGGGCGCCTTCCATCAGGGCGGCGGAGATATAGGCGATGGTCTCCGGGTAGTTGAGCTTCACTCCGCGTGCCAGGCGCCGTTCGGCGACCAGGCCTGCGGTGAAGATCAGCAGTTTGTCTTTTTCCCGTGGGGTCAGGTCCATGGTTCAGTCCGTAGTAAGGCAGTTAAAAAGACGAGCGCTTACCCCTGTAGGAGCGAGCTTGCTCGCGAAAAACCCGAGGGCGCCGCGTGCATTCAGGAGGCCCGCGTTATCGTTAACGATTTTCGCGAGCAAGCTCGCTCCTACAAAAGGGCGCATCTTCATGTGCTCCAGATTCTTGGTGCGACTGCTTCACGCCCAAACAGCGCCGGGCGTAAAAGCCGCCATAAATCAATCAACCACCCCCGCGCCAGCAGCGCTTCACTGGCCAAACAACGCGCCACCAGTAAGCCAGGCAATTGGGTCAAATCCCCGCGCACCGCATGGGGCAGTGAGCGGCATTGCTCAAGCAGTTCAGGGTCGATCTCGCCTGTCACCAGCAACGTGGCAAACACCGGTTGCCCATCCAGCCCGATAGGCGAATCCAGCAATCCATCGGCGCCCACAATGCGCTGGCGCTCATGCCAGAGCAACTGGCCGTCGCGGCGAATGTCCAGGTGCGATTGAAAGTGGCCAAGGTCGAACCGTTCGCCACTGGCCGGGCGGCCCAGAGCGACCACATCCCAGTAGAACAACCGCGCATCGCCCGACAGCTCCACTCGCGTGGTCAGTTCGGCCTGGGCGGCGCTGAATACGATGGTTTCCTGGGGCAGCCATTCCAGCGTCGCGCCGGCCTCGACGGTCAACTTGACGTGTTGAAACGCCGGGCCGCTGGCGCGGTACCACTTGGCGGCGCCGGGGCTGGTCAGTTGTGCCCAGGCACCCGTGCCCACATGGGCGCTGATGTCCAGGCGATCGCCACCGGCAATCCCGCCGGGCGGATGCACGATGATGTGCTGGCATACCTCGGGGCCTTCGGCGTACAGGTGTTTTTGCACCCGCAGCGGGCCAAGGTGGCGGCGCAGCACCGGGCGCGTGGTGTCATTGACACGCGCGTAGCCGAGTTCCAGCTCGGCGTGCCAGCTGGGCGTGAACAGGGCAGGGGTAACGGGCAGGTTCATGGCGTGTGCTTATCGTTAGGAGGCTACAGATTAGATGGTTACCAGCCCACGCACACCTTCGCGTTCCATATTTTCACCACGGCCCTGCTGCACGATTTCCCCACGGGACATCACCAGGTACTGGTCAGCCAGTTCAGCGGCAAAGTCATAGAACTGCTCCACCAACAGGATCGCCATATCGCCGCGCGCCGCGAGCTTCTTGATCACCGCGCCGATTTCCTTGATCACCGACGGCTGGATGCCTTCGGTGGGCTCATCGAGAATCAACAGGCGCGGGCGGCTCGCCAGGGCACGGCCAATCGCCAACTGTTGCTGCTGCCCGCCGGACAAGTCGCCGCCGCGTCGATGCTTCATTTGCAGCAACACCGGGAACAGTTCGTAGATGAAGGCCGGCACCTCTTTGGCTTCGGAACCGGGGAAACGCGACAGTCCCATCACCAGGTTTTCTTCTACGGTCAGCCGCCCGAATATCTCCCGGCCCTGGGGCACGTAGGCGATGCCGGCATGTACGCGCTGGTGCGGCTTGAAACCGGTGATGGCCTTGCCTTCCCAGTTCACTGCGCCCTCCTTGGCCGGCAGCAGGCCCATCAGGCACTTGAGCAGGGTGGTCTTGCCCACGCCGTTGCGGCCCAGCAGGCAGGTGACTTCACCGATCTTCACGTCAAAAGACAGCCCACGCAGGATGTGGCTACCGCCGTAGTACTGGTGCAGCTTGTCGACTTGCAGCATGTTCGATTCTCCTCAATGATCGTTCCCACGCTCTGCGTGGGAATGCTTCCCGTGACGCTCTGCGTCACCGTTGCTCAGCGGGACGCGGAGCGTCCAACTTGGCATTCCCACGCGGAGCGTGGGAACGATCAGCCGTTCGTGTCAGCGTTAGCGGCCGAGGTAAACCTCGATCACCCGCTCGTTTTCCTGCACCTGTTCCAGCGACCCTTCGGCCAGTACGCTGCCCTGATGCAACACCGTCACGTGGTCGGCAATCGAGCCGACAAACCCCATGTCATGTTCCACCACCATCAACGAGTGCTTGCCGGCCAGGCGCTTGAACAGCTCGGCGGTGAATTCGGTTTCGGCATCGGTCATGCCTGCTACCGGTTCATCCAGCAGCAACAGTTGCGGGTCTTGCATCAGCAACATGCCGATTTCCAGAAACTGCTTCTGGCCGTGGGACAGCAAACCGGCGGGGCGATGCACGGAGGCGGTGAGGCGGATGGTGTCGAGCACTTCCTCGATGCGGTGCTTCTGTTCCCCGTTCAGGCGCGCACGCAGGCTGGCCCACACCGACTTGTCGGTCTTCTGCGCCAGCTCCAGGTTTTCGAACACGCTCAAGGCTTCGAACACCGTGGGTTTCTGGAACTTGCGCCCGATGCCGGCCTGGGCGATCTGCACTTCGCTCATGCGGGTCAGGTCCAGGGTTTCGCCAAACCAGGCCTTGCCGTGGCTGGGCCGGGTCTTGCCGGTGATCACGTCCATCAGCGTGGTCTTGCCCGCGCCGTTGGGCCCGATGATGCAGCGCAATTCGCCAACACCGATGTACAGGTTCAGGTCGTTGAGGGCCTTGAACCCATCGAAGCTGACGCTGATATCTTCCAGGGTCAGAATGGTGCCGTGCCGGGTGTTGAGCCCTTTGCCCGCGACCTGGCCGATGCCAATCGCATCGCGGCCGCTGCCTGCGTCGAAAATAGGTTCAAGCATGACGTTCCTCATTTCTTCAGCAGGCCGATAACGCCCTTGGGCAGGTACAGGGTGACGATGATGAACAGCGCGCCCAGGAAGAACAGCCAGTACTCGGGGAAGGCCACGGTAAACCAGCTCTTCATGCCATTGACCACTCCAGCGCCGAGCAACGGCCCGATCAACGTGCCACGCCCGCCCAGCGCTACCCACACAGCGGCTTCGATGGAGTTGGTCGGTGACATTTCGCTGGGGTTGATGATGCCCACCTGCGGCACATACAGCGCACCGGCAAGGCCGCACAACACTGCGCTCAACACCCACACGAACAGCTTGAAACCGCGTGGGTCGTAGCCGCAGAACATCAGGCGGTTCTCGGCATCGCGCAGGGCGGTGAGCACGCGGCCGAACTTGCTTTTCGCCAGGCGCCAGCCGATGTAGAGGCTGGCCACCAGCAACAGCACCGTGGCGAAAAACAACACCGCCCGGGTGCCAGGTTCAGTGATGCCAAAACCTAAGATGCTGCGGAAGTTGGTAAAGCCGTTGTTGCCGCCGAACCCGGTCTCGTTGCGAAAGAACAACAGCATCCCCGCGAACGTCAGGGCCTGGGTCATGATCGAGAAATACACGCCCTTGATCCGCGAGCGGAACGCGAAGAAACCGAACACCAAGGCCAGCACACCGGGGGCCAGTACCACCAGGCACAACGCCCACAGGAAGTGGTCGGTGCCGGCCCAGTACCAGGGCAATTCGGTCCAGGACAAAAAGGTCATGAACGCCGGCAACTCGCTGCCTGCCGCCTGGCGCATCAAGTACATGCCCATGGCGTAGCCGCCCAGGGCGAAGAACAAACCGTGGCCCAGGGACAACATCCCGGCGTAACCCCACACCAGGTCCAGCGCCAGGGCGACGATGGCGTAACAGAGAATCTTGCCCACCAGGGTCAAGGTGTAGGCCGACACATGCAGCGGGTTGTCCGCAGACAATAACGAACACAGGGGCAACGCCAGCAGCAGGAGCAGGATGACTGCACCGACTGCAATCGTGACTTTGGGGCCGGCCTTTTGCGTGGCCGTAAGCATCAATGGCTGGTTCATCAGTCGATCACCCGTCCTTTCAGTGCGAAGAGTCCTTGCGGGCGTTTCTGGATAAACAGAATGATCAGCGCGAGGATCAGGATCTTGCCGAGCACGGCGCCGATCTGGGGTTCGAGGATTTTGTTGGCGATCCCTAAGCCAAAGGCGGCCATGACACTGCCGGCCAACTGGCCGACGCCGCCGAGCACCACCACCAGGAACGAGTCGATGATGTAGCTCTGGCCCAGGTCCGGGCCGACGTTGCCGATCTGGCTCAGCGCCACACCGCCCAAACCTGCGATACCGGAGCCGAGGCCAAAGGCGAGCATGTCCACGCGCCCGGTGGGCACGCCGCAGCAGGCGGCCATGTTGCGGTTCTGGGTGACGGCGCGCACGTTCAGACCCAGGCGCGTCTTGTTCAGCAGCAGCCAGGTGAGCACCACCACGAACAGCGCGAAGGCAATGATCACGATGCGGTTGTACGGCAGCACCAGGTTGGGCAGTACCTGGATGCCGCCAGACAGCCAGGCCGGGTTAGACACTTCGACGTTCTGCGCGCCGAATACCAGACGCACCAGCTGGATCAGCATCAGGCTGATGCCCCAGGTGGCGAGCAGAGTTTCCAGGGGGCGGCCATACAGGTGGCGAATCACCGTACGTTCCAGCGCCATGCCGATGGCCGCGGTGACAAAAAACGCCACCGGCAACGCGATCAACGGGTAGAACTCGATGGCCTGGGGCACATAGCGCTGCATCATCAATTGCACCACATAGGTGGAGTAGGCGCCGAGCATCAGCATCTCGCCGTGGGCCATGTTGATCACGCCGAGCAGGCCGAAGGTGATCGCCAGGCCCAGGGCCGCCAGCAGCAGGATCGAGCCCAGGGACATGCCGCTGAACGCCTGGCCGAGGATCTCACCCATCATCAGTTTGCGTTTGACCTGGGCCAGGCTGGTCTCAGCGGCGGTGTGTACGGCGGCGTCGGCTTCCACGCCTGGCGCCAGCAGCGCCTCTAGGCGCGTGCGGGCCAGCGGGTCGCCGGTGCTGCCGAGCAAGCGCACGGCCGCCAGGCGCACCACCGGGTCGGGGTCGACCAGTTGCAGGTTGGCCAGGGCCAGGCTGAGGGCGCTGTGCACCTGCTCATCCGTCTCGGCGGCGACCTGCTGGTCGAGGAATTTAAGTTGTGCAGGCACCGCGCTTTTTTGCAGGGTGCGCGCTGCGTCCAGGCGCACCTTGGGGTCGGCGGCGAGCAGTTGCTGGCTGGCTTGCACGTTATTGATCAAACCGCGCAGGCGGTTGTTCAGGCGCACGGTCTTGGTTTCACCGTTGAGTGTGAGTTGGCCTTGCTCAAGGGCATCCACCAACTCGATACGCGTTGGGTCGGGTTGGGCGGCCCAGTCCTGCAGGAGTTTGGCTTGCTGCACCGGGTTGGCGGCAAGGAAGTCTTCGGCGTCGCTGGCGTGTGCGCCAAAGGGCAGCAACAACAGCAGGGCGAGGATGAGGCGGTGGAGGGCAGTGGGCATATAAAAATGTCCTGGTCATGCGGGGACAGTGTGGGAGCAGGCTGTGTGTAAGAGCTGGCTTGCCTGCGATGGCATCGCTGCGGTGTGTCAGGCACACCGAGTTGTTTGCATCGCAGGCAAGCCAGCTCCCACAGTGACCATGTCCCACATTCGAGCCGTGGGGACGTTAGTTGCTCTTCACGGCATAGTCCGGTTTTTTGTCATTGCCCGGAATGTAAGGGCTCCACGGCTGTGCACGAATCGGCGCTTCGGTCTGCCACACCACCGAGAACTGCCCGTCGGCCTGGATCTCACCGATCATCACCGGCTTGTGCAGGTGGTGGTTGGTCTTGTCCATGGTCAGGGTGAAGCCCGACGGCGCAGCGAAGGTCTGGCCGCCCAGGGCTTCACGCACCTTGTCGACGTCGGTGGACTTGGCTTTTTCCGCCGCCTGCGCCCACATATGGATGCCCACATAGGTGGCTTCCATCGGGTCGTTGGTCACGGCTTTGTCGGCGCCCGGCAGGTTGTGTTTCTTGGCGTAGGCTTTCCAGTCGGCCACGAACTTCTGGTTCACCGGGTTTTCCACCGACTGGAAGTAGTTCCAGGCCGCGAGGTTGCCCACCAGCGGCTTGGTGTCGATGCCGCGCAGTTCTTCTTCACCCACCGAGAACGCCACCACCGGTACCTCGGTGGCTTTCAAGCCCTGGTTGGCCAGTTCTTTGTAGAAGGGCACGTTGGAGTCGCCGTTCACGGTGGAGACCACCGCGGTCTTGCCACCGGCGGAGAACTTCTTGATGTTGGCGACGATGGTCTGGTAATCGGCGTGGCCGAACGGGGTGTAGACCTCCTCGATGTCTTTATCCGCCACGCCTTTGGAATGCAGGAACGAGCGCAGGATCTTGTTGGTGGTGCGCGGGTACACGTAGTCGGTGCCGAGCAGGAAGAAACGCTTGGCGCTGCCGCCTTCTTCGCTCATCAGGTATTCCACCGCCGGGATCGCCTGCTGGTTCGGGGCCGCACCGGTATAGAACACGTTGGGCGACATCTCTTCGCCTTCGTACTGCACCGGGTAGAACAGCAAGCCGTTGAGTTCTTCGAACACCGGCAGTACGGATTTACGCGACACCGAGGTCCAGCAGCCGAACACCACGGCCACCTTGTCCTGGGTCAACAGTTGCCGACCTTTCTCGGCGAACAGCGGCCAGTTGGACGCCGGGTCCACCACCACCGGTTCGAGCATCTTGCCGTTCACCCCGCCCTTGGCGTTGATCTCGTCGATGGTCATCAGCGCCATGTCTTTGAGTGAGGTTTCGGAGATCGCCATGGTCCCGGACAGCGAGTGCAGGATGCCGACCTTGATGGTCTCGGCGGCCTGGACGGTCCAGGTCAAACCCATGGCGGCAATAGATGCCGACAAAGTGAAAGCCTTGATCAAGCTGCGACGCTTCATGGTGCGATCTCCGTGTACCGATAATTGTTGTGGGGCAGATACACAGGGCTTTGCAAAGGCTGTGCCTGCTACGCCAGACACGGTTTACCGGCGGGTTCGGGAGGTAAAGCCGCTCCGTGGCGCACCAGGTTGGCGCCACGGAGGCCGTTGAGTGCACGGCAGGCTTCAAAAGAGGGCGTTGCGCGACAATGCTTCAGGCGGTTGCGCTGATGCGTGACAGCAACAAGCGATCCAGCGCCCACACCAGGACCAACGAAGCCCCTACCAACGGAAAAATGATCGCCAGCCCGAGCATGATCGCCATCGCGGTTTTCCACTTGGGCAGGTCATGGCGCAGCGGCGGTACACCTAGCCCGCCTTGTGGCCGGCGCTTCCACCAGATCACCACGCCGCTGACCGCGCTGAGCAGAATCATCAGGCAGATCACCAGCACGATCAGTTGGTTGACCCAGCCGAACATCTTGCCCTCGTGCAGCATCACGCCGGTCTCGGTGGCCCGTGCGACCAGGTTGTAATGATCCCAGCGCACATCGGCCAGGACCTTGCCGGTGTACTGGTCCACGTGCAGGGTGGCGTCGTTGCGCGGGTCGTCGGCGAACACCGCGACGGTGAATACACCAGTGGCGGTGGTGGGGAAGGTAATGCTGTAGCCGGGCTCGACCTTGCGTGCGTTGGCCAGGTCGACCACCTGTTGCAGACGCACCGTAGGTGCGGCCGGGCCTGCGTGCATTGCGCCGTGATTCATATGCTCGGCGTGGTCGCCGGACATTGGCATCGGCGTGTTTTCCAGGGCCCAGGGCACGGTCTGCTGGGTGGCGGTGTTGAGCACACGGGCCTGCTGGTCGGACTGCGGCACGCTGTTCCACATCGCGGCTGGGAAGGTGTTCCACAGGTCGGCGTATTGCTTGCCCCAGAACCCGGTCCAGGTCATGCCGCTGAGCAGCATCACCAGCAGGAACGCTGCGCCCCAGAAGCCGGCGACAGCGTGCAGGTCACGCCAGAACACCCGACCACGGGTATTGAAGCGAGGCCACAGAATGCCTGCAGATGACTTGCCCCGCGGCCACCACAGGTACAGGCCGGACACCACCAGCATCACGCCCCAGCCGGCGGCGAGTTCGATCAGGCGATCGCCGACGGTGCCGATCATCAGTTCGCCGTGCAGGGCGCGGACGATGGCTTGCAGGTTGTTGTTTGCGTCCTGCTCACCGAGGACGGTGCCGCGATAGGGGTCGATGAACACCGTCACTTCGTGGGCATCGTTGCGCATCACGAACTGCGCGCTGCGAGTGGCGTCGGCAGGGGGCAGGTATTTGCTGATCGCGGCGTGGGGGTAGGCGGCCTGGACGCGCTGCAGTTGCTCGTCGGCGCTCAGCGCGTGTTCGGCGGCGGGCACGGTGAGCAGGTGGCCGTACATCAGCGGGTCGAGCTGGGGTTTGAACAGGTAGATGATGCCGGTGAGGGCCAGCAGCACCATGAAGGGGGCGACGAAGAGGCCGGCGTAAAAGTGCCAGCGCCAGGCCAGGTTGTAGAAGGAAATTTTTTGTGTGGTCATCGGGTGCTCCGCATAAGGCTTTTGATTTTTCTTGGTCTGTTACGCCGTCATCGCAGGCAAGCCAGCTCCCACATGGGGCTGTATTGCACCTGTGGGAGCTGGCTTGCCTGCGATGCTTTTAGAAGCTCATGTCCACCTTGGTCCAGAGCGTACGCCCCGGCTCCTTGATGGCCTGCGGGTCGTTGGCTGGGTAACCGAAGCCTGCGTTACCGGCCAGATTCAGATGCTCGGCATAAGCCTTGCCGAACAGGTTGTCGACCCCGGTACTGACCTTGAAGTGCTTGTTGATGCGGTATGCCGCGTTCAGCGAGAACACGCCGAAGCCGCCGCTCTTGTCGTAGTCTTTGCCGACCACGTTGCCTTTGTTCGGATCGATACGGTGTTGCGCCGCGACCACCCTCCACAACGCACCCGCGCTCCAATCGTCTTCGCTGTAGGTCAGGCCCAGGCGCGTGTCCAGCGGTGGCATTTGTGGCAGGGCCTTGCCGTCGCTGCTGTTCTTGCCCCAGGCATAGGCGAGGCTGGCGTCGGCTTTCCAGTGTTGGCTCAGCTTGTACGCTGCGCCCACTTCGCCGCCCATGATACGTGCGTCCACATTGCGCGCCTGGGAGGTGGTGCCCATCATGCCGGGCCTGTAGTCGAACAGGATGAAGTCGCGCACCTGGCCGACATAGCCCGACACCCAGGCTTCCAGGTCGGCGCTCTTGTACTGGGCACCGAAGTCGAGCTGGGTGGTTTTCTCGGGCTTCACGCCGTCGAAGGCATTCACCGAACCGGCCGCGCCGGTGTTGGGGGAAAACAGCTCCCAGTAATCCGGGAAACGTTCCGCGTGGCCCAGGCCGGCATACAGCGTGGTGGGGCTGTCCGCCAGGTCGTGCTCATAACGCACAAAGCCCGAGGGCAATGTATCGGCGCGGGTGTCGCCGGCGGTCGGGTTCGGGCGCGACATCATTCCCGAGCCGGTGCGTTGACGGAAGTCCTTGGCCGAGGCGCGGTCCAGGCGTGCGCCGGTGATCAGGCGATCGTTGTCGGCGGCGTACCAGGTCAGTTCGCCGAACACACCGTAGTTGTGGAAATTGGCGTCCTTGTTGCGCGGCAGATCCTTATACGTGTCGATGCCCATGCTGCTGCGCGCACGGTGTTCATTGGTCTGTGCATCCAGGCCGCTGATCAATTGCACATCCGCCCAGCGCCAGGTCGCCTTGATGCGTGCGCCAAGGGTGCGGCGGTCGACGTTGGACGCCATGGGGCCCGCCATCATGCCGGTGCCCGAAGGGACACGCAGGCTGTAGTTGTCCATCACATGGTCGGCGTAGTTGTAGTAGACCTGGGCCTCGACCTTATCCAGCACCTCGCCGATATTGGATTTCTCGAAACGCAGCCCCAGGCTTTCGCGCAGGAACTGCGAGCCGTCCATGCCGCGACCGGCGTAGCGCGCTTCACCATCGCCACGCCCGGCGGTGAGTTCCAGCAGGGTGTCGGCGTCGGGCGTGAAGCCCACAGCCACGTCACCGTTCCACTTGTCATAGCGCGAGGCGACGGTGTCGTTGTTGCCGTCCTTGTAATCGTCGGCGTGGGCCTGGTTGCCGATCACGCGCACATAGCCCAATGGGCCGCCGGCAGCAGCATCGATGACCTTGTCGAAACGCCCGTTGGAACCGGCCAATACGCTGGCGTTGACCCGCGTGCCCAGCTCGCCGAACTGCTCGGGTTCACGGTCGAACAGGATGGTGCCCGCTGACGCGCCCGGGCCCCAGAGCACGGTTTGCGGGCCTTTGATCACGGTGAGCTTGTCGTAGGTTTCCGGCGAAATATACGAAGTTGGCGCATCCATGCGGCCCGGGCACGCGCCGAGCATCATGCCGCCGTTGGTGAGGATATTCAGGCGCGAGCCGAACATGCCGCGCAGCACCGGGTCGCCGTTGGTGCCGCCGTTGCGCACCAGGGCGAAGCCGGGGATGGTCTTGAGGTAGTCGCCGCCATCGCTGGCGGGCACCGGTTGGCGAGGGTCTTTGGGGTTGGTGACCACGGTCAGCGGTGAGCTGGGGGCGATCGCGGTGATGACGGTGGGGCTCAGCTCATGCTCGTCGGCGTGAGCGTTGGCAGCCAATAGTGCGCCGCATAAGGCGGTGAGCAGGGCAGTACTTCCCAAACGGGTGTCAGCAGAAAACCTGGACATGACAAATTCCATCAATCAATCGTAAACAACACGGCCAGCAGCCTGCGGCTGTCTGTCTAAAGTCGGCCGGGGTGAAGTAACGCGGTGAAGGGCTTACGAAACGATGGGCGGCGCGCGGCTGCGGGCTCCGGGGAAGATGCTCTGCCGGGCATGGCCCAGGCGCGTGGCGGGGGTGAGGGCGTTGGCGGGCGGCGGGGTGCCGAGGGTTACGTAGGAGACGCTGCCGGGCAGGGCCGGGCAACTGAACAGCAGGCTGCAATAGCCGCATTTTTCCCAGAGAACATGATGCTCGTCGGGGGCTTTGCTGTGCTGCGCAGGTTCACCATGGCAGTTGGGCATGTCCATGGTCATGGACATGCTGGCGTGATGATCCATCGGCATCGCTTGGGAAATCAGCGGACCGATAAAAATCATCAGCATGGCGAACAGGCTGATCCAACTGCCGCGCATCAGACGGCGGTGGGGAGACAACCTGGCGCGAGGGGCGCCCATCGAGGTTGGCTTACTGGGCGTGCATGTGCTCGTGGCCGGCCATTGGCGGCGCTTTGTGCACCGACACTTGCACCTCGACCTTGCCGGCTTTTTCGAAGGTCAGGGTCAGCGGGAATTGCTTGCCGTCGGCCAGCAGGCTGCGGTCTTTGAGGCCAAGCAGCATGACGTGATAGGCCATCGGCGCGAAGGTCAGTTCACCCTTGGCCGGTACGGCGACGCTGGGCACTTGTTGCATCTTCATCAAATCGCCTTGCATCACGTGCTCATGCAGCTCGGCTTTTTCGGCAACGCTGGTTTCAACGCTGAGCAGGCGATCCGG
Organism: Pseudomonas sp. NFPP02; assembly: GCF_900119355.1. Lineage (NCBI taxonomy): Bacteria > Pseudomonadati > Pseudomonadota > Gammaproteobacteria > Pseudomonadales > Pseudomonadaceae > Pseudomonas > Pseudomonas sp. NFPP02. Next base: position 534,512 of record NZ_FPJI01000002.1, read on the forward strand.
GGCCGCCCCGGTGTTATGAATTACAAAGTAGGCGGCGACGGTAGGCGCATTCGGTGGCAACTCCTGAGACCAGGGGTCGCTCACCAGCAAATCGCCGGCCTTGTAGTCTTCGGCATTGGCAGCACTGAACACCGGCAGCAGCAACGCAGCCAGAAGCAGGGAAGATTTAAGCATGGCAGTTCTCCAGAACGGTTCTAAACGCAGTTCACTTGCGAAGAAGATCAGACCGTTGGAGAAGCGCGGGGGTTAAGGCTCGGCCATTGCTGGCGCGGGGTTGGATTGCGCAATAAGCGCGGCGGCAAGTTCTGCACCGCCTCGAAGCGCGTCACATACAACTGCGGCACATGCCCCGGCAACGCCACCAACGGCGCAGAACCCGAGCAACACCAGCAATGCTGCATGGCGGAGTGATCGTCCGGCGGTGCGGGAATTTCCAGCTTGCCCAGGGCAATCGCCTTGAGGCTCGCGCCATTGGACGAACAGAACCCGCCCCACATCAGACGCTTGACCGGGTCATCGGTCTGCTGCATTGCACTGGCCAACGGCATGGCAAACGCATTGAACAGCACTGCAAGGCAGGCGATCCAGGCAATTGCAAAGCGTTGACGGGCCATGGCGGATAATCCGTAGGGTTAAACGATCAGGCGGGTATTTAGCCTGATCGGGGGGGATAAGTAAAAAGGGCGGGTGTGGTTTGGTGTCGCAGTGTTGGGTTTGAGGATAGACGAGAACGGCCGCTTGCCAATTTTGCAGAAAGGACGCGGCGCACCAGGCGGGCTGATCGTTCCCACGCTCTGCGTGGGAATGCCGCGTTGGACGCTCTGCGTCCGCTTTTAAAGCCGTGACGCGGAGCGTCACAGGATGCATTCCCACGCGGAGCGTGGGAACGATCAAGTCAGGTATAGGGCTTTTTCCAGCCAATGGTTGCGCAGTTGATTGAGCTAGCGCCTTGGCTGGCTGATCTACTACCGTCATTTGATAACGCAATTCCAAAGTGTGGGAGCGAGCAAGCACGCTCCCACATTGGATAGGTGGTGTTTAGAAAAGAGTGATTGCTTGTAGCAACGCCGGCACTGCTGTGAACTCTCGATCTACGGCAGCCAACACCGGCCGCTTCAACACCAACACCGGCACCCCACGCTCACGCGCCACTTCCAGCTTCGGCTCGGTGGCGGTGCTGCCGCTGTTCTTGCTGATCAGCACATCAATCCGCCGTTCTTCGAATAACGTCCGTTCATCCTCGATCAAAAACGGCCCGCGTGCGCCGATCACCTCACAGCGCTCGTTGCCGGGATACACATCCAGCGCGCGCAAGGTCCAGAACTGATCGGCGGGGATTTCGTCGAGGTGCTGCAAGGGTTCGCGACCCAAGGTGAACAGCGGGCGTTTGAAGGGTTTGAGCGCTTCGACCAGTTCGGCCCAGTCGGCGACCTCTCGCCAATCATCCCCCGGCTGCGGCTGCCAGGCTGGGCGTCGCAATGCCCAGCAAGGCACATCGCTCAATTGCGCCGCTTGGGCCGCGTTTTGGCTGATCTGCGCTGCATACGGATGGGTGGCGTCAATGATCAGGCTGATACGTTCGTCACGAATAAACTGCGCTAACCCTTCAGCGCCTCCGTAACCCCCGACACGAACCTTGCAGTTCAGGTCGGTTGGTACGCGGCCCACGCCGGCCAGGCTGTAGATATGCTGCGGCCCCAGGGTACGGGCGATGGCCAGCGCTTCCGTGACCCCGCCCAGTAATAGCATCCTTTTCATAGCGGCTTGATCACTTCCAGCAACGTGATCGGCAGCGCCTGGCGCCAGGTATCGAACTCGCCCAGGGGCTGCGCCTGGGCCACGTGGATGCGGGTCAGTTCACCGCCATGCTCGGCGCGCCAGTTCATCAAGGTCATTTCGCTTTGCAGGGTCACGGCATTGGCAACCAGGCGGCCACCGGGGCGCAGGTGTTGCCAGCAGGTGTCGAGCACGCCGTCGCGGGTGACGCCGCCGCCGATAAAGATGGCGTCCGGCGTTTCCAGGCCGCTTAACGCCTCCGGCGCCTTGCCGCGAATCAGTTGCAGGCCGGGCACGCCGAGGGCGTCGCGGTTGTGTTCGAACAGGCTTTGTCGGCCTGCGTCGGCTTCGATCGCGAAGGCGCGACAGCTGGGATGGGTGCGCATCCATTCAATACCGATGGAGCCACTGCCCGCGCCTACGTCCCATAACAGTTCGCCCGGCATGGGCGCGAGGCGGGCGAGGGTCATGGCGCGCACATCGCGTTTGGTCAGTTGGCCGTCGTGCTTGAAAGCTGCGTCGGGCAAGCCTGCAAGGCGCGACAGACGCGGTGCGTTCGCATCCGCCAGGCAGTCGATGGCGATCAGGTTCAAATCGGCAACCGCCGTGGGCTCCCACGCTTGCGCATGCCCGTCGATACGCCGCTCAGCCGGGCCGCCCAAGTGTTCAAACACAGTTACCCGACTGGGGCCAAAGCCGCGCTCGGCCAACAACGCCGCAATCAACGCGGGGCTGTTGCCGTCATTGCTCAACACCAACAAGCGCACGCCACTGGCCAGATGCGCATTAAGTGCCGCCACCGGACGGGCCACCACGGATAACGTCACCACCTCCTGCAACGGCCAGCCCAGGCGCGCCGCCGCCAGGGATACCGACGATGGCGCGGGCAAAATCAACAACTCTTCAGCTGGCACTTGCCGCGCCAGGCTGGCGCCGACGCCATAGAACATCGGATCGCCACTGGCCAGAACGCACACGGGCTCCCCGCGCCGCGACAACACTGGCTCCAGGGAAAACGGGCTCGGCCACACTTGGCGTTCGCCACGAATACACACCGGCAACAGGTCCAACTGGCGTTGGCCGCCTATAATCCGCGTGGCGCGCAACAGGGCATGCCGGGCATTTCTGCCCAGGCCTTTGAAGCCGTCTTCACCGATGCCTACAACCGTCAGCCAGGGCGACATATCAATTCCTTGAACGACATCCGACGGGCAGGCTTTTCATGCCGCCGGACAAAGCAGGCATAATACCGCGCCTTTACCCGTCAACCGGTAGCCCCGTGAACCCAACGCCCGCTGTGAATACCTTGCGCCCCTCGGCTTGTCCGGGGTTGCTGCGTATTGTCCAGGCGTTGGACGGTGGCATTTGCCGAGTCAAATTGGCGGGCGGCGCGATCACTGCCGCCCAGGCCCACGCCTTGGCGGACGCGGCCCAGGCGTATGCGGGCGGGGTGATTGAGGCGACCAACCGCGCCAACCTGCAGATCCGCGGCATCGGCGCCGAGCAGGAGGCGTTGATCGCCCGACTACTGGCGGCGGGCCTGGGCCCCAGCAACGCGGGCGGTGACGACGTGCGCAACCTGATGCTCAGCCCCAGCGCTGGCATTGACCCGCAGATGCTGTTCGACACCCGCCCGCTGGCCGCGCAGATCCTCGCCACCCTGGAGAACCATCCGCGTTTCCATGAACTGTCGGCCAAGTTCGCGGTGCAACTCGATGGCGGCGAAGACCTGGCGATGCTCGAGCATCACCACGACCTGTGGTTGTCGGCCTTCGTACGCCATGGCGAAACCCTGCTCGCGTTCGGCCTGGCCGGCTGTCCGGGCCTGGATGCGCCCCAGGCCGCCGTGCCTTTGAACCAGGGGCATGGGTTGGTCGTGGCCGTGCTGGAAGCGTTTCTGGACCTCGCCACCCCAGAACAAACGCGCATGCGCCATTTGCCTGTGGATAACGTGCTGAACCATTTGCGCTTGCCGTTGCTGCCAGCCGACGGCTTCATACGCCCGCCCAGCGACGCGTCGCTCCAGGTGGGCACTTATCCACAAGTGCAAAAGAATCAGTTCTACGTCGCCGCCCTCGCGCCATTGGGCCGCCTGAACCCGGCGATGCTCAAGGGCGCCGCACAACTGGCCAGTGACTATGGGGACGGCACCTTGCGCTTCACCCCTTGGCAAGGCGTGCTGGTGCCCAACGTCGAAAAGCCTCACGCCGTGACCGAGCGCCTGGCGCAACTGGGCTTTATCTGCTCGCTCGGCCACCCGCTGGCGCGCATGATTGCCTGCACCGGTTCCAGCGGCTGCGCAAAAGGCTTGGCCGACACCAAGGCCGACGCCGTGCAACTGGCCGCTCTGCAACCGGGCGTTGAGGTGCATCTGTCCGGCTGCCTGCGCTCCTGCGCTGCCGCGCACACCGCGCCAGTCACCTTGCTGGCGGTGAGCCCCGGCCACTACGACCTCTATTTTTGCGATGCAACCCAGCCTGGTTTTGGCCGGCTTCACGCGCGCACTCTTTCCATTGAAGCGGCGGGCGCCCTGTTGCGCGCTCGTCCACGGAGCAACACCGATGATTGATTACATCCGCGACGGTCAGGAGATCTATCGCAACTCCTTCGCCATTATTCGCGCGGAAGCCAAGTTGGACCGCATCCCGGCCGATTTGGAAAAACTCGCGGTGCGGGTGATCCATGCGTGCGGCATGGTCGAGGCCATCGACGGTCTGCAATTCTCCGAAGGTGCGGGCAAGGCCGGGCGCGATGCGCTGGCCGCTGGCGCGCCGATTCTGTGCGATGCGCGGATGGTCTCCGAAGGCGTGACCCGCGCGCGCCTGCCAGCCAATAACCCAGTGATCTGCACCCTGCGCGACGACAGCGTGCCGGAGCTGGCGCGGGAACTGGGCAATACCCGTTCCGCCGCCGCCCTTGAACTGTGGCGCCCGCATCTGGAAGGCAGTGTGGTGGTGATCGGCAACGCGCCGACCGCGTTGTTCTATCTGTTGGAAATGCTCGATGCCGGTGCGCCGAAGCCGGCGTTGATCCTGGGTTTTCCGGTGGGCTTTGTCGGCGCCGCCGAATCCAAGGCCATGCTCGCTGCTGATAGTCGTGGGGTGCCGTTCGTGATCATGCAAGGTCGCCTGGGCGGCAGCGCCATGGCTGCCGCCGCCGTCAATGCCCTGGCCACGGAGGTCGAATAATGCAGGTGCGCGGACGTTTGATCGGCCTGGGCGTCGGCCCCGGTGATCCGGAACTGATTACCCTCAAAGCCCTGCGCCTGCTGCGTGAATCGCCGGTGGTGGCGTACTTCGTGGCCAAAGGCAAGAAGGGCAACGCCTTCGGCATCATCGAGGACCACCTGGTGCCGCAACAGACCCTGATGCCGCTGGTGTACCCGGTGACCACCGAAGTGCTGCCGGCGCCGCTGTCCTACGAGCAGGTGATCAGCGACTTCTACGACAATGCCAGCCTCGACGTGGCCGCGCACCTGGACGCGGGCCGCGACGTGGCGGTGATCTGCGAAGGTGACCCGTTTTTCTACGGCTCCTACATGTACCTGCATGACCGCCTGGCCGAGCGCTACGAGGCCCAGGTGATTCCAGGTGTGTGCTCGATGCTCGGTGGTGCCTCGGTACTCGGCGCGCCGTTGGTGTATCGCAACCAGAGCTTGTCGGTGCTCTCGGGCGTATTGCCCCATGAGGATCTCAAGCGCCGCCTGGCGGATGCCGATGCCGCAGTGATCATGAAGCTGGGGCGCAACTTTCCGAAAGTGCGCCAGGTGTTGGAAGAGTTGGGTCTGGCCGAGCGGGCGTTGTACGTGGAACGCGCGACCATGGCCAACCAGAAGATCGTGCCGCTGGATCAGGTGGAGCCGATGTCGTCGCCGTATTTCTCACTGATCATCGTGCCCGGTGAACGGTGGCAAGGTTGATGACCCCGGCGATTGTGATTCTGGGCCAAGGCAGCCTGGCGACTGCGCGCAGGCTCCAGCAGGTTTACCCCGGCGCGTTGATCCACGGCCTGGCCACACGGGTTGAGGGAGCAGACCGCAGCTACAGCGAGTTCGGCGCGACCTTGCGTCAGCTTTATCAGCAGGGCACGCCACTGATTGCCCTGTGCGCCGCGGGCATTGTGATTCGCACCCTTGCACCGTTGCTGCTGGAAAAGGGCGAAGAACCCGCCGTGCTGGCCGTGGCTGAAGACGGCAGCGCCGTGGTGCCGTTGCTCGGTGGCCTGGGGGGCGTGAACCTCATGGCGCGCGACATTGCCGCAGCGCTCGGCGTGTCCGCCGCCATCACCACCAGCGGCGAGTTGCGTTTTGGCACCTGCCTGCTCAACCCGCCGGCGGGCTATCAACTGGCCGACATCGAGCTGGGCAAACGCTTTGTCTGCGACCTTCTGGCCGGCGAAAGCGTGCGCATTGAAGGCGCGGCGCCATGGCTGGAGGACGCTAACCTGCCTCAGGATCAACAGGCGCGCCTGGCGATTCATGTGGGCAGTGCCGAGCGCACACCGGCAGCCAATGAGTTGCTGATTTACCCGCAGAATGTCTACGTCACCTGTCGGCCGGGTGTGCAGTTGGCCGAGCGTGTGCGCTCGGCGTTGCAGGAGGCGGGCGTGGCCGTGCAATCCCTGGCCTGCCTGCTGGCCAGCGACCTGCAGATGGCTGACGCGTCCTTGCATGAAGCCGCGTCGGCGTTGGGCGTACCGCTGCGTTTTGCCGTACTGGAACCCGTTGCGGACATCAGTATCACCGTGGCCGAGCAGCCCTTGGATCTGTCACAGGTTGGGCGCCCCCGCGGGCGTCTGGCGGTGATTGGCCTGGGCCCCGGCGCTGCTGAATTGATGGTGCCGGCGGTGAAGGCGGAACTGGCGCGTTGCACCGATGTGCTGGGGTATGAAACCTACGTGCGCATGGCCGGGCCGTTCCGGGACGACCAAGTGCAACACTGCACTGACAACCGCGAAGAAATGCAGCGCGCCCGCCACGCCTTCGAGCTAGCCGCGCAAGGCCGCTCGGTGGTGGTGGTGTCCTCTGGTGACCCGGGTGTATTCGCCATGGCCGCGGCGGTGATCGAGGCGCTGCACGAGTCCAGCGAGCCGGCCTGGCATCAGGTCGACCTGGAAATCCTGCCGGGGGTTTCCGCTTCGCTGGCCACCGCTGCCCAGGCGGGCGCGCCGCTGGGGCATGACTTCTGTGTGATGTCGCTGTCGGATAATCTCAAGCCCTGGGCGATCATCGAAAAACGCCTGGACCTGGCTTCCCAGGCCGACCTGGCCTTGGCGTTCTACAACCCGATCTCCAGGTCGCGGCCTTGGCAACTGGGACGCGCCCTGGAGATCGTCGCGCTGCATCGCACGCCGCAGACGCCGGTGGTGCTGGGCCGTGACATCGGTCGTCCAGGCCAGACGCTGCGCGTCACTACCTTGGGGCAACTGACGCCCGAGCAGGTGGACATGCGCACCATGGTGCTGATCGGTTCATCCACCACCTGTGTGTTCCCGCGCGCGGGTGGCGGCGAGTGGGTGTACACACCACGTTGGTATGGCGACAAACCCAACTCCTGAAAACAGCCCGGTTGGCTGCCGGAAAGCTCCGAATAACCCAGGGATTCCCCTGGCGTTGTTCGGGGCTTTTTCTTTTTTATGCGATGAAAACCGCACGCCTGCCCGCCGCGCCTTGTCATTGCTGGACGCTGGTTTTGGGCGGGGCAGTCCAAGGGATGTTTATCGCATGGAAACCCCGCTGCTCCCTGGACTAGGGTGGAAGCAAGCCCCATGTGGGGTGCTTGTGGAGAACAGAAAATGGAGCGACGTCACAGAAGGATCAACAGTAAAAAAAGGCGCAAGTTGATTGCCGCCTACAAATTGCCGGGCGCACCTGCCAGGCAGGCCGCTTGCGCGCTGGATAGCGACGATGATTGCAATGCGGCCGTGGTCAACAACGGGGTGATTTCATTTGCCGAAGGCTTGTCGGCGTTGAATCGCGAATACGTACGCAAAAGCTATCTGCTGGCCAGCAGTTATGTGAGCGATGTGCTGAAGGTCCAGCGGGGCAGCGAGGCGTGGTACGAGGAATTTATCAAGGTGATGGTCAGCCTGGGGTGGCTGCCGCTGCGCAGTCGCTTTGAACGGGTCTCGCGTGCGGGCAATGGCCTGACGGTGCAACTGGCGGCGCTGAATATCATCGCCTCGATGCTGACGTCGACGGCGCTGTTCGGGCCACTGCTTAGCGCCTTGCCCAAGCTGGCCGCCGATGCGCTGGATGCATTGAAGCGTCAGCCAGCGTCTTTCGAGCTGTTCAAGCGCAATTGCGCGGTGCATGAGGGCGGCGATTTCGGCCTGGCCTCCTGCGCTGAAACAGACGGCGAGTTGATCATGGTGCTGGTGACCTACAGCACCCATGGTGTGGATAAACAGGTGGGCCTGCCCTTCCTGGAGTGGGATAGCTCCTCGTTCGAGGCCTTCAGCGGGCAGACTTGCCTGGTGCTCAATACCTCTATGGTCAACGAGAAAACCATCCAACTGATGCGCGAAAGCGCCGGTGACAAAGTGGAAATGGCTATCGCCAAATACCGGATCTAGGGCACCAGGTAGCCGCGTACCCCGGTAAAAATGATTTGCGCGGCCAGGGCGCAGACGAACAGGCCCATCAACCGGCTGACAATCTGCAAGCCCTGGTCGCCGAGAATGCGTTCGATACGGTTGGACAGGTACAGCACCACGCCTACCGTCAGGCTGGCCAGGGCAATACTGAGGATGGCGGTAAGCTTGTCGTCCCAGTGTGGTTGGCTGACGCCCATCACCAGCAAGGCGCCGATGGTGCCGGGGCCGACGGTGAGAGGGATGGTCAGCGGCACGATGGTCACGTCCTGCTGCACGTTGTCGGTCTGCACCGCCGACTTGCCCTGGGCCATGCCCAGGGCGGAGATAAACAACACACTGCCGGCGCCGATACGGAACGCGTCGACGGTAATGCCGAACACACTGAAAATCACCCGGCCAAACAGGTAGAGCAGCACGCTCGATACCAGGGTGGCCAGTGCAACTTTCCACGCCAGGCGCCGACGCTCCTTGCTGGAGTAGCCACGGGTCAGGCTGATAAAGCAGGACAGCACAAAGAACGGGCTGTAGAGCACCAGCATCTTCAGGTAAACGCTGAATAACACATGGAGCATGAGGGCGGCTCGCGGGCGGGGAAAGTGTGGAGGAGTCTATCCGACACAGATCAAATGTGGGAGCTGGCTTGCCTGCGATAGCGGTGGGTGTGATCGTTCCCACGCTCTGCCTGGGAATACATCCAGTGACGCTCTGCGTCGCGTTCAAGCAGGACGCGGAGCGTCCCGGGCAGCGTTCCCACGCGGAGCGTGGGAACGATCATCCGGAAAGGGTGCTGTGCTCAGGGCGCTGTTGGCGCTGCGCCACCCAGTAGTCCACCAGCTCGCGCATCTGCGACAGTTCCGCCGGCTTGGCCATGTGATCGTTCCCACGCTCTGCGTGGGAATACATCCAGTGACGCCCTGCGTCGCGTTCAAGCAGGACGCGGAGCGTCCCGGGCGGCATTCCCACGCGGAGCGTGGGAACGATCATCACGGGCTGTAGAGCACCAGTATCTTCAGGTAAACGCTGAATAACACATGGAGCATGGGGGCGGCTCGCGGGCGGGGAAAGTGTGGAGGAGTCTATCCGACACAGATCAAATGTGAGAGCTGGCTTGCCTGCGATAGTGGTGGGTGTGATCGTTCCCACGCTCTGCGTGGGAATGCATCCAGTGACGCTCTGCGTCGCGTTCAAGCAGGACGCGGAGCGTCCCGGGTGGCATTCCCACGCGGAGCGTGGGAACGATCATCAGGAAAGGGTGCTGTGCTCAGGGCGCTGTTGGCGCTGCGCCACCCAGTAGTCCACCAGCTCGCGCAACTGCGACAGTTCCACCGGCTTGGCCATATGCCCGTCCATGCCTGCCTGGCGTGCGCGTTCTTTGTGTTCCGACAGGATATGCGCGGTGAGCGCCACCACTGGCGTGCGCACGCGTTGGTGGCTGACTTCCCATGCCCGCAGTTGCTGTGTGGCGGAGAAGCCATCGAGAATCGGCATTTCGCAGTCCATCAATACCAGGTCATAGCGCTGGGCTTTCATCGCTTGCAGCGCTTCTTCGCCGTTGCTGGCGGTGTCCGGGTCGAGATTGAGCTTGCCGAGCATGCCGCGAATCACTTTGGTGGAAATGCTGTTGTCTTCGGCTACCAGGATGCGGAAATCGCTGGGCACGGTCATGGCTGCCGGTGCGCTGGGGGCCGGGCGTGCTACGGGGGCGCCTTTGCTGCGCTGGGCCAGTTCATCGGCCAGGGTGGTCTTGAGGGTGTAGCCAGCCACCGGTTTGGCGAGGATGCGCTTGATCCCGCAGTTGCGCGCAATGATCTTGCTCGGTGCGTTACTGATTCCGGTGAGCATGATCAGCAGGATGTCGTGGTTCAGGCTCGGGTCTTCCTTGATTTTCGCCGCCAGTTGCATGCCGGTCATGCCTGGCATGTTCTGGTCCAGCAGTACCACGTCGAAATAATCACGCAGGTGCGCCTTGGTGCGCAGCAGCGCCAGGGCCTCCTTGCCCGAAGGCACGGCGCTGACGTTCAGGCCCCAGGCCGTGCATTGTTGCACCAGGACTTTGCGGCAGGTGTCGTTGTCGTCCACCACCAGCACGCGGGCGTCCTTGAGCGGGCCGTCGAGGTCGCTGGTCGGGTGTTCCAGGCGTTCCGGGTCCAGCGGCAGGGTCAGCCACAGGGTACTGCCCTGGTGGCTCCCACTCTTGACGCCGAACTCGCCGTTCATCAACAAGATCAGCTGGCGTGCGATGACCAAGCCCAAGTGGCCGCTCAAGCGCGTCGCCGAAAGGAAGTTCTTGCTGTGCAGTTCGCTGTGCAACAGGGCGTCGCGTTCGGCAGCTTCCATGGGCACGCCGCTGTCTTGCACGGCAATGCGCAGGCGTGGCTTGGTGCTGCGCTCATCCAGGGCGACAACGATCAGCACTTCGCCTTCATCGGTTTTGTGCAGGGCGTTTTCCAGAAGGCTCAGTAAAGCCTGGCGCAGTCGCGTCGGGTCACCGCTGATCACTCGTGGTACCTGGGGTTGGATGAAGCTGATCAGCTCGACATTCTGTTGCTCGGCCTTGGCGCGGAAGATGCTCAGGCAGTCGTCGATCAATGCATTGAGATCGAACTGCACATCATCGAGTTCGATCTGCCCGGATTCGAGCTTGGAAATGTCGAGAATCTCGTTGATCAGGGTGAGCAACTCATTACCGGCGCTGTGGATGGTCTGCACATAGTCGCGTTGCTTCACCGACAACGGCGTGCCCAGCAGCAACTCGGTCATGCCCAGCACACCGTTCATGGGCGTGCGGATTTCGTGGCTGATCTTCGCCAGGAACTCGGCTTTGGCGGCGATTTCGGCATTGCTGGCCGCCAGGTCGCGGCTCAGGCTGAAACGGGTTTCGACAATGGCGCGCTGGCGCTCGCCGAGGGCCAGGCTCATCAGCAGGCCACTGAGGCAGATAAAGCTCAACAGGGTGACGATCAGCCCCTGTGGCGCCACCAGGGTAAGGCCGAGCAGTGCGGGCAGAATGATCAGCGTGCCGATGTTGAATACCACCATGGCCGCCACGAACAAGCGCGCCGGGCGGTAGCCTTTTTGCCAGTGATAGGCCGAGACAAACAGCATGCTCAGGCCCGCCAGCGCGACCAGGGCATAGGTGATGATGTTCAGCGGCAAGGTGTTGACGAACAACAGGAGCAGGCCGCACAGGATGATCAGCAGGATGTCGGCCATCAACACTTTGTTCAGCGGGTGCGGGCCCAGGGGCATGAAGAAGCGGTAGGCGAACATCAGCCCACAGGGTGCGGTCAGCAGCAGGGCCAGGTAGGCACCGGGGGTCTGGATTGCGTGCCAGTTCGGCAGCCATGGCCCCACCAGGTTGAGCAACAGCGCCAGGCTGAGCATCAACAGGAACTCGCACGCGGCCAGCCACAGGCTGCTGCGCGAGCGGTGGTAGGCGAAGCGCGTGAGGTTGTGCAGGATCAGCATCGACAGCACGCCGAACAGCAGGCCGTAGATCAGCGTCTGGTTCTGGTTGGCGGCGGCCAGCACCGCTGGTTCCAGGGTGATGTAAGGGCGCAGCTCGTGTTCCGAGACCAGGCGCAGGTATACCTCCAGTGGCCGTTGGCTCTGAGGCATCGGCAGCATGAAGTCACTGCTGGGCAACGAGCGCTCAGCCTGGGGTTGGCGTGTGCCGGTGGTTTGTTGCTCCACCAGGGTGTCGCCGTCCAGCACATACAGGCTCAGGCTGGAGAGGTCCGGGGCGAACACCCGCAGCACTTGTTCGTGCTTGCCGGGCTGCAACCTGAAACGCACCCACAACGCACCGTCCGGCTGCGCGGCGGTGATCCGGTCCAGTTCGATGGGGCTGAATTGATTGGTATAGCGGGCGGAACGGATATCGCTCAGTTGCAGGTCGGCCTGTTCATCAAGCAATACTGCCCAGCCACTGCCTTGCGCAGCGGCCTGGGCCGGTAGCAAGCAGAGCAGGGTCAGCAGACTGATTGTGAAACCTATGGCGATCCTGAGCCAGCGCACGGCGAAATCCCTTCGGTAGGTGGATGCACGGGTTAACTATGCGCGGGGCAACAGGGTACGGCAAGGGCCAAAGGCCCTTACCTAACCGAACGGATAGCTACTGCAAGTGTAGCTGCTCAGTTGTTCTCACCGCGTTCGCGGGCAATGGCACGGTAGCCAATGTCGGTGCGGTAGAAGCAGCCCTTCCAGTCGATTTTCGCCGCCAGTTTGTATGCCTGTTGTTGCGCGGCATCGACACTGGCACCCATCGCGGTGGCGCACAACACGCGGCCACCGGCGGTTACAACTTTGCCGTCCTTGAGCGCGGTGCCTGCATGGAACACCTTGCCTTCCAGCGCAGCGGCGGCGTCGAGGCCTTCGATCACATCGCCCTTGGCGTAGTCGGCGGGGTAGCCACCGGCCGCCAGCACAATCCCAACGCTAGGACGTGGGTCCCACTGCGCTTCGACCTTGTCCAGGGCCTGGGCGAGGGCGGCTTCCACCAGCAGCACCAGGCTCGATTGCAGGCGCAGCATCACCGGTTGGGTTTCCGGATCGCCGAAGCGGCAGTTGAACTCGATGACTTTGGGGTTACCGGCTTTGTCGATCATCAGGCCGGCATAGAGGAAACCGGTGTACACGTTGCCTTCATCCGCCATGCCGCGCACGGTTGGCCAGATTACCAGGTCCATGACGCGCTGGTGGACGTCGGCGGTGACAACGGGTGCCGGGGAGTAGGCACCCATGCCGCCGGTGTTCGGGCCACTGTCGCCGTTGCCGACGCGCTTGTGGTCCTGGCTGGTGGCCATCGGCAATACGTTCTTGCCGTCGACCATCACGATAAAACTGGCTTCCTCGCCGTCGAGGAACTCCTCGATGACTACGCGTGAACCGGCGTCACCAAAGGCATTGCCGGCGAGCATGTCGCGCACGGCGTCTTCGGCTTCCTGCAGGGTCATGGCGACGATCACGCCTTTGCCGGCAGCCAGGCCATCGGCCTTGATCACGATCGGTGCGCCTTTCTCACGCAGGTAAGCCAGGGCCGGTTCGATCTCGGTGAAGTTCTGGTAGTCGGCCGTCGGGATCTTGTGGCGAGCCAGGAAGTCCTTGGTAAAGGCTTTCGAGCCTTCCAGCTGGGCGGCGCCAGCGGTAGGGCCAAAGCAATCCAGGCCACGGCTGCGGAACAGATCGACGACGCCTGCTACCAGTGGCACTTCCGGGCCGACGATGGTCAGGGAAACATTCTTTTCGGCAAAATCCGCCAACTGCTCCAGGGCCAGCACGTCGATGGCGACGTTTTCACACTTGGCTTCGATGGCGGTGCCGGCGTTGCCGGGAGCAACGAAGACTTTCTGCACGCGTGGGTCCTGGGCTACTTTCCAGGCCAGGGCGTGTTCACGGCCACCGCTGCCAATGATCAAAACATTCATTTCAAAAACCTCGTTAGGATGATCGTTCCCACGCTCTGCGTGGGAATGCCTCTACGGACGCTCTGCGTCCGAGGGACGCGGAGCGTCCCTGGCTGCGTTCCCACGCGGAGCGTGGGAACGATCAATCAGTGGCGGAAGTGGCGCATGCCGGTGAAGACCATCGCAATGCCAGCTTCATCAGCAGCGGCGATGACTTCTGCATCACGCATCGAACCGCCTGGTTGGATCACGGCGGTCACGCCTCCTTTCGCGGCGTTGTCCAGGCCGTCACGGAACGGGAAGAACGCATCGGAAGCCATCACCGAACCCACCACCTGCAAACCAGCGTGCTCAGCCTTGATCGCGGCGATACGTGCCGAGTTCACGCGGCTCATCTGGCCGGCGCCGACACCGATGGTCTGGCGGTTCTTGGCGTAGACGATGGCGTTGGACTTGACGTATTTGGCCACTTTCCAGGCGAAGATCAGGTCGTTGATCTCTTGCTCGGTCGGCGCGCGCTTGGTCACGACTTTCAGGTCATCGCTGCCGATCATGCCGATGTCGCGGCTCTGTACCAGCAGGCCGCCATTGACGCGCTTGTAGTCCCAGGCCGCGGCGCGGTCTGCCGACCACTCGCCACAGGCCAGCAGGCGCACGTTGGTTTTGGCGGCGACGATGGCGCGGGCTTCTTCGCTGACGCTTGGGGCGATGATCACTTCGACGAACTGACGCTCGACGATGGCCTTGGCGGTCTCGGCATCCAGTTCGCGGTTGAAGGCAATGATGCCGCCGAATGCGGATTCGGTGTCGGTGGCGTAGGCCAGTTCGTACGCCTGGCGGATACCGCCTTCAGCGTCCGGGCTGACTGCCACGCCGCACGGGTTGGCGTGCTTGACGATCACGCAGGCCGGCTTGACGAAGCTCTTTACGCATTCCAGCGCGGCGTCAGTGTCGGCCACGTTGTTGTAGGAGAGTTCTTTGCCTTGCAGTTGAGTGGCGGTGGCGATGCCCACTTCGGCCGGCTTGGCTTCCACGTAGAACGCCGCACTCTGGTGCGGGTTCTCGCCGTAGCGCATTTCCTGGGCCTTGATGAACTGGCTGTTGAAGGTGCGCGGGAACTGGCTGCGACCTTCTGTGCTCAGGGTGTCAGCCGCTTGGTTCACGGTGCCCATGTAGTTGGCGATCATGCCGTCATAGGCGGCGGTGTGTTCGAACGCCTTGAGCATCAGGTCGAAGCGCTGGGCGTAGGTCAGGCCACCGGCCTTGAGGTTTTCCAGGACGTTGGCGTAGTCGCCGGCATTGACCACGATGGCCACGTCCTTATGGTTCTTGGCCGCCGAGCGCACCATGGTCGGGCCGCCGATATCGATGTTTTCGATGGCGGTCGGCAGGTCGCAACCTGGCTTGTTGATGGTGGCTTCGAACGGGTAGAGGTTAACGGCCACCAGGTCGATCGGCTTGATGCCGTGCTCGGTCATGATGGCGTCGTCGATGCCGCGACGGCCAAGGATGCCGCCGTGAATTTTCGGGTGCAGGGTCTTGACGCGACCGTCCATCATCTCTGCGAAACCGGTGTAGTCCGCGACTTCCACTGCGGCCACGCCGTTGTCCTGCAGCAGTTTGAAGGTCCCGCCCGTGGAGAGGATTTCCACACCCAGGGCTTCCAGCTCCCGGGCAAATTCAAGGATCCCGGTCTTGTCGGAAACACTGATCAAGGCACGGCGGATCGGCAGGCGGGTGGTCTGGTCGGTCATCTCAATTTCCATCAAAAGCAAAGGAAGTCAGCAAAAAAGGCGACCGGTTTTACGCGGGCGCCTTTCTGGTTTGATTGAATGCTTACAGCAAATCGTACTGCTTGAGCTTTTTGCGCAACGTGCCACGGTTGAGGCCCAGCAGCTCACTGGCTTTGGTCTGGTTGCCCTTGACGTAGTTCATCACGCTTTCGAGCAAGGGCGCCTCTACTTCGGAGAGCACCAGGTTGTACACATCCGTGACGGAAGCGCCCTCAAGGTGGGCGAAATAATTGTGCAGCGCCTTCTCGACACTCCCGCGAAGGGTCTGGCCTTCTTCGCTCGGCGTGTTGAGGTGCTGTTTCAAATTGACATTGTCGCTCACGGGTGTTGTTCCACTCACTAAAGTCTCGGTCATCATCGTCATGCGGCCACCCCTTCTCCATCCCCTGTTCCCAGGCTCTTGTCGCGTCCGGCGAAGAACTCACGAACGGTGGCGACCTGTGCCTGCGTTTCATCCAAACGATTGAACTGAGCGCGGAATTCCTTGGCGCCCGGCAAGGTGGCGAGATACCAGCCGACATGCTTGCGAGCAATGCGTACTCCCATCACGTCCCCATAAAAGGCGTGCAGGGCGGCCAGATGCTCTAGCAGAATACGTTCCACCTCGACCAACTCTGGTGCCGGCAAGACTTCACCGGTACGCAGGAAATGCTCGATTTCACGAAAAATCCACGGCCGCCCCTGGGCGGCCCGGCCAATCAACAAGCCATCGGCACCGGTCGCGTGCAGCACGCGCCGGGCTTTCTCGGCACTGTCGATGTCGCCATTGGCAAAGACGGGCATCGACACGGCCTGCTTGATCGCGGCAATGGTGTCGTACTCGGCTTCACCGGTATAAAGGTCGGCGCGGGTACGGCCATGCACCGCCAGCGCTGTAATGCCTGCCTGTTCAGCGATCTTCGCCACCGTCAGGCCATTCTTGTTGTCCCGGTCCCAACCGGTACGAATCTTAAGGGTCACCGGTACATCCACTGCGCCAACAACGGCCTGCAGGATCTCGGCGACCAACTGCTCATCTTTCAACAGTGCGGAACCGGCGGCCTTGTTGCAAACCTTCTTGGCCGGGCAGCCCATGTTGATGTCGATGATCTGTGCACCCAGCTCCACATTGGCCCGTGCGGCATCCGCCAGCATCTGCGCATCGCCCCCGGCGATCTGCACCGAGCGTGGCTCGGGATCACCTTCGTGGATCATGCGCATCCGCGACTTGCGGGTGTTCCACAGACTCATGTCGCTGGTAACCATTTCAGAGACTACTAGACCCGCGCCCAGACGCTTGCACAGCTGACGAAAGGGCTGGTCGGTGACACCCGCCATCGGGGCGAGGATCAAGCCGTTTTGCAATGTGTATGGGCCGATGCGTACCGCCGACATAGGACTTCCCTGTTGTGGGGCCGGATCATTAGAGTTCGAAAAAGGGTTGGCATGATACCCGCTCTCGATGACTGGTTAAAGGCTGAATTGGATAAAATCTGAACAGTTACTTTTTTATCGCCATCGGTTTGGTTGACGGCGGTCAAGTCAATAATCCGCCGTCAAACCTCGGTGGGCACGCCGTTTTACTCGGGCGAGTGGAAGCTCAGGCTGTAGTTCACGGCTCTATTGCCCGGATCAAGAATGTCCAGGGAGATGTGGATAGGCGTCTGCGAGGGCATTTCGCTGACGCCAGCCAACTCGCCGCTGAGGTATTCGGCGGGCTTGAAGCGACGACTGGCAATCAGGCTGCCGTTCAAGTCCGCAAAGCGCAACTCCAGCAGCGGGAAGGGCTGGGAGAAGGTCGCACGGTTATAGAGGATGGCATCGACCACCAGCGCCCCGGCGAATTCGGGGTGGCTGCGCACCACCAGATTGCTGCTCTTTATGTGAGTAATGTCGACCCGCGATGGCACGGTGCACCCCAGTTTCGGGCATAACGCCTGGAACCAGGGACGGTAGGCGTCCTGGCGGGCCAGGTCGTCGAATTGGTAGGCGATGTACTGGCCGGCCAGACCGGCAGCGGCGAGTACCACCAACAATATCCAGACCAGACGGCGACCCCAGCTTGACGGACGCTTCTGCGCATACAGGTGCAGGGGGTCGTCTTCCAGGTCCTGGAGTAACTCGTCGTGTACACCAGCCTCCGTTCGCGCGCGCTTGCGGCGCGGCTGTGCGCGGTCTTCGGGTTCAGGCTCATCGTGCTCGTCGCGGGTGGGTGTCAGCGGCGGGTCGAGGTCGTCATCCACGGTAGTGGCGTGCAGAGCTGGTTCGTCATCGAGTTCGTCGACGTGGGCCGACATGGACGGTTCGGTGCGCTGTTTGGACGCAGGTGCCTTAACCGGCTCGGGCTCTTCTTCTGGTGCCTGGGCGCGCTCTTCGGGTGGCTCACTGAACAGGCTGGCCGCCCACTTTTCTTCCTCGGCCTTGACCGTATCGCGGCTGGCGCTGAAGGACTCTTCCTTTTGCCGGCGGTCGGCACCTGGCTGGCGTCGTTCCGCACCCAAGGCCTGGGTATGTTGGATCTCGCGACGTTCCAGCTTGGCCAGTTCCTTGTCCAGGTTATCCAGGTCCAGCTCTTCGGCCGTCCACTGTTTCTGGCTGATGGCCCGTGGTGGCTCGGGAGGTGCTTCGCCAATCGGTTCGGGGGTTGTCGGCGCTTCAGGTTCCGGCGCAGACGCCTGGGCACGTTGCTCCAGCAACTGGCGAGCGGCGTTGAACACTTGCAGGCACGAGCCGCAACGCACCACGCCGCGGGCCACGCTCAATTGAGCGTGGTTGACGCGAAAGCGCGATTGGCAATGTGGGCACTGGGTGACGAAACTGTCGGTCATGCGGCCATCCGATTCAGGCAAGCGCTCATTCTAGCGCCGACGACCGCTGATGCGTACCCAGCCATCACGGTTGGCGATCGGGTCCAGCTCGAAGTCTTTGGCGTAGGCCGCAGCCACGTCTTCACCTTGCTCGGCGAGGATGCCCGACAGCGCCAGGCGCCCGCCCGGCTTGACCAGGCTCGACAGTTGCGGCGCCAGCGACACCAGTGGCCCGGCGAGGATATTGGCCACCAGCACATCGGCCTGAACCTGGGGCAGGTCCTCAGGCAGGTAGAGTGGGAATTTGCCTTCGGCAATGTTGTTGCGCCCGGCGTTATCGCGGGAGGCTTCCAGGGCCTGCACGTCGATATCGGTGCCCACGGCCTCCTTGGCGCCCAGCAGCAGGGCGGCGATGGCCAGGATCCCCGAGCCGCAGCCGAAGTCCAGTACGTTGCTGTCGGTCAGGTCCTGGCCGTCCAGCCATTCCAGGCACAGGGCGGTGGTCGGGTGCGTGCCGGTACCGAATGCAAGGCCCGGGTCCAGCAGCAGGTTGACGGCGTCTGGCTCGGGCGCGGCGTGCCAGCTTGGCACGATCCACAGGCGCTGGCCGAAACGCATGGGCTGGAAGTTGTCCATCCAGCTGCGTTCCCAGTCCTGGTCTTCGATGACTTCGCTGTGATGCTCGGGCAGCGGGCCGCCGGTGAGCAGTTCCATATGGGCCAGCACGGCGGCGGCGTCGGTGCCGTCCTCGAACAGGGCCAGCAAGTGGGTGTGGGACCACAGCGGCGTGGTGTTGAGTTCCGGCTCGAAAATCGGCTGGTCTTCGGCGTCCATGAAGGTCACCGACACGGCGCCCACTTCGAGGAACGCGTCTTCGTAGGTTTCGGCTTGTTCTGGGCTGATGGCGAGACGGACTTGCAGCCAAGGCATGGCGGGCACCTTTGAAAAAAATGAATGTGCGGCGGGCAGGCCGCGAAAGCGCGCAAGTTTACGCGAGAGCAAGCCAGAAGACGACTGCGCCGACGATCGCTCCCACGCTCGGCGTGGGAATGCCGCCTCGGACGCTCCGCGTCCCGTTGTTAAGGCGTGGTGCGGAGCGCCACAAGAGGCGTTCCCACGCGGAGCGTGGGAACGATCAGGGGGCGGTGGCCCATAAACAACAAAACCGCCCGAAGGCGGTTTTGTTGGGTGGAGCACTTACTGGTTGGCCAGCTTGTGTTCCAGGTAGTGAATGTTCACACCACCTTCGCAGAAGCCTTCATCACGAACCAGATCCCGATGCAGCGGGATGTTGGTCTTGATGCCGTCGACCACGATTTCGTCCAGGGCGTTGCGCATACGGGCCATGGCCTCGTCGCGAGTGGCGCCCCAGGTGATCAGCTTGCCGATCAGCGAGTCGTAGTTGGACGGAACCTTGTAGCCGCTGTACAGGTGCGAATCCACACGTACGCCGTTGCCGCCGGGCGCGTGGAAATGCTTGACCAGGCCAGGGCTTGGGATAAAGGTTTTCGGGTCTTCGGCGTTGATGCGGCACTCCAGGGAGTGGCCGTGCATCTTCACGTCGTCCTGGGTGAAGGACAGCACGTTACCGGCTGCGATGCTCAGCATCTCCTTGACGATGTCGATACCGGTGACCATCTCCGATACCGGGTGCTCTACCTGCACACGAGTGTTCATCTCGATGAAGTAGAAGCGGCCGTTTTCGTAGAGGAACTCGAAGGTACCGGCGCCACGGTAGTTGATGTCGATGCACGCCTTGACGCAACGCGCCAGTACTTCCTGGCGGGCTTTCTCGTCCAGGCCCGGTGCCGGGGCTTCTTCCAGTACCTTCTGGTGGCGACGTTGCAGCGAGCAATCGCGATCACCCAGGTGGATGGCGTGGCCCTGGCCGTCGGACAGTACCTGGACCTCCACGTGGCGTGGGTTGGTCAGGTACTTCTCCAGGTAGACCATCGGGTTGCCGAACCAGGCGCCCGCTTCGGAGCGGGTCTGCTTGGCGGCTTCGATCAGGTCTTCTTCCTTGTGCACCACGCGCATGCCGCGACCACCACCGCCACCGGCGGCCTTGATGATCACCGGGTAGCCGACTTCGCGACCAATGCGCAGAGCGGTTTCCTCGTCTTCAGGCAGTGGGCCGTCGGAGCCTGGAACGGTGGGCACACCGGCCGCGATCATGGCGTCCTTGGCCGAGACCTTGTCGCCCATCAGGCGAATGGTTTCGGCTTTCGGGCCGATGAAGGCAAACCCGGATTTTTCCACTTGTTCGGCGAAGTCGGCGTTTTCCGCGAGGAAGCCGTAGCCCGGGTGGATGCCATCGGCGCCGGTCACTTCTGCCGCGGCGATGATATTCGAGACTTTCAGGTACGAGTTCGTGGCCAGTGGCGGGCCGATGCAGATGCTTTCGTCCGCCAGTTTCACGTGCATCAATTCGGTATCGGCCGTCGAGTAAACAGCGACGGTCTTGATGCCCTCTTCCTTACAGGCGCGCAGGATACGCAGCGCGATCTCGCCGCGGTTGGCGATCAGGACTTTTTGCAGTTTCTTCGCAGGTTTCAACATCGAAGGCGCTCCGCGGTTCAAACGATGGTGAACAGCGGCTGGTCGTACTCAACCGGCTGACCGTTTTCTACCAGGATGGATTCAATGACGCCGGCTTTTTCCGCGGTGATGTGGTTCATCATTTTCATCGCTTCAACGATGCAGATGGTGTCGCCCACTTTCACGGCCTTGCCCACTTCAACGAAGGCTGGCGAGGTCGGTGCCGGGGTGCGGTAGAAAGTACCGACCATTGGCGACTTGACCACGAAGCCGTTCAGCGCAGGAGCGGCTGGGGCGGCAGGTGCAGCGGCGGCGGCAGGTGCGGCAGCCGGAGCTGCGGCGGCTGGAGCCGGTGCTTGCATCTGTGGCGCGTAGAACTGTTGGGCCGGGGTCTTGCTGTGACGGCTGATCCGTACGGACTCTTCGCCTTCCTTGATTTCCAGCTCGTCGATACCGGATTCTTCCAGCAGTTCGATCAGTTTCTTAACTTTACGGATATCCATGAATCATCAACTCCCAAGGGTCGGTCAGGGGCGTTTAGCCTGTTCTTCAATGTGTTCCAGGGCGGCCTCCAGGGCCAGTCGGTAACCGCTGGCGCCAAGGCCGCAGATCACTCCTACCGCTACGTCGGAGAAGTAAGAGTGATGGCGGAAAGCTTCGCGTTTGTGCACGTTCGATAAATGCACTTCGATGAATGGGATGCTCACCGCCAGCAGCGCGTCACGTAATGCAACGCTTGTGTGCGTAAAAGCGGCGGGATTGATCAGAATAAAGTCCACGCCTTCGCCGCGCGCGGCATGGATGCGATCAATCAATTCATACTCGGCATTGCTTTGCAGGTAGAGCAAATGGTGGCCGGCTTCACGGGCCCGCTTTTCCAGGTCGAGGTTGATCTGGTCCAGGGTCACTGCCCCGTAGACGCCCGGTTCGCGGGTGCCAAGCAGGTTCAGGTTGGGTCCGTGAAGAACCAGTAAGGTCGCCATTGGCTGTTCCTTGTTATTGGTGTGGGTGCGTCAGAACCCGGCGACTATGCCGCAAAGCCTTTGTGACTGTCCAGTTCTATGCAGTAGCCGGCACGATTAGCGAGGATTGCGCAAAATTTGTGACTGGGAGACGGCATTTGGTCAGTGTGGGAGCTGATCGCACCCACGCTCCGCGTGGGCACGCATCCAGTGACGCTCTGCGTCACGGCTTTAAAGCGGGACGCGGAGCGTCTGGGGCGACATTCCCACGCGGAGCGTGGGAACGATCAGCCACATTGCGGTCTTCATAGAGGGCCGGATCGGGTTAGACGCGGAAGGCTTGCACGGCGGTAGTCAGTTGCCCACCCAGTACCAGCAGGTGCTCGCCCTGGCTACGGCCCTGGCCAATACGCAGCAAATTATCCTCACCCAATTGATGAATCCGCTCACTGTTGTCGCGTATCTCGCTCACGGCGCCACTCTGCTGCGCGGTCACATCGGCAATGCGTACGGCGGTATCCGAGATGGTCTGGATCGCCCCGACGATTTCATCCAGCGCGCCATCCGCCGCCTGGGCCTGCTGGGCGGTGGCTTCGGCGTGTTCGACCTGGGCGCGCATGCCTTCTACCGACTGGTGCGCGGCGCTTTGCAGGCCGGCGATCAGGCCCTGGATTTCGGCGGTGGCGCCGGCAGTACGCTGGGCCAGGGAGCGCACTTCGTCGGCTACCACGGCGAAACCACGTCCGGCTTCACCGGCGCGGGCGGCTTCGATAGCGGCGTTGAGCGCCAGCAGGTTGGTCTGGTCGGCAATCGAGCGAATCACCGTGAGCACGCCGCCGATGGTGGCGGACTCTTCGGCAAGTTTCTCGATCATCTGCGCGTTTTGCTGCACTTCGCCTACCAGCGCATGCAGCCCGGTGAGGCTCAGGCCGATAACGCGCTGGCCTTGCTCCACGGCTTGGCCTGCACTGCGACTGGCCCCGGCGGCCTGGCTGGCATCCCCGGCGACTTGCTGGATGGTGGCTTCCAGCTCGCCCAGGGAATCACGGATTTGCGCGGTGTCGCCGGCCTGGCGCTCGGCTCCGTCGTGCAGGCCGCTGCTCAGTTCGGCCAGGGCGCGGCTGCTGCCTGCCACTTCTTCGGCATTGCCACGGATGGTGCCGACCAGATCCACCAGGTAGGCGCGCAGGCGGTTAAGGGAGGCCTCGATATCGTGCAGTTCACGGTTGGTCTTGCCCAGGGCAATCGGTTGGCTGAAGTCGCCTTCGGCCCAGGTCGACAAGGCGGGTGCCAGGTTGGTCAGCACGCGCGCCAGGCGGCGTTGCAGGGTATCGATCAGCAATGCGATCAGCAGGATCAGACCAATCATCACCCCCTGCATCACACGCACTTCACCCTGAATCTTCGCGTGTTGCGCGCGCACCACGGGTTCCAGGCCGGCGATGGCCTGTTGTACGTTGGTGATTTTAAGGTGGGTGCTGGCGGCGAGATCGGCGCGTTGCTGGATCTGTTCACGGGTGCGTTGGAGTTCGGCGGGGTAGCGGGTCAACAGGCTGTTGAGTTCGCGCTTGAGGTCGATGCCGGTGTCCTGGGCTTCGGTTTTTTCGGTATTTTCCAGGCCCATCAACGCGGAAAAATCATCGGTGTGGGATTCAGCGCTGGCCTTTATTCCCAATAAGGGCAGCTGCGCAAGCAGGTCGGCCTGAGTGCGCAGGTTGGTCACTTCCCGCTCGACATCCGCGGCCAACTCGGCGCGCCCGCTGCTGACTAGCTTGTCGCGGGCCAGGGACAGTTTGCCCAGGTGCTGTGAGGCTGCGAGCAATGGCGACATATAATGCGCAGCCTCCGCGGAATTGACACCGCTGGCGTACTGGCTCAATTGTTCCAGGTTCGCGCCCAGTTCACGCTCGGCTTGCAGCAACAGGGCTTGCGGGTCGCCAGCCAATTTACCGGCGGCCAACAGGTCGGTCTTGCTGAAAGTCTCCAGGTCCATGAGGCTGGGGCGCAGGTTTTGCGCCAAGTCGGGCGGCAGTTCGCCCAGCTGAAGCTGCAGGCTTTCCAGGCTCTGGGTTGCACTGCTCAGGCGCAGGGCATCGCCGCTGGCTAAGTAGTCCTCGATGTTACGGGCAGCCTGGTTTTGAAAGACCTGGGACAACCCGAGGTAGCGCTCCATCAACAAGTACGGACGCTCCAGCGCCCGTTGCGACCACCACAGTGTCGCCCCGAGGGCCAGGCACACAGCCACCAGCAGAAGGGTATTGAGATTGGTCAGCAGCTTCAGGCGCATGCGGGGTTTCAACCGACGGCAAGAGATAAGCGCCTGAATTTATTGCGTTTGTATTACAGCGTTATGACCGAATCGGTGGATTCTGGTGAAAAGATGGCACTTTGCTTTGATGTGCGAGCGGCTTGCACGCGATTACGTCCGGCGTCCTTGGCGCTGTACAGCGCTTCGTCAGCCTGGGCGGCCATCATCAAGCTGTCGGAACCGTCGCACAGCTCCACCAGGCCGGCGCTGAAGGTGCACCACAAATCCTGCGGTTGGGCGGGGTAGTGGATTTCTGCAAAGCGCCGACGAATGTCGTCCAGCACCTTGCAGGCCGATTCCAGGTCGGTGTCGGGCATCACGATGGCGAACTCTTCACCGCCGTAGCGGCCGATGTAATCGGTCTTGCGCAAACGCTGCTTGAGAAACAGTGCCAGGCTCTTGATCACCCGGTCGCCCATGGGGTGGCCGTGGCTGTCATTGACGCGCTTGAAGTGGTCGATATCGAGCATGGCAAAGCTCAACGGCTTGTTCTCGCGGCGTGCGCGGAAGCTGCAATCTTCGAGCAGTTGCAGGATATGCGTGTGGTTGTACAGCCCGGTCAGGCTGTCGCGCACCATCCGTGCCTTCAAGTTGCGCGCACGTGACGCACGGTTGCGCACAGTGGTGATCAGGTGACGCGGCTTGATCGGTTTGGTGAGGAAATCGTCACCGCCCTCGCTCATCGCATCCAGCTGTTTATCCAGGTCGTCCTCGGCCGACAGGTAAATGATCGGCACACTGACGTAGCGGTCGTTGTGGCGAATCACCTTGGCCAGTTCGGTGCCGGTACAGGCAGGCATGTACATGTCGAGGATGATCAGGTCGGGCTGGAAATCCGCCAGCTCGGCCATGGCCTGGATCGGTTCGGTCAATGTGCGGGTGACAATGCCGGCACTGTTGAGCAGGCGTTCGGTGTGCAGCGCCTGGGCCCGCGAGTCGTCGATGATCAGCACTTTGTACGGTTCGTACTGGGCCGCGCAGGTTAGCACTTCGATCTTTTCCAGCAGGCTTGAGGCCTCCAGGGTGCCGGTCAGGAACTCTTCGCCGCCGGCGCGTACGGCGGCCAGGCGTGTCGGGGTGTCGGTTTCGTGCAGGCTGAAAAACAACAGCGGCAGCTTTTGCTCCAGGCCCTCCTGGGCCTCTGCCGCGAGCTTCAGGCCCAGGCCGGTGCCGCAGAAGTCCACGTCCATCACGATCGCCGACGGCAAACGCTCGGCCATGGACGCGCGAAAGGCGGCGACGCTGTCCAGGGCGTGGGCGCCCATGCCGAAGAACTCCAACTGCTTGGCCAGGCGTTCGGCGCGGTCATGGTCGGCCAGCATCACATAGATCGGCTTGCGCATCGGCGGCAGGAAGGTTTGCTCAAGCTGATCGCCCTGGCGCAGGCCGGTGCGGGACAGGCGTTGCATCAAGCGGTTGAGCTCGGTGATCAGTTGGCTGCTCAGACGGCCACGGTTCTCGTCCACAGCCTGCAAGGATTGACTGATATGCCGTGCCAGTTGTGTGTGTTCGGGCTGTTCGAAGCGTTCGGCGAAGCGTTGCAGGCGCAGGTTGGCTTCGCTGAGTTCGGAAAAGTCGGCGTTCGACCACTCGCTGCGTTGCAGGCGCTGCCAGATCTCAAGAATTTGACGTGCCTGATGAATTACCCGCTGGGCAAAGTGCTGCTTGAGACGCTCGCGGCTGGGGTCTTCTGACTCGGTCATATCCTGACTACTGTGAGGGTGCATGCTGAGGTCGACTGATGGCTCTATGCTAGCACCTCTTTTCTGATAGATGAGTGTCATACGTCAATTAAGTCTGCGTGCCTGCCATTCAGTTATTGACCAATGGGTCGCGCAGCGTAAATCGCGTGCATCCTTTATAGTCCAAGCGCGCTGGTGCGCCAGTTTCGTGTAAAAGCCCCGCACCGAT
Organism: Pseudomonas sp. NFPP02; assembly: GCF_900119355.1. Classification (NCBI taxonomy): domain Bacteria; kingdom Pseudomonadati; phylum Pseudomonadota; class Gammaproteobacteria; order Pseudomonadales; family Pseudomonadaceae; genus Pseudomonas; species Pseudomonas sp. NFPP02. The sequence continues at coordinate 560,585 of NZ_FPJI01000002.1, forward strand.
GGGCACGATGGGGTAGGGTTGTGGTCGGAATGTCTGAACGCACCCGGACAATTGACGTGCATGAACTCAAGTGATTGAAAGGATATCGCCATGCTGGACTGGAAAAACCGCGAAGGCAGTGCCAAAGGCCCCGCCCCTGAGCCCAAGTCGGCCAACCGCAGCTATTTTCGCAACCTGCTGATGAGCCGGGCGTTGCTCAGCATCATCGGCTTGTACCTGCTGGTCACCGGTGGCCTGGGTTGGTACTGGAGCCAAGAGCCGGCGCTGTTTCCGGTGCAGCAAAATGCCCAGCTTGCCGCCGAGAAGGAAGGCAAGCAGATGGTGGTGGGTTACACCACCGTCGAAACCCTCAAGACCGTGGTTGGCACCTTGCTGAACAAGCCAGGCGGCTACATCTCCAACGATCGTTTCCCGCCGGGCTTGTGGATGGACAACATGCCGAGCTGGGAATACGGCGTGCTGGTGCAGGTGCGTGACCTTACCCGCGCCCTGCGTAAAGACTTCGCCCGCTCCCAGTCGCAGTCGGCTGAAGACGCTGACTTGGCCAAGGCCGAGCCGCGCTTCAACTTCGACAACAAGAGTTGGGTGCTGCCATCCAGTGAGTCGGAATACCAGGAAGGCATCAATTCCTTGAGCCGCTACGAAGCGCGCCTGTCTGACCCGAACCAGCGCGGCGCGCTGTTTTATGCGCGTGCCGACAACCTCAACAACTGGCTGGGCGATGTGGCCACACGTTTGGGCTCGCTGTCCCAGCGTCTGTCCGCCAGCGTGGGCCGGGTCAAGTTGAACACTGCGCTGAAAACCGAGGCGCTGGCGCCGGGTGAAGTGCCGCAGGTCGATGAAGAAGTGGTGGAAACCCCATGGATGCAGATCGACAACGTGTTCTACGAAGCGCGCGGCCAGGCATGGGCCCTGTCCCATCTGCTGCGTGCCATCGAAGTCGATTTTGCCGACGTACTGGCCAAGAAAAACGCCACGGTCAGCGTGCGCCAGATCATTCGTGAGCTGGAGGCCTCGCAAGAACCGGTATGGAGTCCTATGATTCTTAACGGCAGTGGCTTCGGCGTACTGGCGAACCATTCGCTGGTGATGGCCAACTATATTTCCCGGGCAAACGCTGCAGTGATCGACTTGCGTCAGCTCCTCAACCAGGGTTGATGATGGACGCTACTCAAAAGGAGGCCGCACACCGAGCGGCCTCCGACGCTGAACTGATCTGCTGGGTCGACGAGCAGGACCACCTGCTCGGTCACCTGGTCAGGTCCGACCTGCGCCAGCGCGGCTTGATCGGCCGTTGCACATTTATCTTCCTGTTCAATTCCAAAGGCGAGCTGTGTGTGCACCGGCGCACGCTGAGCAAGGCGCTGTATCCAGGGTATTGGGATACGGCGGCGGGTGGGATGGTGGCGGCGGGAGAAAGCTATGCCCTGTCGGCACAGCGGGAATTGGCGGAAGAGCTGGGCGTGAGTGGCGTGGAGTTGGTCGAGCACGATCATTTTTACTTTGAAGATGGCGACAGCCGCCTGTGGTGTACGTCCTACTCTGCTGTATGGGACGGCCCGCTGTGTTTGCAGCCTGAAGAGGTCATGGAAGCGCGTTTTCTATCCATTGAAACGGTGCTTGCAGAGGCCGAGCAAAAGTCTTATTGCCCGGACGCCCAAGAGGGCTTGCGGCGCTATCTCGCCTCACGTCGCTAAAGTTGTATAAATTGGCGCCATTTGGCTCTTAGCAACTTGGCTTTTTGCCGTTACACTGCGCGCCTTTTCACCCGAACCGCTATTGTTTCACCCTGTAGGAGCGAGCTTGCTCGCGAAAAACGCCAAGACACCGCGTGCTGGCTGAATGCCCGCGTTATCGTTGACGATCTTCGCGAGCAAGCTCGCTCCTACAGTGGTGGTGGCCTTGACGGTTCGGTAGCGCTGCCCCTGCCTGAGTGGGGCTTCGCGGTCGGTCACCGCCTTGTGCGGCGCCGATCAGTCTTCATCCTCCCAAGAGGATTGCCGGTGGCCAAAAAAGCCGCATCCTTCGCCGCCCTTGGTGGCCTGGTATTTTCCACCGACGCAGGTCGACACTGCCCGGACTGTCGTCAGCCCGTGGATTCGTGCACCTGCAAACAGACCCTGATCCCCGAAGGCGACGGTATTGCCCGCGTGCGTCGCGAGAGCAAAGGCCGTGGCGGCAAGACGGTGACCACTATCACCGGCGTGCCCCTGGCTGAAGAAGCCCTGAAGGAATTGGCCACCTCGCTGAAAAAGCGCTGTGGCACCGGTGGCGCGTTGAAAGACGGGGTTATCGAGATTCAGGGCGATCACGTCGAGTTGCTGTTGGCCGAGCTGATCAAGCTCGGGTACAAGGCCAAGAAGTCCGGCGGCTGAAAGCCTCTTCCCAACCTGTGGCTAAACTCTGTCCTGCCAGTGGGGTCTACTTCCCTTGCAGGCAAATCGTCATTTTCATTCTTTAGACTGCGCCAGCCTCCGCGAGAGGTGGCGCCTTCGCCTTCATTTATAGGGGACTTCGATGTCCGTACGACGCACACGCAAAGACGATGGCAGCCAATGGACAGTTGCGGACAGCCGCAGTGTTTACGGGATTCGCCATTGGGGGGCCGGGTATTTCGCGATCAATGAAGCCGGTCGCGTAGAAGTCCGTCCGAACGGCCCGAACAGCACGCCCGTCGATCTGTACGAGCAAGTCGATGAGTTGCGCAAAAGCGGCCTGTCGTTGCCGCTGCTGGTGCGCTTCCCCGATATCCTGCAAGACCGCGTGCGCCAATTGACCGGTGCCTTCGATGCCAACATCGAGCGCCTGGAATACCAGAGCAAGTACACCGCGCTGTACCCGATCAAGGTGAACCAGCAGGAAGCGGTGATCGAGAACATCATTGCCACCCAGAACGTTTCCATCGGCCTGGAAGCCGGCTCCAAGCCTGAGCTGCTGGCCGTGCTGGCCCTGGCGCCGAAGGGCGGCACCATCGTCTGCAACGGTTACAAAGACCGTGAGTTCATCCGCCTGGCGCTGATGGGCCAGAAGCTCGGCCACAACGTGTTCATCGTGATCGAGAAAGAGTCCGAGGTGGGGCTGGTGATCGAAGAGGCAGCGAGCCTCAAGGTCAAGCCGCAGGTGGGCCTGCGTGTGCGCCTGTCGTCCCTGGCATCGAGCAAGTGGGCGGACACCGGTGGCGAGAAATCCAAATTCGGTCTGTCGGCAGCCCAGTTGCTGTCAGTGGTCGAGCGCTTCCGCGCAGCCGGCCTGGACCAGGGCATCCGCCTGCTGCACTTCCATATGGGCTCGCAGATTGCCAACCTGGCCGACTACCAGCACGGGTTCAAGGAAGCCATTCGTTACTACGGCGAACTGCGCAACCTCGGCCTGCCGGTGGACCACATCGACGTCGGCGGTGGCCTGGGCGTGGACTACGACGGCACGCACTCGCGCAACGCCAGTTCGATCAACTACGACATGGACGACTACGCCGGCGTGGTAGTGGGCATGCTCAAGGAATTCTGCGACGCGCAGAGCCTGCCGCACCCGAACATCTTTTCCGAAAGCGGCCGCTCCCTGACCGCTCACCACGCCATGCTGGTGGTGCAGGTGACGGACGTCGAGAAGCACAACGACGAAATCCCGACCATCGAAAACAAGGAAAGCCTGCCGGAAACCGTGCAATGGCTGGTGGACCTGCTGGGCCCGACCGACATCGAGATGGTCACCGAAACCTACTGGCGCGCCACCCACTACATGAGCGACGTGGCCACCCAGTACGCCGACGGCAAGCTGACCCTGGCCGAAAAAGCCCTGGCCGAACAGTGCTACTTCGCGGTGTGCCGTCGCCTGCACAACTCGTTGAAAGCCCGCCAGCGCTCGCACCGCCAGGTGTTGGACGAACTCAACGACAAGCTGGCCGACAAATACATCTGCAACTTCTCGGTATTCCAGAGCTTGCCGGATACGTGGGCCATCGGCCAGGTCTTGCCGATCCTGCCGCTGCACCGCCTCGACGAAGAGCCGCTGCGCCGCGCCGTGCTGCAAGACCTGACCTGCGACTCCGACGGCAAGATCAAGCAATACGTCGACGAGCAGAGCATCGAAACCAGCCTGCCGGTTCACGGCTTGAACGAAGGCGAGGACTACCTGCTGGGTATCTTCCTGGTCGGCGCCTATCAGGAAATCCTGGGCGACATGCACAACCTGTTCGGTGACACCGACTCGGTGAACATCTACCAGCGTGAAGACGGTTCGGTGTACAGCGCCGGGATCGAGACTCACGACACCATCGAAGACATGCTGCGCTATGTGCACTTGTCGCCGGAAGAGTTGATGACGCACTACCGCGACAAGTGCGCGAGCGCGAAGATCTCGGCGTCCGAGCGTACCCAGTTCCTGGATGCGTTGCGTCTTGGGTTGACTCGTTCTTCTTACTTGTCTTCTTGAGTCGTGCGGCCTCACCGGAACTGAGCGAGTGTTCGTTTAGTTCCTGTGAGGCCGGCCGCATTGGCACGACGTTGATCAAGTCACCTTACGAGCAAGCATTGCGTCACTGGGCATTTGCTCTCTGAGTGAACGTTGAGGGCTATCTGCGTTATTGTGCCCTGACTGTTGAGGCGCGACAGGAGCACCTCTTTTCCATCGATTGTCAGGTCCTTTGATTCGCCTTTGGTGATTCTGTGCTGTTCAGTCCCATGTATCACCACGAGTGTGTACTCACCGGCCATTTGGTTCTCCACCCGCAGTGTCCCGGCCGGCTGCGCTGTTGAGTTCGATGGCGCCGTGCAGCCTGCGGTAGTCAGCGTGGCGATTACCCAAAGGGTGACGATGCCTGTTTGTCGTTTGATATTCATAGCGATTTTCCTTGGCGTAAGCAGGGGAGGTTGCCCACCGCTATTCAACGCTTGAAAAATCGGCTTGTAACCTGTCAGAAGTAACAGGTAGGGGCTCGTGTCAGCGGGTATCGCTCAGCCAGCGATTCTGCGTGCTCAGCCACCAGGCAATCGCCCCCAGGATCAAGCTGCGTACCGCCATGAATAGCAAAAAAGTTATCCACAGTCCGTGGTTGCCCAAGCCCTGCAAGGCCCAGGCAATCGGCAGTACCAGCATCACCGTCAGCAACATCCCATCGCGCATTTCCCGCGCCCGCGTTGCACCGATAAACAGCCCATCGAGCAAATAACTCCACACCGCAATCAACGGCAATACCGCGAGGTAGGGCAGGTAGATATCGGCGGTTTCGCGCACGCTGGGGATATCGGTTTGCATGGCGATGAACAGATGGCCGCCGAAGGTGAACAGCAGGGCGAAACCCACGCTGGCGATCAGCGACCAACCACAGGCAACCACCAATGACTGCCGTAACGCTTGCCGGTCACGTGCGCCGATGGCGTGGCCGCACAGAGCCTCGACCGCGTGAGCCAGGCCATCCAGGGCATGTGCCGTCAGTAACAGCCCATTGAGCAGCAAGGCATTGGCTGCAACTGTGGCATCTCCCAGCCTTGCGCCTTGCACCGTGATCATGAAAAACACCGACTGCAACGCCAGGCTGCGGATAAAAATGTCGCGGTTGACCGCCAGCAACGGGCGCCAGCTTTGCCACAATTTCAAGGCGGCCCAAGCGATATGCCCAGGATAGGCGCGCAGGGCTTTTTGCGTAAGCGCCAGGCCGAGCAGGGCGCCGGTCCACTCTGCGATCACCGAGGCTCGGGCGGAGCCGACCACGCCCCAGTCCAGCCCGAGGACGAACCATAGGTTAAGCGCGATGTTGACCAGGTTGGTGGTCAGCAAAATCGCCAATGGCGCTCGTGCATTCTGGGTGCCGAGGAACCAGCCGACCAGTGCATAACTGGCGAGGGCGGCGGGCAGGCCGAACAGGCGGGTGTGGAAAAACTCGCGGGTCAGTTGGTTCAGTTCGGGCGAGGGCTGCATCCATTCCAGGGCCAGATGGCTCAGGGGAATGCCCACGGTACCCAGCAGCATCGCCAGCCCCAGCGCCAACAGCAAGCCTTGCAACAGGATTTGCCGCAACGCTGCACCATCGTTACGCCCGGCGGCCTGGGCGGCGAACCCGGTGGAGCCCATGCGCAGGAAACCCATGGCCCAGGCGAGGAAGGTATACAGGCTGGCGCCGACAGCCACGGCACCCAGTTGGTGGGCGTGGGGCAGGTGACCGATGACCATGCTGTCCACCAGAGCCACCAAGGGCACCGAGATATTCGACAGGATCATCGGCGCGGCCAGGGCCCAGACGCGGCGATGGGTAGGGCGGTGGCGCCAGTCGGTCAGCAGGGCGGTCATGAAGGCTCCTTGGTAGAGCGGCATTGTAACCGTCAACCCGCCACACAGCAGAACCAATGTGGGAGCTGGCTTGCCTGCGATAGCAGTGGGTCAGCCAGTGAAGATATCGGCTGAAAGACCGCTATCGCAGGCAAGCCAGCTCCCACCGTTTGATCTCCAGTGGCTGTGGGATTTGGCTTGGCTTCATGCCCACCTAGAACCAACCGCCCCTCCTTCGGTCAATGTGACCGGCGCCGCAGCAGCTTGGTCGGCGCTGATATATAGTTCACCCCTCGGTTCCCTCTGACTATGAGTGCCCCATGCTTAACAAAGGACTGTTCCTGGCCTGCGCGCTGGCCCTGCTGAGCGCTTGCGATTCTTCCGATAAACCCGCTGCACCGCCTGCGCCCACCGTGGCGGCAGCGCCGAAGCCGGTGAAAGCGGCGGTGGACGTGGCAGCGTTGAAGCAACGCTATGCCGGGCGTGAGCTGAGCGTGGTGGATGTGTCCGAGGTGCAGTTGGATGGGGCCAGCACGCTGTCGGTGAGTTTTTCCATTCCGCTGGACCCCGATCAGAAATTCGCCGACAAGCTGCACCTGGTAGACAGCAAGTCCGGCAAGGTCGATGGCGCCTGGGAACTGTCCGATAACCTGATGGAATTGCGCCTGCGCCACCTTGAACCGCAGCGCAAACTGGTGCTGACCGTGGACGCAGGGGTGAAGGCGGTCAACGGCAACACCCTCGCCGCCGAATATAGCGCCCGCCTGGAAACCCGCGACCTGCAAGCCACCGTCGGCTTCGCCAGCCGTGGCACCCTGTTGCCGACGCGCCTGGCCGAGGGCCTGCCGGTGATCGCGTTGAATGTCGACAAGATCGACGTGGAATTCTTTCGGATCAAACCCGAATCCCTGCCGTCGTTCCTGGCGCAGTGGGGGCGTAATACCAGCCTGCAAAGCTATGAGTCCCGTGAACTGCTGCCAATGGCCGAACTGGTGTACGGCGGGCGTTTCGACCTGAACCCGGCGCGCAATACCCGCGAAACCCTGTTGCTACCGATTGCCGGCCTCAAGCAGTTGCAGCAGCCGGGCGTGTACCTCGCGGTGATGCGCGCTTCGGGCACCTACAACTATTCGCAACCGGCCACCCTGTTCACCTTGAGTGATATCGGCCTGTCGGTGCACCGCTACGCCAATCGCCTGGATGTGTTTACCCAGGCCCTGGAAGGCGGCAAGGCACTCAACGGCGTCGAACTGGAAATCCTCGATGCCGAAGGCCGCGTGCTCGGCCAGGGCAAGACCGAAGACGGTGGCCACGCCGAGTTGCCGCTGCCGAAAAAAGCCCAGGTGTTACTGGCCAAGCAGGGCGAGCAAACCAGCCTGCTGCGCCTGGACAGCGCCGCGCTGGATTTGGCGGAGTTCGATATCGGCGGGCAACCGTCCCACCCGTTGCAGTTCTTTGTGTTCGGCCCGCGTGATTTGTATCGCCCCGGCGAAACCGTGCTGCTCAACGCGCTGTTGCGTGACAAGGATGGCAAGGCGGTGAAGCCTCAGCCGGTGAGCGTCGAAGTGCGGCGCCCGGATGAACAGGTGAGTCGCAAGTTCGTGTGGGAGGCCGACGCGTCGGGCCTGTATCAATACCCGTTGCAGCTGGCTGGCGAGGCGCCGACCGGGCGCTGGCAGTTGGTGTTCGACCTCGGTGACGGCAAGCCGCAACTCTATGAATTTCTCGTCGAAGACTTCCTGCCCGAACGCCTGGCGCTGGAACTCAAGGGCAGTGACACGGCGTTGAGCCCGGCGGATAACCCGGTCATCCAGGTCAACGGTCGTTACCTCTACGGCGCGCCCGCCTCCGGTAACCGCGTCAGTGGCCAGGTGTACGTGCGGCCACTGCGCGAGGCGGTCAAATCCCTGCCGGGCTACCAGTTCGGTTCCGTCACTGAAGAAGAGCTGAGCCAGGATTTCGAACTGGACGAAAGCGTACTCGACGCCAATGGCGAGCAAGCGCTGACCCTGGAAAGCAAGTGGGCCGAGGCCAAGTCGCCGTTGCAACTGATTGTGCAAGCCAGCCTGCAGGAGTCCGGCGGTCGGCCGATCACCCGGCGCCTGGTGCAGCCGATCTGGCCGGCCGAGCAATTGCCGGGCCTGCGTGGCCTGTTTGACGGCAAGGAAACCAACGGCGATGGCCCGGTGGAATTCGAAGTGCTGGTGGCCAACCAGGACGGTCAGAAACTGGCCGCGCAAGACCTCAAGGTGCGCCTGGTGCGTGAGCGCCGCGACTACTACTGGAACTACTCGGAGAATGACGGCTGGAGCTACCACTTCAACGAGAAATTCCTCAACCTCGATGAGCAGAGCCTGAACATCAAGGCGGGTGACACCGCCAAGGTCAGCTTCCAGGTGGAGTGGGGCCCTTACCGTGTGGAGGTTGAAGACCCGCACACCGGGTTGGTCAGCAGCCTGCGTTTCTGGGCCGGCTACCAGGCCCAGGACAACACCGAAGGCGGCGCCGTGCGCCCCGACCAGGTCAAGCTGGCGTTGGACAAACCCGCCTATGGCGATGGCGACACCGCCAACGTCACCGTCACGCCACCGGCTGCCGGTAAAGGCTACCTGTTGGTGGAGTCTGCCGAAGGCCCGCTATGGTGGCAGGAAATCGACGTGCCGGCCGAAGGCAAAAGCTTTGCGGTGAAGCTCGACCCTAAATGGTCGAGCCACGATCTGTATGTGAGCGCCCTGGTGATTCGTCCCGGCGAGCGCAAAGCCAATATCACGCCTAAACGCGCCGTGGGCTTGCTGCACCTGCCGCTGGATCGCACCCAGCGCAAACTCGGCCTGACCCTCACTGCACCTGAAAAAATGCGCCCCAAACAACCGCTGACGGTAAAGATCGCCGCCAAAAACGCCGATGGCAGTGTGCCTCAAAAGGTGCACGTACTGCTTGCGGCAGTGGACGTGGGCATCCTCAATATCACCGAATTTCCAACGCCCGATCCGTACGCCAGCCTGTTTGGCCGCAAAGCCTATGGCGTCGACCAATTCGACATCTACGGCCAGTTGATTGAAGCCGGCCAAGGGCGCCTGGCCAGCCTGGCATTTGGTGGCGACGCGGCGTTGGCCAAAGGCGGCAAACGCCCGGACACCAGCGTAACCATCGTCGCCCTGCAAAGCGCCCCGGTGACGCTGAACGACAAAGGCGAGGGCGAAGTCAGCGTCAATATCCCCGACTTCAACGGCGAACTGCGCCTGATGGCCCAAGCCTGGAGCGATGATCGCTACGGCATGGCCGAAGGCAAGACGGTGATCGCCGCCCCGCTGATTGCCGAGTTGTCGGCGCCGCGCTTCCTGGCCGGGGGCGACCAGACCACCCTGGCCCTGGACCTCTCAAACCTGTCGGGCAAGGCGCAGAAACTCGATGTGCAATTAACGACGCAAGGGCCGTTGGAACTGGTCAACAGCGACACGCAATCGGTTGAACTCAAGCAAGGCCAGCGCACCACCCTGCGCATTCCGGTAAAAGCCTGGGGCGGTTTCGGTCAGGGCAGGGTCAAGGTTACGGTCAATGGCCTGGACCTGCCGGGGGAAAACCTGCCGCCGTTCAGCCGTGAGTGGACCCTGGGCGTACGCCCGGCGTACCCGGCCTTGCTCAAGCATTACCGCGCCGTGATCAAGGATCAGCCGTGGAGCTTGCCGGCGGGTGCGCTGGATCAGTTCGATGCCTCGGGGCGTGAGGCGCTGTTGAGCCTGTCGAGCCGGCCGCCGTTGAACCTGGGCGCACAGATCAGTGCGCTCAAGGCGTACCCCTATGGCTGCCTGGAACAAACCGCCAGTGGCTTGTACCCGTCGCTGTACGCCGACGACGCGCTGCTCAAGCGCCTGAGCATCAAGGGCGAGCCGGATGCCGAGCGCAAGCGCAAGATCGAGTTGGGCATCGAGCGCCTGCTGGGCATGCAGCGCTACAACGGCAGCTTCGGTTTGTGGGGTGCTGATGGCGAGGAAGAATATTGGCTGACTGCGTATGTCACCGACTTCCTGCTGCGCGCCCGCGACCAGGGTTTTGCAGTACCGCCTGAAGCCTTGAAGAAGGCCAACGAGCGCCTGCTGCGGTATGTGCAGGAACGTAACCTGATCGAGGTGGATTACAGCGACAACGCCGAGCACACGCGTTTCGCCGTACAGGCCTACGCCGGTATGGTGTTGGCGCGCAGTCAGCAGGCGCCGTTGGGTGCGTTGCGCAGTCTGTTCGAACGGCGCAGCGACGCACGCTCCGGCTTGCCGTTGGTGCAGTTGGCCATCGCCCTGCAGAAAATGGGCGACCAGCCGCGTGCCGATCAAGCCTTGCTCGCCGGTTTGGCGGCGCAGCGCAGTGCCAAGGAGTGGCTGGCCGACTACGGCAGCCCGTTGCGCGATCAGGCGATGATTCTGGCGTTGCTGGAGGAGAACGACTTGGCCAAGGGCAAGCGTGAAGAGCGCCTGTTTACCTTGTCGGACCAGTTGGCGGCCAGCCCCTATCTGTCGACCCAGGAGCGCAACTCGTTGTTCCTGGCCGGGCGGCTGGGTTTCGCGCAGCCCGAATCGGCGTGGAAGGTGCTGTTGGATGGCAGCGACGGGGAGCATGAGCTGAACAACCAACAGTCGACGCTCAACCTGGAAGGCAAGCTGCTTTCCGGCAATTTGAGCCTGACCAATCAAAGCGGTGTGCCGGTCTACCAGCAACTGACAATCTCGGGTTACCCACAAGTGCCGCCTGCCCCGGGTGGCGAGAACCTGAGTATTCGCCGCGAATACCTGGGCATGAATGGCCAGCCGTTGAATTTGCGCAGCCTCAACAGCGGCGACCTGGTGCTGGTGCACCTGGCCGTCAGTGCCAAGCAACGCGTGCCGGATGCCTTGGTGGTGGACTTGCTGCCCGCCGGCCTGGAACTGGAAAACCAGAACCTGGCACAAAGCGCAGCGAGCCTGGAGAACGCCAGCAGCCAGGTGAAGGAGTGGCGCGAGTCGATGCAGAACGCATCGCTCAAGCATCAGGAGTTCCGGGACGACCGCTATGTGGCGGCGATGAATCTGGATGGCTATGGCACCACGCACTTGTTGTACCTGGCGCGTGCGGTGACACCGGGAACCTACCGCGTGCCGCCGCCGCAAGTGGAGTCGATGTATCGGCCGAACTGGCAGGCGGTGGGCGAGACGCCAGTGGATATGGTGATCAAGGGCCGCTGAAAGACACTGTAGGAGCGAGCTTGCTCGCGAAAAACGTCAACGAGAACGCGTGTTTCCTGAATCAACGCGGCGCCTTTGAGTTTTTCGCGAGCAAGCTCGCTCCTACAGGGGGAATCGAGTGGTTGCACCGTCAGTGCACGACCCAACTGAGTAGCCAAAGCCCCAGCATCAGCCAGATGATTCCCACGATAATCGAGGCCCGCATAAAGGCGCGTACCGCCGAGTACAGGAAGAGCAACCCGACGATCAGAGTGATGATGCTGATGATCGAGGTGTCCATGCCCAAGGTGCGTGACAGGCCGTCGATAAAGTTGCCGCCGGCGTGGGTCAAGGCCCCGAACAAACCGCTGAGCCCGTCGACGATAAAACGGATGACGGAACCGAGCGCCTGGCCCAACCATTCGAAAAAACTTTCTACCTGCATGTGCGTGTCCTGATGAGAAGGTGGGCGTAACTGTGCCTTTGGTTGTCGATAACGCAGGCGAGTTCCCTGCAAGCATAGAGGTTTGCCCGTTTGAGTTTTAGTTTAATCACCTGCAGATGTACGCGGCCCAATGTGGGAGCTGGCTTGCTCGCGAAGGCGGCGTGCCTGTGACATCTCTGCCAACTGACCCACCGCTTTCGCGAGCAAGTCCGCTCCCACAGTTATTGCGCTGGGCTTTGGGTTGTGTGGCGTTAGTAATAGCGCTGCTGTGGGGCGCCGATCGCATCTGGCCCTTGCCCCTGCCCCAGGACGACCTGGCGCGGGTGGTGCTGGCCGAAGATGGCACGCCGCTGTGGCGATTTGCCGATGCCAATGGCGTATGGCGCTACCCGGTACAGACCCGCGAAGTGTCGCCGTATTATCTCGACGCGCTGCTCACCTATGAAGACCGTTGGTTCTACCAACACCCCGGCGTAAACCCGTTGGCGCTGGTGCGTGCGACCTGGCAAAACCTGAGCGGCGCGCGAGTGGTGTCCGGCGGCAGCACCTTGTCGATGCAGGTTGCGCGCCTGCTCGACCCACACTCACGCACCCTGCACGGCAAGTTACGCCAGCTGTGGCGTACCGCGCAGTTGGAGTGGCACCTGTCCAAGGACGAAATCCTCAACCTGTACCTGAATCGCGCGCCCTTCGGCGGTACGCTGCAGGGCGTGGCGGCAGCGAGTTGGGCGTACCTGGGCAAGTCGCCATCACAATTGACTCACGCCGAAGCCGCGTTGCTCGCGGTATTGCCCCAGGCGCCGAGCCGTTTGCGCCCGGACCGTCATCCGCAGCGCGCCCAGCAGGCCCGGGACAAAGTGCTGCGCCGCCTGGCCGAGTTTCAGGTATGGCCGCAATCGGCGGTCGACGAAGCCCTGGAAGAACCGCTGCTGCTCGCCCCGCGCCTGGAGCCGAGCCTGGCGCCCTTGCTCGCACGTCGCCTGAATCGCCCCGACAGCCCGCCACTGATTCGCACCACGCTGGATGCCACCTTGCAACGCCGTCTCGAAGACCTGCTGTTGGGCTGGCGCGCACGCCTGCCGGAGCACACCTCCGCGGCCATCCTGGTGGTGGAAGAAGAAAGCATGGCGGTGCGCGCCTACCTGGGGTCGGTGGATATCAATGACACCAAGCGCTTTGGCCATGTGGATATGATCAGCGCGCTGCGTTCGCCCGGTTCCACCTTGAAGCCTTTTCTCTACGGGATGGCGTTGGATGACGGCCTGATTCACTCCGAATCGCTGTTGCAGGACGTGCCTCGGCGCTATGGCGATTACCGTCCAGGCAACTTTTCCATGGGTTTTACTGGCGCGGTGCCGGCGAGCACCGCGTTGTCCAGTTCGTTGAACCTGCCTGCGGTGCAACTGCTGGAAGCCTACGGGCCCAAGCGCTTTGCCGCACAGATGCGCATCGGTGGCATGCCGTTGGCGTTGCCGGCATTGGCCGAGCCGAACCTGGCGCTGATCCTCGGCGGTGCGGGCAGTCGTCTGGAAGATCTGGTGAGTGGTTACAGCGCCCTGGCCCGCGATGGCAAGAGCGCCAGCCTGCGGTTGCAGCCGGACGATACGCTCAGGGAGCGGCCGTTGCTGTCGCCCGGCGCCGCATGGATTGTGCGACGCATCCTCAGCGGCCAGGCGCGGCCCGACCGTGACCCGCGTGCCGAGCTGGTCCAACGGCCGGTGCTGGCGTGGAAAACCGGCACCAGTTATGGCTTTCGCGATGCCTGGGCGATTGGCGTGGGCCCGCGTTACCTGATTGGCGTATGGATCGGCCGGCCCGATGGCACGCCGGTACCGGGGCAGTTCGGCCTGGCGTCGGCAGCACCATTGATGTTGCAGGTGCATGACGTGCTGACCAACCGCGACAGCCAGCGCGGCATCAGTGCGCCAGTCAAATCGGTGCCTGCCAATATCGGCGTGGCAGCGATCTGTTGGCCGTTGGGCCAGCCCATGAGCCGCAGCGACCCCAATTGCCGCCGCCAGCGTTTTGCCTGGACCCTGGACAACACCACGCCGCCGACCTTGCAGGCATTGGATCAACCCTTGAGCGTGGGCTTGATGGAAAGCATCTGGGTTAACCCCAAGGGCTTGAGGGTCGATGCCCATTGCCCTGGCGCAACCCCCAAAAACATTGCGCTGTGGCCGGCGCCGCTGGAGCCCTGGTTGCCAAGGATTGAACGCCGGGAAGCGCGCATTCCTGCGCCTGACCCGGATTGCCCTCCGCCGGCGCTGGCCGCTTCATCGCCGTTGTCCATCGTGGGCGTACGCGAAGGCGACCAACTGCGCCTGCCCGCTGCCAGTCAACAAGCCTTGCGCCTGAACATCTCCGCCCTGGGCGGCAGTGGCCGGCGTTGGTGGTTCCTCAATGGGGCGCCGTTGGGTGACAGCGCCAATCAGGACAGCATCAATGCCAGTTTTGAACGGCTGGGCCGCTATCAGCTCAGCGTATTGGATGAAGCCGGTCAAACCGCCAGGCTCGAGTTCAGCGTTGTCGACTGATCGCTGATCGTTCCCACGCTCTGCGTGGGAACGCCGCCTGGGACGCTCCGCGTCCCGTCATGGGGTAAGCTATACCCATTCAGGAGCCCCCGCATGAACCTCGAACACCTCACCGAACGCCTGCACCGCATCCGCGATACCAACGACTGGAAGCAGTTCCACAGCCCGAAAAACCTGGCCATGGCTGCCAGCGTGGAAATGGCCGAGCTGGTGGAAATCTTCCAATGGCTCACCGAAGACCAATCCCGCCAACTGCCCGCCGATAAACTCGCCCATGCGGGCCAGGAGGTCGGCGATATTGTCCTGTACCTGCTGTTGCTGTGCAGTGAGCTGGGGCTGGATATGAACGAAGTGGTGCGCGCCAAACTGGCCGATAGCGAACGGCGGTTTGCCCATGAGTGATCGTCATTTCGACCAGTTGGCCACGCGCTTTGCCGAAAAAATCTACGGCGGTGCCAAGGGCGCGATTCGCCTGGCGGTGCTCCAGGCCGACCTGGTGCAAGCCTTGCCGCAGCGGCCGTTGCGCGTATTGGATATCGGCGCAGGCCTGGGGCACATGTCGCTGTGGCTGGCCGAGCAGGGCCACGAGGTAACCTTGGCCGAACCCGCTGCGCCGATGCTTGAAGGTGCGCGCCAGCGCTTCGCCGACGCGGGCCAAAGCGCGACCTTTATTCATGCACCGTGGCAGGACTTGCTCGGCCAACTCACCGAGCCTTACGATCTGGTGCTGTGTCATGCCGTGCTGGAGTGGTTGGCCGAGCCCCACGCTATCCTGCCGGTACTGCACCAACTGACGCTGCCGGGTGGCTGGTTGTCCCTGGCGTTCTACAACCGTGATGCGTTGATCTACCGCAATCTGCTCAAAGGCCACTTCCGCAAAATGCGCAAGAACGACATGGCCGGCGAAAAGCAGAGCCTGACGCCGCAACAACCCCTGGACCCACGGGAGTTGGCGGCGCAACTCGAAGGGCTGTGGCAGGTCGAAAGCCAAAGTGGCGTGCGGGTGTTCCACGACTATATGCCGGTGGAATTCCAGGCTCGCGCCAACCTGCAGGACTTGTTGGAGATGGAGCTCGCTCACCGTCGTCACCCAAGCTTTGCCGGGCTTGGGCGATATTTGCACTGGATCTGCCGCCCGGTTTAAGCGGCCCAGCGTGGGAGGTCGACATGCGTCGTCTCGGTTTAATCCTGTTGTCTCTAGGCCTTGGGGCCTGCTCGAGCCCCAATCCTTACGTGGCCAGTTCGGCACCGATGCCGCCGGCGCCCGCCCAGGCGGCCACTACCTTTGATGCCAGCGCCTACCCCGCGCCGGTGCGCGACTATGGTGCCTACCGCAGCTGGGGTTGGCTCAACGGTCAGTTGCCGGCGGGCACGGCCTGGGCCGATTCGGCGCAGATTGCCGAGGCGGTCAGCGGCGCCCTCGATCAGCGCGGCTTGCGCCCCTTGCATGACAAGCGTGCGCCCGACCTGCTTGTGAGCGCCGATGTACGCCTGGAAAAACGCCTGCGCCAGGTCCAGGACGATTATGGTTACGGCTACGGCTACGGCGGCTATAACCGCTATGGCAACGGTTACGGCATGTACAACAGCGTGCCCGTGGTGCGCACCTATGAAGTGACAGTGGCCGTGGCGCGTATCAGCCTGTTCGATGCGCGCACCCGCCAGCCGGTGTGGAGCACCAGTGCCGAAACCACCAGCCAGGGCAGCCTGAGCGAACGCGCCGATAGCTTGCGCAAGGCGATGCAGAAGGCAATGGCTGCCTATCCGCCCAGTTAGCAGCTATTCTCATTACATGCCCACGTTGTTTTTGGAGAACACCATGCTTCGTCGCATCGCTGCGCTTGCTGTTGTCATGTTGCTGGGCGGTTGCCAGAGCAACCAGGTCAACCACGATTTCGACGCCAGCCGAGACTTCGGCGCCTACCGTAATTGGGCCTGGAAAGACCCAGCGTTGCAGTACCGTCCCGATGACCCGAGGATCAAGAGCGACCTCACCGAGCAACGCATCCGCCAGGCCGTGGGCGAACAGCTGGATCAGCGCGGTTTGCGTCCTGCGGCGGCGGGCACCAAGGCTGACCTGAATGTACAGGCCTACCTGATCGTCGAAGACCGCCAGCAGCAAGTCACCACCAACTATGGCGGTGCCTGGGGCGGCCCGTGGAATGGTTACTGGGGCGCGCCGATGTACAACGAAACGCGCAACATTACCTACAAAGTGGCGACCATCCAGATCGACCTGCTCGACGGCAAGGACGGCAAGCTGGTGTGGCGCGGCAGCGACGAACAGATGATGGCCAGCACGCCGAACCCCGAGGAACGCAACAAAGCCATCCGCAGCACCGTGACCAAGATCCTTTCCAACTACCCGCCGCGCTGATCGCTCACTGTAGGAGCGAGCTTGCTCGCGAAAAACGTCAACGATAACGCGTACTTCCTGAATCAACGCGGCGTCTGTAGGTTTTTCGCGAGCAAGCTCGCTCCTACAGTATCAGGGCGTATCAGGGCATCTCCGCCAGTCGCCAATGTGGCGAGTTGCCAGCAACCTGCCGAAGCCTTGTCTACACTCCAGTGCAACGGAGAGTTAGCGCAGGAGTGCTTCGATGTCTCCCCGATTCGGCTCCAGACAGCGTGGTGCAATTGGCTTGATGGCGGCAGGCACTTTGGCCTTGGCCTTGGTGTTTACGTTGCTGGCGGTCGACAGCGGGCGCTTGTATTTGGAAAAGCGCAAGCTGCAATCCGTCGCCGATACCTCGGCGTTGGAGGCAGCCAGTCTCGGTGGCCAATGCGGTACCAACACCACCGCAAACGCCTATGCCACGCAAAATGCGGCGCGCAACGGTTTTGTGGTCGGTAATGGCAGCACCCTGGCGGTGACATGCGGCACCCTGGCGACCAATGCTCTGAACACCCGTGTGTTTACCGCTGATGCCACCAAGAGCGACGCTATCCGCGTGGTGGCTTCCCGCACTGTGATGACCAGCGTTGCCAATGGGCTGTGGAACCTGTTCAGTGGTGCGCCGATTACCCCGCAAATCAACTTGAGCGCCACCGCCGTCGCAGCGACACCGCCGCCCGTGGCGCAGCTGTCGATCCGCAGCAGCCTGGCCAGCGTCGACTCAGGCAAATCCCCACTGCTCAACCTGGTCATCGGCAACCTGCTCGGCGGCAACCTTTCGCTCACGGCGGCGGGTTGGAACGGCTTGCTGCAGACCAACGTCAACCTGCTCAGTTATTTGGACCAACTGGCGATTAACCTGAACGTGAAGGCCGGTGACTACGATGCCTTGCTCAGTACCGCAGTCTCGGCTACTCAACTGATCGACGCTGCTGTGAAGGTTTTGCAGAAAAACGGTGCGGCAGTCACAGCGGTCGTCAATGACGTGGTTTCGATTCAAGCCATTGCGCCCAACAGCAAGCTGTTGACCGTGGGTGACCTGATTGACATCGCCACCGGCACGCCGACGGCGGCGCTGAATAGCAACGTGCAATTGTTTCAACTGTTGGAAGCGGTGGCGCAGTTGTCCAGCAGCAAGAATGCGGTGAGTGCGGCGGCGCAGGTCGCGATTCCGCTGGTGGGCAATGTGTCGATCCAGACCAAGGTCATCGAACCGCCGCAGCTTTCAGCGATTGGCAATCCTGTGTTGGCCAAGAAGGGCTTGCAAAATACCCCGCCGACCGATCAGATTTTTGTACGCACCGCGCAAGTGCGCACGTTGGTGACCGTGCAGGCGCCGATCATCAAGGCGGTCTCTGGCGTGGCGTCCATATTGACGGGCCTGGGCACGCCGGTGTCCCAGGTGGTCAAGGGCTTGTTGAACCTCAACCTGCCGGCGGTGGTTGGCGGTGTGTTGTGCCTGGTGGCCTGCAATGTGGCTGACGTCGATGTCACCACATCGCTGGCCATTTACATCGAAGCCGGCAGTGCGCAAACCCATGTCACGGATTTCAATTGCGACTCGCCGGCCTCCAAATCCTTGACGGTGAAAACCACTACGTCCCTGGCGACCCTGGCGGTCGGTACAGTGGATCCGGTGGCGGCTTTTTCTTCCTCCGCAGCAGTCAATGTACAGCCTGTGAGGTTGATTGATTTTGGCGAGCGCTACT
Source organism: Pseudomonas sp. NFPP02 (assembly GCF_900119355.1). Taxonomy (NCBI): domain Bacteria; kingdom Pseudomonadati; phylum Pseudomonadota; class Gammaproteobacteria; order Pseudomonadales; family Pseudomonadaceae; genus Pseudomonas; species Pseudomonas sp. NFPP02. Next base: position 579,130 of record NZ_FPJI01000002.1, read on the forward strand.
GTGTGGTCCTGACGCTGCTGTGCAGCCCCAACCGTACACCCAATGTGGGGGGTGGTTTGCTGTTGAAAGCCAACTCCACCATTGCTGCGCAAACCAGCACGATGGTGTTTGCCCCGGTGGCCGAGATGAATGCGCCGCCCACCTACAAGTTCGCGCCGGGCACCGCCAATATCGTCGGCAGCCTGGCGGCGACCCTTAATGGCTTGCAGGTGACTTACGCACCGCCCAGCGGCAGTGTCTCCAGTGGCGCGTTGGCTGGGGTTGCCGGGCTGTTGGCGACCATTACCACGGCGGTGGTGGGGCTGATCCAGAATGTGCTGTCACCGATTCTCGACCCTGTCGTCAACACCTTGCTCAGCGCCTTGGGCATCAACCTGGGCAATGCCGAAGTCGGTGCCAATCTCTCTTGCCATATGGGCCGGGCTTATCTGGTGATTTAGCTGACTCCCCGAGTTCCAAATGTGGGAGCTGGCGTGCCTGCGATGGCGGCCTGCCAGCCGACGCCTATCTACCTGACCCCCCGCGATCCAACTGTGGGAGCGGGCTTGCTCGCGAAGGCGGCCTGGCAGTCAACACAGTTGGAACGTGTACATATCCATTCCTGCGGTAACGGCCACTTAGGGTTCCGCTTTTACAGCGGCTCACTTTTGAAAAGAGCCCAAAAGTAAGCAAAAGGCTCTTGCCCCACCACTCGGCACCTCGCCTAGGCTCGGTGTGCCCGCAATCCGCCAGTGATTTGGGGGGCCGCCGCCACGCGCCATCCATGGCGCGGGGCGGCTAAACCGGCATCCCTGCCGGTTTACCCCCCAAATCCCTGTCGAATTCCGGCCAGCGTGGTTTGACGGGGCGCCTAAGATCAAAAGCAGAGCAAGAGCAAGAGCAAGAGCGGCTCGCTTCGCATCGTGGTTAGCTGATTGAGTTTTGCGCGATGGGTAACTCGACGCAGAATTTCGCGCCGGCCTCGCCGTTGGTGACGCTCAGGCGCCCACCCATGTTTTCCACAATCCCATAGCTCACCGAGAGCCCCAATCCGGTGCCGACGCCTATCGGCTTGGTGGTAAAGAACGGTTCGAAAATCCGCTCCAACAGGCGCGGGTCGATCCCGCCGGCGTTGTCTTCGACCCAGATACGCACATGGCGGCTGTCGTGCTCGCTGTGCAGGGCAATCCAGGGGCGCAGGGCGGGGTCTTTTTCTCGCCGGCTGAGTAATGCGTCGCGGGCATTGACCATCAGGTTGATCAGCACCTGTTCCAGCTGGTCGACATAGCCTTTGACCTGCACCGAGAAGTCCGCAGGGCTGATGCGCACCTCTACACCTTTGCCACGCAGGCCTTCGCTGAGCAGGGACAGGGTGCCCTCCAGCGCCTGCGCGGGGTCGAACGGTTGCTGCTCGATTTCCGAGCGGCGGCCGAACACGCGCATATGGTCGACCACCCGTGCCGCGCGTTGCACCTGGGCGTCGATACGCTGCAGTTTTTCCGTGAGGTAGTCGATTTGCACATCGCCATTGCCCAGGCGCTTGAGCACATTGGTGATGGCCATGTGCATCACGTTCAGCGGCTGGTTGATCTCATGGGCCAGGCCGGTGGCCATTTCGCCGAGGGTGGCCATTTTCGCGCTTTGGGTCAGTTGCTGCTGGGAGCGGCGTACTTCGGTGTTGTCGCGGCCCACGGCCTGCACTTCGATCAGAGCGCCTTGTTCATCGAAGACGCCACGGTCCGACCACACCCACCAGGCATGTTCGCGCCCCGGCAGTTGCAGGCTGATTTCCGCGGTGCTCACCGGGAATTCCGGGGTCAGTTGCTGAATGCGTTGCATAAAGGCGGCGCGCTGTTCATCCGACAGCCACTGGCCCAAGTCGATGCCTGGCAATTGGTCGGGCCGGGATTCCAGGTAATTGGCCAGCGGCGTGTTGCCGAAGGTGAGGATCAGGTCGGGACGGTAGCGACAGATCATCGCTGGCGAGTCTTCCACCAGGATGCGGTAGCGCTCTTCACTTTGGCGCACCTGCTCGGCGGCCAGGGTCGCCTCGGTGACGTCCAGCCAAAGGCCCACGGCTTCCACCGGCAAGCCGAGGTCGTCGCGCAAAAGCTTGGCTTCGTCGAGCAGCCAGTGGTAGTTGCCTTGCTTGTCGCGCAGGCGGTAGCGGCTGCGCACGTTGCCTTCGCGCAGCAGTTGGCGGGTGCGTTCGAAGTAGCGTTCTCGGTCGTCGGGGTGGATCAGCGCCGCCAGGGTGTCGTGGTTGCAATCGGCCAAGGTCCAGCCCAGCAGCGGCAACAGGCTGGCGCTGAAAAACGCTGGGTGCAGCGCGCCGTTGACGTAGCGCTGCACATAGATGACGGCCGGTGAGCTGGCGATCAGGTTGTCCAGGCGCGCATGGGCGGCGGCAGCTTGCAGTTGCTGGTTCTGAATGTCGCTGATGTCGAGCATGAAGCCGACCCAGCGCCGTTCATTGCCGGCTCCCAGCACTTGGCCTTGTATGCGGTACCACAGGGGCGACTGCTCGGACTCGGTGCGTTGCAGGCGCACGTTGGTCAGCAGTGGCTTGCCCAGGGCTTGCAGGTCTTGCAGGCGGCTGTCGAGGGCCTGACGGTCGGCGGGGTGGATGAGCTCGAGCCAGGTACCGAGGGGTTGGCGGGTGGGGCCGTCGTCCAGGCTCAGGTTGCGCAGCAATTGTGGCGCCAGTTGGATTTCCTGGGTAGCGGGCAACAGTTCCCACCAGCCAGTGCCGAGCAGGCCTTGCAGGGCTTCTACCCGTTCCAGTTGCTGGTGGTGACGCTGTTCGCGCAGACGGCCCAGCAGCGGCGCGGCGAGTGCTGCGCACAGGTTCAGCCAGTCACGCTCGCCGGTGTGGTGTGCCTGGCCGTTATAGAAGCCACACAGCAGCCACGCGGCGGCGCCATGGCTGTCGCGGTACGGCACCAGGAAGCCGTCGGCATTGCCAAATACACTGTGCAGGCGCGGGTTGTCGCTGCGCCCCTGGGCAATGTCCAGGCTAAGTGGTGTGTTGCCGTTGATGCTGTCCAGGCTGGTGCCCAGGTGTTGCCCGGTCTGCCACAAGGCCGGGGCGTCGTGAGCGGCGTAGTGACTGTAGATGCGCCAGCCTTGATCATCTTCGTCGAGCAGTGCCATGGCGACGCAGGGGATGCGCCAACGCTGGGCCACGCTGCGCAGGTGTTCGCTGAACACCTCGGGCAGGCGGTTGGGGCTGCACACGCGCAGCTGTTCGCTCATCAGGGCGGCGAGTTGGTGGTTCTGTTCGCGTTGCTGCACCCGTACTCGGTCGGCCAGCAGGTCAGTGATGTCCAGCAGGTGCAGGGCCCAGCCGTCGCCCTCCGGCTCGATCCAGCCGCGGGTATGCAGGACCTGGCCAGCAGCGCCCTGGAAGTCGAGGTCCAGGCCGTGTCGTTGCCACTCCTGCGGCGTGCCCTCGACACTCCGCGCGCTGTCGGCACACAGCAAGGTCTGCAAGGGGGGGTTGGGCGCGTTGGCAAGATGCTGGGCAAGTAAAGGCTTCAAGGTGCCCGAGATGTTCAGCACCCCACCCAGGTTGTCCAGTTGCACTTGCAGGCCCGACGCGGGTGCTGCTGGCGCGTCCAAGGCCAGGGCGCTGGTGCGCCCGCGCAGGCGTGCGAACAATTTATCCCCCGTCGTCAAAACTGAAGGCTCGAGGTAGCAGTGAGGTTGGTGGGCAGGTTGGGTACGGTGCCCACCCCGGGCAATACCAGGGCCGGCAAGACCGCTTTGATATTGGCCGAGGGGTAGGTGATCTTCACTGTCAGCAAATTATTGGTGTAGGTGGCGGTGATATAGCCGGGCAAGAATTTCAATGAGCCGGGGATCCAGTTCAATTGGGCCTGGGCGGCATCCTTGGCGCGTTGCACCACCAGGGCCGAATAGCCTGCGGTGCTGGGGTCCAGGGACACACTGCGGCGTACCCCTTCGGCTGCCGCTTGGTGAAATGACTGCATCAACAGCAGCGGCAAGCTGTAGCTGAGCATGCCGTAGAACACTGCAAAGAAAATCACGAAGACCAAGGCAAACTCGATCGCCGCAGCGCCTTTTTGCTTTCTCGGGAGGCTCGATTTCATGACTGCGTCTACCCTGAGTCGAGTACTTGATATCAGCATAGAATCATTCAGCCAAAAGGGATGTTTTTTACGTGATCCAGACGCTAGTGATTGTGCTGTGGTTGGGCGTATGTGCTGTGCAGGATATTCGCCAGCGCCAAATTGCCAATACGCTGACCCTGGGCGTCGGGCTGTTGGCGCTGATTTACCTGCTATGGGCGGGCTCGACCTGGCTGGGTGCGCCCCGCAGCGAGGGTGGCCTGGCCTTGGCTTTGGCGCTGGTGCTGACCCTGCCCGGCTACGCGTTGGGCCGCTTTGGCGCGGGGGATGTGAAGTTGCTAGCCGCCTTGGGGCTGGCCTCCAATATCGAGTACCTGTTGGGGGCGTTGATCGGCGCTGGCATCGTAATGGTGGCCTGGACACTTATGCATCAATGGCTTAGCTCAAATCGCGTTGAGCGGGCAGGGCAAGCGTCAACAAAACAGCCCTTTGCGCCCTTCGTTTTGACAGGTTTTGCCGGCAGCTGGTTTTGGATCCATCAGTCGCACGAGTTGATTAATGCTATGTACATAGTCGGAAAGTACGTCTACGTTTAATGAGTAGTTGTGTAGGAGTTTTCGTCAGAAAGGATAGGTCATCATTTGGCTTGCCAGGCATGGAGTAGCGCGTGAACAAGCTTACGTCTGCAGTAAAAGTGCTCGTTGTCGACGATCAACCATTGATCGTGGAGGAACTCTGTGAATTTCTTGAAAGCAGCGGGTACCGTTGTGTCCCGTGCGAGTCCAGCCAGCAAGCGGTCCAGCGTTTTGGCGAAGACCTTCAGATTGGTTTAGTGCTGTGTGACCTGCATATGCCGGACATGGACGGCATCGAACTGGTCCAGGCGCTGCAACGGATCGCCGGCAAACATCGTGCGTTCGAAGCGATCATGCTCACCGGTCGTGCCGACAAACAGGATGTGATCAAAGCCCTGCGTGCGGGCATCGCCGATTACTACCAGAAGCCGATCAACCTCGATGAATTGCTCGAAGGCCTCAAGCGCCAGGAAGCGGCGTTGGAGGAACGGCAAAAAGACCTGCAGCTGGGCACGCTCAACCAGAAGTTGCAGTACCTGTCCGAGTCGATCAATGACTTGTATATGGACTTGGACAAAGTGCGTCGCAACCCGACGCTCCAGGACCATGACGGGGACCCATCGGCCGATGAAGCCGGGCCGTTGGAGATCCCGGCGATTTTCAATCAGCTGTCACCGCGCCAGCTGGATGTGGCTCGCCTGGTGGGCAAGGGCCAGACCAACTACCAGATTGCCTGTGAATTGGGGATTACCGAGAACACGGTGAAGCTGTACGTGTCCCAGGTGCTGCGCCTGACCCATATGCACAACCGCACGCAGTTGGCGCTGGCGTTGTCACCGAGCAACTCGGCGATGCGCCAGCGGGTGACTGCGCACTAAAGGCCCAAGCAAACCTTGCAGGAGCCATCTTTCTGTGGCGAGGGAGCTTGCTCCCGCTCGACAGCGCAGCTGGAGTCGGCTTTTCTTGGGGGCGCTTCGCTCCCCAGCGCAAGCAAGCTTGCTCGCCACAGTAGCTTTACTTGCTTCCACTTTGCGCAGTGCCGCCTATTTTCTGATCAAAGAACTCCGGAATCGGGTGCTTGTTGCTGTCCAGCCAGCGCTTGAGCGCCTGTTCGCGTTCTGCCGGCGTGGTTTTCTGGGGGTTGGCCGAGGCTGCGCGCCCGCTCAGTTGCAGTGCCATCCAGTTTTCCGTTTCGGCCTGCCGGGGTGAAGACGGCCCCGCTTCGATGGCCGAAGCGAGGAGGGGCAGGGCCAGGCATGCAAGGCCGGCGAGGTATTGGAATTTCATCATCGACTCCTTATTTCACAGAGGCCGGCAGCGTATCGCTGACCGCCGCTACCTGATCTTTGACTGGGCGCTGCGGTGCCGTGCCAGCGTCCTTGAGGTGTTGCGCCCGTGCCTGGGCTCGGGTCACCTGATCAGGGCTCAACCCGAGTTGGCCGACCACTTTCGCGGCTTGCTCCCAGTTGTCCTGATAGATCAGCAAGGTCACCAGGTTGACCGCCGCCAATTGATCGCTCTGCTTGAGTTCGATGGCGGTCATGAATTCAAAGCGCGCGTCTTCAAGGCGCCGTTGATCGAGGTACACCACGCCCAGGTCGTTGCGGATTTTTTCGTCGGTGGGCGCCAGCCGTGCTGCGCGTTGCAGGTGAGCCATGGCCTGGCCGTTGTCGCCCTTGGCCGACGCCAGTTGCCCTAGGCCGTGCTCACCGTCGGCGGCCAGGCAGGTGCCCAGCAGGCTGCGGTACAACGGCTCGGCGTCAGGACGGCCTAGCAAGCGATAGGCACGGGCCTGGCGCTGACGAACCTGGGGCAGGGCGCTGGGCAGGTTCTGCAGGTTGGCAAGGCTGGCGTGCAGCTTGCCTTCGTTGGCCATGTCATCGGCCAGGTTCAGCGACAGCTCCTGGTCCGAGCTGGGCTTGGGGCAACTGCCCGGCGCCAGCAACCCGGCCCACGGAACCTGGCCGTTGCTGGCACAACCGCCCAGCATCAGCAGGCTCAAGGCGACGATCAGTGGTTTCATGGCAGGCTCCTCAAAAGTTATTCAAGGCTCGGGAGATGGCGATCATGGCCGGCCCCCCCAGCACGATCAGCAAGGCGGGAAACAGGAACACCATCATCACCACGGACATCTTCGCGGACATCTTCGAGATGTATTCCTGCAGGCGGGTCAGGCGGCGGTCGTCAAGCAACTGCTTGAGGGCCAGCAAGGATTTCATCGCGCCGCCGCCCTGGTGGATCAACTGCTGAAGGATGATGCAGGTGTCGGTGAACTCATCCACGGCCAACAGGCGTGCGGTCTTGCCCAGCTCTTCGGACAGTTCCAGGCCCGAGTCGACCCTTGCCAGGATCAGGCGCAGTTCATGGGTCAGGTCTGGCAGCAAGCGCTGGGCTTCGGTGCTCAACACCCGCAGCGATTGCTCAACTGCCATGCCGGATTCGAACAGGATGCGCAGTAACGGAATGAAGGTGGAGATTTCCCGAGCGATACGCTCCTGGCGGTATTTCGCACTGAGGGCGAGGATGCGTTTGGGCAGCAAGTAACCGATGCCCAGGGCAATCGCCGGGGCAATCCAGGGTGAGCCGGCATGGGGAAACAGCAGCTGTTGGCCGAGCAGGGTCAAGCCCAGCAACACGATGGGCACGCCGATCTGGAAAGCGGCAAACATGGAGCGCTGGTTGGTTTTACGCCAACCGACTCGGTTGAGCAGGGTCTGGGTTTCGTTGTCCAGGCTGACCGAGCGCTGGGCCACGGTGCTGGCGCCCAACTGGCGCATCAGGCTGCCGAGTTTGTCCTCGCGGGTCAGTTGGCCTTGCAGGCGTTGGCTGACCAGGCGTTGTCGGCGCCTTTGCTCTAGCAGGTTGCCGACGATCAAGGCGACGGCGGCGAGCGACAACAGGATGCAAATCAGGATGGCCATCTCAAATACTCCGCAACATGCGCCACATGACGAAGGTGCCCGTGATGTCGAGCGCCACCGCGGCCAGCAGCAGGTGGCGCCCGGTTCCGTCATTCCACATGCTCATCAGGTAGCCCGGGTTGACCATCAGGAAGTAGCCGACCATGACGATAGGCAAACCCGCCAGCACATAGGCGGTCATGCGTGTTTCGCCAGTCATGGCCTTGAGTTGGCGCGCACCCTGTTCGCGCTCGCGGATCATCTTGATCAGGTTTTCCAGCAGCTCGCTGGCGTTGCCGCCGTAGCGGTGGTTGACCTTCAGGCCAAGAGCAAACAGGCGGAATTCATCGCGCTCGTAAAACTCGGCAAAGTCGCTGACCGACTCCGGCAGGCTCACGCCCATTTGCACGTTGCGCTGGATGCGGCTCATGGCCTGCTTGAGCGGCGCTTCGGTGCTGTCGATCGCGCCCAGCACAGCGTCCGCCAGGGTGCGCCCAGACTTGAGGCTGCGCACGCTGTGGTCCAGCAGCTGCGGTAATTGTTCGACCATGCGCTGCACTCGCCGTTGGTAGCGCCAGGCGATATACACCCGCAGCAGCAGCAGCGGCAGGATCAGCATGGCCAACAGTCCCAGCCCGCCGGCCAGCAGATAGCCCAGCAACATGCCCAGCGCCCAGCCGCTCAGCCACAAACCCAGGCGGTCGGTGGGCTTGCCCAGGCCGGCGCGCTGGAACATGCGCTCCAGCGCGACCCAGCTGCCGTTCGGCTCCTGGGGCACCGGCTGGCCGTCGCTGAGCCGCTCCAGCACCCGGTCGGTACCGGCCTGGCGCAACCCTCGCTGGAACAGCCAGACGGACAGGCTGATCAGCAGGATGCAAATGAGCAGCAAGACAAGTCCGGTCATGAGCCCTCTCTACAACGGCAATGCCGATTCGCGCCGCAGCTTGTCGCCGGCCGGGTTGAGCGCTTCGCGCAGAAAGCCGAAACCGGTACGGCGGTCGAGGCGGAACAGGGTGTTGGTGACATACACGTCGTCGCGCACCCCCACCACTTCCACCACCTCGCTGACGCAACGGCGCCCATCGGGCAGGCGCGTCAGTTGCACCACCACATCCAGTGCGGCACAGATCATCTGCCGCAGGGTTTTCTCCGCCACCACCCGACCGGTCAGGCCCACCAGGGTTTCCAGGCGCAGCAACGCGTCCTGGGCATTGTTGGCGTGCACGGTGCTCATGGAACCGTCATGGCCGGTGTTCATGGCCGTCATCACGTCGAGCACTTCGACGCCACGGATCTCGCCAAGGATGATGCGGTCCGGGCGCATCCGCAGGGCGTTGCGAATCAGGTCGCTGGCCTTGACCTCGCCATGCCCCTCGGCATTGGGCGGGCGGGTTTCCAGGCGCACCACGTGGGGGTGGCCCAGTTGCAGCTCGGCGACGTCTTCGATGGTGACCAGGCGTTCGTGGGGGTTGATCAATTGGCTGAGGATATTGAGTAGCGTGGTCTTGCCGGTGCCGGTGCCGCCACTGATGAGGATATTGCAGCGCTTGCCCACCGCCTCCTGGAAGAACTCGAAGATGTTGTGGTCGATGGTTTGCATCGCCACCAGGTCGCTGCTCTTGAGCATGTCCTTGCGAAATTTACGGATCGACAGGCACGGGCCGTCCAAGGCAATCGGCGGGATGATCGCATTGACCCGGCTGCCATCCGGCAAGCGCGCATCGACCATCGGCGACGACTCATCCAGGCGCCTTCCAAGGGGCGCGAGAATGCGCTGCATCACGCGTTCTACATGGTGCGCGTCGATAAAGCGCAGGTCGCTCTGGTGGAGTACTCCGTCACGCTCGATAAACACCCTGTGCGGGCCGTTGACCAGTATCTCGGTGATCGACACATCGCGCAGCAGTACTTCCAGCGGGCCGAAGCCGGTCAGCTCATCGACGATTTCCTCGGCCAAGCGCTCCATCTCATAGCGCGAAATCGCCAGGTGCATGCGCGTGATGTATTCGGCCACTTTGTCGATGACAAATTGCGCCAGGGATTGGCGCGAGCCTTCCAGCAGGTTCTGGCCCGATTCTTCGATGGCATCGATGATGTAGCGATGCAGCACCAGTTTCAGGCCGTCGTGATCGTTGTGCGCGGCACTTCCACGGGCCGGTGCGCCGAAGAGTTTTTCGCCGTTCATCGACTCGCTCCCAGCAGGCGTTCGAACCAGCGCGTCGAAGGTTTATCCAGTCCTTCGGTGCGTTTGGCCAGGCGCTCGCCCAGGTGGCGCAGGGCTTGGGTCAAGGCTTCGCGGGGGGCCAGGGTGAACAGGCTTTGCCCTTGGTTCTTGGCGTTCAGGCGCACTTCGGGGCTCAGGGGCAGCACGGCGATGCACTCCAGGCCAAAGCTTTTTTCCAGGGCTTCGGTGCCGGGGGCGCAGCCTTTGACGTAGCGATCGACGAGCAGCTTGGCATGGTCGAGCTTCATGCCTTTTTCGCGCCACAGGTTCAGCATCGCCAGGTTGCGCCGACAGTCGAGTACGCACTGGTCGGTGCACCACAGCAGCTTGTCGCAGTGGCTGACAAAGGTGCGCAGGGCTTCGCTGTCCGCTTGCCCGGTGAGGTTGACCACGATGTGCTGGAAGTGCTGGCGCAAGGCGCTGAGCAACATGTACAGCTCGGCGGCGCTGGTCATTTCCAAGGGGTCATCGCTGGCGGCGTAGGCGAGGATCCGCAGGCCGTCGTCGGTGCTGGTGAACGCGCTGTTGATCAGGGTGGCGTCCAGGCGTCGCAGGTGGCGCAAGGCGTCGCCGAAATTGAAGGTGCTGTCCAGGCCCAGCAGTGCCAGGCTGTCGCCCCTGGGCAAGCCGAGGTCGAGCATCAGCGTCTGCTGGCCGCTCTTTTGCACCACCATCGCCAGGTGGCTCGCCAGCAGGGCGCCATCGGTATTGCCCTGGGCACCGTAGAGCACGGTGAGGCCGCCCAGATGGGCGTTCGGCGCGCTGGGCGGCAAGCGCTTGCTCAGGCGCCGCACCAGCCCGGCCACTTCGCTGGAGCGTGAACCATAGGCGACAAAATCCCGAGCGCCGGCACGCATGGCGTTGAGTACCAACTGGTTGTCCATGCCGTCGCCCAAGGCCACCACCGCCAACATCGGCTTGGCTTCCAGGGCGCCTTCGATCAAGGCGCTCTGGGCTACCAGGTGCTCGCGGTCCAGGCCCACGAACACCAGGTTGGCGAAGGTCACGTCCACCAGTGCCAGCAATTCATCCAGGCTGCCGCCGCCCACGTTGATCACTTGGCCAAGAGGGGCCAGGGCACCCTGGAGCCATTCCAGGTCGGTGCTGTTACGGGTGATTGCCAGGAAGGTCTGGCTCAGGCTATCGCTCATTGGGAAAGTCCACTGCGACGGTCGAAGTTGCCGTTTTCCAGGAAGAACAGGCGGAACCAGTTCGGATCATAGGTGCGCAGTTTTTCGCCGGGCAGCGACGGCAACTGCGCATTGGCAGCCAGTGGCTGGACCAGATGCGGCGTGACAATCATCAGCAGTTCTTTCTCTTCGCTCTGGATATTGGAGTCGCGGAAAAACGCACCAAGGATCGGGATATCGCCCAGGCCCGGGAGCTTGGCGATGGTGGAGCGGTTGGTGCTGCTGATCAGGCCGCTGATCACAAAGCTTTCACCGTCGGCCAGTGACACACTGGTGTCGGTGCGCCGGACGGTCAGGGCCGGCACCTGGATATTCTGGATTCGGATCGCGTTGCTGTAATCCAGCTCGCTGACTTCCGGGGCGACTTTCAGGGCGATGCGGTTGTGGTCGATGACCGTGGGCGTGAGGGTCAGGCGAATACCGAACTCCTTGTATTCGATGGTGATGGTATCGCTGCCGGCACTGGGCACCGGAATCGGCACTTCGCCGCCGGCCAGGAAGGTCGCGCTCTGGCCGCTCATGGCCACCAGGCTCGGGCGCGCCAGGGTATAGGCGAAACCGCTGCTTTCCAGGGCGTTGATCAGTGCCTTGACCCGGCCACCGCCAAACCCGATGTTGAAGTTGTCGGCACTCACCGGCAATTTGAAAATGCCCTCTGACGGGGACAGCAAGTCGGGGCTGCCGAGGAAGAAGTTTTTACCCATGCCCAGGATCTTGGTGCTGGCTTCCTTGAGCTTGGTGCGGCTGACCTCGACAAAACGAATATCGGTCTGCACCTGGCTGGGCAGCGTCGGGTCTTCGGAGGGCGACAGCGATTGGCTGGTCAGCGCCGAAGTAGCCTTGCCCTTGACGAACACCATGCTCTGGCGCGGCGTGGTCGAGCAGCCGGTCCACACCATCAGGCTGGTAGCGCCGCTGCCGACGCCAGTGAGCAGGAAATGGCGGTCGCCGTTGACCCGCACATCGGCAATTTTCGGGTCGCCGATAGCCAGGCGCGTAATCGCTACCGGCGACTGCAGCTCGGTCTGCAAGCCTTCGCCTACCTCGATCACGGCGGGCAATTGGCCCAGGGCGTTGCAGCTGCCCGATGCGCCCATCGCCATGCCCAGGGGCAGGCACGGCAGCATCAAGGCCAAGGCCAATTGAGCGTAGCGTTGGCTCATTCAAGGCATCCTTGTTCAATCAGGGGGTAGGTTGTGCTGCCGCCGCGCCGCGAATCACTTCGATACCCCGACGCTGGCCGGTGACGGCCACCGCAGGGGTGATTTTTTTCGGCGGGCCGCTGAGGGCCAATTGGGTGAATTGGTAGAGGTCGCGGTTGGCGCTTTGCACCTTGTCCGGGGTGTCGCTTTCACCGGCCCAGTAGCGGCTGAGCAATTGTTCGTCGGCACTGCGCACGGCCAGGCGCAGCGTGCCGGCTTGGGAAGCGAGCATCAACCGACTCAGCAATTGTTCGGGCACCGCCAGCACCACACTGCGCGCGGCGGTGCGACGTTGAGCGGCCTGGGCGCGTTCTTCGGCGGTGGCGGGTGGCGGTACTGCCGGGGTGCCGTCGTTGGCCAAACCCAGTTGGTCGCCGACGCTGAGCAGGCGAATCGCCGGGATGACCACCTGCGCCGATTGCTCGGCATTGGCATTGTCCTGGCGCAAGAACAACAAGACATCCACGTAGTCGCCGGGGCTCAACTGGCCACCGGCACCGATGACCTCGTCGACGGCGACGGCGAGCGCGCGTTCATCCGCACGAATCATGCGGGCCAGGGGGCCGCCGGCGGTGAAGCTTTCATCATTGAGCCAGGTGCCGGCACCCAGGACCCGCAAAGGCGTACGACCGATGGCCTGGTCAACGCTGGTCAGGCTGCCTGCCGGCACGGTGCGCAGTTTTTCCACGGCTACATCGGCAGCGGTGAGGGGCACAAAAGGCGCAACCGCGTGCACCAGTACCACGACGGGCTGGCGGGTCTGGTCTTCCACGACCGCAACGGTTTTTTCCACGGAAATGACAGGTTGTGGCGAGGGTGCTACGGCAGGTGCCGGTGGACGGCTGAGCACCAGGCCCCAATACCCTGCCACTAGGGCTCCGATAAGCAGCAAGCCAGCCAGGACCATGCTGATGCGACTGTTCATGACGGCGCTCCCTATCCTGTTGCACTACTTTTATTCCCGTTAATCCAAACGAGTTAAATTCGCAACTGGGCTGTGATGAACAACTAACGATTTGGCTATTTGAAGGTAGCTCAGCTAGGACGAAATGCCATTACCGAACGAAAAATTTATTGATGTTTTTAGCATCGGGCCTTTAAACAACGGACTTGCAGGGCGCATGAAGCCACTAATACTTTATGATTAATTCATTCTTACAGTTGTGAGTGTTAAATTTGTTGACAATGCTCTAGTGGCACACGGCAATCATTGTGCGGGCCAGCTGTATCGGCGCTTTGTGGCGCATGAAGGAGATCTCAACATGATCCTTGACCTGTTCTTGAAATTTTATGTTCACGCTCAGTTATTCCTGCGCCGCAGAGATGGGGCGTCGGCTATTGAATATGTGATTATCGTCGCGATAGTTGCGTTGGTGATCGTCGGTATTGGTACTGGGCTTGGCGATAAGATAAAAGGCATCTTCGAGCAAGTGTCCGATGCGCTGCCAGCGGCGACTTAGCCGTCATTGCGGTATTCTTTCGTTCCGGTGATTCTTTTTATCAGGTACCGCCCATGACCCACCCTTCGTCATCCCGCCAACAAATCCTATTGGTGGACGACGAGGAGGATGCGCTGGTGGAGTTGGCCGAATCCCTCGAAAACGAGGGGTTCGTCTGTTTCACCGCGACCTCCGTCACCTTCGCCTTGCAAGAATTGACACTTCACCCTGATATCGCCCTGGTCATCACCGATCTGCGCATGCCCGAGGAAAGTGGTATCTCCTTGATCAAGCGCCTGCGCGAACATACCTCACGCTCGCATTTGCCTGTGATCGTGATGTCTGGCCATGCAGAAATGGACGATGTCAGCGATATGCTGCGCTTGCAGGTGCTGGACTTGTTTCGCAAGCCGATCTACCTGGTGCGCTTGCTCGATACCCTCAACAGCCTGTTTCCCCTCTCTACACCTGGTCGGTAACGGGCCTGCACCGCTTATTAAATGTGGGAGCTGGCTTGCCTGCGATGATGGCCGAACAGTCAACGACTAACTGCCTGACACTCCGAAACCCAACTGTGGGAGCGGGGTTGCTCGCGAAGGCGGTATGGCAGGTAACCGAGATATGTACTCATTCCAACCCAATTGTAGGGTCGACCCGAAGAGTGCCATCGCAGGCAAGCCCGCTCCCACATTGATTACAGGTGCCCTCGTCACAGTTGATAACTGAAGCTCAGCGTATACCGAGGCCTGCGATTGAAGCTGTCCAGGGCGATATCCGACATTGGCTTGGCCGCTTCCAGCGCGATGTTGTAATACTTGTTGTCGCCAAAGCGTAAACCTACCGCCGCCGACGACATGTCGTTGGCCTTGACCGGCAGGTCGTTGAACCAGGATTTGGCGCGATCGACCACTACGTAGGGTTGCAGGATTTTCACCCAGTTGCCGGCGCGGTTGAAGCTGTAGTTGACCTCGTACGCCACCCCCCAGCCCTTGTCGCCCGAGCCTTGGTCGTCCGGGTAGCCGCGGCCGAAATTTTGCCCCCCGAAGGTGGCGCGTTCGCTGTCGGGCAGGGTGTTGTTGCTCCAGTACAGCGCGCCGGAAAGTACGCCTTGCCAGTTGTCGAAGAACTTGTCACTTTGCACGCCGGAGAGGCGCAGGCGGAAGAAGTCGAGGTCGGGTTTAGCCACGTCCAGGTCACTGCGGGCCTTGGCGCCCAGACCATCGATGCCCTGGTACAGGCCACCGCTGATGATGCGTAGGCGTCGCGCGTCGGCTTTGCGCCAATCACCTTCGAAGGCCAGGGCGCGCAGGTTGGATTCGATGTCGAAACGCAGCGGGTAACCCACCAGTTTATAGCGCGTAGTCTGGTCGACCGCGTACAGGCGTGTGCCCAGGGTGAAGGACTCGGTCGGGGAGGCAATGAACGGGTGGCTCAGGCCGATGGAGTAGCGGTCGATGGACTGGTGCGGCTTGAGTTCGAAACCGCCGTCCAGTTGCACGCTGCTGCTGGGGTCGGCGCGATAGCGCTCGGCGGCGAGCGCCAGTTGGGTGCCTTCGGCATTGATGAATTGGTTGTAGTCCACGCGGTAGTAATGCTCTTTGTCCTCGCCGGGTGGGAACAGGCCGCTGATGCTGAGCTGCTCGCCCATGGACGTCTGGGAATTGCTGGTGGCGCTCAGCAACGCTTGCGTGCCGCCACGGCTTTTCTGCACCAGGCTCATGCTGGTGGTGAAAGGTTTGCGGCTGGCCTGGATCTGCATGTGCGTGGCGCCATCGGTGGTGCCTGGCGGCGGTACTTGCGCTTGTACGCTGAGGCCGGGGATGCGGCTCATCAGCGTGGTATAGCGCTCGAAGGTCTTGCGAGTCAGTGGGCGTTCGGCCAGGAGCTTTTGCGCGAGTTTATCGACGTAGGCCGACACCGAACCAATGTCGCCGGTTTGTTGATAGTCCTTGATGTAGCCTTCCACCAGTACCACGCGGACCAGGCCATTTTCGAAGTTCTGTTGCGGCAGGAAGGCGTAGGACAGCAGGTAGCCATCCTCCTGATAACGGCGGGTGATGCCACGGGTCGCTTCAATCAGTTGCGCAAGGTTGGTTTCACGTCCAATCAACGGCGCATACACCTGCGCCGTCTCGGCGAGCGGGTAGACCGTTCCGCCTTCGATCTGCAACTTTCGAATAGTGACCTTGGTGTCCATCAACAGCGGCT
Organism: Pseudomonas sp. NFPP02; assembly: GCF_900119355.1. NCBI lineage: Bacteria > Pseudomonadati > Pseudomonadota > Gammaproteobacteria > Pseudomonadales > Pseudomonadaceae > Pseudomonas > Pseudomonas sp. NFPP02. The sequence continues at coordinate 594,938 of NZ_FPJI01000002.1, forward strand.
GGCCTGCAGTCGGCGGCGCCTCGGGTACTTGGGTTTTCGACGTGGGTGGTCGGTAGGCGTCCGCGGGCAGGTTGGGTACCGGCAGGGTGCGGACAGTGTCGTTGCTGTTAAGAAAGCTGGGAAGGGTCTCGGCCTGGGCGTAAGCACTGAGGGTGAGCAATAACAACGGGGTCAACACGCGCATAGGACACTCCATGGTCAACTGCAGCAGCGCTTCGGGCCCGCCGGGTTCTGGGACTCGGTTCGGGAGGGCGGCGACTGATCACAGGTGTCGCTGCCCATAAAAAAGACGAGAGACTTATTAAAGGTCTCTCGTCTCAACCAAGCGTAGGCGCTGTAGGGGAGGCCGTCTAATCGGCCAGGTGCATTTCTATTTGCCGGTCAGGCCATTCAACAAACCGCCCAGACCGCCTGTGGCCGTAGTGCCGCCCGTGGTGGTGGCAGTGCCGGTTGCTGTGGCGGTGGTGCCGATATTCAGGCCGCCGAGCAAACCACCGCTGGTGCCGCCAGTCGCGCCGCCGGTTACCAGGCCACCCACCGAGGCGACGGTGCCGCCGACCGCTGTGACGGTGGTGCCTACCGCGTTGGTGATCGGGTTGGCATTGGCTGCCGTCAAGTTAGTGCCCACGCTGCTCACAGCGCCGCCGACTTGAGTGACCAAACCATTGACCGGAACACCCACACCGGTCGTGGTGCCGATGGTTTGGGTCAGGTTGGTGACGCCGCTGGTCACAGGGTTGAGCGCTGCGCCGACATTGGCCGCTACGGTGGCGACCGGTGCGGTGGCTGCGGTGTTTGCTACACCTGTGCCACCCAGCACAGTGCCCAGCGACGCAACGGTGCCGCCTACTGCACCACCGGTCACACCCGCTGCACTGACTGTGCCGTTGGTATTGCCCACGTTCAGGCCGGTACCCACGTTAGCCACCAGGCCACCCACCAGTTCCGGAATGCCGGGAGCCGAGGTGCCACCGGTTGGGGCGACATAACCACCTGATTTATCCAGGGTGCCACCGACGCCAGTGAGCACGGTGCCGACAACGCTGGTGACCGGGTTGCCCGTGCCGCCCGTGCTGGCGACTTGAGTACCCAAGCTGGTGACGGTCGAGCCGACCTTATCCAGTACGCCATTGAGTGGAGTGCCCAGGCCGGTTGCGTTACCCAGGTTGCCGGTGGTGTTTTCCACCAGCGACACCACAGGCACCACGACTTTGCTGCCCAAGGTGTTGGTCAACGAACCCAGCGGGCCGGTGGTGCTGGCCGTACTTAGGGTATCGCCGAGCATGGTGACGGTGGTGCCGACCTTATCCACGACGCCACCTACCGCAGTACCCACTCCGCCTGTCGCGCCGCCGACCACAGGTATTCCGCCGAGAGTGGTTGACAGTGTTTGGCCGGTGGTCGAGAGGCCGCCGCCCAGGTCGGCCACGCCATTACCTACGCCTGCCACCGTAGTGCCCAGGGAGTTGGTGTTGGTGCCCAGTGAGCCCAAGCCGGTGGTCACACCTGTGCCGATGCTGTTAACAGCGGTGCCTGCCGAGGTGACCAGGCCGCCAGCGGTTGCGCCGACGATGGGTACGCCATTCAACGTCGAACCCAGGTTACCGACCGCTGTACCGACATTGCCCACAGTGGTGCCAAGGGTGCCGGCAATCTGGCCGGTGACCAGTGGGGTGGTTGTCGAACCGGTGCCGCCGCCAGTACCGCCGCCGGTGCCGCCGCCAGTACCGCCGCCGGTGCCGCCGCCAGTCCCGCCGCCGGTGCCGCCGCCAGTGCCGCCGCCGGTGCCGCCGCCAGTGCCGCCGTCACCGCCGCCTGTGCCACCACCGGTACCACCGCCTGTACCGCCATCACCGCCACCAGTACCGCCTCCGGCACCTGCACCTGCACCTGCACCTGCATCCGGCGATGACGCCGCCACGCTGGATTTATGCCCGCCACCACCGCTGCTGCAGCCGCCCAGGCTCATTGCCAGAATCAGGGCCAGCGCGGTACTTGCTTTCCAAAACACGACTTGAGTTTTCATGATTGAGTTCCTTGCACCTGGTACAACCTTGGTTGTTTCAAACCTTCGTTACTTCTTCGGATAACGATAGGTTTGTCCGTGTGGCTATCTCAGGCGAGGGCACTCTTTCACGCAACGCTCAACTTGGTATTAACGATTTATATACATCCGGCCATCGTCGGCTTAATGACTAATGCCAAAGGTGTAATGGAAGGGTGTTTCAGGATTTTTATATTAGTAAAATCAAAGTGTTGTAAATAAAGACGGACCTCGTAAGGTCCGCTATAACTTAGGGTGTATATATACAATTAATCAGGGTTTTCAGGCAGTCGGCTGCCACTGCCCCAACATATGTTGTATATCCCCAGCGCCTTTGAGTTCCAACGTCCCGCTGGAACCGGCCGCGCTGCTCATCAATATCACTTCACTGGGCAGGCGCACCGGCTTCATGAACGCGACGTCGATTTCAATATTGGCGGCCGGTAAGTGTTCTGCCAGCGCCGCGAGAGTGCGCGCCTTGTTCCATAACCCGTGGGCGATGGCCTGGGGAAAACCGAACAACTTCGCGGTCGGGGTACTGAGGTGGATGGGGTTGTAGTCGCCAGACACTCGGGCGTAGCGTCGGCCAATATCAGGGGGGGCTTTCCAGCGCGTCAGTTCGGTAAGCGTTCCTGGAGTCTGCGATCCGCTGTCCGCCGCTTCGCCTTCAACCTTTACGCCCCGACATAGCATTTGGCTTTCGCCCTCCCACAAGAGCCCAAGGGCATCCTCGACAACCGTCACGATGTCAAAGGTGGCCCCCTTGGGATGGGGGCTGAGATTACGTGCGTAGACACCGACACTCACGTCACCCACGCCACCCAACGGGCGATGAATACGGATGCGATTGCGCAGGTGGATCAACCCCAGCAACGGAAACGGAAAGCTCTTGTCCGTCAGCAGTTGCAGTTGCAGGCCGAACGCGAGGATATGCGGATAAGTCGCCGGCAGCATCGGGCTGTCAGCAAAACCGCACACCTTGCGGTACGCGGCAACGGCGCTGGGGTTGATATTCATCCGGCAGCGCAACCCACGTTCGGGCAGTGAGCTGCCGGTGATCTTGCGCTTGAGCGCCGCACGCCAATACAGCGGCAGTAGAGGTGGGGTGCTGTCCAACGTTTGCCATTGCATGCTTACGCTCCCAGAAGACTTTGCCCACACACCCGCAGCGCTTGGCCGCTGACCGCACCGGAACCCGGCTGGCTCAGCCAGGCGACGGCTTCGGCCACGTCCTGGGGCAAGCCACCTTGGCCCAGGGAACTCATGCGGCGCCCGGCCTCGCGCAGGGCGAAGGGAATATGCGCGGTCATCTGGGTTTCGATAAACCCTGGCGCGACGGCGTTGATGCTGATCCCACGCTCCTTCAACAGCGGCGCCCAGGCTTGAGCCAGGCCGATCAACCCGGCCTTGCTTGCGGCATAGTTGGTTTGCCCACGATTGCCGGCGATGCCACTGATGGAAGCCAGCAACACCACCCGTGCATTGTCCTGCAGGGTGCCGCTGTCGAGCAGGGCCTTGGTCAGCACTTGCGCAGCCTTGAGGTTGACCGCCAGCACTGCGTCCCAGTATTCCGGGGTCATGTTGGCCAGGGTTTTGTCGCGGGTGATGCCGGCGTTGTGCACCAGGATGTCGAGCCCGTCTGGCAGGTGCTCGATCAGTTGGCGTGCGGCATCTTCGGCGCAGATATCCAGGGCCACCGTGCGTGCATTCAGGCGTGCGGCCAGGGCTTCAAGGTCGGCCTTGGCCTGGGGCACATCGAGCAGAATGACCTCGGCGCCGTCGCGGGCCAGGGTTTCGGCGATGGAGGCACCGATGCCTCGAGCGGCGCCGGTAACCAACGCCTTGCGCCCGGCCAAGGGGCGCGTCCAGTCTTGCACCGGTGTGTCGCAAGCTGACAGGCGAATCACCTGGCCCGATATATAAGCGCTTTTGGGCGAGAGAAAAAACCGCAGCGCGCCCTCCAACTGGCCTTCGGCACCGTCGCCCACGTACAGCAACTGCAGCACGCCACCGCTGCGCAACTCCTTGGCCAAAGAGCGGCTGAACCCTTCCAGGGCGCGCTGGGCGCTGGCGGCGAACGGATCGCTGAGGCTTTCCGGCGCCCGGCCAAGGATCACCAAGTGGGCACTGTGGTCGAGGTTTTTAAGCAGTGGTTGGAAGAATTCGCGCAGTTGCTTGAGCTGGTCGGTGTGCTGCAAACCGCTGGCATCGAACACCACCGCCTTGAGCTTGGGGCCGTGTCCTGGAATCCACGCGGGTGCTGTCGAGGCTTCGGCGCCGTAGCTGTAGACGGCGTCGGTGAGTCGGTTGGCAAATGCCAGCACCTGGGTAGCCAATGCGCCACCGCCCAGCAGCAGCGCACCTTCGACCGGGCGCAGGCGCCCGGCTTGCCAGCGTTCCAGGCGTACCGGTGACGGCAGGCCAATGGCGGCGACCAGGCGATGGCCGAGGCTTGAGTTGGCGAAGTCGATATAACGGTCAGACATGGAACGCTCTCCGAAGGCTGGGGTTCAAAGGTTGACCACCCTGGGGTGGCAGTCGTTCGATTGAGCCTAGGCTAGGCTTGATGATTCCACCCACCACCACAAGGGAGCTTTCCATGACTCAATTGCGCCGTGTAGCGATCATTGGCGGTAATCGCATTCCTTACGCCCGATCCAATGGCCCCTACGCCACGGCGAGCAACCAGGCGATGCTGACTGCCGCACTGGAGGGTCTGATCGAGCGCTACAACCTGCACGGCCTGCGCATGGGCGAAGTGGCTGCCGGCGCGGTGCTCAAGCATTCCCGTGATTTCAACCTGACGCGTGAATGCGTGCTCGGTTCGCGCCTGTCACCGCAAACCCCTGCGTACGACATTCAGCAAGCCTGCGGCACGGGGCTTGAGGCGGCGCTGCTGGTGGCCAATAAAATTGCCCTGGGCCAGATCGAATGCGGCATTGCCGGCGGGGTGGACACCACCTCGGATGCACCGATTGGTGTGAATGAAGGGCTGCGCAAGATCCTGCTGCAAGCCAACCGCAGCAAATCCCTGGCAGATAAATTAAAACTCCTGTTACAACTTCGTCCTCATCACCTCAAGCCGGAACTGCCGCGCAACGGCGAACCGCGTACCGGTCTGTCCATGGGCCAGCACTGCGAACTGATGGCCCAGACTTGGCAGATCCCTCGTGCCGAGCAGGACCAGCTTGCGCTGGAGAGCCACCAGAAGATGGCGGCGGCCTACGCCGAAGGCTGGCACAACGATTTGCTCACGCCCTTTCTCGGCCTCACCCGCGACAACAACCTGCGCCCCGACCTGACCCTGGAAAAACTCGCCAGCCTCAAGCCGGCCTTCGAGCGCAGCGAAAAGGGCACGCTCACCGCCGGTAACTCCACGCCGCTGACCGATGGTGCCTCTCTGGTGCTGCTGGGCAGCGAGGCGTGGGCCAAGGAGCGCGGCCTGCCGATCCTGGCTTACCTGCGCGATGGCGAAGCAGCGGCGGTGGATTTCGTCCACGGCGCCGAGGGCCTGTTGATGGCGCCGGTGTATGCGGTGCCACGCTTGCTGGCGCGCAACGGCCTGACCTTGCAGGACTTTGATTACTACGAGATCCACGAGGCCTTCGCCGCCCAAGTGCTGTGCACGCTCAAGGCCTGGGAAGACGCCGACTATTGCAAGACCCGCCTGGGCCTGGACGCACCGCTGGGGTCGATCGACCGCAGCCGGCTCAACGTCAAGGGCAGTTCCCTGGCGGCGGGCCATCCGTTTGCCGCCACCGGTGGGCGGATCGTCGCCAACTTGGCTAAATTGTTGGATGCGGCGGGCAAGGGCCGTGGGCTGATTTCCATTTGTGCCGCCGGTGGCCAAGGCGTGACGGCGATTATCGAACGCTGATTGCCGACAAAATTGGCCCATTGAATGCATTCTCAAGGGGTCAGAGGTCAGTAGCCTCTCCCCCCGGCGAGCCGATTGCCGTATAACGAGTGCCACACGCGTGTTTGGTAATACAGGACCCACAATAAAAGCTGATGAAGACTCCTAAACGCATTGAACCCCTGATCGAAGACGGTCTGGTCGACGAAGTGCTGCGCCCTCTGATGAGTGGTAAAGAAGCAGCTGTTTATGTGGTGCGCTGCGGCAATGAATTGCGTTGCGCCAAGGTTTACAAGGAGGCGAATAAACGAAGTTTTCGTCAGGCATCCGAATACCAGGAAGGCCGTAAGGTCCGTAACAGCCGCCAGGCACGAGCCATGGCCAAGGGCTCCAAGTTCGGCAAGAAAGAAACCGAAGATGCCTGGCAGAACGCGGAAGTGGCGGCGCTGTTTCGCCTGGCCGGTGCGGGCGTTCGTGTGCCCCAGCCGTTCGACTTTCTCGAAGGCGTACTGTTGATGGAACTGGTGGCCGACGAATACGGCGATGCGGCGCCGCGTCTGAATGACGTAGTGCTGGAGCCGGACCAGGCGCGCGAATACCACGCTTTCCTGATCTCCCAGATCGTGCTGATGCTGTGCACCGGCCTGGTGCACGGTGACCTTTCCGAGTTCAACGTACTGCTCACGCCTACGGGCCCGGTGATCATCGACCTGCCCCAGGCGGTGGATGCGGCGGGTAACAACCACGCGTTCAGCATGCTGGAGCGCGACGTTGGCAACATGGCTTCCTACTTCGGGCGTTTTGCCCCGGAGTTGAAGAAAACCAAGTACGCCAAGGAAATGTGGGCGCTGTATGAAGCCGGCACCTTGCACCCGGCCAGTGTATTGACCGGTGAGTTCGACGAACCGGAAGAACTGGCGGATGTGGGCGGTGTGATCCGCGAAATCGAAGCGGCGCGGCTGGATGAAGAGCGTCGCCAGGCGATTCGCGCGGCGGATGATGCGCCACCAAGCAAAGTGCCGGACGAGCCACCGCCGCCGCCTTGGATGCAGTAACTTACAGCGACGCTGATCGTTCCCACGCTCTGCGTGGGAATGCATCCCTGGACGCTCTGCGTCCTAAAGCGTGACGCGGAGCGTCGAAAGCGGCATTCCCACGCGGAGCGTGGGAACGATCATTGCGTGCTGTCTGTCAGGCGCAGCAGTTGCCCGCTGCCAACTCCTTGAGGATCGGGCAATCGGGCCGGTGATCGCCCTGGCAGTGCTCCATCAGGTCCTGCAAGGTATCGCGCAGTTGCCCCAGCTCGCGAATCTTGTGGTTCAGCTCGTCGATGTGCTGGCGCGCCAGGGCTTTTACGTCGGCGCTGGCCCGCTGGCGGTCCTCCCACAGGGTCAGCAACTTGCCGACTTCTTCCAGTGAAAACCCCAGGTCTCGCGAGCGCTTGATGAACGTCAGGGTGTGCAGGTCGTCGTGGCCGTACACCCGGTAGCCGCTGTCGGTGCGGTGGGCGGTTTTCAGCAGGCCAATGGATTCGTAGTAGCGAATCATCTTCGCGCTTAGCCCGCTGGTGCGGGCGGCTTGGCCGATGTTCATGGGCGTTGATCCTCCAATTCCTTGGGTTTCCAGGTTTTCAACAACAGGGCGTTACTCACCACGCTGACGCTGGACAAGGCCATGGCGGCGCCAGCCAGTACCGGGTTGAGCAGGCCGAAGGCGGCCAGGGGAATGCCGATCAAGTTATACACAAAGGCCCAGAACAGATTCTGTCGAATTTTCGCGTAGGTCTTGCGGCTGATCTCCAGGGCGGCCGGCACCAGGCGCGGGTCGCCACGCATCAAGGTGATACCGGCGGCGTGCATGGCCACGTCGGTGCCGCCGCCCATGGCGATGCCGATATCGGCAGCGGCCAGGGCTGGTGCATCGTTGATACCGTCGCCGACCATGGCCACCACGCCGGTTTTTTTCAGCTCGGCCACGGCAGCGGCTTTATAGGCGGGCAGTACTTCGGCATGCACATCGTCGATGCCCAAGGCCTCGGCCACCACCCGTGCACTGCCGTGGTTATCGCCGGTGATCAGGTGGCTGCTGATGTGCTGCGCCTTGAGTTGTTGCACGGCTTGCAACGCGCCGGGCTTGAGCGTGTCGCCAAAGGCAAACAGCCCCAGCACACGGGGTTGCGCGCCTTGTTCGATCAGCCAGGACAAGGTGCGGCCTTCGGCTTCCCATTCCTTGGCTCGCGGGCCTAAATCGCCTGCGTCCAGGCCGGTCTCTTCCAGCAAGCGGCGATTACCCAGCGCCAATGGCCGACCGTCGAGCGTACCGGCAATGCCGCGCCCGGTCAGGGATTGGCTGGCGCTCACATCGGCCACGTCCAAGCCTCTGTCGCGACAAGCATCCAGCACGGCCTTGGCCAGTGGGTGCTCACTGCCGCGCTGCAGGGCGCCGGCCTGTTGCAATAACAGGGCTTCATCGCCATCCACGGCCGCCAAATGCGCAATGTTGGGCGCGCCGGAGGTGAGGGTGCCGGTCTTGTCGAACACTACGGCGCTCACGGCATGGGCGCGCTCCAGGGCTTCGGCGTCCTTGATCAGGATGCCGTGGCGTGCGGCGACGCCAGTGCCGGCCATGATCGCGGTCGGTGTGGCCAGGCCCAGGGCACAAGGGCAGGCGATCACCAATACGGCCACCGCATTGATGATGGCGGTTTCCAGGGATGCGCCATACAGCCACCAGCCCACTACGGTAATCAGCGCCAATACCAGCACGGCCGGCACGAACACCTGGCTGACTTTATCCACCAGTTTCTGGATCGGTGCCTTGGCGGCCTGGGCGTCTTCGACCAGGCGGATGATGCGCGCAAGCACACTTTCCGCGCCCAGGGCCAGGGTGCGCACGAGCAGGCGGCCTTCACCGTTGATGGCGCCACCGGTGACCGCGTCGCCGGGTTGTTTGGGCACCGGCAGGCTTTCGCCGCTGATCAACGCCTCATCGGCATGGCTCTGGCCTTCCACCACCTCACCGTCCACCGGGAAGCGTTCGCCGGGTTTGACCAGCACTAGGTCGCCGTGCTTCAACGCACTGATGGCGACGTCTTCTTCACGGCCGTCCTGCACGCGAATCGCCCGTTCCGGACGCAAGGCTTCAAGGGCGCGGATGGCGCTGGCGGTCTGGCGCTTGGCGCGGCTTTCCAGGTATTTGCCCAGCAGCACCAGGGCGATCACCACCGCCGAGGCTTCGAAGTACAGGTGCGGCGTCACGCCTGGGGCGGCGGTGAGCCATTCATAGATACTCAAGCCGTAGCCGGCACTGGTACCGATCGCCACCAGCAGGTCCATATTGCCGGCGCCGGCGCGCACGGCTTTCCACGCGGCGACATAGAAGCGCGCACCCAGGATGAATTGCACCGGCGTGGCCAGGGCAAACTGTATCCAGGCGGGGAGCATCCAGTGCAGGCCGAAGGGTTCTACCAGCATCGGCAGCACCAAGGGCAGCGCCAGCAGAACGCCCGCCACCAGCGACCAGCGCTCGCGGCGCAGGCGCCGGGCCTGATCGGCGTCGGTAGCGGTTTCGCTTTGGGGCAGGCTGGCGGTGTAGCCGGCTTTGTCGACGGCGGCGATCAACACGCTGGGGTCCATCTGGCCCTGTACTTCGATGTGCGCGCGCTCATTGGCCAGGTTGACGCTGACACGTTGCACGCCAGGCACTTTGCCCAGCGCGCGTTCGACCCGCCCGGCACAGCTGGCACAGGTCATGCCGCCGATGGGCAGGTCAAAGGTGGTGGATCCATTCATGGGGCAGTCCTCCAGAAGAAGTTGCCACTAGGATCAACCTTAACCTGTGGGGAAGGTCAAGCCCGATCGTTCCCACGCTCTGCGCCGATCGTTCCCACGCTCTGCGTGGGAATACAGCCCGTGACGCTCCGCGTCACCCTGGCGTTGAAGTAGTGCCTTGTACCCGGGACGCAGCGCGTCCGATGAGGCGTTCTCACGCAGAGCGTGGGAACGATCGTGGGGTTACTCAGTATTCCAGTTTCGCCGCTTTGAGGTACATACCGTCCGGGCCCAGTGCAATGCGTAATTTGCGTACATCACCGGCTTTCAAGGTGATGTTCTGCGCGGGAGGCGCGAGCATGCCTGGCAGACAGCCGGGGGCCTGACTCGGCAACACTTTCAGGCGCAGCGACACATCGCCGGGGGGAAGGTTGAAGGAGGTGGCCTGTTCCTGGAACAGACGCCCGGCCAGTTGGTCCTGGATATACAGGCCGATCTCGCAGTGGGTCGGCACTTCCAGGCGTTCGCGGGAAATAATCAGCACCGCATAATCTTCAGCTGCCAGGGCTTGGGGCGCAGCGGCAGGCAAGCTCATCAGGCCGGCAAGGGCAAAAAACGACCAGCGCATGGCGAATGCTCCATGGTTCACAGCTAGGGAGGTTGAAGCTTGGACGACGCCGCCGCCGAATACCAGCCCGGCAGAAATACTGAGAACTTGACCTTGCCATCATGGCAAGCTCGACACTGGGCTCAACCTCATCAAAGGAGTCATGTCATGCAAATATTCAGCGTTGAAGGAATGACCTGTGGCCATTGCGTTAAAGCGGTGACCCAGGCGGTACAGAGCCAGGATTCGGCAGCAAGTGTGGAGGTCGACTTGAAGGCTAAAGAAGTGCGGGTGGCAAGCAGTCTGTCCTCTGACCAAGTGATCGATCTGATTGCCGAGGAAGGCTACAGCGTCAAGTTGGCGTGATTTTCTGATCGTTAGCCACCTAACGTAATGTTCATGGCACCCAAGCGCGGCTAGACTGTCGAGCTGCCGACTCACTTGGGTGTCTGATGAACCTTCGCATAATCCTGATTCTGGGCGCCTTGAGCGCCTTCGCGCCGTTGGCGATCGACTTTTACCTGCCGGGATTTCCGGCAATGGCCTCGGCCTTCGCCACTGACGAAAAACATATCCAGCTGACCCTGGCGGTGTATTTCGCGGGCCTGGCTATTGGCCAATTGATCTACGGGCCGCTGGCCGACCGCTTTGGCCGGCGCGTGCCGTTGCTCAGCGGCGTCACCCTGTTTACCCTCGCGTCTTTCGCTTGTGCGTATGCGCCGTCCCTGGAATGGCTGATCGGTGCACGCTTCGTGCAGGCCCTTGGCGGGTGTGCGGGCATGGTGATTTCCCGGGCGGTGGTCAGTGACAAATGCGATGCCGTGGGTTCGGCCAAGGTGTATTCGCAACTGATGCTGGTGACCGGCCTGGCCCCGATCCTGGCGCCGTTGGCCGGTGGCCTGATGGTCGGCGTGTGGGGCTGGCAGTCGATTTTCCTGGCGTTGTCGTTGTTCAGCGTGATGGCGGCCATCGCCGTGGCGGTCGGGTTGCCGGAAACCTTCCCGGCCAATCAGCCGCGCCAGCCGTTGTCGGGCTCGTTGCGCCGCTACGGCTCGCTACTGTCAGACCGGGTGTACCTGGGCTATGCCTTGACCGGCGGCATCTCGATTGCCGGGATGTTTGCCTACATCGCCGGTTCCCCCTTCGTGTTTATCAAGCTCTATGGCGTACCGGCCGAGCATTACGGCTGGTTGTTTGGCTCCAACGCCGCGGGCTTTATCCTGGTGGCGCAACTGAACGCAAGATTGCTCGCCAAGCGCGGCCCGGCGTTTTTGTTGTCGCGTACCGTGTGGGTGTACGTGGCGGCGGCGTTGACGCTGTTGGGAATTGCCGCGTTGCGCACTGAGGCACTATGGCCGTTATTGGTGCCGCTGTTTATCTGTATCGCCAGCCTGGGCTGCATTTTGCCGAATACCTCGGCCTGTGCCATGAGCGGGCAGGGGGCTCGGGCCGGCAGCGCATCGGCGTTGCTCGGTTGCATTCAGTTCGGTGTGGCTGCAGGGGCGGCGTCGTTGGTCGGTGTGTTGCACGACGGCACGGCGATGCCGATGGCCATGGTCATCAGCCTCTGCGGGGTGCTGGCGGTGACCATTGCCATGGCGACCCAGCGCCTGCAAAGGGCAAGGGCCGTACAGGCGCAGGTCTGAAGTTGGGCTCAGCCAGCGGAACGTTGCTGGTTGAGAGGGAAGCGATGGGGCGCCTGGATCCGGGCCTGCAGCGTGTCGGCGAAGGCGCGGGCCTCGGCTTCACTGCGAAAGGTGATGGCCTCGCCGTCGAGACGAACTTGCCATTGGCTGCCGGGGGATTTTGCTAACGCTTTTATCAGGATTTTCATTGCTGACTTCCTCACGTAAAAGAATCGTGGCAAAGGCGGCCAATATAAACCTGAACGGGCGCATAAATATGACAAGGATCAACTCTCTGACTAATGGTGTCGTCCGTTACCTACGTGGATAACAGACGACACTGACAGCCGTTTTCAGAACCCTTCCAGCACGATCTTGCCCTTGGCCTTGCCGCTTTCCAGCAGGGCGTGGGCGCGGCGCAGGTTCGCCGCATTGATCACGCCGAAGTGCTCGCCCACCGTGGTTTTCAGGGTGCCGGCGTCGATCAGTTCGGCCACGCGGTTGAGCAGGTTGTGCTGCTCGATCATGTCTGGCGTTTCGAACATCGAACGGGTGTACATGAACTCCCAGTGCAGCGACAGGCTCTTGCGCTTGAGCTTGCTCACATCCAGGGCCTTGGGATCGTCGATCAACGCCAGCTTGCCTTGGGGTTGCAGTGCTTCGACCAGTTGGTCCAGGTGTTGCTCGGTCTGGGTCAGGCTGGCGACGTGGGTCACTTGCCCGTGCCCGGCCTGTTTCAACACTTCGCTCAGCGGCTGGCTGTGGTCGATCACCACGTGTGCTCCCAGGGCCTTGGCCCATGCGTGAGTCTCGGGGCGCGAGGCGGTGCCGATGACCTTCAACGCGGTGAGCTGGTTGGCCAACTGAGTCAGGATCGACCCCACACCACCGGCAGCGCCGACGATCAGCAGGCTCTGGCCTTGATCGTCTTTGCCTTCAGTCACCTGCAAACGTTCGAACAACAGCTCCCACGCAGTGATAGCGGTCAATGGCAATGCGGCCGCTTCGGCAAACCCCAGGCTTTGGGGCATATGGCCGACGATGCGCTCATCAACTGTGTGCAATTCGCTGTTGCCGCCAGGGCGTACCAGGGAACCGGCGTAGTACACCTTGTCGCCGGCCTTGAACAACGTCACGTCACTGCCGACCGCCTTGACCACACCCGCCACGTCCCAACCCAGCACCTTGGCGGCGCCATTTTCCGGGGCGACGTTCTGGCGCACCTTGGTGTCCACCGGGTTGACCGAGATGGCTTTGACTTCCACCAACAGGTCACGGGGGCCGGCCACGGGGGCTGGTAGTTCGATGTCTTGCAGGGATTCTGGATCGGTGATCGGCAGTGAGGCGTAGTAGGCGATGGCTTTCATGATGACTCCAAGTGAATACGGTCAAGGTAGGAGCGAGCTTGCTCGCGAAGATCGTTAACGATGACGCGGTGTTTCTGGTTTCGCGCCTCGTCGTTGGGGTTTTCGCGAGCACGCTCGTTCCTACAAAAAAGGCGGGATCAGGCGAGAAATTTCAGGCGCTTGAGTTCGAAGTGTTCGATCACATCGGCGGCCTTGGCGCGAAAGCTCTGGATATGCGCGCTCTGGTCGTGGTCGGCCAGTGCAGCGTCGTCGCTCCAGCGCTCGAGCATGTAGAAGGTCTCGGGGTGCTGCAGGTCCTGGTGCAGGTCGTACTGCTCGCAACCGGCTTCCAGGCGGGTCGGTTCCAGCAGGCCGCGCAGCAGGGTTTCCAGGGTGGCGTGCTGGCCGGGTTTGGCGATCAGCGTGGCGATGACATTAAAAGCGGTGGACATAGTCGACTCCGGGCACGGGCTAACGGGATGGGCAGATGATTGGCTATTTCCCACGCCGATAAAAGCGGCTAAAACAGCAGGCTGTTTCAACCAAATATTGATAATGAACGGAAATGCATGCTGCGTTTTGATGATTTGCAGTTGTTTGTGCGGGCCGCCGACTTGGGTAGCCTGTCGGCTGCGGCGCGGGTCATGGACCTGTCACCGGCGGTGGCCAGTGCCGCGCTCAAGCGTATCGAACAGCAACTGGGTACGCGCTTGCTGGCGCGCTCCACCCGCAGCCTGCGCCTGACAGCCGAAGGCGAGGGCTTCCTTGCGTACGCGCGGGCGTCACTGAGCGCGCTGGATGAAGGGCGGCGCCTATTGGCCAGTGGCCAGGATCATGTCAGTGGTGTGCTGCAATTGTCGGCGCCCTCGGATTTCGGTCGCAACCAGCTGTTGCCGTGGCTGGATGCGTTCCAGCAGGAGCATCCGCAACTGAACGTGCGCCTGTTGCTCGGTGATCGCATCGCCGACCTGTTCCGCCAGCCCGTGGACATTGCCCTGCGTTACGGCGAACCCGAAGACTCCAGCCTGATTGCGCTGCCCATTGCTCCGGACAATATTCGCGTACTCTGCGCCGCCCCCAGTTACCTCGCCCGGCATGGCGAGCCGCGCCATCTGGAGCAATTGGCCCAGCACAATTGCCTGCTGTACATGCTCGGCAGCCGCGTCCACGACCACTGGGGTTTTTACGATGGCAAGCGCCATGTGGGCCTGACGGTCAGCGGCGATCGCTTCAGCGATGACGCCGATGTGGTGCGCCGCTGGGCGGTGGCGGGCATGGGCATCGCCTACAAGTCCTGGCTGGATGTGAGCACCGATGTGCTGGCCGGGCGCTTGCGTCTGATCCTGCCGGAACTGCAGGGCGAGCGCACCCCGCTCAACCTGCTGTGCGCCCACCGTGCGCAATTGAGTAAACCCATCAATCTGCTGCGGGACATGCTCGTGTCCCGTTGTGCGACATTGACGGCCCAGCGACCGGGACGAATGGCTTCTCGTCAATAGCCTGCGCCACGCTCGGAAGTTTCACTCATATCTTGTCCTGATTTGCACCGTCAGACACCGGGGAACCTCCTGCCTGCGCACCTATACTTGGGCGTCAACCGCAGCAGAAAAATGGTTTAACAGGGAGTGAATACATGGGAGCAGCACCTTGCATCAGTCAGATCGCCAGCTTGCTCGCCGAGCCTAAACGCACGGCCATGCTCTGGGCCTTGATGGACGGTTCGGCGAAGACTTCCGAAGAACTGGCGACGCTGGCCGGGCTGTCGCCGGCGTCAGCCAATGCACATTTGGCGCGGCTGTCCGGCAGCGGCCTGTTGCGGATCGAGGCGCGGCGGGGCCAGCGCCTGTTTCGTGTAGCGGCGGCCGATGTCAGTGCCGCCATTGATGCGCTGGCCAGCACCACTATGGCCAGCGCGGCCCGCAGCACACCTGATGTTTTGCCAACGGCGCTGCGCGCACCGCCATTGCTGCGCCGTGCCCGCTGGTGCCATGGCCACCTCGGCGGCGAGCTGGCGGCGCAGTTGTATCAACGGATGCTTGAGGCCGGGTGGATCGAGCGCCATGAGCCGCGTACAGAGGTGACGCCCAATGGCGTGCAGGCATTGGCGCAGCTGGGCATTTTTACCCAGGCATTGGCATCGCCGCTGGCCTGCGACTGTTTCGACTGGAGCCAGCAACAACCCCACCTGGGCGGTGCGTTGGGGGCGGGCTTGATGCAACTGTTTCTGCAGGCGAACTGGATCAGCGTGATCAACGAGTCACGGGCCTTGTCGGTCAATGACCTGGGGCTTGAGCACATAGCTCGCATTGCCAAGCTGTAGGCGTCGTTCTCAGCTGTCGTCAGGTCGCATCCAGCAATAGCCGGCGCAAACGATGCCGCACACTCGCAAGGGGGATTTTTCATACGAGGGGTGTGGCATGGATAGGCAGGGTTATAGCGCGGCGGAACGCCTGGAACGGTTGCCCATCAGCGGTTACCACCGAATCATTTTCATCATCATCGCCCTGGCGTTTTTCTTTGACTCCATGGACCTGGCGATGATGACCTTCCTGTTGGGCTCGATCAAAACCGAGTTTGGCCTGAGCACGGCCCAGGCCGGGTTGCTGGCCAGTTCGAGTTTTTTCGGCATGGTGGTGGGCGCTTCGCTGTCCGGGATGCTTGCTGATCGATTCGGTCGCAAACCGGTGTTTCAGTGGAGCATCGTCCTCTGGGGGTTGGCGAGCTATTTGTGTTCCACGGCCCAGACGGTGGAGACGCTGACGTTGTTTCGGATCCTGCTGGGCATTGGCATGGGCATGGAGTTTCCCATTGCCCAGTCGATGCTGTCGGAGCTGATCCCCGCCAAAAGACGCGGGCGCTATATCGCCTTGATGGATGGTTTCTGGCCGTTGGGCTTTGTGGCTGCGGGCGTACTGTCTTACTTCTTGTTGCCGGTGATTGGCTGGCGCGACATCTTCCTGGTGCTGGCGGTACCGGCGGTGTTCGTGCTGGCCATCCGTTTCTTTATCCCGGAGTCGCCGCGTTGGCTGGAACAGGCTGGGCGCCATGAGGCGGCGGACAAGGTCTTGCTTGGCATCGAGCAGAAGGTGCGCGATTCCCTGGGCGGCGCCGACTTGCCGGAGCCAGTTGCTTTGCCACGGGTAGAGAGTACGCCGGGGACGTTTTTCTCCGCGTTCCAGCAGCTGTGGTCGGCGCAGTACCGCCAACGCACGATGATGATCTGGAGTGTGTGGTTCTTCGCCCTGCTTGGGTTCTACGGGCTGACGTCGTGGTTGAGTGCGTTGTTGCAGCAATCGGGTTTTGCCGTGACTCAGTCGGTGTATTACACGGTGATCATTTCCCTGGGCGGAATCCCAGGTTTTTTGATGGCCGCGTGGTTGGTGGAGCGCTGGGGACGCAAGCCTGTGTGCGTGGTGACCCTGCTGGGCGGCGGGGTGATGGCGTTTCTGTATGGGCAGAGCGCAGTGTTTGGCGGCAACGTGGGCCTGCTGATCACCTCGGGGTTGTTGATGCAGTTCTTCCTGTTTGGCATGTGGGCGGTGCTGTACACCTACACGCCGGAGTTGTATCCCACCTCGGCACGTGCAACCGGCTCGGGGTTTGCGTCGGCGATTGGGCGGGTTGGTTCGTTGCTGGGGCCGTTGGTGACCGGGTTGGTGTTCCCGATAACCGGGCAGGGCGGGGTATTTGCCTTGGGCGCGCTGTGCTTTGCGGTGGCGGCGCTGGTGGTGTGGCTGTTCGGGATGGAGACCAAGGGCAAGACCCTGGAAGAACTCACCCAGGCTTGAAGCTGATGGGGCCATATGGGAGCCGGGCTTGCCCGCGATAGCGGTAGGTCAGGCAATAAGAGGCTGGCTGATACACCGCTATCGCAGGCAAGCCAGCTCCCACAGGTTGAGTCCAAGTCTATTCAGTTACGGTTTCACGAGCCGCGCATCCAGACTGTTCTGCGCCAGGCGTTTGGCCTGGTCCTGGGTCATGCCCAGGGAGGTGTGCAGCGCGTGGAAGTTCTCGGTGACATAACCGCCGAAGTAGGCAGGGTCGTCCGAGTTCACGGTGACTTTTACACCACGCTCGAGCATGTCGAGGATGTTGTGCTGGGCCATGTCGTCGAACACGCAGAGCTTGGTGTTGGACAGCGGGCATACCGTCAGCGGGATCTGTTCGTCGATGATGCGCTGCATCAAGCGCTCGTCTTCAATGGCTCGCACGCCGTGGTCGATGCGCTGGATTTTCAGCAGGTCGATGGCTTCCCAGATGTACTCGGGCGGGCCTTCTTCACCGGCGTGGGCCACGGTCAGGAAGCCTTCGTGACGGGCACGGTCGAACACGCGCTGGAACTTGCTCGGTGGGTGGCCCATTTCCGAGCTGTCCAGGCCCACGGCCACGAACGCGTCACGGAACGGCAGCGCCTGGTCGAGGGTTTTCTGCGCTTCGTCTTCGCTCAGGTGGCGCAGGAAGCTGAGGATCAAACCGCTGGTGATGCCCAGTTGCTGCTCGCCGTCTTTAAGCGCAGCGGCGATGCCGTTGAGCACCACTTCGAACGGCACGCCACGGTCGGTGTGGGTTTGCGGGTCGAAGAAGGGTTCGGTGTGGATCACGTTCTGGGCCTTGCAGCGCAGCAGGTAAGCCCAGGTCAGGTCGTAGAAGTCCTGGGACGTGCGCAGCACATCGGCACCCTTGTAATACAGGTCGAGAAACTCTTGCAGGTTGTTGAAGGCGTAGGCTTTGCGCAGGGTTTCGACGTCGTTCCATGGCAGCGCAATCTTGTTGCGCTCGGCCAGGGCGAACAGCAACTCAGGCTCCAGCGAGCCTTCCAGGTGCAGGTGCAATTCAGCCTTGGGCAGGGCGTTGAGCCAATCGTACATTTTTAAAATCTCATCAGGTGCAATGGCGGCATTCTACAGGCCATGGCTGAAATAATCGGCAAAACCTGACCAGCAGGAGAGTATTTCTGTCACTCACGCAAGGGCGGCCTGAACTAAGGTGTAACGAAACGTTAGCGGCTCGGCGCAGTCTGTACCCCATCAATGACTGATTCGCTGTACGAAAAGGCCCGGAATGCTCACATCCCTCAAGCAAGAAAAATTCATGCTGCTGGCGCTGATTGCCGCCATCGCCGCCTACCCGCTGGAGCACTGGATGCTCCACAGCGGCCAACTGGTTGCGTTGCTGGCCGGCTTTGCGCTGATCGCGTTTATCGTGATGGCGTCGATGCGCGTGGCCCATCACGCCGAACAGTTGGCGGAAAAAGTCGGCGACCCCTACGGCACCATGATCCTGACCCTCGCCGCGGTATTGGTGGAAGTGGTGATCCTGGCGATCATGATGAGTAACGAGCCATCGCCCACCCTGGTGCGCGACACCATCTACTCAGCGGTGATGCTCGATATCAACGGTATCCTCGGCCTGGCCGCGCTGATGGGCGGCATCAAGCATGGCGAACAGTCCTACAACGATGACTCAGCGCGCACCTACAGTGTGATGATTCTTACCGCCATGGGGGTGTCGATGGTGGTACCGGAATTTATCCCCGAAGCGGACTGGAAAATTTACTCGGCCTTCACCATTGGCGCGATGGTGGTGCTTTACACCTTATTCCTGCGCATGCAGGTGGGGCCGCACAGTTATTTCTTCAGCTACAGCTACCCGGAGAAACGCCGTAAGAAACAGCCGGAAGACGAGCACGCGCCGTCTGTCAGCCTGACGTTTTCCATTGCGACCCTGGTGTTTGGGGTGATCGTGATTGGCGCGCTGGCCGAGGTGATGTCCAAGACCCTCGACCTGGGCCTGGAAGGCACAGGCGCACCACCAGTGATTACCGCGATTGTGGTGGCGGCTATCTCGGCCGCTCCGGAAATCCTCACGGCATTGCGCGCCGCGTTGGCCAACCGCATGCAATCGGTGGTCAACATCGCGCTGGGGGCTTCGTTGTCCACGGTGATCCTGACGGTGCCGGTGATGGAAGCCATGGCGCTCTACACCGGGCAGCCGTTCCAGATGGCGATGACGCCGGTGCAAACGGTTATGGTGTTTATCACGCTGATCGTCAGCGCGATCAACCTCAACGATGGTGAAACCAATGCGATAGAAGGGATGACGCATTTTGTGTTGTTTGCGACCTTTATCATGCTGTCGCTGTTGGGGCTGTAACCCGATTTGAAAGGCGCCGCAGACCCAATGTGGGAGCGGGCTTGCTCGCGAATGCGGTGGTTCAGTCACAGATGTACTGACTGACACACCGCATTCGCGAGCAAGCCCGCTCTCACATTTTGATTGGCGCCTGGCTTAGGTGCCCGCGATCAAATGGCGCGCGGCCTGGCTGTGATCGGCGATCAAGCCCTTGAGGTCCAGGCCTTCGACTTGACCATCAATCACCCGCCATTGACCCGCGATCATCACTCGGTCTGCCCGGTCCGCGCCGCACAGCAGCAGTGCGGAAATGGGGTCATGGCTGCCGGAGAAGCGCAGCTCATCGAGCTTGAACAGTGCCAGGTCCGCCTGCTTGCCGACGGCCAACTCGCCAATGTCTGTGCGCCCCAGCAACTGCGCCGAGCCCTTGGTGGCCCAGCCCAATACGCCTTCGGGGGTGATCTTTTCCGCGCCGTAGCGCAGGCGCTGGATGTACAGGGCCTGGCGGGCTTCAAGGATCATGTTCGAAGCGTCGTTGGAGGCCGAGCCGTCCACGCCCAAGCCGATCGGGGCGCCGGCGGCGAGCAGGTCCAGAGTGGGGCAGATGCCGGAGGCCAGGCGCATATTCGAGCTTGGGCAATGGCAGATGCCGGTGCCGGCTGCGCCCAGGCGCTCGATTTCGTCCGGGTTGAAGTGAATGCCGTGAGCCAGCCAGGTGCGTGGGCCGAGCCAGCCGACGCTGTCGAGGTAATCCACGGTACGCAGCCCGAAGCGTTGCAGGCAGAAATCTTCCTCATCGAGGGTTTCCGCCAAATGGGTGTGCAGGCGCACGTCCAGCTGGTTGGCCAGCTCGGCGCTGGCTTGCATGATTTCGGGGGTGACGGAAAACGGCGAGCACGGCGCCAGGGCGATCTGGATCTGCGCACCGTCACCGCGCTGGTGATATTCGCGGATCAGGCGCTGGCTGTCTTCGAGAATCACCTGGCCTTGCTGCACGGTTTGCTGCGGTGGCAGGCCGCCATCGGCTTCGCCCAGGCTCATGGAACCGCGGGTGAGCATGGCGCGCATCCCCAGTTCACGCACGCTGCCTACCTGCACATCAATGGCGTTTTCCAAACCATCGGGGAACAGGTAGTGGTGATCGGCCGCAGTGGTGCAGCCCGAGAGCAGCAATTCGGCCAGGGCGACTTTGCTGGCCAGGGCGAGCTTTTCCGGGGTGAGCCGCGCCCATACCGGGTACAGGGTTTTCAGCCAGGGAAACAGCGGCTGGTTGACCACCGGGCCCCAGGCGCGGGTCAGGGTTTGATAGAAGTGGTGGTGGGTATTGATCAGCCCTGGCAGCACCACATGCTCGCGGGCATCGAACACCTGCGCGCAGGGTTGTGCAGGCGCTTGCCCTTGGGCCAGCACTTCGGTGATGACACCGTCTTGCAGCACCAGGCCGCCACGGGCATCGAGGCCATTGGCAGTGAAAATCGCGAGGGGGTTTTTTAACCAGATACGGGTCGCAGGCATTGGCCGGCTCCTCTGAATGATGGGTTCAGGTTTGCCAGCTCAGTGTTGCCCTGTCTGCTGATCCAGGGTCGCCGGGGAGGGCGAGGTGGGCAGTTTACCTCTGTGGGAGCGAGCTTGCTCGCGAAAATCGTCAATGATGACGCGGGCAGTCTGGTTTAACGCAGTGCTTGGGCGTTCTTCGCGAGCAAGCTCGCTCCTACAGTTGGGGGGGTTACCAGGTGATGGTGTCGCCCTTGTAGTCGACGAAGTGATGGCCGCCTTTGCCGGTGTAGGCATTTACCTGGTCCACCAGGCCGCGCACGCTGGTCTCGACGTCGATGTGGGCATTTTCGCCGCCCATGTCGGTCTTCACCCAACCTGGATGCAGCGACAGCACCGTCGGCTTGGGCTCGCCCAGTTGCGTGATAAAGCTATTGGTCATCGAATTGAGGGCGGCCTTGCTGGCCTTGTACAGCGCCAGGTCCGAGCCGTCGGGAATGGTCACGCTGCCCAGTACCGAACTCATGAAGGCCAGCACGCCGGTGTCTTTGCGGATCTGCCCGACAAAGCGCTGGGCCAGGTTGATTGGCGCCACGGCGTTGGTGAAGAACAACTGGCCGACTTCCGCCAGGGTCGCGTGGCCGGGCTCCTGGTTGGCCGGGCCCTTGACGCCGGCGTTGACGAACAGCAGGTCGAAGGTGCGGTCTTTCAGGCGTTGGGCCAGGGCGATCACGGCTTGCTGGTCGTCCATATCCAACTTCTCGATCTGCACCGGCCCCGCGGCTTTCAGGGCATCTGCCTTGTTCGGATCGCGCACGGTAGCGGTCACGCCCCAGCCGTCCTGGAGCAGTTGCTTGACCAGGCCAAGGCCCAGCCCGCGCGAGGCGCCGATGATCAGTGCGGTTTTTGGCGTAGACATGAAAGGCTTCCTTTGAAATCGCGGTTCAGGGAGTTCAGCGCATAACAGTAGCAGTTTCAGCGTTCGAGCAGGATGCGCCCACGGCTCAGGTCGGCGAGCTGGGTTTGCAGGGTGTCGATGTGCGCCTCCCCCAGGGCGAGTTGCAGCTCTACGCCGTTGGCGGTGAAGGTTTCTTCCACCACAAGCCCGCCGAGTTCAGCGACACGCAGCTTCACCAGGTTCAGCTCGGAGAAGCCACAGGCGCAGCTCAGAGGTACGCGGCTGATCAGCTCGATGCGCTCGGCATTTTGCAGGCATTTATTGGCCCCGCCGCCATAGGCACGGGCCAAGCCACCCGTGCCCAGTTGAATGCCGCCGTACCAGCGGATCACCAATACGGCCACCTGATCAAAGCCCTGGGCCTCGATGGCCGCGAGGATCGGGCGCCCGGCGGTGCCACCGGGTTCGCCGTCATCGCTGCTGCGGTATTGATCGCCCAGCTTCCAGGCCCAGCAGTTGTGCGTGGCGTTCAGGTCGCTGTGTCGCTCGAAAAACGCTTGGGCGTCCTGCGGGCTGGTAATCGGCGCCGCCAAGGTGATAAAGCGGCTTTTGCGTATTTCTTCACGAAACTCGCAAAAACCGGTGAGCGTAAAAGACATAAATCGCTTCGTTTATAGGGCTGGCTTGATGCCGCAGCCTTTGAGAATGATATGGATCAGATTGGTGCCGGCATCTTCCATGTCCTGCTTGGTCAGCTTGGTGCGACCGGTGACGCGGCAGATCTGGGTGGCGAAGTCAGCGTAGTGCTGGGTGCTGCCCCACAGCAGGAAGATCAGATGCACGGGGTCGACGGGGTCCATTTTGCCGGCGTCGATCCACGCCTGGAACACTGCGGCACGGCCACTGAACCAGGCCCGATAGTCCTGGCCGAAATATTCCGTGAGGCATTCGCCACCGCTGATGATCTCCATGGCGAAGATCCGCGAGGCTTGGGGTTGGCGGCGCGAGAATTCCATCTTGGTGCGGATGTAACGAGCGAGCGCCACGGCCGGGTCATCCTCGGCGGTCAGCGCGTTGAAGGTGCTGTCCCAGAGTTCGAGGATGTTGCTCAGCACTGCGATGTACAGGCCCAGCTTGTTGGTGAAGTAATAGTGCAAGTTGGCCTTGGGCAGCCCGGCGCTGGCAGCGATGGTGTTCATGCTGGTGCCTTTGTAGCCATGGCGCGCGAATTCATCTTCAGCAGCCTGGAGAATCGCTTGTTCATTCTTTTGCCGAATGCGGCTGGCGGGTTTACCGCCGTGGTTGCTGTGGGCAGGAACTTCGAGGCTCATGGAGGTTTCCGTGCTGATCGATAGAGACGACGTGTGCACAGATAACCCACCCTCAAGCCTCAGACAAGTCCTGATGCAATAAAACCGTCAAAGCGGTTCCAGGCTGTCGCGTTCCGGGGTGTGGTTTGCGGCGGTGGTACTTGCCTTGGCCTCCGGCAGTAACAGGCACAGGAGGATGGCGGTGATACCGCCGCTGGTGATGGCGGAGTCGAACAGGTTCTGCACCAGTGTCGGCATCAGGTGCAGCAGGTTAGGTTGCGCGGCGATACCCAGGCCAACACCGAACGAGGTGGCGATAATCAGCATGCTGCGTCGATCCAGCGGTGCCTGGGCGAGAATGCGCACGCCGGCTGCGGCCACACTGCCGAACATCACCAGGGTCGCGCCGCCCAGCACCGGCTTGGGGATTTGCTGCAGCACGGCGCCAATCAGCGGAAACAGGCCCAGGCAGAACAGCAACACGCCGATGTATAAACCGACGTAACGGCTGGCCACGCCGGTGAGCTGGATCACACCATTGTTCTGCGCAAACGTGGTGTTGGGGAAAGCGCTGAAAGTGGCGGCGATCATGCAGCTCACCCCATCGCCGAGGACGCCGCCCTTGAGCCGGCTTATATAAGAAGGGCCGCTGATAGGCTGGCGGGCAATCATGCAATTGGCGGTGAGGTCGCCGACGGTTTCGATGCTGCTGATCAGATAAATCAGCGCAATCGGCAGGAAGGCGCTCCAGTCGAAGTTGAAACCAAAGCGGAATGGTGTAGGCAGGCTGACCAATGGCAGGTCAGGCAAAGCCTGGGGAACAAGTTTACCGCTGAACCACGCCGCGAGGCTGCCCAGGGCCAGGCCGATGATGATGGCCGACAGGCGTACCCAGGGCGTGTTCGAGCGGTTGAGCAGGATGATCGTCAAAACCACGAACAGGCCCAGCGCCAAGTTGGCGGGGGCGCCGAAGTCCGGTGCATTGAAACCGCCGCCGAGGTCGGTGATACCCACTTTGATCAGGCTGATGCCGATCAGCGTAATCACAATGCCGGTCACCAGCGGTGTGATCACGCGGCGCAGCTGGCCGATAAAGCGGCTCAATACAATCTGTACCGCCGCGCCGAAGAAGCACACGCCGAAAATCATCGCCAGAATGTCTTCCGGGCTGCCGCCGCGTTGTTTCACCAGAAAGCCTGCAGACAACACCGCGCCGAGAAACGCAAAGCTGGTGCCTTGCAGGCAGATCATGCCGGCACCGATACCAAACGGCCTGCGTGCCTGGATGAAGGTGCCTACGCCGGAAACCATCAACGCCATACTGATCAGGTAGGGCAAGTGGGCGGTGAGGCCGAGGGTGGAGCCAATAATCAGAGGCGGCGTGATAATGCCGACGAACGCCGCCAGCACATGTTGCAGCGCCGCGAGCAGAGCCGGCAGTGGTTTCGGCCGGTCGTTGAGGCCGTAGATGAGGTCGCTGGGGCTGGAGGATTCTGGGGGCATGGCGGGTCAACTCAAGGCGGACGGTTCAAGGTCCTTGAGTCCTTGCAAAAAGCTGTCCAAGTGCTCAGCTTTTTGTGCGACGCCCGAATCAGCGGGTGGCGGCCAGGCTTTCCAGGAAACTTTCCAGCACCAAATGAGGGCGACGGCCCTTGCGCGTGACCGATGCCAGGCTCAAATCGTAAAAACGTGTAGCCGGTTTCAGCGCACGCAGTCGGCCTTGTTGTACCCATAGGCTGGCGTAGTGATCGGGCAAGTAGCCGATATAACGCCCGGTGAGAATCAGGAACGCCATGCCTTCACGGTCTGAGGCACTGGCGGTGCAGTTGAGCGCCTGGTAATGGGCCTGGATTTCCGCGGGTAAGCGGAAGGTGGGGGCGATGGCGTCCTGGCTGTCGACGCGCTCGTCGTCGAGTTGCTTGTTGTCGGCGTAAAACAGCGGGTGGCCGACCGCGCAATAGAGCAAGGAACGTTCGCTGTACAACGGCTGGTATTCCAGGCCCGACAGTGCGCTGGCCTGGGGCACCACACCGACGTGCAGGCGACCGTCGAGTACGCCTTGCTCCACTTCATTGGGGGCGATCATGCGGATCTGGATCTGCACGTCCGGGCCGCGTTCTTTCAACTGCGCCAATGCGTGGGTGATGCGCATATGGGGCAGAGTGACAAGGTTATCGGTGAGGCCAATGATCAACTCGCCGCGCAAATGTTGGTGCAGGCCGTTGACCTCGGTGCGAAAACTTTCCAGGGCACTCAGCAGTTGCAGGGCAGATTGATAGACCTCGCGGCCTTCTTCCGTCAGGGAAAAACCGGCGCGGCCGCGTTGGCAGAGTCGTAGCCCGAGTCGTTGCTCAAGGTCGCTCATCTGCTGGCTGATGGCCGAGCGCCCGATGCCGAGAACGGTTTCCGCTGCCGAGAAGCCGCCGCACTCCACTACGCTGCGAAAGATGCGCAGCAGGCGAATATCGAAGTCACTGACTTGGGCCAAAGGGTCGGGACGACGGCTGCTCATAGTTTAGTGAAGTCCTGACTGAAGGTTAGAAGAGTTGGATTTCACCGACTTTATCCCCGTGGCAATTTAGCTGCAACAACGCTTTTTTCAATCCCGACGCTGCCTTTTGCCCTGCGAGGTTTTGCTGATGAACATGCCCGAAAACGCCCCATCGTCCCTGGCCAGCCAATTGAAGCTGGATGCGCACTGGATGCCTTACACCGCCAACCGCAACTTCCAGCGCGATCCACGCCTGATCGTGGCCGCCGAAGGTAGCTGGTTGACCGATGACAAGGGGCGCAAGGTCTATGATTCGTTGTCGGGCCTTTGGACCTGTGGCGCCGGGCATACGCGCAAGGAAATCCAGGAAGCGGTCGCCAAGCAATTGGGCACCTTGGACTACTCTCCAGGCTTCCAGTACGGTCATCCGTTGTCCTTCCAGTTGGCGGAAAAAATCACCGAGCTGACCCCAGGCAACCTGAATCATGTGTTCTTCACCGATTCGGGCTCTGAATGTGCCGATACGGCGGTGAAGATGGTGCGGGCCTACTGGCGCCTGAAAGGTCAGGCCACGAAGACCAAGATGATTGGTCGCGCCCGTGGTTACCACGGCGTGAACATTGCCGGTACCAGCCTGGGCGGTGTGAACGGTAACCGTAAGCTGTTTGGCCAGGCGATGATGGATGTTGACCATCTGCCTCACACCTTGCTGGCCAGCAACGCTTTCTCCCGGGGCATGCCGGAGCAGGGCGGTATTGCCTTGGCCGATGAGTTGCTCAAGCTGATCGAGCTGCATGACGCGTCGAACATTGCGGCCGTATTTGTCGAGCCTATGGCCGGTTCCGCTGGGGTATTGGTGCCACCGCAGGGGTATCTCAAGCGTCTGCGCGAAATTTGCGACCAGCACAATATCCTGTTGGTGTTCGACGAAGTGATCACGGGCTTTGGCCGCACCGGCTCGATGTTCGGTGCCGACAGCTTCGGCGTGACCCCGGACCTGATGTGCATTGCCAAGCAAGTCACCAACGGCGCGATTCCGATGGGCGCGGTGATTGCCAGCAGCGAGATCTACCAGACCTTCATGAACCAGGCGACGCCGGAATACGCAGTGGAATTCCCCCACGGCTACACCTACTCGGCGCACCCGGTAGCTTGCGCGGCGGGCTTGGCGGCATTGGACCTGTTGCAGAAAGAAAACCTGGTGCAGAGCGTAGCCGAAGTCGCGCCGCACTTTGAGAATGCGCTGCACGGTTTGAAGGGCAGCAAGAATGTGATCGACATTCGCAACTACGGCCTGGCCGGTGCGATTCAGATTTCCCCACGTGATGGAGATGCCATCGTGCGTCCATTCGAGGCCGGCATGGCGTTGTGGAAGGCCGGTTTCTATGTGCGTTTTGGCGGCGACACCCTGCAGTTCGGGCCAACCTTCAACAGCAAGCCGCAGGACCTGGACCGTCTGTTTGACGCGGTCGGCGAAGTGCTGAACAAGATCGACTGATTTCTCCTTCTATATAGAACAATTTTTCAGGAGCCCTGCATGAGCCTTATCCAGCATTTGATCAAC
Organism: Pseudomonas sp. NFPP02; assembly: GCF_900119355.1. Lineage (NCBI taxonomy): Bacteria > Pseudomonadati > Pseudomonadota > Gammaproteobacteria > Pseudomonadales > Pseudomonadaceae > Pseudomonas > Pseudomonas sp. NFPP02. The sequence continues at coordinate 622,075 of NZ_FPJI01000002.1, forward strand.
GGTGAACTGGTCAACGACAGCGGTCGTAGTGCCGACGTCTATAACCCGTCTACCGGGCAGGTGATTCACCAGGTGCCTTTGGCCAGTCGTGAAACCATTCAACAGGCGATTGACTCAGCCAAGGCGGCGTTTCCGGCTTGGCGCAATACGCCGCCGGCCAAGCGTGCCCAAGTGATGTTTCGTTTCAAGCAACTGCTGGAGCAGAACGAAGCACGGATCTCGCAGTTGATCAGCGAAGAACATGGCAAGACCCTGGAAGACGCCGCGGGTGAACTCAAGCGTGGGATCGAGAACGTGGAGTACGCGTGCTCGGCGCCGGAGATTCTCAAGGGTGAATACAGCCGCAACGTAGGGCCGAACATTGATGCGTGGTCGGACTTCCAGCCGTTGGGCGTAGTGGCGGGTATCACCCCGTTCAACTTCCCGGCGATGGTGCCGTTGTGGATGTACCCGCTGGCGATTGTCTGCGGTAACTGTTTCATCCTTAAACCTTCAGAGCGCGACCCGAGTTCGACGCTGTTGATCGCGCAGCTGTTGCAGGAAGCCGGATTGCCCAAAGGCGTGCTCAGCGTGGTGCATGGCGACAAGGGCGCGGTGGACGCATTGATCGAAGCGCCGGAAGTCAAAGCCTTGAGCTTTGTAGGTTCGACGCCGATTGCCGAGTACATCTATTCCGAAGCGACCAAACGCGGCAAGCGCGTGCAGGCGCTGGGTGGGGCGAAGAATCACGCGGTGCTGATGCCGGATGCAGACCTGGATAACGCTGTGAGTGCCCTGATGGGCGCGGCTTATGGTTCCTGCGGTGAGCGTTGCATGGCGATCTCGGTGGCTGTGTGCGTGGGCGACCAGGTAGCGGATGCGTTGATCGCCAAGCTGGCGCCTCAGGTCAAGGCGTTGAAGATTGGTGCGGGCACTTCTTGCGGGCTGGATATGGGCCCGTTGGTGACGGGGCAGGCGCGAGATAAAGTCAGTGGCTATATAGAGGACGGTGTGTCGGCGGGGGCTGAGCTGGTCGTTGACGGCCGTGGCTTGAGTGTTGCAGGGCATGAGCAAGGTTTTTTCCTCGGTGGCAGCTTGTTTGACCGCGTCACCCCTGAGATGCGTATCTATAAAGAAGAGATCTTTGGGCCGGTGCTGTGCGTAGTGCGGGTGGATAGCCTGGAAGCGGCGATGCAGCTGATCAACGATCATGAATACGGCAACGGTACTTGTATCTTCACCCGTGACGGTGAAGCGGCGCGCCTGTTCTGTGATGAGATTGAAGTCGGCATGGTGGGGGTGAACGTGCCGCTGCCGGTGCCGGTTGCGTATCACAGCTTTGGTGGCTGGAAGCGTTCGCTGTTTGGCGACTTGCATGCCTATGGGCCGGACGGGGTGCGTTTCTATACCCGTCGCAAGGCAATCACCCAGCGTTGGCCGCAACGGGCCAGCCATGAAGCGTCGCAATTCGCCTTCCCTAGCCTGTAAGGCTCGGTAGGTAAAAGGCCGGCCCCTTGGGGCCGGCCTTTGCATTATTGGGGCTTTTTTGACTTATATGACAGAAATGTGAAAAAGAAGGTTGACGGCAGATTCTGGAAGCCTATAATTCGCCCCACTTCCGGCGCAGTCGAAACGGAAAACTCCTTGGTAAACAATGAGTTACGCAGTTTTCGGCAGCAAGTTGCTTCAGTTCATCGAAGCCAAAAGGAAGTTGAAAAAGAGGTGTTGACAGCAGCGTGTAACGCTGTAGAATTCGCCTCCCGCTTACGAGAGATCGCAAGCGCAAGTGGTTGAAGTTGTTGAAGAAATCTTCGAAAACTTCTGAAAATAACCACTTGACAGCAAATGAGGCTGCTGTAGAATGCGCGCCTCGGTTGAGACGAAAGATCTTAACCAACCGCTCTTTAACAACTGAATCAAGCAATTCGTGTGG